>JAFXPO010000021.1 GCA_017527825.1 Oscillospiraceae bacterium
CAAATTGTAAAACATGCAGGTGGTGATTCCTATGTGCGGACGATACCTTTTCTCGTCAGAGCAAAGCGCAGAAATTCTCCAAATCATCCAAGAGGTGCAAGACAAGTTTGGTGTCAGCGCCGTAAAAGCCGTACGACAAGGCGAAATCGTCCCCGGATGCAAGATGCCGGTGCTGCTCCCCTCTGAGGAAGGGCCAACGCCGGAGCTGCTGGTTTGGGGCTATCGCACGCCGAAATCGCTGATCGTCAACGCACGGGCGGAAACTGCCGCGGAAAAGCCGATGTTTGCCGAAAGCGTGCAGCATCAGCGCTGCGTGATCCCATCGACTGGCTTCTACGAATGGGACGGCGACAAGCGGAAGTTTTCCTTTACAATGCCTGACTCCGCGGCGCTCTACATGGCCGGAGTTTTCGATGTGCGCGGCGGTATCCCATGCTTCTGCATTCTGACCACCGCCGCCAATGACTCCATGCGAGAAGTGCACGACCGGATGCCTCTGGTGCTGGAGCGCGAGCAAATTGAGCCGTGGCTGTACGACAGTGCCGCGACAGGTTACTTTCTCAGCATGACTCCCCCGCTGCTGGACAAGCAGCTGCTGGATGCGCAGATCGGGCTGTGGTAGAAGCTGCGCTGCCCGTTATACAAAATACTGATCATGACAACAAATCACCCCACCGATCACGCGGTGGGGTGATTCCATTATTCTTTACTTGGCTGCTTTTCCGCAGAAGCGCTCGGTCATTGCCGTGACCTGCGCGCGGGAGGCGTTGCCCTGCGGGTTCAGCGAAACGCTGCCGTCAGCGTTCTCCGAGCCGTTGAGGATGCCGACACCAACCGCCCAAGCCATCGCGTCGGTTGCCCACGCGGAGGTTCTGCCGCTGTCTGTGAAGCGGCTCATATTGCCTTTTGTGGAAACATCGTAGCCCTTCATGCCCGCGTAGTTGTAGAGCATGACCGCGAGCTGCTCGCGCGTCACCGCGTCGTTTGCGCCGAAGCTGCTGCCTTAACCGCGCGCAACACCGTTGCTGACCGCCCACGTCACACTGTCCGCGTACCAGTCGTTCGCGGAAACGTCGGTGAACGTCGGAAGCGCGCCGTCCGCTTTGCCGCTGTCAAGGTTGTAGAGGATCTGCGTGACCATCGCGCGGTTCGTAATGAATGAACTTACATACCATCGTGAGGGAGATTATCTGCTCCCTGACCTAATTCCCCCGGAGGCTCCCCGGCTAACGCGCCGTAATACACCGTCTATTCGACAGAATAGCCCGTCGTTTTCTGCGCCATTTTGGCTCGGCACTAACAGCTACATCAAATTCGTTAAGGTAGAGCGTGCCAAGACGCTGCTGCTGTCCACCAACATGGACATTCAGGAGATCTGCGACGCGCTGAGCTTCGGCTCCCGCAGCTTCTTTTCGCAGACCTTTCGCAGCGTGGTGGGCGTTCCGCCGGCGGCGTACCGGGAACAAAACCAGCACATATAAAAAAGCGGCTTCCGGCGCGTACCGGAAGCCGCTTTGCGATATTCTGCTATTACAGCAAATTCTCCTCTGTTTCCTTGTCGAACAGTTGGATCAGCTTTGCGGGGAAGTGGAACTTGACTGTGCTGCCGTTGCTCACGGCCTTGCCCTCCAGCTCGGTGGTGGGAACGACCGCGACCACGTCCTGCCCGCCCGCGCTCATGTGCAGGTGCAGCTCGGAGCCCATCATTTCACTGACCTCAACCTTGCCGGAAATGCCGTTGTCGTCCAGCGTAACGTGGACAGGGCGCACGCCGGCGACAATATTCTTGCTCTTGACGCCCTTCGCGGCGAGCGCGCTGCTCTGCTCCGCCGTCAGCTCGATCGTGCTGCCGAGGATCTCCACGGCATATTTGCCAGCGTTTTCGATCAGCTTGGCGCTGTTGAAGAAGTTCATCTGCGGCGTGCCGATGAAGCCCGCGACAAACAGGTTCTTCGGATGGTTGAACACCTCCTGCGGCGTGCCGATCTGCTGGATAAAGCCGTCGCGCATGATGACGATGCGGTCGCCCAGCGTCATCGCCTCGACCTGATCGTGGGTGACGTAGATGAACGTGGTGTTGATCTGCTGGCGCAGCTTGATAATCTCCGCGCGCATCTGGTTGCGGAGCTTTGCGTCCAAGTTGGAAAGCGGCTCGTCCATGAGCAGCACCTTCGGCTCACGCACGATGGCGCGGCCGATGGCGACACGCTGGCGCTGACCGCCGGAGAGCGCCTTGGGCTTGCGGGGCAGATACTGGGTGATGCCCAATGTCTCCGCGGCGTGGTCGACACGCTTTTTGATCTCATCGGCGGGCATTTTGCGCAGCTTGAGCGGGAACTCCATGTTCTCGCGCACCGTCATGTGCGGGTACAGGGCGTAGCTCTGGAAGACCATCGCAATATCGCGATCCTTCGGGGCGACGTCGTTCATCAGCTTGCCGTCGATGTACAGCTCGCCGCTGGAGATCTCCTCGAGACCCGCGACCATGCGCAGCGTCGTGGACTTACCGCAGCCGGAGGGGCCGACGAGTACGATGAACTCCTTGTCCTTGATGTCGAGGTTGAACTTCTGCACCGCGACCACGCCTTCGTCGGTGACCTGAAGGTTGATCTTCTTTTCCTCTTCAAGGGCTTTCTTGGCTTTCTTCTTGCTTTCGCCGGGCGCGTGGGGATAGATCTTCATGATGTCCTTGAGTTGTACCTCTGCCATACTCTTTTGACCGTAGCCCCGCAGCATTCGCAAAACGGAGCCTCGCGGCCATCCGCGCGGGATGCGCCGCCTTGCGACAGGTCTCCACACTGCCGCACCGTCGGCCGGACGGGATTTCCTCCTTTTTTGTTTTCTCCCACGGCATACAAAGGTGGAGTAGGCAATGGGAGTTGGAATGGAAATGTGCCAAATGCACAACAAAATTATAGGAAGAAATTGGGATCAACGCAAGGATTATCTGCTGTTTTCAAATAAATTCCGCACTTTTACTAAAATCTAAATTATTTTTTATTTATATTAACTAAAACAATTCAGCATAAAGCCGTCCACAATGTCCAGCACCGGCGACGTCCAGAACTCCGCGCCGCCGTGATCGGCTCCGCGCAGGAGATACAATTCCGCTTTCTTACCGGCAGCGCGAAGAGTTTTATACAGCTCGACGCTCTGACGCGTGTTGACCAGTCGATCCTTCGTGCCGTGAAGAATCAACACAGGCGCGACAACCGTTTCCCCGGTAATGTGGCTCCGCGCGGACAGCTCGCGGCGCAGATCCGGGTGCTCGCGCAGGTTTGCGCCGCCCATGACCATTCCCTCCGGACTGTCCGGCAGCTTATGGTTGAGCGTACTGGGGTTGTCATCGTCATGCAGTACGCTGACGCTGCCATAATAATCGACAATGCCGCTGACCTCGGCGGACACGCCGGGGAAGCGGTTTTCCTCCGTATCGTCGTTGTGGCGCAGCGCCGCGAATACTGCCGTATGGCCGCCGGAGGAATCGCCCGCGAGGATCATCCGCTCGGGGTCAAGGCGCAACTCCCGCGCGTGGAGGCGCAGATAGCGCACCGCGTTTCGCGCGTCGATGATCTGCGCGGGATAAGCGGCAATGCCGGAGTGCCGGTATTCCACCGCGGCAACGACATAGCCGCGCTCAGCCAGACGGGCAAGCTGCGGCAGCACCAGCGGAACGTTCTGCTTCATCCATGCTGAGCCCGGTATGAATGCAACGCAGGGATACACCGCGTCCGGGCAGCCGCGCGTAAAGGGCGTGAGGATTTCCAAATGCAGCGCCGTGCCGCTCTCCTGCACATATTCCACGTGCTGCCCCGTATGGAGAACGCCGATCTCGCCGCCTGTCGTGTTCAGCCACGCCGCCCCTTCCACCGCCTCCGCAAATGCCGGAAAGTCGTCATAGCTCCATGTCTTTATATCCATTCGTTCCTCCCGCGTTCGCCGCCTCCGGCAGGTCGTTACTGACCCTGAAGTAGACGGCATAGCGCTCTTGATTCTTCAGGAAATGCGGCGCCAGCTCCGTTTGCCAGCCATCGCCGCTTCGCAAAATAAAGCGGCAGCCCTTGTTCAGCGGAACGACTTCGGGCGCAATCACCCAGTCCCGCACGTTTTCCCCGCGCAGGGGGACGGTCACGTCCACGCCGGTCTTTCCCGTTTTCAGATCGTCGGAATCGTAGCTCGCGCTGAGGACAAACGGCCCGAAGCTATACCCGCGCAGGTTCGGCGCGTCCGGCAGGGTGTGTGTCCGCAGCGTGCGGGGAAAGCGTATGCTCGCACATCCGTCCGTCAAAGCAGAGCCATCCAGATACAGCCATTCTCCCTCGCGATCCGACCAGCTCGGAACGCGCAGCGCAACACGGAGATGTTTCGGCCAGTTGTCCGCGCGCAGCGTCAGCTCGTCTGTGTTCAGCCAGTCGGTTCGCACCTCGGCGTGAAGTCCGCAAACGTCGATGACGCAGGATACAAGCCGGTTCAGATAAAGCGTGTGTTCATCCGCGAACGCGACGCCCGCCCACGGCTTGGTGAAGTTCTCCATTCCCGTTCCTGTACAGCACCAGAAATTATCCTCCCGCGTGGAGTACACCTTGAAAAAGCCCGAAGCCATCGGCTGAAAATAGGTGCTCATGCCGGTCTCGTGGTTTTGCGAGGACAAAATACTGTTCGTGTATGCCCATGCGTCGTAGTCCGCATACTGTTTCTTCCCGGTGAGGGAGAACAGGAGCTGGGACAGCTTGAGCATATTGTAGACGTTGCAGGTCTCGCAGTTGTACTCAGTCCGCTCCGCGTCCAGCCGATCGGCGGGACCGAAGCGCTCCCACTCGCTGTTGCCGCCGTTGATGTAGCTGTGGTGCTTCACCACCATCTTCCAGAATCGCTCCGCTGCCTGAAGATACCTTGGCTCCGCGCCGTCCGTCACCGCATAACGGCGAGCGAAACCCAGCACCTTCGGAATCGTTGTGTTGGCGTGCAGGTCGTCCAGCACATCCTTTCCCTCCGCCAATGCGAGAAGCAGCGGAAGCTCATCGAAGCAATGCGCCGCCTCAGCATAGCGATGTTCTCCGGTGTGTGCGTACAGGCGGTACAGGCAGTCGTTCATACCGCCGTATTCCACCGCAAGCACGGTCTTTCTTGTCTCCTCCGTCCAGCCCAGCGCACGTCGGGCGATCCAGTCCGCCAGTCGGCGCAATACGCCCTCCGCGTGTTCGCAGGGAGTCAGTTCCGCCGCAGACAGCAACCCGGACAGCAGCTTGTCCATGGTGTACCACGGCACCCAAGCCTCTTCTCCGCGTTCCAGTCGTTCAAACAGCTCCTCGCCGGAGGCAAACAGATAGCCGTCGTCGCGCTGACAAAGCGCGAGACCGTCGATTGCCCCGTTGATCCGTTCCAGCAGCAGCGGTTCCTTTGTCATGCTCCACGCATGGGACATTGCGGTGAGCCAATGCCCCATAGTGTGTCCCCGAATCTCCAACGACTCCCAGCCGCCGTAACGCCTTGCCTGCGGCGCGAGCCCCGCTGCCTCCCGGAAGCCCGCCAGCAGCCGGTCAACGCGCAGGCTCAGCAGATATTCCCGCTCCAAACGGAAGCTCTCGCGGAGAAACGGCTCGGTCACACGCAGCTCATCACTTGCGAGCATCCTGATTTGCTTCATGTTGCTCCTCCCCGCCAGCGACTCGGACTGTCGGGACAGTCCAGCTTCCGCATCGCCGCGCGCAGCTCCACATAACAGCCGCAGAGCAGGCAGGTGCCGGCGTTGAGCCGTTCACAGCTCCTGCATACGGCAAGACGGCGCTCATAAAGCGCGTCGCTTGCGCGCACATCCGCCTCCAGACGCGAGCGGCATTCGTCAATGTCGCGCAGGATGTCGCTCTCCGCCATATCCCGAAGCAGGCATTGTTTACAAATCACGTTCATTCCCATGGCACTCCTCAATCGACGACGCCGGATCATCTGTGACCCGGCGTCGTGCTCTTTCTTTGTTATTCCACGCGCAGGCTCAACACGCTGCATGCGGGCATGGTGAAACGCAGACGGTTTCCCTCCGCCGCTGCATCCGTAAAGGGTGTGACGGCGACCTGCTCCGGCGCGTCGAAGGTATTCTTTGCGTGCATCTCGCCATGCAGCACCCGACCCGTGACCTTGCGCACCGCGCGGCCGCGGATCTCCGTTTCGATTGGGCAGGCGTGTTCTGGATCGAGGTTGGACAGCGTGATGTGCAGCGTGCCGTCGGCGGCGACGGAAGCGGACTCCGTAAGGCGGGGCAGCGTCCATTCGCCGGTTCCGATGGCGTCGGCTTCCATATGGCTTTCCACCAGCTGCGCGTCCTGATGCGCCTGATAGAGATCGAACACATGGTAGGTGGGCGTTTTGATCATCTTCTCGCCCTCGGTCAGCAGAACGCTTTGCAGCACGTTCACCATCTGCGCGAGGTTCGCCATACGCACGCGCTTGGCGTGCTTGTTGAAGATATCGAGGGTCAGCGCGGCCACGAGTGCGTCGCGCATGGTGTTTTGCTGATACAGGAAGCCGGGATTTGTGCCGGGCTCCACCGTGTACCAGGTTCCCCATTCATCCACGATCAGCCCCACATGCCCGTCCGGATCGTAGCGGTCGAGGATCGCGCCGTGCTTTTCAATCAGCTCCTCCATGTAACGCGCCTTGCACAGTGTTTTATAGAAGGTCTCCGTATCAAACTCGGTGGCGCTGCCCTTGATCTCCCAGCCCTCCGGGTGGACGTAGTAGTGCAGGGAAAGCCCGTCCATGAAGCCGTGCTGTGCTTTCTGCGTGCGGCGGTAACAGGTGGAGAGCACCTGCTCCGTCCACTCATAGTCGTCAACGTTCGCGCCGCAGCAGATCCTGCGGATCGGGTGCGCCTTGTCATAGTCGCGCACATAGGTCTGATAGCGACGGTACAGATTGGCGTAAAACTCGGGGTTCATATTGCCGCCGCAGCCCCAGTTTTCGTTGCCGACGCCGAAATAGTCCACGCGCCAGGGCTTCTCCTGTCCGTTGCGCGCGCGCAGCGCGGTCATCGGGGAAACGCCGTCAAAGGTCATATATTCGACCCATTCGCTCATTTCCTGCACGGTGCCGCTACCGACGTTGCCGTTGACATACGCCATGCATCCCAGCTGGCTGCAGAGCTCAAAGAATTCATGCGTACCGAAGCTGTTGTCCTCGACGACGCCGCCCCAGTGCGTGTTGATCATGCGCTTACGGCTCTCCTTTGGCCCTATGCCGTCCATCCAGTGATATTCGTCCGCGAAGCAGCCGCCCGGCCAGCGCAGCACCGGCACGCGGATCGCGCGCAGCGCCTCCACCACGTCGCGGCGCATTCCGTTCTCATTGGGGATCGGAGATCCCTCGCCGACATAGATGCCCTGATAGATGCCGCGTCCGAGATGCTCAGCAAAATGTCCGTAGATTTCCCGATGGATCGTCGCGACAGGCTTTCCCGCGTCAATGATATAGTTTGTCATTGCGCCTCCTTTTCACTCCAGCGCGTTTATGCCGCTGCCCCACACGGAAACACCGGTTTCCGGGCAGAGCGCCGTAAAGGTCATCACATACTTTTGACCGTCTTCATCCCATTGCCGGAGCAGCACGCCGCGATAGGTGCGGCCGTCCGCTTCCAGCACGATGCCGTTTTCGCCGCTTCGGCTCCACGTTCCGCTAACTGCGCCGGTGATCTTTCCGCTCTTTTCCAGCGTCACGACGGAGGACTCATGCATTTCCGCGCTGATGTCGCGCCCATGGTCGAGCCACTTCCATCGTCCGACGATCTCCTCGTCTCCGCAGGCGGCAAGCGTCTCACCGGTATAGCGGTACGGCGCGATCACGGGCCAGCCGTCCTCGTTGAAGAACATCTGGTGGACACGCACCTGATGCTCTTCTCCGCTGTTTTCAAAGCGGGTGTGATAGAGGATGAAGTATTTCCCTGTCTCTTCCTCATAGAGGCAGGAATTGTGTCCGGGAGAGAGGTAACCGCGCCGGCCCTCGCCGGATTCGCCGTCCTCGCACAGAAACTTGTATCCTCCCATCAGCTTCGTCCCGAAGCGTTCCGCGGTCACGTCGCTGAACACAGAGCCGGAAGGACCCTTGCAGGACGTCATCTTGTTGCCCATGGAGTCGTAGTAGGGACCGTCGGGCGTTTCGCTGCGGCAGACGCGCACATTGTATCCGCCGTCTGAATCCAGCCCGCCGAAGGACAGGAACAGATAATAGAAGCCGGTGTCCGGGTTGTAGATTACATAGGGCGCCTCAATGCGGAGGTGGTTCCCGCCGAGCAGCTTTTTGCCGTAGCCCGGTTGGAGCGGAAGCCCTGTGTCCGGGTCCATCTCCTTGACAAAAATGCCGCCGGAATAGGAGCCGTAGATCATCCACAACCGCCCGTCCGGCGAGTAAAATGCCACGGGATCTACTGCGTTGGGATCCTGCGTCGCCTGATAAAGGTCGCCGTCCTCGTCCGGCACGTCGGCGCTCATACCGCTTTTGAGCAGGATGCCCTGATTCGTATAGGGGCCCGCGACCGCGTCCGCCGTGGCAAGGCCGAGGCAGGACAGCGGCTCGTCGCCCTTGCAGTTGCAATAGTACATAGCATACTTGCCGCTGCGCAGGCGCACGGGGTCGGGCGCCCAGAAGGTGTTGCTGTGCGACCATTCAAAGGCGTCCTTCATTTGTTTGAGGACGTCGGGAATGACGCTGTTTTCGTTTTTGACGCCTTGGTTGACATAGCTCCAGTTCATCAGATCCGTGCTCTTCGCGGCGGCGAGATGGGAGCCGAAGATATAATAGTATCCGTCCTCACCGTCGATCACGGCGGGGTCATGGACGGATACCTCTTCAAAAGAAAATGCAACAGGCGTCTTCGCTGTCAGATGCTCTCCGCCGCAGCCCGAAAGCGCAAGGCAGAAGAACAGCAGTGGGAAAATCGCTGTTTTCTTCATCGTATCGTCCCTTCGGAAAGGGACGGCGGAGTGTGTCAGGAGATGCTTTTGTAGGCGATGCGCGCCTTGATGCCCTGATCGTAGTTGCCGAAGCCGCTGCCGAACAGTGTGAGCCCGCCGACATTCTTCGCGTCGTCCGCCACCTGGAACTTAAAGCGGATGGTGCTCTTGTAGTCCAGCGCGAAGCGGTCGATTCCCACGTCTGAAATCTTCAGGCCGTCGATAAACGTGCCCTTCCGGTTGACAACGATCATTTTCAGAAGGCCGTACTGGTTCCAGTTGGGGAACCACCATCCGGGGGTGAAGATGCCGCGGATATCGCCGAAGTCGCCGGGGCTCGTCCATGTGCCGAGCTTGACGTCGTTGAGAAGAAACGAGATGTCCGACGGCCAGTCGTTGTTGACGCCGGGCGCTTCGGAACTCATCTCCACCGAAAGCGTGATCTGCTCCACCTTCGTCCCGCTGGGCAGCAGGTTGGGGATGATGTATTCCACGTATCCCCGCGTAAACCAGAGGATCCCCGCCTGCGTGCGGTCGGGATAGGCAAAATAGCGCGGATCGTCCACGACGCCGACCAGCTTTTCCGTGGTGGAAAGCCCGCAGGTCGGGAACACGGAATAATCGGAATAATGCCCGATGGGGATCTCTGTTTCGCAGACGTTCTGCGCGTTTTCCGACTCGTCCGTCTGAATGTCGACCAGCAGCTTATCCACCCCGACGCGGCAGAGCTTCTGGTTCCCATGACCGCTGCGCTCCGTCAGTACGGTCACAAGCCCGGCGTCGCTGAGCTGCTTGATGTGACTGGTCAGCGCACCGTTGGTCACGCCCAGCGCCGCCGCCAGCTCGTTCATGTTCATCTCCTTGTGTTCCAGAAGCAGCTTGATGATGCGAACGCGAAGCTCGCTGCCAAGCGCCTTGAACACGTCCATTCCGTCGTCCAGATTCTTGATGTGCAGCATTGCGGTTTATCAGCCTTTCGGTAGTTTAGATAAATCTATAATGCCGCTATTATAAATGAGTTTTCCCCAATATGCAACGCCAAAATCATCAAAACCGGTCACCGCCAGGGTTGATCCGCCGTTCTCAAAATCCTCGCAGCGGTACACAACGCCATTTCGCAGCAGCGGGTCGGTCGGTGAGAGACGCACAGCGACCGAGCGTTTGAGCTCATTTGCCGTTTCATCGAAAAAAACGATCTCCCAGTCCGCCTCTTCCGCAACGCGCACCGGCGACAGATCCTCGCCCGCAAACGGTTCCGGGCCGAACGCCGGCCACCCGTTCGTAAAGAACATCGGACGGATCATGCCATAGTGTCTTCGATAGCTGACACGCCCCTCGAAGCTGTCGCGAAAGCGATTGACCGCCGCGCCGTCCCGCACATGATGCACAAAGAACCAGTGTCCGCGCACGGGATCAAAAAACGGCACGCCGTGTCCGGGCGCGCGCAAGCCATCCCAGCGCCACTGTGCTTCATCTTCGCCAACGGCGGGCGCCAAGGCTTCAAAGCGGTAGCTTCCCGCCAGCTTTTCGCCCGGAGACTGCTCCACAAGGTCTCTTCCCCGCCGATCCAGAAACGGCCCGGCGGCGGATCGGCTCCTGCCCACGCGGACATCGTAGGTGTCGCCCAGCCAGCCATACGACAGAAAGAGATAGAAGTAACCTGTTTCCGGCACATAGTCCACCGCCGCGCCCTCCGGCCCGTCCGGCCCTCCCCACGTGCCCTTTCGGGCAATGCAGCGACCGAGGCTGCGCGGGTCTCCGTCGATGGGAAGCCCGGTTTCCGCATTCAGTTCTTTGAGGTAAATGCCGCCGAAGAACGAACCGTAAACAAGATAACAGCGCGCTCCGTCCCGGACAATATGCGGATCAATGGCGTTGGGGAGCGTGTCGTCCGTCCCCCAGGTATCCGCCACGACCCCGCGGTTTTCAAACGGGCCGAGCGGATCGCGGGCAGTCGCCAGCCAGATGCGGGATTCCGAACTGCCAAAGGCTCGTGTCGCGGAATAATACAGCCGATACTCTCCCGCGGCATATTCCACATAGGGCGCCCAGAAGGATTGCGTCGGCGGGTATGCTCCGTTGTTCCGCCCCTGTCTTACCGCCGTATCCGAGAGCACCGTCCCCTCGTAGGTGAAGTGCAGCAGGTCGGGCGAGCTGCGCACCGGAATGCCGATCTTCTCGGGTAGGCCGATGCTCGGCCCATACACGTCTGTGCAGTAGGAGTAATACCTCTTTGTTACAGGATCCCACATCATGGAGGGGTCGTGTACCCCTGCGCAGGCATTTGTAAGCGCGTGATAATCGTTGAGCCGGAGCATAGCAGATACCTTTCTGGCGTATTGGAGAAAAGGAGCCGCAACAAGCTGGCTTGTTACGGCCCCGTTTCTTTGTGATGTCAGCCCTTGACGCCGGTGATCGCCATGGACTCGATGATGTACCTCTGGAAGAAGAAGAACAGCAGCAGAGTCGGCAGGATCGCCAGCACGGAGGCGGCCATGATCAGCGGATAGTCGCTGTTGACCGCGTAGTAGGCGTTGAAGGAGCGGATGACCACCTGCAGCGTGAACCACTTCTCATCCTGAATGAAGATGGTCGGCGCCAGATAATCGTTCCAGATGCCCATGAACCACAAAATGACCTGCGTCATGAGCGCACCCTTCATCAAGGGCAGGAACACCGCATAGTAGATCTTGAAGTAGCCGCAGCCGTCGATCTTCGCCGCCTCCACCAGCGCCGTCGGAATACTGCTGAGGTTCTGGCGCAGGAAGAAGATCATGCTCACGTTGCCGAACAGCCCCGGGATGATCAGCGGCAGGAGGCCGTTGGTCCAACCCATCTTCGTAAACATGACGTACTGCGGGATCATGACCACCGCGAAGGGGATCATCATCGTCGCAAGCAGGCCGAGGAAGATGCCGTTCTTGCCGCGGAAGCGCAGCTTCGCAAAGGAGAACGCCGCCAGCGAAGAGGTGAAGCTGCCGACCACCAGCACCGGCAGCGCGACGAGCAGCGTGTTGCGGACGCCGCGCAGGAACTCCGGCTTGCTGAGCACCTCGGCATACTTGCCGAACTTCCACGGATTGGGAATGATGGAGAAGTTGGCGGACAGGATCTGGTTCTTGGTCATAAACGAACTGAGAACCATGTAGACCAGCGGGAACACCATGACAATGGCGCCCAGACACAGGAGAATGGTAACGATGATGTTGATGATTCTCTCCCGATCGTTCTGTGTTTTACCTTTCATGCTACCGCCCCCTTAATCAATGGTCTTGACCCATCTATCCTGGCCCTTGAAGTTGATGGCTGTGATGATGAAGATGATAATGGCGAGCAGGAACGCCATGGCGGACGCGTATCCCATCTGGCGGCTCTCAAACGCCTTCTGATACAGATAGAACACGACGGTCATCGCGCTGTTGTTCAATCCGCCGGACGGCACCATGACCAACACCTCGACAAAGACCTGGAAGCCGCCGATCAGTCCGGTGATGAGCATATAGAACGTCACCGGAGATACCAGAGGAATGGTGATGAACCGGAACAGGTTCCAGCCTGTCGCGCCGTCGATCTTCGCCGCCTCATAGTAGTCGCGGGGGATGCCCTGCAAGCCGGACAGGTAAAGGATAATGGAAGTGCCGAGACCCTTCCAGACCATGAAGATGATCATGGAAACCTTGACCCAGAACTCATCGCCCAGCCAGTTCGGGCCGTGCAGCCCGGTGAGCGCCTTGATGATGCTGTTGAGCAGGCCGTAGTCGTAGTTGAACACCCACATCCACAGGATTGCCACGGCGACGAGGGAAGAAATAACCGGAATGTAGTACAGCGTGCGCAAAACCTTGATGCCGCGGATTTTGCGGTTCATGCCCACGGCGATGATCAGGCCGAGGATCATGCCGATGGGAATGCCGATCATGTAAATGACCGTGTTGCCCAGAACCTTCCAGAACTTGGCGTCCGTCAGCAGCTTGCCGTAGTTGGCGAGACCGATAAAGTTGTCCAGCATATTGTTGATGCCGTTCCACTTGGTCAGCGACGCGATGAACGCAAAGACGATCGGGAAGGCCATGAACGCCAGAAAGCCGACGAAGGGGGGCAGTACGAAAGCAAGACCCCAACGGTGCTCTTCCAGCGCCGCGGCGCTCATACGCCGCCGCTTTCCGTTGTTACTCATGTTGCGTTTACCTCCATTTTGTGCGGTTGATTGGGATCAGCGGGCCGTTTTCGGGCGTTTCTTACGAAATGCTGTCCCACGCCTCGTTCAGAGATTCCTGCATCTGAGGCTGGACCTCCGCGATATAGTCATCCACGGAAATGGAGCCGTTCTTTACGCGGTCAAGACCGTCAAAGAAGATGGTGTGCCACTCGCTGTTGGGCGTGTAGTTGAGCTCCTCAAAGCGGCCGGCGCAGTAATCAGTGCCGTTCATGTAGTCGAAGATCACGTCCACGTTGGAGGGATACTTGAGCGTACCGGCGGCGACAGCGTCTTTGAACTCGCCCTCAGCAAGGTCGATGATGTTCGGGATCTGGATGGAGTTGCCCGTGGTGATGCCGGAGACCTCACGCTGGCCGTCGGGATCGGTGGAGAGATAGTAGATGAGCTCCGCGGCCTCGTCCTTGTTGGGACTCTTGGCGGACATGCAGTAGCCGACCGTGCCGAGCCATGTATAGGACTTGCCGGTGGAGAGCGTCGGATACAGGCAGAGGTCCCAGTTGAACGGGAAGGTCTCGGGATCCATGAACGCCGCGACGTCCCAGGTGCCGCAGGCATAGAAGGCTTCCTGACCGGCGAGCCAGCGCTGATACACGCCGAGGGAGGCGTCCTGCTCGACCGTCGGAGTGATCTGGTGAACCAGCGTCAGGTCAACGTACTTCTGCAGGGCTTCCTTGAATTCGGGGGTGTCAATGGTGATGGTCTTGTAGTCGTCCGAGGTAAAGCTGGCGCCGTTGGACCAAATGAACTGATAGAGCATGAACGCGTTGGCAAAGCCCGCGCCCCACTGGTCGATCGCGCCGTCGTTATCGGTGTCCTTGGTGAACTTCTTGCAGACCTCGACGAACTCATCATAGGTATAGGGATCCTGCGGATCGGGGTAAGGAATGCCTTCCTTATCGAAGAGATCCTTATTATAGGCGTAGGCGAACACGGACGCGTCCTTCGGCAGCGCGTAAACATCGCCGGAGCCGGCGCTCTCGCCGTCGTAGCGATAGCTGTTGAGGATCTCCTGCATCAAGCCGTCGGTGGAGACGCCCATCTTCGCGAGATAAGGAGTCAGATCCTCAATATAGCCGTTTTCGACGTACTGACTCAGCGCCGAGGGGCCAACGTAGAACACGTCGGGCAGGTCGCCCGCGGTCATCATGCCGGTGAGCGTTGTGTCGTACTCGTCTCTTGTGGTGACCTGAACGTCGATGTTGCCGATGGTGTCGGCGTGCGCTTCCTGGAACTTCTGGATCATGCCCTTGTAGATCGGGGCTTCATGATCGTTGAGGAACAGGAATACCTTCAGATTCTTCTTGCCGTCGGCGGTCGCGCCGTCCGAGCTGCTGCTGCCGCAGGCGGTGAACAGGCCGAGAGCCATAACCAGCGCGAGCAGAAGCGCCAATGCTTTCTTGTGCTTCATAGAGACATTCTCCTCCTTTAATTTTTGACGGTAGGCATCCCGTCGTGTTGCCATCATTATAGCAATATGATTTAGCGTTTTCAATAATTCTTTAGTAAAATCTAAATGCAGGATGCAATTTCATCAAATTAGCAGAATTAAAAATGAAACTTTTAGCAATTCGGCACAACAACAAATCAATTATTTTAGAGTTATCTAAACGTTAAAACCATATGTCCACGCTGTATACTGAAAAACCGGCCTGTCCTCCCCGTCATAGCTCATGGTCATCAGCATGGCATGCCGGTTGGGATCATACAGCGGATTTCCTTTGATCTTCGCATAAGGCCTTGCGTGGAACACGCAGAGATCGGTCACACCGTCCTCCGCCTTCACGAAGGAATTGTGTCCGGGACCAAACACGCCCTTCTCCGCGTCGCTGCGCAGGACGGGATACCGCTCTTTTTTCCACGCGCGGGGGTCCAGCAGATCGGCGTCCTCGTCGATGCTCAGCATGCCCATGCAGTAGCGTTCGCCGGTCTCGCTGGCGGAATAGGTCATGTAGATTCGCCCGCCGTGCTTGAGAAATGCCGGCCCCTCGTTGACCCAGAAGCCGACGCGCTCCCAATCGTAGTCCGGCGAGGTCAGCAGCACCTGTGCGGTGGCAAGGCGTGTCGGACTCTCCATACGGGCAATATAGAGGTTGGATATCTTCTTTCCCTTTCCAACCTTTTCCGCCCAGACGAAATAGCGTTCGCCGCGATGCTCCAATACGGTGGCGTCCAGCGAAAAATCGCGGAAGGAAAACCTGTCGCCTGCCGCCGGCTGCATCATGCCCTGCTCCTCCCAAGGGTCGCGCATGGGATCGGAACCGGCGCAGCGCAGCACATAAGGGCGCAGCTTCCATTTGCTGCGCACCTCGCTGGCAGCAAAATAGATGTACCACGCGCCGTCCATGCAGTACAGCTCCGGCGCCCAGACATGAAGGCTCATGGGGCCGTCCTCGTGCTTGACCCAGATAATCTTTTCCTCGGCGTCGGGCAGCTCGCGGATCGTCCTTGCGCGGCGCAGCACGACGCGGTCATATTCCGGCACCGAGGCGGTGAAATAATAGTATCCATCCGGTGCGCGATAGAGATAGGGGTCGGCCCGTTGGGGGATAAACGGACGATTGTAAGGGGTCTGGATTTCCTTGGTACGTTTCATAGTTGAATTCCTCCGCGGCGGATCGCAATTGTACGGACTCTTTTCAGCAAAAGAGAGTTGACATGCGCCTATAGTTTAGATATACTTAAAATGATTAAGTAGATACTAAACTATAGAGTTCGTTCTGTCAAGGTCTTTCGGAGGGATACGACATGAATTTGTTTTCTTATGACGGACCGATTTCCAGATTTCTCTATCTTGTCGCGGATATCGTTGTGCTGCACCTGCTCTGGGTACTGTGCAGCCTGCCGCTTGTCACCATGGGCGCGGCGAACACGGCGCTGTATTACAGCTGTATGAAGCGCATCCGCACCGGTGAGGGACATGCGTGGAGCAACTATTTGTCTGCTTTCCGCGCCAATTTCCGGCAGGCCACCATCTTGTGGCTGTTGCTGCTTGCGGCCGGATTCCTGCTGTTTACCGACCTGCGGATCGGTCTGGCCGCGGGCGGAGCCCTCGGGCGCTTTATGCTGGTCAGTTGCTCTGTCTTTCTGATTCCATACATTCTGGTGCTTCTGTACATTTTTCCTGTTCAGGCAAAGTTTGAAAACCGGGTGTTCGACAACTTCAAAAATGCGCTGCTGATGTCCCTGCAAAGCTTCGGCTACTCTCTGGTACTGTTGCTGGTGGCAGGAACATTTATGATCCTCAGTCTATATTTCCGTCCGTTCCTCGGATTGATGATCTGCTGCGGGGCAGGACTCTACGGTTATCTCACCTCGTCCGTATTCGTACAGATCTTCCGTCGATATCTGCCGGACGAGTATCTGGACGATCTGCAAAAGACAGACTTCTATCAGGATCGTTAACTATGGGGATCAAGGCTTCCCCATTATTATAATAGGAGGTATCTCATGAAAGCATACAAATTCTGGTTTATCGTCGGCAGCCAATCCCTCTATGGACAGGATGTGTTGGACACCGTGGACGAGCGTGCCCGCGAGATGGCGGCGGAGTTGAGCAGGGTTCTGCCTTTCCCGCTGGTCTACAAGGTGACCGCCAAGACCAACCGCGAGATCGCCGATACGATCCGCGAGGCAAACTACGACAGCGAGTGCGCGGGTATCGTGACGTGGTGCCACACGTTCAGCCCCAGCAAGATGTGGATCAACGGCCTTGCCAGCCTGCAAAAGCCGTGGTGCCACCTCGCCACGCAGTACAATGTCGAAATCCCCAACGATGAGATCGACATGGATTTCATGAACCTCAATCAGGCGGCGCACGGCGACCGTGAGCACGGCTTCATCGGTGCGCGGCTCCGTATGCCCCGCAAGATCATCGCGGGGCACTGGCAGGATCAGAAGGTGCATAAGCGTCTCGGCGATTGGATGAAAACGGCGGTGGGCGTCGCGTTCTCCAAGGAACTGAAGGTCATGCGCTTCGGCGACAATATGCGCGAAGTCGCCGTCACCGAAGGCGACAAGGTCGAGGCGCAGATCAAGCTCGGCTGGCAGGTGAACACATGGGCGGTGGGCGATCTTGTGAAAGAGATGAACGCCGTCACCGACGCGGAGATCGACGCGCTGTACGCCGAGTACGAGAGCAAGTACGACATCGCCACCGACAACACCTGCGCCATCCGCTATCAGGCGCGGGAAGAGATCGCCATGAAAAAAATGATGGATCGAGAGGGCTGCAAGGCGTTTTCCAACACGTTTCAGGATCTCTACGGCATGGAGCAGCTGCCCGGTCTCGCGTCGCAGCACCTGATGGCGCAGGGCTACGGCTACGGCGGCGAGGGCGACTGGAAGGTATCCGCCATGACCTCCATTCTCAAGGCGATGGGCGAAGGCGGCAACGGCGCGTCCGGCTTCATGGAGGACTATACCTATCATCTCGTAGATGGTCAGGAATACTCTCTCGGCGCACACATGCTGGAGGTCTGCCCGAGCCTTGCGGCGGATAAGCCCCGCATCGAGACCCATCACCTCGGCATCGGCATGAACGAAAAGGACCCGGCGCGTCTGGTGTTCGAGGGCAAATCGGGCCCCGCCATCGTGGTGTCGCTCATTGACATGGGCGGACGGCTGCGCCTGATCGTACAGGACATCGAGGCCGTGAAGCCTATTCTGCCCATGCCCAATCTTCCGGTTGCCCGCGTGATGTGGCGGGCGATGCCCGACCTTACCACCGGCGTGGAGTGCTGGATCATGGCCGGAGGCGCGCACCATACGGTGCTCTCTTACGACGTGACGGCGGAGATGATGCGCGACTGGGCGCGGATGATGGACATTGAGTTCGTCCACATCTCCAAGGACACCACGCCGGAGCAGCTGGAAAGCGATCTGCTGGTGAAGGATCTCATCTGGAAGCTGAAGTGAGGCGCTTATGGCAATGATTACTGCGGAGCCGTTCGGCGCAACAAAAGCCGGCGAGCCCGTCACGCGCTGGACGCTCCAAAACAGCGCCGGCATGAGCGTTCGTATCATCAGCTACGCCTGCGCGGTGCAGAGCATCACGGTGCCGGACCGAAACGGCGATCCCATTGACGTTGCGCTGGGATACGACGATCTGGCGGGCTATGAGGCGGGCAGCTGTTTTTTCGGCGCGTTCGTCGGGCGCTATGCCAACCGGATCAAGGGCGCGGCGTTTGAGCTGAACGGAAGGCGTTACACGCTGGAGAAGAATCAGGGAAACAACCATCTTCACGGCGCTTATTGCCATCAGGTATTTGACGGGAGCGTCGAGAACGACACGCTTGTGTTCCGGCGCGTCAGCCCGGACGGCGAGGAAGGCTATCCCGGCACGCTGCGCTTTGAGGTGCGCTACACCCTGCGGGAGGACAACGCGCTGGTCATCGACTACCGCGCCGAGACCGACGCGGACACGGTGGTCAACTTTACCAACCACACCTATTTTAATCTCAACGGCACGGGCGACATACTGAACCACAGGCTGACGCTGGCGGCGAGCCGCTTCACCGAGGGGGACACGGAAACGCTGCCCACGGGAAACATTCTGCCGGTAGACGGCACGCCCATGGACTTCCGCGGCGGGAAAGTCATCGGCGAGGGCATTGCCTCCGATTACGGGCAGGTCGCCCTCTGCCGCGGATACGACCACAACTTTATTCTGGACACCGACGGCATTCTGATGCGGCAATTCGCGGAGGCGGAGGGCGACGTTAGCGGCATTCGGCTCAAAGCGTACACCACGCAGCCCGCCGTGCAGCTCTACACCGGCAACTATGTGGACGACGACAGCGCGCCGCACGGCAAGGGCGGCGTCCGCTATCCGCGCTACGCGGGGTTTTGCCTGGAGACGCAGCACTATCCCTGCTCGCCCAATTATCCGCAGTTTCCCAGCACGGTGCTGCGTCCGGGCGAGACCTACCGGCATACGACGATATACCGTTTTATGAAATGAGGTGACACGATGGATCTGACCAAGACCGCGCTCGGCATCGAGCTGGGCAGCACGCGCATCAAGGCGGTGCTGATCGACGAAGACCACATTCCCATCGCCAGCGGCGACCACGAGTGGGAAAACCGCCTCGTGGATGGCGTCTGGACGTATGCGATGGACGACATTCACAGCGGCTTGCAGGACTGCTACGCCAAGCTGAAGGCCGACGTCAAGGAAAGGCTCGGCATGGAGCTGACGACCGTGGGCGCCATCGGCGTCAGCGGCATGATGCACGGCTACCTGCCCTTTGGCAAGGACGGAAATCAGCTTGCGCCGTTCCGCACCTGGCGCAATACCATCACGGGCGAGGCGGCGGAGCAGTTGACCGCCCTGTTTGGCTTCAACATTCCCCAGCGTTGGAGCATCGCGCATCTGTATCAGGCGATCCTGAACGGCGAGGCGCATGTGAAGGATCTGGCATACCTCACCACACTGGCGGGCTACATCCATTGGCGGCTGACCGGAAAACGCGCGGTCGGCGTCGGCGAGGCGTCGGGTATGTTCCCCATCGACAGCGCGGCGTGCGATTACGATGAAGCCATGGTGCAGAAGTTCAACGCGCGCATCGCCTCCAAGGGGTATGCGTGGGCGCTGCGGGACGTCATGCCGAAGGTTCTGTGCGCGGGCGAGCCCGCGGGCGTACTGACCGAGGCGGGCGCAAAATTCCTCGACCCCTCCGGTACTCTGCAAGCGGGCATCCCCGTCGCGCCCTGCGAGGGCGACGCGGGCACGGGCATGGCAGCGACCAACGCCGTGCGCGTCCGCACGGGCAATGTGTCCGCGGGGACCAGCGACTTTGCGATGGTGGTGGTGGATCGGCCGCTGGGCGTCCACCGGGAGATCGACATGGTGACGACCCCGGACGGCGCGCCGGTGGCAATGGTACACTGCAACAACTGTACCAGCGACATCAACGCCTGGGTCAATCTGTTTGCCGAGTTTGCGGAAACCATGGGCTTCCCGATGGATAAGGGAGAGCTGTTCACCCGGCTGTTTCAGAGCGCGCTGCGCGGCGACGCAGACTGTGGCGGCCTGCTTTCCTGCAACTATTTCTCCGGCGAGGGCGTGACCGGTCTGGACGGCGGCCGCCCGCTGTTTGTCCGCACCCCCGACGCGAAGCTGACGCTCCCCAACTTCATGCGCACACATCTGCTCTCCGCCCTTGCCACACTCAAGATCGGCATGGACATTCTGACGCAGGCGGAGCGGGTGCCCATCGACAAGCTCTGCGGCCACGGCGGTTTCTTCAAAACGCCGGAGGTCGGGCAGCGGATGCTGTCCGCCGCCGTGAACGCGCCGGTGACCGTCATGGAGACGGCGGGCGAGGGCGGCCCCTACGGCATGGCGCTGCTGGCGGCATATATGCTGTGGAAAGGCGAGGACGAGAGCCTCGCGGATTATCTGGACGAGAAGGTGTTCGCCAATGCCAAGACATCCACGCTGACCGCCGATCCAGCGGATGTGGACGGTTTCAACGCTTTTCTGGAACGCTACAAAAACGCGCTGTCTGTGGAGCGGGCAGCGGTGGAGGTGCTGTGATGTTAGAGGAACTGAAAAAAGTTGTTTGCGAAGCGAATCTGCTGCTGCCGAAGCATGACCTTGTGACGTTCACATGGGGCAACGTCAGCGGCGTCGACCGTGCGAGCGGGCTTGTGGTCATCAAGCCATCCGGCGTGGAGTACGACGGCATGACGCCCGACGACATGGTGGTCGTCGATCTGGACGGCAAGGTGGTCGAGGGCAGGTGGAAGCCGTCGAGCGACACAGCGACGCACGTCGTGCTGTACAAGGCGTTTCCCAACATCGGCGGCGTGGTACATACGCACTCCCGCTGGGCGACGACATTCGCGCAGGCGGGCATGGCAATTCCCGCCATGGGTACCACGCAGGGCGACTACTTTTACGGCGGCATTCCCTGCACACGCCCCATGACCGACGCGGAGATCCGGGGCGAGTATGAGAAAGAGACGGGCAATGTGATTGTCGAGACCTTCGCGGGCAAAGACCCCGACGCTGTTCCGGGCGTGCTGGTCTACTCCCACGGTCCTTTTGTCTGGGGCACCGACCCGATGAACGCCGTCCACAACGCGGTGGTGATGGAGGAGGTCGCGTTCATGGACTACCACGCGCTGACGCTCAACCCCGCGCACCGCGACATGCAGCAGACGCTGCTCGACAAGCACTACCTCCGCAAGCACGGCGCAAACGCGTACTACGGGCAGGGATGAGTACATAAGGCGATGCGCCAGCGCGGCAGATTTGAGGGCATAGATTTGCGCTACATCAAGTATGCGCGTGGTAGATGAAGCTTTACAACAGTGTGGTGTTGCCTTAACGGCCAATCGTCAGAAATGTATTGCGTCCGCCTCGTGTATATGCGATGTTATTCCCATCGGCCGTCTGAGGGAGTAGAAGCGGTATGCCGCCAAAAAATTGTGCCCCAAAAATTGATTCCTGCTGTGCGGCGCATAAAAGTTTTCCTTTTTTCCCTTATCAACGAGCAAATCGGAGGCCACCGAGCAGGATGAACCCCAACTACAGCGACATCATCGGTCGGGAACGCCCCGTCCACAAAAACGACGGCTTCGATATCCGCCACCCCAAAATGCGGCGTCAGCTCCGAGCGAAACAGTTTGCCCCATTTGATGCATTGGCCGGGTTTCAGGAAACCGTCGAGGAGCATCAGGCCGTTACGGTGCGACCGAAACTGCTCTCCGAAGGCGAGCGCGAGGGTATCAACGAGACTCTGCTTCAAATCCAAGAGCGGTTTCTCGCGTGGAAACGGGATCGGAAACGAGGTGTGCCGGAGAACACGCCCGTCCGCGTATCCGTCACCTTTTTCAGACGGGATAAGCGGCAGGAAGCCATCCATGCCGACGGGATTCGCGGCAATACCGTGCGTCTTGACGGCGATGTGACTGCCTTTGACGCGGTTTCACAGGCGCTCCGGGTATCGGGCGTCTTGGTTCCCTTTTCCGACATTTATGAGATCGGCATCGAGCTGTGAACGCTCAATCTTGCGCTGCTTCCCACACTTTTCAAATAGGCTTAATCGTGTTATACTACATAGGAAACGCAACAAATTGTAAAACATGCAGGTGGTGATTCCTATGTGCGGACGATACCTTTTCTCGTCA
>JAFXPO010000022.1 GCA_017527825.1 Oscillospiraceae bacterium
ATATGCACCTTTAGCTCAGTTGGTAGAGCACCTGACTCTTAATCAGGGTGTCCAGGGTTCGAGTCCCTGAAGGTGTACCAGACAGAACTCATCGGGAGACCGATGTTCTGATAGAAAGGCACCGTGCAGACGGTACCGAATGGCCCGTTGGTCAAGTGGTTAAGACAGAGGCCTCTCACGCCTTTAACATCGGTTCGAATCCGGTACGGGTCACCAGGATCACCACGCCAATGGCGTTGAGATATAGACAATTGAATCGTTTGTTTCTGACGCAGGTCAGTTGCAATAAAGCAGTTGGTGCTGATTAGGGCGAGGGTCCACCCGTTCCCATTCCGAACACGGAAGTTAAGCTCGCTTCTGCCGAAAATACTTGTCTGGAGACGGACCGGGAAGATAGGTAGCGCCAACACAAAAGAGAGCATCAGATGATGCTCTCTTTTGCCAGTCTGTCAAAGAACAGCGGTTTTTCTAAGCGAAAGCCGCTGTTCTTTCTTTTTTTGAGGAAATATTGCCAGTACAAGTGAAATAGCCATCATAATTCGTGGAAAACTCGTCGTTTTCCTATAAAATGGCACAATTATCCCCGGGAGACCTCTGCGGGCCGCGCCCTCATCAGGCAGGAATAGCGGCAGATGTTGTAAACCAGATTCATCAGCCCGATGTTGAATTCCGCACGGCGAATGCCGATGCTTCTGATGCTGATACCGTGCATTGCTCCGGTTATATACCCGAAGATGTGTTCGATTCGGCACCGAATTTTCGATTTCTCACGGTTTGACCGCTTCTGCTCCTCAGTCAGCGGATGATTCCGTGTACCCTTCTCGCAGATCTGATTGACTGTCCCGGCGGGAAGTTGTTCGGCGATCGGTTTGCCGGCATAAGCGCTATCGGCATAGATCGTCCTGTCATTTTCATCCAGAAGGGCAATACCTTAAGAAACTGTCTCTTGTACTGCGTGTTCAGTGCAACGCGGTTGGAGACAATGAGTATCCGCCCGCCGTGTTCTGTAACGTAGTCGTATAAATGCCCCAATACAAATGTCGACTTCCCCTGACCTGTGGGTGCTACGATCAATACAGGATTGAGGTACCCCCAGGTCGGGATGATGTCCTTCAGCCCATCAGGAACGGATGTGGTCGGCATATTATGGATATGCTGGATATGCGCGAAACCATCCACCTTGTATTTGTCCGTGATGGGTCGCCGCGCCAGCCTAGCCTTGGTGATTGTGTTGTCAGCGGGCTTGGCGCCATACCAATAAGGCTCCTCGGGCGGGGCTATTATTCCGTGAAGGTGGGGCTAAAAGTCCGTGCACATGGCGCTCTCAGCCAGAAATATACACCATTCTCATTATACCAGAAAAGACCCGCCTAAGCGAGCCTTTCTGAATGCTATTTGAAATTTTTTGACAGACTGACAAAAGAGAGCATCAGATGATGCTCTCTTTTGCTATCCATTTAGCGTCAACTCGAAAAAGCGCTGCACGTCAAATGCAGCGCTTTTCAATCTAATATGTGATTTAAAGAAATCCCTTGTGTCGTTTTGCTATGACATTTTTTTGCTTTCACAGCGGGCAGCGGCTCAGTTCTCTGGTTAATCCAGCGCACGAATCCACGCTTGCAGTTTGCTGAAGCCGCCGTGCTCCCACCGGTTGATGTCTTGATTTGCCTTGTTGATGAGACAATCGGTCAGTAGAAAGGTTTTCATACCCAGCTCGCCTGCGGGCATGTCCTCGCCGACATCATTGCCCACCATCACGCACTCATCGGGCGTGATGCGGAAGCGATCCAGCAGCTCCTGATAAAAGCCAAGATCGGGTTTGCAGTACCCGCTTGTTTCATAAGAGGTGATGAAGTCGACCGCGTCAGGCTCAATTCCAGCCCAGCGCAGACGGCTCTCCATTGCGCAGAGCGGGAAGATTGGCTCGGTCGCGATGACAACATGAAAACCGTTGTCCCTGCACAAATCAACTGTGCGCTTTGCTTCCGGTGCGTATCCGCAGCTGGAAGCGATGCGCTGGAAATCAATGGCATAGAATTCGTCAAACAGCGGGCGATCCCTCAGCACACGCCCTCCGGCAACACTTGCGAATTCTTCCCAGAAAATTTCCTGATTTCTGCGGCTTCCATTGTTGTGCTGCATGGCTGTGATGCCGGCGTTGATCCCGTTGATCAGCGCCTCCGGCTCGTAGCCGTGGGGCAGCATTTTTTTCGTCAGGACTTTAAAATAGACTTTGGCAAAGGTTGCTGCGTCCATGGGCAGCAGCGTCCCATCCATATCAAAAAATATGTATTTGGTGCGCATGGTGTTTCCTCCTATGTTTGAGATCGTTCGGGCAACTCCGCGACGACGGCAGAACAGAGAACCAGCATCGCGCCGATGGCTTGCGCGTGCGTCATTGGTTCGCGCAGCACAAGCGCGGAGAGCAAAATTGCAATCACCGGGTCAAGATAGCTGAGCAGCGCGAGCGTTTGGGCGGGCAGTGCGTCAACAGAGCCGAAATAGAGCGCATAGGCAAAACCTGTGTGAACCAGCCCGACCAGCAAAAGCAGCAGAACGGCGGATGGAGTAAGCCGGAGCGCGCTTAGATCGTCAACCAACAGGACATACGGGATCAGCACAGAGCCAGCAGTGCCGATCTGTACGATGGTCTTATCGTATGCCGGGACATACCGAATGAATTTGTTAAGGATCACGACGCAAGCATAGAGCGCCGCTGCGCCGATGCCGCACAGAATGCCGCGCCACTCGCCTGTGTCAGCGGAGCTGACACGGACCGCACCGGAGATCAGCACCATACCGAGGAGCGCCGCCGCGACACAAAGCGTTTTGCGAAGCGTCAGGCGTTCGTGAAGCACGAACGGTACAACAATAAGGATCATCACGGGCGCCATGTAATAGCACAGTGTCGCCACGGCGACAGTGGTGTATCGATACGCCTCAAACAGAAGAATCCAGTTGAAACCGATCATGGCGCCTGAGACCATCAGCCGCGGCAGCATAGGGCGGATGGCGTCACGGTCAAGGCGACCGCCGCGCAGGCGCACCAGCGCCAGAAGGAACAGCGCACCGAGAATCCCCCGCGCCATGGCGAGAAAACCGGAGGGCACCGGCAGAAAGCGGCGCGCCAGTCCGATGGTACCGAAAATACACATCGACGCGATCAAGGAAAGGCGGGCGCGGGTCACCTCGTTTTTCATAGGTCAAACAGAGTTGGCGTGATGGGGCGGTCAGCGGCGGATTCCCGCTTGATGGTGCGGAACGCGCGGGTAAACATGAGAATGACGAAGATCAAAAAAACGATGGACGCCAGCTCCGAGCCGATCATGGCGCAGGAATCGTAGAAGCCGTGAAGAAAAACGGCGATCAGGTAGCCTGCGCGAAGGGAGCGCTGCGCCCCGACGCTGTCACCGTGGTTTTCAAGATGTTTTGCGCGGCCGTAGTACACGCCCATGAACACGGCAAAAGACATGTGACCGGGAATCGCCAGCAGTGCGCGGGGCAGCGCGACGGACAGACCGTAGGCGGAAACATACTGCACATTTTCCAGCGCGGCGAAGCCGAGGGAGACAAACACCGCATAGACTACGCCGTCAAAGCGGTAGTTGAACGCGGGGTGGTTCCACGAACGCAGCTTGAGGAAGAAGAGCTTGGTGCCCTCCTCCACTGCGGCAACAACCAGAAAGGCAAACGCGATGACGTAAATCCGGCTGTTCTGCGCGATAAAAATACCGAGCACACGCTCACCGATTCCCTCTAACACCATGGAGGAAAGCGCCGACAGGCAGCCCATTACCAGCAGTGAGAGCAACAGAGAAACAGGCTCGCGTTCTAAGGTGTCGTGGCGGTAGACATAACGCAGCAGAAAGATTGCCGGCAGCAGCGCCGCCGCAAGATAGATCGCGGTGGGAAGCAGCGAGAGAACAGGAAACACAAAAAACATGACTCAGCCCTCCATGGTAAAATGCAGATGCGGATTTTCCGCGCAGGCGTCCCGCAGCAGCGCCTGGAGCACGTCGGCGTAAACGCCGAGGTGGGCGAACAGCTCTTCGCGATGAACGAGCCGCAGCTCGACGTCCTCAGTGAGATCGGTCAGACAATCATATAGCGCGTCCAGATTTCGTCCGTAATGCGCCGGGAACGCCAGCTGCTGCGCCAGCGTGTCATGCAGCTGCTCGCGAGACGCAATCACGGCGCCGTCGATCAGAGCGTTCATGGACTATTCCTCCCCGTATAGCAATTCAAAGGTTTCGTAGTGGTCGCCGGTGTAATAGATCAAACCGTCGTTGGAAAACACAATGCGCTTTGCGCCGCGGCTTTTGGCACCAAGCGTGTCAATGTCGCACTCTGTGTATCGGCGCCCCTCCGCGGCAGGTAGCCGTCCCTCATAGTTGCCGAAGCGTCCGCCGCCGATACACTTGCCGGGGGCGTAAGGCTCCAATGAGCCGCCGGTCCAGCCCAGCGTCTCCGCCTCCTTCTTCGTGATGTAATTGCACGGCAGATGCCCGTAAAGGTACAGGTACAGCGCCACGTCCTCCTTGGAGTCGTAGACGCCGTCTTCGGAAACACCGCGCTCCTCCGCTCCAAGCTCCGGAGGCGCCTGTGCGTCGGCGTCGTCAGCTTCGATGGACGGCGCGGTGGCATCCTCCGGCGCGTCGGTCAGGAGCGTCAGAGGCAATCCGTCGGACGGTGCGCTCTGGGGCGTCACCGCGCATGAGACAAAAGAGAGCGCCAGCAGGAATGCCAGCAGCAGTGTACAAAATCGTTTCATCATATTACTATTTTACCATGTACGCGGAAAAATAACAGCCAGCAAAATAGACGGAAAACGACCAAAAAACCGGCAGTGAAAAGGCAAAGATTGACAGACTCGGACGCTGCGGTTAAACTAGGGAGAAAATGCAAGCGCAGGAGGCAGTCACATGAGTGAGTTTCAGAAAATCCTGAACAGGATCGAGCGCGGAGAGGCGGCGGTACTGACGCGCGTGGTGGATGGTACGGCATACAGGCGGCGGTTTGTGCCGCGGGAGCGGCTGATTCTGCTGGGGGGCGGGCATGTATCCCATGCGCTCGCCCACTTGGCGGCGACGCTGGAATTTGCTGTGACCGTGGTGGATGACCGCCCGATGTTCGCCAACCGGGAGCGGTTCCCGGAGGCGGAGCGTGTCGTGTGCGACGGCTTTGAGCACGCCATCGAGACGCTGGAAATCCGCCCGTCGGATTACGTCTGCGTCCTGACCCGCGGTCATCGCTGGGACGGCGAATGCCTCCGTACCCTGCTCGCCGGCACGGAGCCGACCTACCTTGGCATGATCGGCTCAAAGCGACGGGTGGCTGGATTGCTGGGCGCGTTGCGGGAGGACGGGTTCGACGCGGGACGCATCGAACGCATCCAAGCGCCCATCGGGCTGACGATCGGCGCGGTGACGCCGGAGGAGATCGCGGTGTCCATCGCCGCGCAGCTTATTGAGCACCGGCGCGCCCTGCCGGTGGAACCGGATGAAACGGCGCTCCGCCAGACGAATACCGATCTGGAAATGCTGCGGTTTCTCGCGCTCGACGCGGAGAAGAAAACGTTCTGCCTTGTGCTGGAGACCCGCGGCTCCACGCCGGTCAAGTCCGGCGCGGCGATGGCGGTAGACGCGCTGGGGCGGGGGTACGGCACCGTCGGCGGCGGCTGCGGCGAAGCGGAGGTCATGCGCCGCGCCCGCGCGCTGCTCGGCACGGGCGGCAGCGACATCGTGGAGGTGGATATGACCGACGACGCCGCGGCAGAGGATGGTCTCACCTGCGGCGGCACCATGCGGGTCTATCTGGAAGCAATTTGACTGGAAACAATTTGAGAAAGGCAATACCATGCAGCGTGAAACTGACTTTACCAGCGGACCCATTGTCGGACCGCTTTTGAAATTCTCCATGCCGATCCTGCTGGCGCTCTTCCTGCAGGCGCTCTATGGCGCGGTGGACCTGTTGATCGTCGGTAAGTACGCCGCGGCGGCGGACGTCTCCGGCGTGGCAGTGGGTTCGCAGATCATGATGACGGTTACAAACCTCATCAGCTCCTTTGCCATGGGCACGACCATTTTGCTGGGACAGAAGATCGGCGAGGGGGACAAGGAGGCGGGCGGCGGCATCATCGGCACAAGCATTGTGCTGTTCCTTGCCATCGGCGCGGTAATGACCGTGCTGACCCCTCTGCTCTCCGGGACATTGGCAAGCGCGATGAACGCGCCGGCGGAGGCGTATGCGGAGACGCGGCGCTACATCGCCATTTGCGGCGCCGGCTCCGTGATGATCATCGCGTATAACGTGCTGGGCAGCGTGATGCGAGGCATCGGCGACTCCAAAACGCCGCTTGTGACCGTGGCAATTGCCAGCGCGTGCAACATCGCCGGAGACCTCGCGCTCATCGCGGGGCTTGGGATGGGCGCGGCAGGCGCCGCCATCGCCACCGTTGCCTCGCAGACGGTGAGTGTTATCGTGTCGTTTCTCCTGCTGCGGCGCAGGACGCTTCCGTTCCGCTTTACGCGGCGGCAGATTCGGCTGGAACCGGTCATCGTGCGCCGCATTGCGCGCTTCGGCATCCCCATCGCGGTTCAGGACCTGCTGGTTGGGCTGTCGTTCCTCGTCATCCTCGCCATCGTGAACAGGCTGGGGCTGATCGCGTCGGCGGGCGTGGGTGTGGCGGAAAAAGTCTGCGCCTTTATCATGCTGGTACCCGCCGCGTTCATGCAGGCGATGAGCGCCTATGTCGCGCAGAACCACGGCGCGGGACGCCACGACCGCGCAATGCGGGGACTGAGGATCGCGATCGGGCTCTCGACCGCCTTCGGTGTGGTGATGTTCTACGCCGCTTATTTCCACGGTGATCTGCTTTGCGCGTTGTTCTCCAATGACCGGGAGGTGGTGCTCTCCGGCTGGGATTATCTGCGCGCCTATGGTATCGACTGCCTGCTGACCTGTTTTTTGTTCTGCTTCATCGGCTTTTACAACGGTTTGGGTCACACGGGCTTTGTCATGGTGCAGGGCATTGCGGCGGCGTTTTTGATCCGTATTCCCGTGGCGCAGTACATGAGCGTCGCGACGGGGCGTCTATTCTATATCGGTCTCGCGGTGCCGTGCTCCACGGTGGCGCAGATCACGGCATGCTTCGCGTTCTACGCATACCTGAAAAAGCGCGGGGGCGGCGTGCTGGCGTAGCCAGTCTCGCGCGGCAAAGTCAAAATACTGTTTGCCTTTTTCGGCGGCATGTACTATACTTGGTTTGACGCAAGGAGACCTTTGCCCGTTTTTTTTGCGATCCGGGCGGGACACAGAAAATTTTTAGGAGGAAGCAACAATGGAAACAACTTTTGGCAAAAGAATTTACAATAAGGTCAACCGACCTGACCGTGCGCTGGTCGAGGCGTTTCGCGGCATTCCCAGCAGCAATATTGCGGACATGATGAACCGTATGTACAACATGTATGGCGATCTGCGCTGCTACACCAAGAACGCCTCGATGGTTGGCACCGCCATTACGGTCCATTGCTCCGAGGGCGATAACGCGCTGCTGCACCGCGCGATGGATATGGCGGAGCCGGGCGACGTGATCGTACTCAACGGCGGCGGCTGCATGAGCCGCGCCCTGTGCGGTGAGATCATGTTCAACTACGCGCACTCCAAGGGCATTGCCGGCTTTGTTCTGGACGGCTGCATCCGTGACGCTGACGCACTGGACGCGCTGGGTTTCCCGGTCTATGCCAAGGGCATCACGCCGCAGGGGCCGTGGAAGATCGGTTCCGGTGAAATCAACGTCCCCATCGCCTGCTGCGGACAGGTCGTGTTCCCCGGCGATATCATTGTCGGTGACCCGGACGGCGTGGTCGTGATCCGCCCCGAATTTGCGGAGGAAGCGCTGGCTGCCGTGAAGGACAAGTTCGCGGGCGAGCAGAAAACGCTGGCGAGCTATGCCGAAGGCAAGGTTCCCGATCGCAGCAAGCACATCGCGCTCTATGAAAAGACCGTGGAGCAGAACGGCTGCCTGATCTTTGACGAGACCTGGCACTGAGCCGGTCGTTTGTGAATAACAACACCGCCGCCCGATTGATCGGAGCGGCGGTGCTGTTATTATGAACAAATTAAGACTTGCAATTGGAAAAAAAAGGAGTTATATTTTAAGAGAAACTATACTTGCGCGGGTTCTGCTTTCTTCATGATAACGGGATCGCCGGTGCAAGAGAAAGATGGAGGGAATTGCATGATGCAAACGGGCAAAAAAGCGTTGAGTCTGCTGCTCTCACTGGTTTTGCTGTTGGGAACGTTTCCTGGCATGGCATGGGCGGCAAACGATGACAAGGAAGTCAAAACGTTAAATGCGCCGAAGCTGATGTCGTCGGTCATGCCAAGAGTGACAAAAATCACTTTTGTCAAGACGCAGGGGGGAACTGTCACTGCGACGGCGTCCGATTTTGTCTATGGCGGCACGATCTACACGAAGCTTGATTTCGCGGATGATCCCGGCTACGAAACGAGCTTCAGATGGTACTATGGCGATGATGCAAGCAACAGCTGGACGCTGATCTACAATGAAACGGGGTCTGCCGTCTACAGCGGCGAGTCTTATGTCATCGGCTTCGGGAAAAAAGCCTCGAACGGCGATTTGATCGGCACTGACATTCTCGGCAAGCAGATTCGCGTCGAGGTCATTCAGACGAAGTCCGGAACGGATCCCCAGCAATACGCCGTCTGGTCGATATCCAAGGTATACAAGAAGATTGGCTCCGTGGCGGATCCCTCCACGAACACCTATCCGCTGACGGTGAATCTGGACGCGAACTCTTGCGAGTTCAACGGCGACACCCAGAAGCCGACGGTCACCAGCGTGACGGACGGTACGACGCCGCTGCCCACCAACAGTTATGTTGTTGGCGGCGCATATACGCGCTCCGGCGATCAGTACATCCCCGTGCAGAACCCGACCGATCCGGGCAACTATTATGTGAAGGTTACATTTGACAATGACTCATACAAGGGCGAGATGTACGTTCCGTACTCCATCGAGCCGAAGTCGGTCAATGCCAAGACCGACGGAACCAATGACGACCTCACCGTCGCGGTGAACGGGCTTCCCGCTACCTACACCGGCTCCGGTCAGCCGCTGACGGTCATCGTGACCGACACGAAGCGCAAAGACGGCGGCGTCGTTGCGCCGCAGACGCTGACGCGCAACAGCGATTACGCGCTGGTGTATCAGAAAAAGGTCGGCAATGACTGGACGGACGTTCCCGCCTCTGATCTCGACAACGGCAAGCTTGTGAACGTGGGAACCTACCGCGCCAGGATCGAAGGCACGGGGGACTACAAGGATACCAGATACTCCGACGAGTTCACCATCGCCAAAGCGTCGATCACAACCTATACGCCGCCCACGGCAAACGAGATGACCTACAATGGGCAGGCGCAGACGCTCGCCACAGGAGGCGGCGGTCTCCCGGCAGGAACATCGGTACAGTACGCGCTGGGCGGCGCGACGACCCCGCCCACCGGCGGCTGGACCGACGATCTGTCAACCCTCAAGGGCACCGATGCGGGCGACTATTCCATCTGGTATAAGCTCGACGGAGGCGACAACTACAGCAGCACCGACGCGCTGGGACCGGTTGTGGCGACCATCGAGAAAGCGGACACGGCTCTGACATCCCTTCCGGTGGGAATGGAGAACCTGGTTTATACCGGGAATCTGCAAAATCTGCTCAACAGCGCGGCGACCGCCACTCACGGCACTGTGAAGTACAAGGTGACAGACGCTTCTGTGACGGTTCCGCCCACGGATGGCTGGGGTACCGGCAACGCAAGTCACAGTATGGATCACGCGGGTCCCTTCAAGGTCTGGTACTATGTGGACGGCGGTACGAACTACAAGAGCACGACGCCGAACTATGTCGAAGTATCCATCGCAAAAGCACCGCTGACGGTGACGGCGAAAGACAAAACGATCGTCTATGGCGATGCGCCTGCCAACAACGGCGTGAACTACAGCGGCTTTGTGAACGGAGAGAGTCCGAGCAACCTCTCCGGTACGCTGGCGTATGATTATAACTACGCGCAGTACGGTGATGTGGGGGATTACGCCATCACGCCGAAGGGGCTGACCAGCGGCAACTACAACCTCACCTATGTATCCGGCAAGTTGACGGTAACAAAGAAGAATATCGCCAACCTGACCTGGCCGACAAATAGGTATTTCCCATACAATGGTAAGCGGCAAATGCCGACTGTCACTTCCGAGGATGTGGTAAATGGGGACGATGTTTCCTTCGACCTGTCCGTTCTATTCGGAGATGCAACCAACGTCGGAGAATTCGGTGTTGCTACAACCGGTATTTCCGGGGAAAAGGCAGGAAATTATTCGTTCACACCGCCGGCACCTGAACAGTTTTATATCATCAAGGCGCCCGTCAGCCACGTTGTACTGACGGTTCCGGTGAGAAAAGGCACCAAGCTGGTGAACTTTGACATCAGCAGATACATCAAGCCCGGCACCACGTCTGTCACGAGTGTTGACGCCACGTTTGATGACGGCAAGATGAGTTTCAATGAGGTGTTGCCCCAGGTTACCTTGAATGTAAAAGGAAATCATTATCAGGATTACACCATCACGGTGATCGCGAAAGAAGTGGGAGAGGATGAACTCTCAAACACCACAGCGGTTAAGCTGAATGACAACGGCGTTCCCACCGGCGTCACGGACGTTGATTCCGGCAATCTGAAGGATTACACCGACCAACAAAGCGAATCGACCGAAGGCGAGACGACCGTTGACGTGGTGATGTCCGTGGAGCCTGTGCAGACGCCGGAGAAGAGCCGGCAGAAGACGGAGGATGTTCTCGGTCCCGATGCGAAGACGGATACCATCGACGTAATCATCAATGAGACCAAAACCATCACGAACGGCGATGAGACCGAAGTTGTCACAGACATGGTCACGGATGCCGGACAGGTTTTGGAGATTGTCGTGGACTATGACATGACCGGCAAGTATTGCCCGGTCATCACGCGCGAACATGAGGAAGGGGACAATTTCCCGGAGTTGGTTGTATTCCGCAGACTTACGGAAAAGCCGGACGAGCCTCCTTATGAGGAGGGCACCTACTATGTGGATTACAACGAAGATGATCCGGCGAACAGCAAAATCTACATCTATTCCCAGTACTTCTCCAAATTCACTATCGGGTATGTGGATGATGAATCCTACACTGTGATTTTTGACGCCAACGGCGGCGTCGGCACAGACGATGCTCATGCGACCACGGCAATCCAGACGCTGAAAGCCGGTGAAGCACATGACCTCGACGACGTGATGTTCAAGCGCAGCGGCTATACGTTCGCCGGCTGGAACACGAAACGGGATGGCTCTGGACAAGCCTATGCAAATCAGGGGTCTATCACGCTTCAGGACGAGGACGTTACGCTGTATGCCCAGTGGGAGAAGAATCCTTCGCCTTCTTCTGGCGGTTCCTCGCCGTCCATCTCTGCCCCGACCGCGCCGCAGACGCCCTACCCTGTTACGCTTGCGCCGGTTGAAAACGGTGCGGTAGTTGTCGATCAGGAAGAGGCGCTCCCCGGCGCGACCGTGACGGTTACGGTTGCCCCGGATAAGGGCTATCAGGCGGATAAAGTGATTGCGACAGACGCGGACGGCAAACAGATCACCGCCACAAGGAACCCGGATGGTACGTTCAGCTTCGAGATGCCTGAGGGCGAGGTCAGGGTTTCTGTGATCTTCTCCAAGCGGATCGCGACCCCTGTGGAGACCGGCGTTGCCGGTTGGCTCTCAACAGGTGATCATATCCTGTACATTCTGGGCAACCAGAATGCCGCCGGCATCAGACGGATTCGCCCGAATGGCATCGTTACGCGCGCCGAGACGGCGATGATGTTCTACCGTTTGCTGAAGAATAAGGATGTCGCGATCAGCAAGACCTTCTCTGATGTGGAGGAGACGGATTGGTTTGCCGAAGCATGCGGCGTTTTGGCAAGTCTGGACATCATCGATGGTTATCAGGATGGTACGTTCCGCCCGGATAACGTGATTACCCGCTCCGAGTTCGCGAAGATCGCGACACGTTTTGCCGTCGCGACCGGCGGCAAGGTCACGTTCCCGGATGTACCCGAAGACCACTGGGCGGCGGGCTATATCGCAACCGCTGCGGATTATGGCTGGATCGAAGGCTATCAGGACGGTCTGTTCCACCCGGACGACAATATGACGCGCGCGACTGCCGCGAAGATCATCAACTGCATGTTGGGTCGCGTGGCGGATCGGAACTATGTGCTGGAGAACCGTGACGAGCTAATCCCGTTTGTCGATTTGCAGGATCCTGAGGCGTGGTATTATTTCGAACTTGCTGAGGCAAGCATTCCTCACGAGTTTACGCTGCAAAACGGCGCAGAGACCTGGGTCAAATAAACCTACATCAACCAAACGGACGCCTGCTCTATCGAGTAGGCGTCCGTTTGCTATAGATCACAGCTATGCACCGATAGAAAAAAAGCATGAACGCCTGAACTTAGCGATTTTGATGACTTTTCGTGAGGTTGAACGAAAAGGTGCTCAGATAATTGTGTGAAACCCACAGAGAATAGAAGCAAATATAAAAAGATGCAAATGCTGAATAAACACATGCGAAAAAAGCATTAGAATTACCGGTCTGATTTCGGTAGACTCTAGTATCATATCTGGTGATACGGCATCTGTTTACCACAAATCAATGAAGGAGGATAATCCCATGAGAATCGACATCAACACCAGATTCATCACCCTGATCGGTACGCCTCTGAGCCAGTCCTTCGCGGCGCGGATGCAGAACGCGGGCTATGAGTCCGCGAACTTCAATATGGTGTACTTTTACACCGAGGTCGGCAACGACCACTTGTGCGAAGCCATCAACGCGGTGCGCTATATGCCCTCTCTCGCGGGCTGCGCCGTGACCAAGCCTAACAAGGTTGAAGTGATGCGTTATCTGGATGATTTCGACCCCCTGTGCAAGAAGATGGGTTCGAGCAACACCGTCGTCAAGACCGCCGAGGGCAAGCTGATCGGCTATAATACGGACGGCTATGGCGCGCTGCGCTCACTCAAGGAGTCCGTTGGCGAGCTGAAGGGCAAGGTGATGTTCTCCTTCGGCGCGGGCGGCACCGGTCGCAGCGTCTGCTTTGAACTGGCAGACGCCGGCGCAAAGCGCATCTACATCTGCTCCCGCTCCGGCGCGTGCGAGGAGCTTGCCGCCGAGCTGAACAAATACTATCCCGGCGTCTGCGTCCCCGTCCGCGCGTCGAACGAGGAAGCGATCGCCGCGGCGCTCGACGAGACCGACATCGTGCTCAACCTCTCCGGCGCAGGCATGCGCGGCAAGGAGGATACCACCTGCGTGGACAAGAAGTACCTCAAGCCCAGCCACATCTGCTTCGACGCGACCTACAATCCCCCCGAAACCCGCTTCCTGCGCGAGGCGAAGGAGATCGGCTGCCAGACCATCAATGGTCTCGACATGTCGCTCTATCAGGGTCTGCGCCAGATTCAGCTCTGGACGGGCGGGCAGTGTGCGCCGCTGGAGGCAATGCGCCAGGAGCTTATGACCATCATGGAAGAGCAGAACAAGTAAAGAGAGGTGCACCATGGCAAGAAAGTTTTCCCTCGCGTACCTGACCATCCCCGGCGTTGATCCCGTTTCGCAGATCAAAATTGCCAAGGAGGCGGGCTATGATTTCGTGAGCCTGCGCACCATTCCGATGCATCTGCCCGGCGAGCCGGAGTTCCTGCCGCAGAAGGACCCCGAACTCTTCGCCGCCATCCAGAAGGCGCTCAAGGAGTACGACATGCCGCTTATGGACATCGAGCTCGCCCGCGTGCGCCCCGACCTCGACATCGAGGAGTATCGCCCTGCGTTTGAAGCTGCCGCGAAGCTCGGCGCCACCGACGTGTTGGGCAGCATCTGGAGCCGCGACAAGGCGTGGTACACCGACACCGCTGGCAAGGTCGCGGATTATGCCGCGGAGTTCGGCCTCAAGTTCAACATCGAGTTCCTGCCGTGGGCGGGTGTCCGCAATCTGCAGGAGGATATCACCCTCGTCGACAAGCTGGGTCGTGACAACGTCTACGTCATGGTCGATACGCTCCACGCCGGTCGCGCGGGCGTGACCGCAGAAGAGCTGGCGCGTACACCGCGCCGGTACTTCAATTTCATCCATCTCTGCGACGGTCCCGCCGGCCCCGACGGTGACCCTGTGCTGGACAACATCAAGGACAACCTGATGCTTTACACCGCCCGCGAGGCGCGCTTCTACCCCGGCGAGGGCGTGATGGACATTGCCGGCATGGTCAAGGCGATGCCGGAGATTCCGCTGTCCATCGAGCTGCCGAACCTCAAGGAGATCGAGACGCGCGGGCAGGCGGGTCACGCCCGGCGCTGCCTGGAGACCGCCAAGGCGTATTTCAAGGCGAACGGCATCGAGTAACCGTTCAACCGCCCCGGCAAAAGCTGAAACAACGGGAACGGAGATGCGGCTATGAATCTGCAACATCTATATTATTTCAAGACTATCGCGGAGCTGGAGCACTTCACCCGCGCGGCGGAGGTGCTGAACGTCGGGCAGCCGAGACTGAGCCACGCGATGCAGAATCTGGAACGTGAGCTGAACGTCAAGCTTTTCACCCAAAGCGGGCGCAACGTCGTGCTGTCCCCCTACGGGCAGATGTTTTTGCCCCATGTGACCAAGGCGTTGGGGATTCTGGATTACGGCGTCAACGAATTGCAGCGAGCCGTGGATTCCGCGAAGAGCGTGGTGACGATCGCGTGCTTTCCGTCGCTGGCGCAGTTTCTGCCGGACATCATCGTGCGCTATGTCTCGGACACCGACCGCACGGACGTGCGCCTTCAGACCAATCAGGAGGCAACGTACTACACGCTGCGTGAGCAGCTGCTCGGCGGCAAGGTGGACCTGGTCTTTGCAACGGAAATCGACGATCCCCGCATCGGCAGTGCTGAAATCGGTGAGCACAGCTACGCGCTGCTGGTGCCGCAGGGGCACCGCTTCGCGGAGCGCCGAAGCGTCGCTCTGTGCGAGCTGGACGGCGAAAAGTTCATTGCCTACAGCAAGGACACCCAGCTGCGCCGACAGTTTGACGAGTACCTCCGCGGCGAGGACATCCACCTGCACATCAGCGCCGAGAGTGCACAGGACATGATGATCTACGGGCTCGTTTCCGCGGGCCACGGCATCGCAGTGACGCCCTGGCCGCTGGGCGGCGCGCCGTACAACGTGCGCGTCATCCCGTTGGAGGGCGTCCACAAGCGGAAGTTGTACCTGATGTGGAACCGGGAGAGCCTCATTTCGCCCGCGGCGGTATATTTCCGCGATTATGTGGTTAAGCAAGGCGCAGTGTTTGACGAATATCGCCTGCGCAACAACATACAGTAAATTTTTTTAGGAGGATAAACAGCATGGGCAAGAAACTCGTTGCCGACCTGATGGTCGACTATCTGGAGCGCCGGGACGTCAAGTATGTCTTCGGTCTGTGCGGGCATACCGTCATCGGGATGCTGGACGCGCTCAGCCGCAGCACCAAGGTCAAGTATATCTCCAACCGCCATGAGGCGGTGGCATCCACCGCGGCGGACGGTTACGCCCGCGTGACGGGCAAGGCGAGCGTGTGCATGTGCCACCTCGGTCCCGGCATCACCAACGTGCTCACGGGCGTCGCCAACGCGGCGTTCGACTCCATCCCCATGGTTGTCATCGCCGGCGACGTGCCGAGCTACTACTTCGGCAAGCACCCCCACCAGGAGGTCAACATGCACGGCGACGCGACCCAGTACAAGATTCTTGAGCCGGTGTGCAAGCGCTGCTGGCGCGTGGACGATCCCGAAGCCCTGCCTGACATCATGGACAAGGCGTTTCGTCTTGCCGAGTCCGGCCGCCCCGGCCCCGTGCTGATTGACATGCCGATGGACATGTTCTCCCGCGAGGTCGAGGAGGACCTCTGGGAGCGCACAAAGCACGACAGCCACTTCACCTGCAAGCCCGCGCTCGATCCCGCGGCGGCGAAGGCGATCGCCGAGAAGCTGGTCAATGCCAAGAACCCCGTGCTGCACGCCGGCGGCGGCATCCTGCTCGCCAAGGCGAGCGAGGAACTGGCGGCGCTTGCGGAGTTCCTTGATATCCCCGTTTCCCGCACGCTGATGGGTCAGGGCTGCCTTTCCGACCTGCACCCGCTGATGATCGGTCAGACCGGCTTCTGGGGCCTTGAGTCCACCCACAGCTTCACGCTCAACGCCGACGTCATCCTCGGTCTCGGCACCCGCTTCGCGGAGGCGGACAGCTCCAGCTGGTATCAGGGCGTGACCTTCGATCCGCAGACCACCACGTTCCTGCAAATCGACATCGACCCCACCGAGATCGGTCGCAACTACCCCGTCGAGATCGGCGCGGTCGCCGACCTCAAGCTGGCGCTGGCGCAGATTCTTGAAGAGGCGAAGAAGCTCTGCCCGAACGGCATCCATCGCGAGGGTCTGCGGGAGAAGATCGCGGCGGCGAAGGCGGAGTTCAAGAAGAGCAACGAGGCGATCTCCTCTGACGACCGCTTCCCGATGACCCCGCAGCGCATCCTCAAGGACGTCAAGGCAACGATCCCCGAAGACGCGCACATCTTCACCGACGTGGGCTGGAACAAGAACGGCGTCGCGCAGCAGTTCGACATTACGGTGCCCGGTACCATCCACCACTCCTCCGGTCTTGCCACGATGGGCTTCGGCGCGTCCGCGGTGCTCGGTGGCAAGCTGGCGGCGCCGGACAAAATCTGCCTGACGCTGACCGGCGACGGCGGCTTCGGCGTGAACCCGACCTGCCTCGCCACCGCGGTGGAGCAGGGCATCGCCTGCACCTGGGTCGTGATGAACAACTGCGCGTTCGGCACGATCGCGGGACTTGAAAACGCGAACTATGGCACGAAGTTCGGCACCGTGTTCCAGACGCCTGACGGTGAGACCTACAGCCCGAACTGGGCGGAGGTCGCGAAGGCGTACGGCGTGGACGCGATCCGCGTAGGAAGCGCGGCGGAGTTCAAGCCGGCGATGGAACAGGCGATTGCCGCGAACCGCGCGGGCAAGCCGTTCCTGGTGGAGGCGATCATGGAGAACATCGTGGTTCCGACACCGGGGTGCTGGAACATCAATGACATCTACAGCCCCAGCGAACTGGTCGCGGAAGGCAAGCTCGTGAAGAAGGAGAACGGCAAGTACGTCACCCCCAGCCACGCCAAGAGCCACAAGGCGAAGTAACAAAAGATGGCGGCATTCCTCGCGTAACATTGCGGCAACTGGAATCCGCCGGAAAAGCAAATCAAAAGGCACGCCAGATTCGGCGTGCCTTTTTTTTGCGGGATACTGCGCTTGCAAGAAAAATTGCCGGAAAATGCATAGAAATGTCGGCGGATTTGTTGTATGCTTGCTTCAAAATCAGAAGGGATCGGGGTGAGACCGTATGGCGGAGATCAAAGCAACGCTGACCGGCAAGGACGAGCGCTTTCTGGAACGAAGCTTAAACGGTCCAATGCTTCGGGTCATTCTGTATATCGGTACGCCGCTGGCGCTCTATCAGGGACTGAACATGCTGTTCATGGTGCTGGACACGATGATGGCGTCCCACATCAGCAAAGAATCCGTCTCGGCGGTGGCATATCTCTCTCAGCTCAATTTGATGCTCTCCGCCGTGGGCGGAGGACTGGCGGTGGGCGCGGGCATCCAGATCAGCCGCGCCTACGGCGAGGGCAACTTCACGCTGGTCCGCAAGCGCGTGAGCAGCCTGTATGTCATCTGCCTCGCGGTGGGGCTTGTCATGCTGGTGGGCATTCTGCCCTTTACAAACGGCTTTTTGCGCCTTGCCGGTACGCCGGACGAACTGATTGCTGTCGGCGCTGCCTACTTCGCCGTAGAGCTGATCGGTCTGGTCGTCAAGTTCCTCAACAACGTCTACATTGCCGTGGAGCGGGCGAGGGGAAACTCCCGACGCATCATGTACCTGAACTTTCTTGTCATTGCGGTGAAGCTGTCGCTGACGGCGGTGTTCGTCTATCTGCTCCATGGCGATCTTGTGATGATCGCGGTGGCGTCGCTGGCGTCACAGATGGTCATGCTGGTGTTCGCCGTGAAAAACAGCCTTGCCGGAGACGGGGCGTTCAGCTTCTCCAAGGACGCGGTGTGCATGGACAAGGAGACCACCAGGCCCATGATCACGCAGTCGATTCCGGTCATCACGGAAAAGGTGCTCTTCGCCTTCGGCAAGACCGTGGTCAACTCCATGAGCACGGTCTACGGCGCGACCATGGTGGGTGCGCTGGGCGTGGCGAACAATCTCGGCGGCATCACCACCAACCCGCAGAACGGGTATCAGGAAGGCGCGTCCGCCATCATCAGCCAGAACTTCGGCGCAGGAAAATACCGCCGCGTGCTGGAAGCGTTTTACGCGACGGTATTGGTGAACGTTGTGATCGGCGCGGTGATTTCGGGGCTGGAGCTGTGGCAGCTCGATCTGCTGGCAAGGCTCTTTGACAGCGGCAGCGAAGCGTTCCATGAGCAGATCGCGCTGGTGTATCGCTACGAGGCGCTGGGCGCGGTGCCACTGGGCGTTAACGCGGCGGTGTTGGCGCTGCTGTACGGTCTCGGTATGACACGCCTGACGCTGCTGCTGAACTTTGCCCGCGTGTTCATCTTTCGCATTCCGGTGTTCTGGGTTTTACAGCACTGGACGAATGCGGGGGAGGCGAGCGTCGGCATGGTCATGCTCATCAGCAACTTTTCCTCCGGCGTGCTGGCGGCGATCGTCAGTTTATTTGTCATCCGCGCGTTCAAGCGGAGATATCTCAGTACATCCCCAGAACCTTAAAGACCAGACTCCAGATAAACAGCGTCAGTGACGCCAGCGCGCTGGTGACGACCACGATGTTGCCCGCCAGCTTCGCGTCACTGCCCATTTGTTCCGCCATGGTGAACGACGCGACGGCGGTGGAGGAGCCGAACACGGCGAGGAGCGTCACAAACTCCACGCCGCGGAAGCCGCAAGCCGCCGCCAGCGAAAGCATAAGGGCGGGGATGACCACGAGCCGCCCCGCCGTAACAGCGATCAGCTCGCGCATGTGCTCCCTGGCGTCGCCGAAGTGGAAGAACGCGCCGAGCAGAAACAGCATCAACGGGCTTGCGACCCGCGCCATGTCCCGTGCGGCGACCTCAAGCGGACCGGGGAGCCTGATTCCCAGCGCAAGGGCGATGATACCGGCGACACTGCCGAGGATCAGCGGGTTTTTCGCAATGTCCAGCACGAGGCGCTTCTTGTCCGCCTTTTTGCCGCTGTAACCCTCCAGCACTGCCACCGCCAGTACGTTGAACGTCGGCGCGACCAGTGCGCTCGTGACTGCGGCGACGCCCACGTCACCGCCCTCAATGAGTCCGGCGGCAAAGGGAATGCCGAGGATGATGAAGTTGCTGCGGTACAGACCCTGAATGACCACACCGCGCCGTTCCCGCAGGGGCACGCAATATGTGGCGTAGAGCAGACTCAGACCGAACACCAGCAAGATGCCGCAGAACACGAAGATCAGCAGCTTCGGTCGCACCGCAGATGAGAGGTCGGAGGTGTAGACGTTGTAAAAGCACATCACCGGCATGAACACCTTGAACGCCACGGCGTTCATGCGCGGCACCTCGGACTCACGAATGATGCCGCCGCGTTTGGCGGCGTAGCCCGCGGCGATGATAAGAAAGATCGGGACAATGGCGTTCAGGCAGATCAACAGGCTGTTCATAGGTGTTCCTCCGAATGGTCTATAAAAAGTTTTGCGTCGTCCGCCGGAGCGGTGGAGCGACAGGATACTGAAATACATACAGGGGGTAGTGTTATGCAGATCGGAATTCGTCTTCACGATGTCAACACGGAAGCGGGGGAGCAGACGTTGGAGGCTCGCGCCGCCAAAGCACGGGAGGAGGGCTTTTCCTGCGTGCATCTGGCGCTGGCGAAGTGCATCAAGGGCGTCACGTTTGACGCCGCGGCGCTGACGGAGGGGCTTGGCGCCTATGTGCGCCGCGTGTTCCGGCAAAATGAGCTGGACGTGGCGGTGCTGGGCTGCTATCTTAATCTTGCCCACCCGGATGAGGCGAAGCTGCGGGAGTTCCAGACCCGCTATTATGGCAACATCCGCGTGGCGGCGGTGGCGGGCATCGGCATGGTGGGCACCGAGACCGGTGCGCCCAATGCCGAGTATAAGCTGGACGCCAACACCCACGGAGAGGAGGCGCTGCAAACCTTTATCCGCAACCTCGCGCCTGTGGTGGAGTGCGCCGAGCGCTACGGCGTCACCATGGCGATCGAACCGGTGTGGAACCACATCGTCTACAATCCCGACCGGGCGCTGGAGGTCATCCACAGCATCGGCAGCAGGAACCTTCGCATCATCTTTGACCCGGTGAACCTGCTGGGCATGGAGAATGTGGACGACCGTCGGCGCGTCATCGCCGATGCCATGGACAAGCTCTGCGACCACATCGCCATGGTGCACATCAAGGACTTCCGCCGTGAGAACGGCAAGCTGGTGAGCATTGCCGCCGGTACCGGCGAGATGGACTATACCGACATCGTGCGCTTTATCAAGGCGCGCAAGCCGTATGTGCAGGCGACGCTGGAAAACACCGTCAACGAAAACGCCGTGTCATCGAGAGAGATGCTTCAGCGGCTCTATGATTCCTTATAATAATGTCTACTGAATAAACCGCAAAGCGGCTTATTCGCAGGGCGAAGCCCTGCAATTCGTCAATTCCGCAGGAATTTGACGAATTCAGCCATTGTTGCAATGCATTTGTCAGGAAAAACAATGAATTGCTTTTCCTGAAGTGCAAGAATTGGAAAGTATACGCTTTCAAAACCTTGCACCTGAACAAATCCGTGCGCCCTTGATCGCTTTGCTTTTCAAGGGCTTCGGATTTGTCCGGTACGCATTATCATATCAGCAGATCTCGTCAAATTGCAATGCTTTTTGAAAAAGGCTGCCGCGCAAGCGGCAGCCTTTTTCATGCGCGGTTGCACCACGCAACACGACCCGGCATGGCGGGGGATTCGTAGAACCGCGCGGTTTTGTCGCGCTCGGTGTCGTTCCACTTGTCGAAGCCTTCCGCGGCGATATGAGGACCATAGACGCAGTTCTCGAACCGCGACAGCCCGTAGTCCCGCCACGGACGGGCGAGAAAGATGCCCGTTACGCCGTCCTCGGCGGTGAAGCGGCAATTGCGAAAAGTAAAGCCGTCTGTTTCTTCGGGCGCGTGGGCGGGCGCGGCGACATAGCCGACGTTGCGCACATCGTAAAGCGAGCGAATCTCGCAATCCTCAAACAGCGCGCTTCCGCAGCCGAAGATGAAATCCACCGTACCCTCGACGCGGCAACGGGTAAAGCGCTGGCGCAGGGGACGGTCAACACGCAGCTCGTCCGGCAAAAATCCGTCGTAACGCTCGATGAGATCGCGGGGGAGCGGACCGAGGAACAGCGTGTCCTGCGTGGACGTGAGTACGCAGTCCTCCATGGTGAACCGGTCGCCGTAGACAGTGAGCGCCACCTCCTGACCCTTTGTCTCCGGGCGCAGGGCGTCGTTGACGACGGAGAGATTGCGCATGGTCACGCCGTCGGCACATACCGCCAGCGTCCAGGTGCGGAAGGTGTTGTACTCCTTGCCGTCGGCGTGAAGCTTGTTGGCGTAATCGTCGCAAATGAGAATGGTTTTACCGGCGCCTTCGCCCAGCAGTGTGACATCCGGGGCGCGGAGAACGGTTTTCTGACGATAGACCCCGGCGGAGAGATGAATTACCGTGCCGGGCTGCGCACGGTCAAATGCATTTTGCAGATCATCGCCGGCATGTACAAAAAGGTCATTCACGGCTCAAAACACTCCCCTTTTTAAGTATTGCACAATTTTGACAATGCGGATTATAGCATATTGACAAAACAATGAAAATAGGCAAAGGAAAACAGGTCGTTTTTGTGCATAAAGAAAAACGTTTTTGCCATGTACGAAGAAAATATGTGTAACTATAATAAAAGCTAACATGAAATGGAATGGGTAAAAGGGCGTGAATCAAATGAACCGCCGTTGGACATTTCAGCAATACCGCACCATTGATCTTGTGCTTTTCGCGGTGATGCTGTGCATATCGGAAACGGTCATCGTCACGGCGGCGAGGTTCTGGTTTCCCGAACAGTTGTATACCGTCTCCGTTGTTGCCGCGCTCACGACGATCGTCTTGATGCGCTGGGGCCCTTGGGCGGCGATCCACGCCTTTGTCGGCGGCTTCGTTTTTTGCACGGTGTCCCATGGAACGGTTCAGCAGTACATAATCTATTGTATCGGCAACCTGTTTTCAATGCTCTCGCTGCTCCCGCTCCGTGCGCTCGGCAAGGAGCGCATCCGCTCGGACAGTACGCTGACTGTCCTCTTCGCGCTGTGTACCCTGCTGCTGATGCAGCTTGGGCGTGCGCTTGTCGCGTTCGTGCTGGGGACGGAACCGGCCCGCTGTGTCGGCTTCGTTACCACGGACGTACTCTCTGGCCTGTTTACCGCGGTGATCGTGTGGATCGCCAGGCGGCTTGATGGGATATTCGAAGACCAAAAGCATTATCTTCTCCGGGTCAACAGAGAAGAGGAAAAAGGAGGATTTTGATGAAAGCAAAAGCAGCAGATTTTCTCATCTACGACGAAGCGACGGACTCATACCGCGAGAGTCCTGAGCAAGCCGTGCGGGATGACGTGGAGAAACATTATTGGCTCCATGTCGGTCGCACGATCCTGAAAGACTGGCGGCTGTACATCATGCTCATCCCCATGCTGCTGGTCTTCCTGTTCTGGCGGTACTTCCCGATGTACGAGCTGCTGGGCTGCTTCAAGGTATCCGACGAGGTTTTGCCGGTGTCGCAGCAGCTGTTCTCCGGCTTTTCGTACTTCAAGCGCCTGCTCGTCGGCGGAGACGACCTCTCCCGCGAGTTCTGGCGCGCCATGCGCAACACCTTCATCCTCAGCTTCTACGGTCTGTGCTTCGGCTTCCCGATGCCGATTATCCTTGCGCTGTTCTTCAATGAGATCAAGTCGAACATCGCGCGGAGCGTGTATCAGGTGCTGACCTACCTGCCCAAATTCATGTCCACGGTCGTTATGACCTCCCTGGTCGTGATGCTGGTCAAGCAGGGCTCGCTGACGAGCGGCATGGGTATTGTGTCTCAGGCGCTCGCCTCCCTCGGCTGGGTGTCGCAGGACGTGGCGAACTCCGGTCTTCTGAACAATCCGGCGTTCTTCCGCCCGATCTACATTATCAGCGGCATCTGGGAAGGCGCGGGCTATGACAGCATCGTGTTCTTTGCCGCGATCATCGCCATCTCGCCCACCAGCTACGAGGCGGCACAGATCGACGGCGCTGGCAAGATGGCGCAGATGCGCTATGTGGTGCTGCCGAGCATCCTCTCCACCATTGTTATCATGCTCATCACCCGTATTGGCTCGCTGCTGAACATCGGCTATGAGAAGGTGCTGCTGCTCTATAACACCAACACCTATGTTACCGCAGACGTGGTCTCGACCTTTGCGCAGCGCTACGGTCTCGCGGGCGCCGCGAAGGGCATTGCCTCCGCGGCTGAAATGATGAACAACGTCGTCGGCATGCTGCTGGTCATCGGCGCGAACACCATCGCGCGCAAGGCGTCCGACGTCTCGCTCTACTAAGGAAAGGAGATCGAAATGAAAAGAAAACTTGAGATCTCCGAGCTGATTTTCAAGATCATCAGCTATACGCTCCTCACCGTGTTTGCGCTGGCGTGCCTGTATCCGTTCGTCTACGCGATCTCCGCCGCCGTCAGCGGTCGTGCCGCGGTGGATTACGGCGAGATCGTTCTGTTCCCGAAGGACGTGCAGTTCGACGCCTTCAAGCGTATGTTCAGCGACAACATGTTCTGGAACGCTTACTCCAACACGCTGTTCATCACGTTCTACGGCACGCTCTGGGCGCTGCTGTACTCTATTCTCGGCGCCTACGCGCTGTCTAAGCGCCGCCTGCTGTTCCGCAAGTTCTTTAACTTCTTCCTGGTGTTCACCATGTGGTTCGCTGCCGGTATCGTCCCGCAGTACCTCAACTATTTGGACACTAAGACCGTGTTCAACGGCATCGGCATCATGGACGACAAGTGGCTGGTCGTCATTGCTATGGGTATGGCGGCGATGAACATTATCCTGCTGAGAAACGCCTTCGAGGGCGTACCCAGTGAAATCGAGGAAGCCGCCATCGTCGACGGCGCCTCCGAGTTCCAGGTGCTCAGCAAGGTGTACCTGCCCATGAGCAAATCCACCATCGCGACCGTCGCGCTGTTCTTCGGCATCAGCCGCTGGAACGGCTACTTCTGGGCACGCCAGATGATCTCCAACTCCAACGAGCATCCGCTGCAGGTTTTCATCCGCCTGCGCCTTGAGGAGTTCACTGACGCCGAGGCGATGGCAGGCTGGAACCAGCCCTACGCGTCTGACTCGGTCGTCTACGCGCTGATCGTGTGCTCCATCGTACCGATCCTGATCATCTACCCGTTCATCCAGAAGTACTTCGCCAAGGGCACCAACGTCGGCGGCGTCAAGGAATAATCGTAGTTCCACCGGATTACCCGGAAACGATAAAAAATTAGGAGGATATCATGAAAAAGAGCAAATCCATCATTGCGCTGCTGCTTTCCATCTCAATGATCGCAGTGCTGCTGACCGGCTGCGGCGGCGGCAAGATCGACGTGGACAGCTACGAGCAGCCCACCACCCAGACCGAGACCACCACTCCTGCCGACACCCAGACGGATGCGGCTCCCGCTGAGTTGAGCTATGCCAGCGGCACCGTGCTCCGCATGGCTACCGGCTACAACTCCACCAAGACCGGTCTGAGCTTCGACGCTGAAGTCGCGGGCGAGGGCGTCACCCTCGCCGACGGCAAGACCTATCGCGCCGGCGACCTGAAGCCGACCTGGGTCGAGGTCGAGAACGTGCTCGACATCAAGATCGAGGACAAGTATCAGGGCAACAGCGCTTCCAACGAGTTTGACTACTGGAAAGAGCGCATGGGCGACGTCGACATGATCTCCGGTACCGCTGCCAAGCTTACCGAGAACGGCGAGCAGGGCGTTGTCGTGAACATTGCCGAGTATCTCGACCAGATGCCGAACTTCAAGGCTTACCTTGAGGCGAACCCCATCGTCCGCCTGTCCATCACCGGTAACACCGACACCGGCGCCATTTACTTCTCCCCGTACTTCGACGGCGTCAACGACATCGAGCGTATGCCGCTCATGCGTGTCGACATGGTTCAGAAGCTGCTCGACGGCGAGGGCGAGTTCACCGCTTCCGCCAGCAATAAGACCGCGGCTCCTGTCTATCAGCCCTACATGCCCACCTCCGGCAAGATCGACATCGACACCGTGAAGCTGGATGGCAGCGGCGTTGAGACCGTGACCAAGGATTACGGCGCTTATGGCAACATCATTGAGAAGATGAACGCTGCCGGCAGCATTGACGGCGTGACCGCTGTCAATATGCTCCGTGAGTACATCGACAAGACCTATGGCGGATACTACGGCACCGAGCGTTCCAACCTCTTCGTCGGTCAGAACGCCGCGTGGGATGCCGACGAGCTTGTCGCGCTGCTCCGCTGCGTCGTCGCCAACCCCCAGACCCTCAACGGCACGAACAGCATTCAGGGCCTGTTCTCCCGTGAGGACAACAACAACCAGCGCCGCGTTGATATGTTCCGTTTCGCTGGTCACCTGTTCGGCGTCCGCGGTCTTGAGTCCCGTCAGGACTACCTGTACTTCGGCACCGACGGCAAGCTCCACGACGCCCGTCAGGAGGTTGAGACCTATGAGGCTCTTGAGCGCATGAACAACATCGCCCAGGAAGGTCTGATCTCCGTCAACTTCATGAACACCGCTGACGGCAAGACCAAGCAGTACCTCGAGAACGACACCGGCTTCATGCACTACGACTACAACTCCACTCAGACCCTGTACAACGATCCCAGCCAGGGCGTCTTTGACGACGGCGAGTTGTACATGGCGGTCATGGTTCCTGTCGCTTGCTGGCAGGACGGCACCAACGGCGGCAACTACATGCGTTTCACCGAGTCCTGGCGCTCTGTCAAGACCGACGGTTGGGGCATCTCCGCTGACGGCGTCAAGGGCAACCAGGATAAGCTCAACGCCGCGCTCAAGCTCATCGACTACGCTTATTCTCCTGAGGGCATGATCCTCATGAGCTATGGTCCCGACGCGTTCATCAAGACCAACGCCGACGGCAGCTATGTCACCTTCACCTTCAACGGTCAGCAGATGCCCGAAATCGCTGACGCGACCCGTGCGGAGCTGTGGGAGAAGGCTAGCGGCAACTACACCAACTACGCCCGTCAGTTCCTCGGCTCCACGCTGAGCTTCGCCAAGAGCCAGGCGTTTGAGTTCCAGTGCACCAGTGACGTCGGCCGTATCGGCGCGGGCTACATCTCCACCGCCATCGGTCTTGGCACCATCAAGCATCCCGAACTGGCTGTCTCCAGCAACCCCTGGTACATGTCCATCCCCACCGTTCTCCCCAACACCAAGGCTGAGAATGACATGATCAACAAGTACACCCAGCTCACCAGCAACGGTCGCTTCTCCAGCTCCAAGGACGGCGAGAACCTGTTCGTTAACCAGATCGTCTCCGGCTACGCCGAAGAGGGCATGGGCAACGCTGCGGCTTCCGCCGCTAAGGTTGCTGACGATTGGGGCGGCAAGCAGTACCTGACGCTCAAGCAGGATGCTTGGGATCGTCTGCTCGCCTACTACAACGCGATCGGCTAATCGACGGGGAAGTCTCATCCGAAAGGGCAGCGCCCTTTCGGATGGGGAGACCCCACGACAGGGAGGTCAGAATGTATAAAAAACAACTAAAATTGCAAAAGCTCCTATGCTTACTGGCGATTTGTTCGAGCGCTCTGGTATTCCTGTATGCGCTCGGCATCATGACTGATCTGTACGATACGCTGTATTCTACGATGCGCAATCCTTCGGATTTGACGCAGACTGACGTTCCCGGCTCCATTGTGTATTACAACATGCAGAGCTTCAACGGCGTGTTCCTGCGCTACAGCATCGTGCTGATCCTGCTCGCGTGCCTGCTCTATATCACCAACACGCATGTGAGAAGAAAGTACTACATCGGCAACTATATTCCCATTTGCGCGTTCACGGTGGCGAACATCTACGTCGCCGTCTGGGCGCACCAGTACATTGAGGCGTTTAAGGTCCGTTTCCTGCGCATCGACTTCGCCGCGCTCAAGGAGCACGCCGAGATGTGGAAGACTGCGTACACGGAATCGACCTTCTGGTTTGACGTCCATTACCTCGTCTTTGGCATCGCGATCCTGGTTTCACTGGGACTCGTCGCCTGCGCTGTGTGGAAGATCAAGCTCATGAAGGAAGAAAAGGCGCTCATCGAGAGCGGAAAGGGGGCTGCGGCATGAACGACGAGAGAACCACCCGGCTGGATCGGATGCGTTTCACGAAGAATAAGATGTCTGCGAACCTCGCGCTGCTTGCGATCATTTTCAACGTGTGCTTTTTCATCAACATCTATGAGAGCGACGTAGGCTCCTGGTATTACACCATCCTCGTCGGCGGCTCGATTCTCTACAACCTGATCTTTATGCTCGCGGCGTTCCTCTCCTCGGAGGGCATCAAGAACTATAAAATCGGCTATTCCTACCTGATGATCGTGCTGGGCATCATTCAGATTGTCCGCATCTTCATCTATCCGATGAAGGCGCATGGCGCGGTCGTTACGATTCAGGAGCAGGCGGTTACCGTGATGGAAGGCGGACAGTTCATCCGTGTCGTCCTCTATCTCGTGCTCTCCGCGGCGTGCCTCTTCGCGGGCGCGATCGTGGGTATCATCCGCAGCCGTGCGCTGGCGGGTCACCTCGCGACGCTGGAATCCAAGGTCGCGTAAAGGAGGGGAGAACGATATGGCAGAGCTGAAAATCCAGCATGTAGATAAGATCTACGACAATAATGTCCAAGCGGTATTTGATTTTAACCTCGACGTCAAGGACGGCGAGCTGATCGTACTTGTCGGCCCCTCCGGCTGCGGCAAGTCAACGACTCTTCGCATGATCGCCGGTCTGGAGGACATCTCCGCGGGTCATCTGCTGCTCGACGGCAAAGACATCACGCAGGCTCCCGCAAAGGATCGCGACATGGCGATGGTGTTCCAGAACTATGCGCTCTACGGTCACATGACCATCTATGAAAACATGGCTTTCTCGCTGACCTTGCGCAAGGAGAACCCGAACGTCATCCACAAGAAGGTTCTCGCCGCGGCGGAGATTCTCGGTCTGACGAGCCAGCTCAATAAGAAACCGTCTCAGCTTTCCGGCGGACAGCGTCAGCGTGTCGCGATGGGACGCTCTATCGTCCGCAACCCGAAGGTGTTCCTGTTCGATGAGCCGCTTTCCAACCTTGACGCGAAGCTCCGCGGCGCGACTCGCCGTGAGATCCTGCTTCTGCACAAGCGCCTGAAGGCAACCATGCTGTATGTCACGCATGACCAGACCGAAGCGCTGACGCTGGCAGACCGTATCGTCTGCATGTCCATGGGGCATGTTCAGCAGGTCGGTACGCCGATCGAGTTGTACGACGCGCCGGCGAACAAGTTCGTCGCGAGCTTTATCGGTCTGCCGCCGATGAACTTCTTCGACGTGACCGTCCGCGAGGGCATGCTTGAGGGGAAAGGGTTCACCGTGCCGCTGACCGAAGAGGAGAAGGGCATCCTGCTCCCCTACGCCGGCAAGCAGATCGACCTCGGCGTCCGTCCTGAGGACGTAGCCGCGGACGGCTCCATCGACATGAAGGTGTTCTCCAACGAGAACCTCGGCATGAACACTTTGATACACGGTCACATTGGCGGAAGCGAAGCCGTGAGCAACAAGATTTCCGCGAAGCTCCGCGGTTGGTGCGACTACAGGGAAGGTGACAACGTCGGCGTTTCCTTCAGCCGCAAGCATTTCTTTGACAAAGAATCGGGCAACGCCATTCGAAAGGGGGAGAGCAAATGAGTGCGAAGACGACTGCCGCCAAGGCGCCGGCTCACATGCCGGAATTTCTCCGTAAGCTGTTTGTTTCCCTCAAGCGCCGTCCGTCGGTCATCGCGCTGCTCGTTCTGGTGATTGCGTTCCTTCAGTATTCGCTGAACCTGACGCACATCTCCGATACGACGGCAAAAATCCAGGGTTCGGGCATGGGTCTGTGTGGATTTGCGACGATGCTGTTCTCCATGCTGTCGCTGGTCTGCTTCCTCAACGCCTTTCCGCGCCGCAAGAAGCCCGTTGTGGCGATGGTGGTGCTGATGTTTGTGATGTTCGCGATCATCATTTTCTGCGACTTGCACTACATGCAGCTGATCCAGTACGCGCTGACGCGCCCGGATAACCCCATTGTGATCGACAGGCAGACGATTTATATCGCTCAGGCGAATAACGTGTTGTATGACCACATCATCATTGAGTGCGTCGGCATTGTGCTGATCGTCCTCATGCCGGTCTACACCAAGCTGCTGCGCAAGATCAACACCTCCATTGTCGTGGAGGGCAACGGTGACCTCGGCGAGATCGATATCTCCGGCGAGGATTGATGGATTGGAAAACAGAATCGGGAGGCTCCACAGCCTCCCGATTCCGTGAAAAAAATATGGCTAAAAAAAATCGCGGCAGCGCCAAAGATGATATCAAGACGACAGCCGATTATTACAAACTCCATACCGACGCGGTCAACGATCTTGCTACCGCCGACGAGAGCAATTCGCCGGAGGTGCCGGAATCCGAGCTGCTGCAATACCGCTCAGGTCCAAAGCTTCACCTGACGGATTGGGCGAAGGCGATCCTCATTAAGATGTGGTTTGCCGGGTCGGTGTGCTTCTTTATCTTCTGGGGTCTGAGCGCACATATCACCGCGCGGCTTGACCTGCTGCTGGTGTTCGGCATCGCTTTGGGCGTTGTGACGGACGTGCTGACCAACAATATCCTGCGTTATATCGCAAAAACCCCTGCGGCGAACGACCGTTGGATGATGTTCCCGCAGAAAAAGTATGTAACCTTCTTTCTCAACATGGTTTACGCCATGGTGCTGCTTGCCTGCGTGGACATGCTTTACAACCTGCTGAACCTTGCGATTCTCTCGGTCATCGGCGGTGATACGGTTCCGATTGGCGTGGAGCCGGTTCTGTTTGGTATTTTCTACACGGGTTTTGACCTGCTTTTCATCTTTATGAAGCGCCTTGCGCGACAGATCGTTGCAGACGCGAAAAAAAGTGCAAAAGGAAACTGAGTATTATGTTGAAACTGCTTTTTTCCAGTGCGACCTCCGCGTGCTTTGAGCTGAAAGACGACGTGCCGTACTACGCACCGGAGAAATTCACTATATATCTTGATAAAAAACCGCTGCGCGAGTGCGAAACCAACGTGTTCTCGCTCTTTGGACTGACGCCGGATCGTGAGTACGCGCTCCGCGTTGCCGGTGAGACACTGGACGAAGGGCTGTACTTTTCCACCAAGGCGGAGACCTGCGCCCTTGACGTCCGTGCGTTCGGTGCGGTAGGCGACTGCAAGCACGACGATACCGCGGCGATTCAGACGGCGATCAGCAGCTTACCCGCCGGCGGTCGTTTGTATTTCCCGGAGGGACGCTATGTGTCCCGCCCGTTGCTGCTGAAAAGCCACATCACGTTGGAGTTCGCCGAGGGCGCGACCCTGCTGGGCGCGACGGAGCGGGAGAGTTATCCCATCCTTCCCGGGTCGATCGTGGAGCAGGGGGGGCGCGAGACTTATTTTGGCGGCTTCGAGGGCAACACCATGCCCATGTACCTGTCACTGCTGACGGCGCAGTATGCCGAGGATATTACCATCGTCGGTCCTGGCACGGTGGACGGAAACGCGCAGAACAGTGACTGGTGGACGGGCTTTAAAGAATTCCCGGCGTCCCGCCCCCGGCTGATGTTCTTTAACCGCTGCAAGGACGTCATGATTCACGGCGTACATGCCTGCAATTCGCCGTCCTGGCAGCTGCACCCGTACTATTCCGAGCACGTCGGCGTGTACGACGTTCTGGTATCCGCGCCGAAGGACAGCCCCAACACCGACGCCTGTGATCCTGAATCCTGCGACGGCGTGGAGATCATCGGCTGCCGGTTCACCGTGGGCGACGACTGTATTGCCATTAAATCCGGCAAGATCGAGTTGGGCACCAAACTCAACAAGCCAGCTGACCATCACACCATCCGCAACTGCCTGATGCAGTACGGTCATGGCGCGGTGACGCTGGGCAGCGAGATCGGCGCCGGTGTGCGCAACCTGAACGTTTCCAAGTGCGTGTTCATTGGCACCGACCGCGGCTTGCGCATCAAGTCCCGTCGCGGACGCGGTAAAAACTGTTATATCAACAACATTGTATTTGAAAATATCCGCATGGACGGCGTGCTGACGCCAATTGCCATCAACATGTGGTATAATTGCTGTGACCCGGACCGCGAGAGCGAGTATGTTTGGTCGCGCGAAAAGCTGCCCATCGACGACCGGACGCCGCACATGGGGCGCTTCCGTTTCCGCGATATCACCTGCACCAACGCGGAGGTCGCTGCCTGCTATATCGACGGTCTGCCGGAGGCGCCCATTGTTGAGGTGCGGCTGGAAAACTTCCACGTCAGCTTCACGCCGGACGCGAGACCCGGCTTCCCCATCATGGAGAACTTTGCCAAGGAACGCTGCCGTTTGGGTCTGTATCTGGACAACGTGCAGCACATTCGTATCCGCAACGTCACGGTGGACGGCGCGGAGGGTGAAAAACTCATCGCGGCACACTATGACGAGATCGACCAAGACTGACTTTGACGAGGTGATTTGACCATGTACGAACAGATCGACGCTTACATCCTGCGGCTCATTGAGGAGTCGTCGCCGGAGCGTACCGTTTGGAACGTGGAAAAGCTGCGTCAGGGCAAGCCGGCGGACTGGAATTACATCGACGGCTGCATGATTACGGCGCTGCTTTCCATCGCCGAAATCACGGGTGATAAACGGTACTTTGACTTTGCCGAGAGGTTCATTGACAGCTTTGTTGCGGATGACGGCTCGATTCGTACCTACGACGAGAGCAAGTATAACCTTGACGACGTCAACGAGGGACGCGTGCTCTTCGAGCTGTACGACAAGACCCGCAAGGAGAAATATAAAAAAGCCGCCGCCGTGCTGCGGGGGCAGCTGGAGCGTCAGCCGCGTACACCGGAGGGTAACTTCTGGCACAAGGCAATCTATCCCAACCAGGTCTGGCTGGACGGGCTTTATATGGCGCAGCCATTCTACGCGCTGTATGAAAAGCACTTCGGCAGCGGAGATTTTTCGGATACGGTTCGCCAAATTGAAACAGTGCGCGCAAAGATGTTCGACGAGCAGAAGAAGCTCTACTATCATGGCTACGACGCCAGCCGCAAGGCATTCTGGGCTGACCCGGAGACGGGGCGCAGCAAGAACTTTTGGCTGCGCAGCGTCGGCTGGTTCGCCGTTTCGCTGGCGGATCTCATCGAGATCGTGCCTGCGGGGGACGCCAATGACCGTCTCCGCAAGATTTTTGCGGAGCTGATGGCGGGCGTGAAGCAGTATGCCGACGCTGAAACCGGTATGTACTGGCAGGTCGTGGATCAGATGGGGCGAGAGGGTAATTACCTCGAAACCAGCGGAAGCTGTATGATCGCCTACGCGATGCTCAAGGGCGCACGGCTGGGGATTCTGGACAAGGAGTATGCCGCGCAGGGCGAGAAGACCTTCCGCGGCATTGTGAAGAGATATTTGTCATTTACCGATGGAAACCTGAACCTCGGCGGCATTTGCCTCGTGGCGGGACTCGGTCCGGAGAACAACCGTAGACGCGATGGCTCCTATGAGTACTATATTTCCGAGCCGGTGGTGGAGAACGACGCCAAGGGCGTCGCGCCTTTCATCCTTTGCTATACGGAAATTAAGCGGCTGTAAGGTTTGATCACGGCAGCATGATCTTCATGCTCTCGCTGCTGGTCTGTGCGGCGGCGCCTGCCTGCTGCTGATAGGCGCTGGGGGAGACTCCGTACTTGTTCTTGAATACGCGGGAAAAATACAACGGTTCGCGGAAGCCGCACATGTGCGCGATCTCCGAGATGTTGCCCGCGTCGCCCAGTTCGGAACTGAGGGATTCCGCGGCGGTTTGAAGCCGCATGTCCATCAGGAACTTGTGCGGCGTGACGCCCAACTCCTTTTTGAAGAGCTTACGCAGATAATCGTAGCTGAAGGGCAGGGTGCGCAGATAAACGTCCAGCTCATAATTGGCGTCCGGGTAATTGTTGGTGATGCTGTTGATGATTTCCCTGACCACGCCGCTGAACTTCGGCGCGTCGAGATGGGCGGCGAGGTGGCGAACGATCAACTCGCCGTAGGCGGAGAGCAGCGGCGTCTGCTTGCCGGGGGAGCCGGAGTACTGATAAAAGGCTCCGTTGAACGCGTTGAGGATAAAACGGTTGCCGTCGTCGGAAATGATGGTCGGCGCCTTCAGCATCAGCGCCGGAGCGGTAAGATTGACGTGGATGTTCGTAAACCCGCCGAGGCTTTGGTTGGTGTGCGGAGTGTATGGCGGAATCAGCGCGACGTCCCCCTCCTTGTAGGGAAGCGTAAGATCATCGAAGATCAGCGAACCGTCCCCGCTGGTACAGTAGATAAACTCCCAGTTGGTGTGCGCGTGACGCGTCACAGCAAATGTCAAAAGATGTTTGCCGGCATAAATGATTTCGTTCATGCGTCCAACTCCTTTCTTTTCCGCTATTCTAACAAAAGTTATCCGTTTTGTCCATATACATCTTTTGAAAAAAGACGTGATTTCGCGTTTTTTGTTAGTATTAAGAGCAAAAAGAAACTCTCAGACTATGGTTTGACCACGTCTGTGTGAATAGATCAGAAGCAAGAAATCCAAATCGATCAACGATCAAGGGGGATAAACAATATGGCCTACTTAACGCTGAAAAACATCAACAAGATCTATCCGAACGGCTTTCATGCGGTCCATGACTTCAATTTGGACATGGAGAAGGGCGAGTTCATCGTCTTCGTCGGACCGTCGGGCTGCGGCAAGTCGACGACGCTGCGCATGATCGCGGGACTCGAAGACATCAGCAACGGCGAGTTCCTGATCGACGGCAAGCGCGCCAATGAGCAGGGCCCGCGCGAGCGCGGCATTGCGATGGTGTTCCAGAGCTACGCGCTCTATCCCCAGATGACCGTGTACGATAACATCGCCTTCGGTCTTGAGCTGCAAGGCGCGGATGAGGATTACATTGACGAAAAGGTGCGCAACACCGCGCGTATCCTCGGTCTGACCGATTACCTCGACCGCCTGCCCCGCGCACTGTCCGGCGGTCAGCGCCAGCGTGTCGCCATCGGTCGCGCCCTGATCCGCAAGGTGGGCGTGTTCCTGATGGACGAGCCGCTCTCGAACCTCGACGCCAAGCAGCGCGTCACCATGCGCAGCGAGATTACCCAGATCCACCGCGAAACCGGAGCCACCACCATTTACGTCACCCACGACCAGACTGAGGCAATGACCATGGCGGACCGCATCGTCGTCATGAAGGAGGGTTACGTCCAGCAGGTCGGCACGCCGCGCGAGCTGTACTTCAACCCGGTCAACATGTTCGTCGCGGGCTTCATCGGTGAGCCGCCGATGAACTTCGTCCGCTCCAAGGTGCAGGGCGGCAAGGTCACCGTTGGCAAGACGGCGCTCGACCTCAGCCACAAACTTGGCAGCAGGCTGGCAAAGTTTGAGGGCAAGGAGCTGGTTTTCGGCTTCCGTCCTGAGGCGATCAAGCTCGGCGCGCATGAAAACGCCTACGTCCTGCCCGCCAGCGTTGAGCTGACGGAAATGCTGGGCGACAACACCAACGTCTATATCGAAATGGAGGGTGAGCACTCAATCCTGAAGGTCGACCCGCACGACACGCCGGATGTGGACAGCAAGATCACTTTCTCAATCCCCTATGAGAGCGTCTATCTCTTCGACGGGGAGACGGAACACGTTATCGACTGATATTGAATAGGAGGACAGTATGGATATCCGTTATTCCGCAAACCCCAATGACGTCAAACGCTATACCACAGAGGAGCTGCGCAAGGAGTTCCTGATCGAAAACCTTTACCGTCCCGACGAGGTCGTCGCCGTTTACAGCCACGTTGACCGTATGGTCACGCTGGGCTGCATGCCTGTGCGGGAGGCCGTCTCCATCGACAAGGGTATTGACATCTGGGCAAATTTCGGCACACACTATTTCCTGGAGCGCCGTGAGATTGGCATTTTCAACATCGGCGGCGCCGGCAAGATCACGGTGGACGGCACAGTATATGAGCTGGGCTACAAGGACTGCCTGTACATCACCATGGGCGCCAGGTCGGTCGTGTTCTCCAGCGATGACTCCGCCAAGCCCGCGAAGTTCTACATGGTATCCGCGCCGGCGCATTGCAGCTACGAGACCAAGCTGCTGAAGATCGCGGACGCGAATAAGAAGCCCTGCGGCGAGGCTGAGACCTCCAACAAGCGCGTCATCAACCAGTTTATCCATCCTGCCGTCCTCAAGACCTGCCAGCTTTCCATGGGTATGACCGTGCTGGAGAGTGGCAGCGTGTGGAACACCATGCCCGCGCACACTCATGAGCGCCGCATGGAGGTCTATATGTATTTCGAGGTGCCTGAGGATCAGGCAATCATTCACCTGATGGGCCAGCCCCAACAGACCCGACACATCGTGATGACCAACGAACAGGCGGTCATCTCCCCGTCGTGGTCGATCCACGCCGCCGCCGGCACTGCCAGTTACACGTTCATTTGGGCGATGGGCGGCGAGAATCAGGAGTTCGACGATATGGACACCATCAAGACCAACGAGTTGAGGTAATACGATATGGATATCATGAAGAGTTTTTCTCTTGAGGGCAAGGTAGCCCTCGTCACCGGCGCCGCCTATGGCATCGGCTTCGCCATCGCGGAAGCGCTGGCGGGCGCGGGTGCGAAGATCGTGTTCAACTGCCGCAATCAGGAGAACATGGACAAGGCACTCGCTGATTACAAAGCAAAGGGCATCGAAGCGTATGGCTACATTGCCGACGTGACCAAAGAGGATCAGGTCGTCGACCTCATCGCCAAGATCAAGGCTGACCTCGGCGGCGTGGATATCCTCGTGAACAACGCGGGCATCATCAAGCGCATTCCGATGACCGAGATGAGCGCCGAGGACTTCCGTCAGGTCGTGGACATCGATCTCGTCGGTCCGTTCATCTGCGCCAAGGCGGTCATTCCCGGCATGATCGAAAAGGGACATGGCAAGATCATCAACATCTGCTCCATGATGAGCGAGCTGGGTCGCGAGACCGTCTCCGCTTACGCGGCGGCAAAGGGCGGTCTCAAGATGCTCACCCGCAACATCTGCTCCGAGTACGGTGAGGCGAACATTCAGTGCAACGGCATCGGTCCTGGCTATATCGCCACCCCGCAGACCGCGCCGCTGCGCGAGCGTCAGCCGGACGGCAGCCGCCATCCGTTTGACCAGTTTATTGTCGCCAAGACGCCGGCGGCACGCTGGGGCACGCCTGAGGATCTGATGGGTCCCGCGGTGTTCCTCGCCTCCGAAGCTTCCGACTTTGTCAACGGTCACATTCTGTACGTCGACGGCGGAATCCTCGCCTACATCGGCAAACAGCCGTAACGAACTTTCTTTTGAAAAAGAAAGTAAGCAAAGAAAACGTAGACGAACGCACCTTGATGCGTTCAGGCTGATTCTATGCAAATTATCTCCTTCACATCATTTGACGCGCCGGTCATAGGTTACCTTCAAGACGACCATGACCGGCTCGTCGCACATAAAGAGCGCCCGGCGGTCGTGATCTGCGCGGGCGGCTGCTACCGCTGGCTCTCCCCGCGGGAAAAAGACCCTGTGGCGCTGTCTTTTGCCGCCATGGGGTATCAGACGTTCCTGCTGGAATACTCCACCGGGGAACGCGCGGCGGGCTGTCGCCCCCTGCGGGAGCTGGCACAGACCGTGCGCACCGTCCGCGCCCACGCGGAAGAGTGGCATATTGAGCCGGAGCACATCGCGGTGCTGGGCTTTTCGGCAGGCGGACATCTTGCGTGCAGTCTGGGCGTCCTGTGGGACGACCCGGAGCTGGAATTGGACGCAAATTGCAGACCCGACGCGCTGGTGTTGTGCTATCCGGTTATCACAACGGGGAAATTCGCTCACCGCGAGTCTGCGGACAACGTCACCGGCGGCGATCCTTCGCTGCTGGAGAAGCTGTCGCTGGAAAAGCGGGTCACGGCACAGATGCCGCCGACCTTCGTCTGGCATTGCGTCGGGGACGAGAGCGTGCCGGTGGAAAACACCCTGCTGCTCACGACCGCAATGCAGCGCGCGGGGGTACCTTACGAGTGTCACCTGTTCGCGGGCGGTGCCCACGGCATTTCCATGTGCAACCGGGAGGTGGAGACACCGTATCCCGCCATTGCGCCGTGGGTGGAGCTGTGCCAGACCTGGCTGAATGCGCGGTTTGGCTATACGCCTTGACGCATTGCACAGATTGAACGCGGAAAATTCTACCATCTGCATATTGAATTCTAGTATACAAGTTATAAAATAGTACCGCTATTTGAATACCAAAGAGGAGGACTACTGCTATGAATGAAGTGTTGCAAACCATCTCCAAGATCGGCATTGTGCCGGTCATCGCCATTGACGACGCCAAGAAGGCGGTGCCGCTGGCGAAGGCGCTGGTAGCGGGCGGCTTGCCGGTTGCCGAGGTTACGTTCCGCACCGCCGCGGGCGAGGACGCCATCAAGGCGATTTCCGCCGAGGTTCCCGAAATGCTGGTCGGCGCGGGCACCGTGCTCACCAAGGACCAGCTGGACCGCGCACTGGCGGCGGGCAGCAAGTTCATCGTCAGCCCCGGCTTCAACCCTGAGATGGTCAAGTATGGTCTGAGCAAGGGCGCGCTGATGCTCCCCGGCACCGCTACCGGCGGTGAGATGGAGCAGGCGATGGCGCTGGGTCTTGAGGTCGTGAAGTTCTTCCCGGCGGAGGATAACGGCGGCGTCAAGAAGCTCAAGAGCCTCGCGGGTCCGTACCGCAACCTCAAGTGGATGCCTACCGGCGGCGTCAACACCAAGAACATGATGGATTACCTCTCCTTCGACCAGATCGTCGCCTGCGGCGGCACCTGGATGGTGAAGAAGGACCTCATTGAGGGCGAGTGCTGGGACGAGATCACCGCCATTTGCAAGGACGCGGTCAAGACGATGCTTGGCATCCGTCTCGCGCACGTCGGCGTCAACTGCGGCGATAGCGCCGAAGCGGAGAAGATCGCGAAGCTGGTTTCCGCCATGCTCGGCGGCTCCGCGCGCCAGACCAGCAAGAGCTGGTTCGCGGCGAACGACGCCATTGAGTACATGTACAAGGCGGCGCCCGGCGCCCACGGACACATTGGCTTTAAGACCAACAGCGTTGAGCGCGCCATGTATCACCTCGGCCGCCAGGGCATCGAGTTCGATGAGAGCAGCATCACCTACAACGATAAGGGCGCGGCGAAGTTCGTCTACCTCAAGGGCGAGTTTGCGGGCTTCGCTATTCACTTGGTGCAGTAACACTCTCTACCCGTACACGTGAGGCGCGGCTGTGAGCGACGCAGAAGCCGGCAGAGCCGATCAGCGCGGGGCTGCCGCAGGCAGCGCTCGTGGGGAGTCGGTTCGACGGTGAGACGCGCCGGACGCAGACGCAGCGTGGCGGACAGCGGGAAAGGGAGTCTTGAACCGTAGGTTCAAGCGGCGTTTTGGTGACTTTGCCGCCGAGAGCAAAGTCACTCGCGCCCGAGGGCGCGAAATACCCCGCGACAATAAAAAACAATAAGGAGAAATCACTATGCCTAAAATTGTCACCTTCGGCGAGATTATGATCCGCCTTCAGCCCTATAACTACGAGCGCTTCGTGCAGGCCGACCACCTTGAGTTCAGTTTTGGCGGCGGCGAGGCGAACGTTGCCGTGTCCCTTGCCAACTATGGCATGGACGCCGCTTACGTCACCAAGCTTCCGGCGCACGCCATCGGACAGTGCGCGGTGAACAGCCTGCGCCGCTACGGCGTGGACACCAGCATGATCGTCCGCGGCGGCGACCGTGTGGGCATCTACTTCAACGAGAAAGGCGCGAGCCAGCGCGGCAGCGTCTGCATCTATGACCGCGCACACAGCGCGATTCAGGAGGCGACCACCGCAGATTTCGACTGGGACAAGATTTTTGAGGGTGTGGATTGGTTCCACTTCACCGGCATCACGCCGGCGCTGGGTCCCAACGTCGTCGAGATTTGCAAGGAAGCTTGCAAAGCCGCCAAGGCGCACGGCGTGAAAATCAGCTGCGACCTCAACTACCGCGGCAAGCTGTGGACGCGTGAGCAGGCGCGCGCCGCCATGACCGACCTGTGCCAGTACGTTGACGTGTGCATCTCCAACGAGGAGGACGCCAAGGATGTGTTTGGCATCGAGGCGGAGGCGACCGACATCTATGCCGGCGAGATCAACCGCGAGGGCTACAAGTCCGTTGCCAAGCAGCTCGCGGACAAGTTTGGCTTTGAAAAGGTCGCCATCACGCTGCGCGAGTCCCATAGCGCCAGCGACAACGGCTGGAGCGCCATGCTCTATGACGTCAAGAGCGGCGAGTATTGCTTCTCCAAGAAGTATGAGCTGCGCATCATCGACCGCGTCGGCGGCGGCGACAGCTTCGGAGGCGGTCTCATCTATGCCCTGCTCTCCGGCAAGTCCACGCAGGAAGCCGTGGAGTTCGCCGTGGCGGCGTCCGCGCTCAAGCACTCCATCGAGGGCGACTACAACATGGTGACCCTCGCCGAGGTCGAGAAGCTCGCGGGCGGCGACGGCTCCGGCCGCATCCAGCGCTAAGACCATGAAACACGCCAATCCGCTTCTCAGCGGCAAGGGCGGGCAGAAGTTCATCACCTTTGGTGAAATCATGCTCCGCCTGACGCCGCCGGACTATGGCAAAATTCGTGTCGCCACCAACTTTGAGGCGAGCTACGGCGGCAGCGAGGCGAACATCGCGTTGGCGCTGGCGAACCTCGGCGTGGACAGCACGTTTTTCACCGTCGTGCCGAACAATTCCCTCGGCAAGAGCGCGGTGCGCATGCTCCGCAGCAACGATGTTCACTGCACTCCCACGATTCTGAGCACACCGGAGGAAACGCCGACGCACCGTCTCGGCACTTACTACCTGGAGACGGGCTACGGCATCCGCCCCAGCAAGGTCACCTACGACCGCAAGCACAGCGCCATCACGGAGTATGACTTCGGCAAGGTTGATCTCGACTGGCTGCTGGACGGCTTTGACTGGCTGCACTTGAGCGGCATCACGCCGGCGCTGTCCCCAAGCTGCGCGGATTTCATTCTTGCGTGTCTCAGGAAGGCAAAGGAGAAGGGGCTGACCGTCAGCTTTGACGGAAATTTCCGCTCGACGCTCTGGACCTGGGATGAGGCGCGGGACTTCTGCACCCAGTGTCTGCCCTATGTGGACGTGCTGCTGGGCATTGAGCCGTACCACCTGTGGAAGGACGAGAGCGACCACGCACAGGGCGACTGGAAGGACGGCGTTCCGCTCCAGCCCAGCTATGAGCAGCAGGACGAGGTATTCCAGCACTTTGTGGAGCGCTACCCGAACATCAAGTGTCTCGCGCGGCATGTGCGCTATGCCCACACGGGCAGCGAAAACAGCCTCATGGCGTACATGTGGTATCAGGGTCACACGTTCGAGAGCAAGCTCTTTACGTTCAACATCCTCGACCGCGTGGGCGGCGGCGACGCGTTCGCCAGCGGTCTCATCTACGCGATGATGCACGGCTACAAGCCGATGGACATGGTGAATTTCGCAGTGGCAAGCAGCGTCATCAAGCACACGATCCACGGCGACGGCAACATCATCGACGACGCCGAGACCATCCGTAATTTGATGAATATGAATTACGATATTAAGCGATAACCCAAGAAAACTTGAACGAGCGCACAGGGATGCGCTTGAGAAAGGTGTTTTCATGAAACCGTTTATGGACAAGGATTTCCTGTTGGAAACCGAGACCGCGAAGCATCTGTTCCACGACTACTCGGAGCATCTGCCGCTGGTCGATTATCATTGCCACATCTCGCCCCGCGAGATCTATGAGAACCGCCGCTTCAACAACCTCGTCGAGGTTTGGCTCGGCGGTCAGAATCCCGACGGCAGCTATTTCGGCGACCATTACAAGTGGCGCGTGATGCGCTCCAACGGCGTTCCTGAGGAGTACGTCACCGGCGACAAGCCCGCCTATGAGCGCTTTGAAAAGTTTGTCGAGGCGTTGCAGCTTGCCATCGGCAACCCGATGTACCACTGGTGCAATCTGGAGCTGCGCCAGTTCTTCGGCTACAACAAGCCGCTCACGCCGGAAAACGCCAAGGAGGCGTGGGACTGGTGCAACGACAAGCTCCAGAATGATCCGGGACTCACGGTGCGCGGCATCATCGAGAAGGCGAACGTTGCCATGGTCGGCACCACCGACGATCCGATCGACAGCCTTGAGTGGCACGAAAAGATCGCCGCCGACCCCTCCATCAAGGTCAAGGTCTGCCCGTCCTTCCGCCCTGACAAGGCGATCAACATCAACAAGCCCGGCTTTGCCGAGTACATCGGCAAGCTCGCCAAGAGCGTCGGCAAGGACAAGCTTGACACCGTCGACGACGTCTGTGACGCGCTGATCGAGCGGCTGGAGTTCTTCGCGAAGATGGGCTGCCGCGCCAGCGACCACGGTCTTGACTACATCCCGTACCGCGTCGCCGATCCGGAGGAGGTCAACGCTGTGTACGCCAAGGTGATGAAGGGGCAGGCGATCACCGTCGAGGAGGCGGAGGAGTACCAGACCGCCGTTCTCATGTGCCTCGGCAAGGCGTATCATCGCCTCAACATCGCGATGCAGCTGCACTATTCCTGCTACCGCAACGCAAACGAGCGCATGTATGAAAAACTCGGTCCCGATACCGGCTTCGACATGATCGCGCAGACTACCTGCGGCGTGCAGATCGCGCAGTTCCTCTCCGCGCTGGACAAGACCGGCGAGTGCCCCAAGACCATCCTTTACTCCCTCAATGGCATTGACAACGACGTGCTGGCGACGATGATGGGCTGCTTCCAGGGCACCGAGGTACCGGGCAAGATTCAGCTCGGCTCCGCGTGGTGGTTCATGGACACCAAGAGCGGCATGGAAAACCAGATGCGTTCTCTCGCCAATCTGGGGCTGCTGGGCAACTTCGTCGGCATGCTGACCGATTCCCGCTCGTTCCTGAGCTATGCCCGCCACGACTACTTCCGCCGCATCCTCTGCAATCTGGTCGGCAACTGGGTCGAGAACGGCGAGTATCCGGCGAGCGACGCCGCGCTTAAGCGCATCGTCGAGGGCGTGAGCTACACCAACGCCGCGCGTTATTTCGGACTGTAATTTGGATATAAAGGAGAACATCATCATGGAAAAGCTATGCTACAAGACCCTGGAAGCGCAGGGTTATGACGGGTATCTGCTCAAGGACGCGCCGGTGCGTGTGCTGCAGTTCGGCGAGGGCAACTTCCTTCGCGCGTTTGTCGATTACTTTATCGACATGATGAATGAGAAGGCGGGCTTCAACGGCAAGGTCGTTCTGACCCAGCCCATCGCTCCGGGTCTTGCCCCGATGATCAACGAGCAGGAGGGACTCTATACCCTGTTCCTCCGCGGTCGCGAGAATGGTCAGCAGGTCAATCACAAGCGCGTGATCTCCTGTGTCAAGAGCTGCAATAACCCCTATGAGGATTATCAGGGCTTGCTGGATAACGCCAAGAATCCTGACCTCCGCTTCCTTGTGTCCAACACCACCGAGGCGGGCATCGTGTTCGATCCCAACTGCAAGTTCGACGACGCGCCCCCCAGCAGCTTCCCCGGCAAGCTGACCGTGTTCCTGCATGAGCGCTGGAAGCTGGGCATGAAGGGCTTCATCATCCTTTCCTGCGAACTGATCGACCATAACGGCGACGAGCTGAAGCGCTGTGTCGGCGAATATATCAAGCTCTGGGGCCTTGAGGATGAGTTCAAGGCGTGGGTCGAGAAGGAGAACGTCTTCTGCTCCACGCTGGTCGACCGCATCGTCACCGGCTATCCCCGCAAGGAGGCTGAGCAGATCTGCAAGGATTTGGGCTATCAGGACAACATCATCGACACCGCCGAGGTCTTCGGCTTCTGGGTCATCGAGGGACCGCAGTACATCAAGGACGAGTTCCCGTTTGAGAAGGCGGGGTTGCCCATCATCGTTGTGGACGACCACACGCCCTACAAGCAGCGCAAGGTGCGCATTCTCAACGGTGCGCATACGTCCATGGTGCTGGGCGCTTACCTCGCGGGCAAGAACATCGTGCGTGAGTGCATGGAGGACGAGAACATCCGCGACTTCATGAACAAGACCATTTTCGACGAGGTCATCCCGACCCTCGACTTGCCGAAGGATGAGCTGACCGAGTTTGCCGGCTCCGTCATTGATCGTTTCAATAACCCGTACATTGATCACCAGCTGCTTGACATCTCGCTCAACTCCACCGCCAAGTGGAAGGCGCGCGTCATGCCCAGTCTGACCGAGTTCTACAAGCGTCAGGGCAAGCTGCCCAAGTGCATCACCTTCTCGTTTGCGGCGTATATCGCGTTCTATCACACCGCCAGGGAGAAGGGCGAGAACTGCCTCGTCGGCAAGCGCGGCGACGGCACCTATAACATCAAGGACGATGACTGGACGCTGGACTTCTATCTGGAGCACAAGGACGACGACGCCAAGGCGATCGCCCACGCGGTCGTGAACAACGAGCGTATGTGGGGCGACACCCTCGCGAAACTCCCCGGCTTCGAGGATGCGGTTGTCGCGGCGCTGGAGCGCATCGAGGCGGTCGGCATGTACGACGCTATGAAGGAGTGCCTGTAAAAACAAAACGAACAGGGGTGGGCTGCCTGCCCGCCCCTGTCCTGTAGGGAGGATGCTTATGAAGCTCATCAAAATTCATCCGCTGGACAATGTTGCCGTCGCGCTGGAGGATATCAAAAAGGGAGAGACCCTGAACGTTGAAGGCGTCAGCGTCACTGCCGCCGAGGACATCGCCCGCGGGCACAAGTTCGCGCTGTCCGCCATCGCCAAGGATGCGCCGGTGGTCAAGTACGGCAACCCCATCGGACTTGCGAAGGAGGACATCGCGCCGGGCAAGTGGGTACACGTCCACAATGTCCGTACCGGTCTCTCCGAGACAGCGGACTATGTCTATGACCACAAAACCTATGATCTGCCTGAGGTTGCGCCCCGCACCTTTGAGGGCTACCGCCGCGACGACGGCCGCGCTGCTGTCCGCAATGAGCTGTGGATCATTCCGACCGTGGGCTGCGTCAACAATGTCGCCGCCGCGCTGGTGCGGGAAAATCAGGACCTCGTCCAAGGCAGCATTGACGGTCTGTACTACTTCGGTCATCCCTTCGGGTGCAGCCAGATGGGCGGCGACCATGCCCAGACCCGCAAGCTGCTGGCGGCGCTGGTGCGCCATCCCAACGCGGGCGGCGTGCTGGTGCTCTCGCTCGGCTGCGAGAATCTGACGCAGGACCAGTTCAAGGAGGAACTGGGCGAGTGGGACGACAAGCGCGTCAAGTTCCTCGTCTGCCAGCAGGTCGAGGACGAGTTGGAAGCGGGCAGCAAGCTGCTCAGGGAATTGGCGGAGTACGCAAGCCAGTTCAAGCGCGAGACCCTGCCCGCCAGCGAGTTGGTCATCGGCATGAAGTGCGGCGGCTCGGACGGACTGTCCGGCATCACCGCTAACCCGACCGTCGGGCGCTTTTCCGACCGGCTCGTGGCGCTGGGCGGTTCCACGGTACTCACGGAGGTACCCGAAATGTTCGGCGCGGAGAACATTCTCTTCTCGCGCTGCCAGAACCGACAGGTTTTTGACGACGCGGTGAAGATGGTCAATCGCTTCAAGGACTATTTTGTGAGCCACGGTCAGGTGGTCTACGAGAACCCCAGTCCGGGCAACAAAGCGGGCGGCATCACCACGCTGGAGGACAAGTCCTGCGGCTGCGTCCAGAAGGGCGGCAGCGCCCAGATTGTCGACGTGCTGGAGTACGCCGACCCTGTGACAAAGAAGGGGCTCAACGTCCTCTCCGGTCCCGGCAACGACCTCGTGTCCGCCACCGACCTTACCGCCGCGGGCGCACACATCATTCTCTTCACCACGGGACGCGGCACACCCTTTGGCGCTCCCGCGCCGACGGTGAAGATTTCCACCAACACGGCGCTCTATGACAAGAAGCGCAACTGGATCGACTTCAACGCCGGCACCGTCGCCGAAGGCGAGAGCCTTGACGACGCCGGAGATCGCCTGCTGGACTATGTGCTCCGCGTCGCCTCCGGCGAGCAGACCAAGGCGGAGCAGCACGGCGCGCGAGAGATTTCCATTTTCAAGGACGGCGTGGTGCTGTAATACAAGAAAAACCCTCCCGAAAGGGAGGGTTTCCTCTTTTCAATAGGAAAGCCGCAAAGGCTTTGTTTTTCTTTGGGATTCGCTGTCTTACAGAACGGCGAAGGGCAAAGTCCAAGAGTAGCAGATGAAATCTTTATCCTCAAGAAGATTGGGGAACTGCATCTCGCTCTCGTACACTTTACTCATGTGTATCGCTTCCTTTCTCGCTTGGATTGTCTATATCATAAACCGGAAAGCCGAAAAAAACAAGTTTAAAACTGGACATAATATACAAGTATACTGACATTAAATTGTTCAAAATGACCAATCAGACCTGCGAAAGAGGAAAATGACGCAAAAGACACCAAAAAAGAAATCATGCGGGAAAAGGCTTGATTATTTCGCCAATGATGCTATAATAATGAAACAATATTCGCTTTTTTTTGCATTGATTTTACGCGGAGACAAAACATGACCAGAGCATTCGAAATTGTAGAAATCATCAATTTTTCAGTGGTAGCGGCAGGCGTGATGGTTATGCTTCTCGGCTTGCTGCTGGCGGTCAGCAGTGAGTTCATGGAGCGTTGGCTGCGTCGGTATTTTGTTGTCTTCTTCCTGCTCATGACCGTGTACACGATGTCGGATTTGGTGGGACAGGTCGCAACGATATTCATGAACCCCGTGTGGATAAACGTCACGCGATGGGCGCTGTTTGTTGAGTCGCTGGTCTCGTCTATGTTATTGCCATTGATCACGCGGTTCCTCTTTCAATGTACCGGGGTGGACTGGCGCAGGAGCAGAATCATGTATGCGGTGCTGCTGGCGTGGGTGGCGTATGTGATACTGCTGATCGTCACACAGTCCACAACAATGATTTACCACTTCACCGAGGAGGGCGACTATCAGCGTGGACCGTGGTATCCTGCGCTGTTGGTGGCTCCGGTGGTGTCCATGCTGCTGAACCTGGCGGCACTCATCAAGCAATGGAATAAGCTGAGCGGCAACGAGCGGGTGGCGTTTCTGGCGTATCTCATTCTGCCCACCATCGGTATGGTGATCCAGATGACCCACTTTGGACTTTACACGATCGTATTCGGCACGGAGCTGGCAGGGCTTATCATGTTTACGTTCATCCTTCGCGAGCAGATGGAGGAGTACGCCAGGAGGGCGGAGGAGAGCGCCCAACAGCAGATCAGTATTATGATGCTGCAAATGCGCCCGCACTTCATCTGCAACACCCTGACGAGCATTTACTATCTTTGCGGCTCGGACGCCAAAAAAGCGCAGCGTGTGGTCGGTCACTTTACCGATTATTTGCAGCGTAATTTCCACACAGTGACAAAAATGGAGCCGGTTCCTTTTGCTGAGGAGTTGGAGCACACAAAGGCATACCTTGAAGTGGAAAAGGCGCGATTTGATGAGCAGCTTTCCGTGACGTTCGACACCCCTTGTGTGGATTTCAAGCTTCCCGCGCTGACGCTTCAGCCCATTGTGGAGAACGCGGTCAAGTACGGTGTGCTGCCCGACGGCGATCCGCTTTCCATTACGGTTCGCACTGCGCGGACAGCGGAGGGCGTGGTAACCGCGGTGGAGGACACCGGTCCGGGCTATGCGCCGACGGAGGACGACGAGCCGCACATCGCACTGCGCAACATTCGCAGGCGACTTGCCATGATGTGCGGCGGCACATTGGAGATATTGCCCAAGGAGGGCGGCGGTACGGTTGTGCGTGTTTTTGTGCCAGACGCGCCGGAACAATCTGACAGAGGGAGTTGAAACCGATATGCTGGACTGCTTTGCGCAAATTACCCCGACCTGGTTGAACCGGGCGTATCTGTACAACGGATCATACGGGCCGCTGTTCCACGATTTTCGTTACCGGCTGGAGATGAACGCCAAGGAAAAAAAGGTCACGGCGACTACCTACTCCAAGGTCTGCTATGAGGCGGCGGACGACCGGGAAACAGAGACCTTTGATTGGACGGAAGAAGGCGTGGAGGCGATGAAAATCTGGCTGCAAGCGCAGTACGAAGCCTTTGCGGCACTGGAAACCGCATAACGAAAAAGCATCCCGCCTTTCGGCGGGATGCTTTTTCGTTCATACGGTGGCAAGGATGTGCAGGTTGCGGATGGACGCGTCACGAACGCGGTCGTTGACGGCGTACGCGTGACGCTCCAACTCGTTGTCCACAATGTCGGAGAGCTGCTGCGCGCACGTCAGCGCGGCGACTGCGGCGGCGACGCGCTCGACCTCCGCTGTGCCGCCGCCGGTAAGCAGCGTTTCCAGCGGCTGCGCCAGTTCCGCGGCTTCCGGCAGTTCCCGCAGGGCGCGGAAGCACCATTTGTAGTAGGGCTGATAGCGGCGGCAGAGCAGAAACAGCGCGGACAGCGCCGCGCGTACAAACTCGTGTATGGCGAGCCGCGCAGCGGCGCCCTCGCCGTGGGCAAGGCAGCGGGGATAATTGTACTGTCCCGCCTGACCCATCAGCAGCAGTTGCCCGGCAAGGCGCTTGCGACGCACGTCCTCAGGGAAGTATCGCAGCGCGTCGCGGATGCGCGTCACCTCGCCGCGGCTGTCGAAAAACAACGCGCCGTTGGTTGCCTCGGCGAGCGCCTGTTCGGGCAGCGTCAGCCACTGCTCGACGTTCAGAATGCCGTCGGGAGAGCCGACGGTGCGGCGGAAAAAAGCTTCCGTCCGCAGTACGCCGTGGCGGTTGCCGCCGACCGGCAGCAGGATTTCCCGGGAAATGCCGCGAAATGTTTTGGGCAGCTTGGCGTAAGCGCGTTCCAGCAGGAACTCGTCGCGTCGACCAATCGTGTTTTCATCGGGAAGGAAGATGCAGAACCCCGGCTCAAAGTCGTGGTCACGTGAGATTTCGTCATCGTAGCCGAAGCACTCCGACCCGCTGCCACACAGCCCAACCGCCAGTTGAGGCAGCAGCGCGGGAAACTCCCGCTCCAGCATGGGGCGACCGCACTCCTCATAGAACGCGCGGGATAACTCAAGACCGTTCATGATAGATGCTCTCCGCTGTTTCCTTCAGCTCCGCTGCCGCCGCAAACCAGCCGTAATAGGAGAAGCCGGGGGCGCACTTTTCACACACGAAGGCATAGTAGCCGTCTCGCGGCGCGTCGGTGGTTTGAATCAGATCATAAGCGCGTTCCAGCAGCGCGGTGATCTCCGCCTCGCCGTTCTCCGCGCCGCGCTCGGCGGCAATCGTGTCCGCCCGGTTGAGGCAGGTGACCGCCTGTTCCAGCGTCCCTCCGCGCACCTGCGCCATGCGCTCCATGGCGAGGTCGTAGAGAGCGTGTGATTCGTCATAGCGCCCCAGCGTGGTGCAGACCACCGCCATATTGTTGTAAAGCCCACCCAGCAGCTTCGGCGACAGGTCGGGAATCTCCTCGTAAACTGTTTTTGCCTGCTGGAAGAGAGCTAACGCGCGTTCGTCATCGCCGAACGCATTGCAGGCGGTGGCGGCGTTCACCAGCGTGGTTCCGGCAGTGACCGAGCCGTCCAGCTCCAACGCGCGGAGCAGCGCAAGGGCGCGGTCAACGAAACGCAGGGCATTGTCCCGTGCGCCGGCTTTGCGATAGTGTCCGATCAGCTCGTTGCAGAGGAACAGCTCGCCGCGCAGATCGTGACCCAGCTTTGCCTCCTCCATCCAGTAGAGCAGGTGGCGTTCCGCGCCGGCATAGTCGCGGCGGCTCATGAAATCATCCAGCTTTTCGGCGATGCGCTGCTGCGGGATCGGGATGACCTCCGGCGCCGAGCCGAAATGCTCGTCGCCAAGCAGACAGCGCGGCTCGGCGTAGTCCTCCGGCCGCAGGGCGTTGGTTTCGTTGCTCATGGATTCCTCCGTTTGGAAGATTTCATTTTGCCGCGTTGTGCAGCAATGTAAGGACATCGCGCAGTTCCGCGACGGGAAGCTGTCCTGGCGCGGAGCATTGATCCGCCGCGCCGAAGGTCAGCGCAGAGCCAAAGGCTTCTCCGCACAGGCGGCTGACCGCGCCGAGTGCCGACATGGACATGGTGGCGATGGGACGGTCGGCGTAGCGCCGCGCCATTTCCTCGGTGGCTTGCAACAGCGTCAGCACGTCTGCGGGGGACCGGGGCATGACCGCGATTTTTGCCACGTCCGCGCCTGCGTCCTGCGCTTTGCGCAGCCAGGCGATCAGGGTGTCCTTGGGCGGCGTACCGTGAAAATCATGGCAGGAGCCAATGACGGCGACGCCCGCGCGATGCGCCGCGTCGATGCATTCGCGCACCAGGCTGTCGCCGGTGTAGACCTCCAAATCGACAGCGTCGACAAAGCCGCTCTCCGCCGCCGCTGCGGTAAGCGCGGCATAATTGCGGGGGGATGCATCCCGCGCGCCGCCCTCCTTAGCCGTGCGGAAGGTGAAGAGCAGCGGCTTATGAGCCAGAATATCGCGCAGCGCCGCCAGAGTGTCCGACAGCGCGTCTGGTTCGAACACGGCGTCGTAATCATCCGCGCGCCACTCCGCAATATCGCACGGCGCGGCGGCGATGACGCGCGCACTGCGAAAAATATCCTCCGCTGTCCGCCCGACGATGGGAGCGGCGATTTTGGGAAGCCCTGTGCCGAGCGTCACAGAGCCGATGGAAACAGTTTTCATGCAAGATACCTCGTTTTATCGCTTCTCCTAGCATATCGTGTTCCGGCGCCGAGGTCAATAAGAAAAAACTTGACAGGGCTTCGGTTTCGATGTTAGCTTAATGGATAAACGCAAAGTGAGGTGGAATTGATGACGCTGGAGGAAGCAAGGGCGGAGATCGCCGCCCTTGATCGTGAGATGGCGGCGCTGTTTGCGCGGCGCATGGCGGCGGTTGAGTCCGTCGCGGAATGGAAAAAAGCGCAGGGGCTGCCCGTCCTGGACGAAGCGCAGGAGGCGCGCGTCCTGGAGCGCGGCGCGGCGCAGATCGACGATCCCGTGATCCGTGCGCTGTACCTGGAGTTCCAACGCGGCGTCATGCGGCTCTCACGGGAGCATCAGCAGCGGTGGATGGAGGGACGCGAATGAAGAACACGTTTGGCAGCAGTGTGGCTGTGACGCTCTTTGGCGAGAGCCACGGCGCGGCGGTTGGCGCGGTGCTGGACGGCATGGCGCCGGGCGTACCGGTGGACGAGACGTTCATTGCCCGTCAGCTGGAACTGCGCCGCCCGTTCGGCACGATCTCCACGGCGCGTCGGGAGCCGGACGCCTTTGAGATCGTCAGCGGCGTGTTCGAGGGCAGAACCACCGGGACGCCGCTGTGCATCCTGCTCCGCAATACGGATACAGACAGCGCGGCGTACCGCCGGGATCAGGCGCGGCCCGGTCACGCGGACTATACCGCCCGCGTGAAATACCATGGCTTCGCGGACTACCGCGGCGGGGGGCACTTCTCCGGCAGGGTCACAGCAGCGCTGGTCGCCGCCGGCGCGATTGCGCTGACGGCGCTGCGGGGCAGGGGCGTTGCCATCGGTACGCACATCGCCCGCTGCGGCAGCGTCGCGGATCGGGCGTTTGAGCATCTGGACGCGGATATCGCCGCGCTGGCGGACAAGCGCTTCGCCGTGCTGGACGATGCGCGGGGAGAAGCGATGCGCTCCGCCATCGAAGCTGCCGCGGCGGCGAGGGACAGCGTGGGCGGCGTGCTGGAAACGGCGGTGACCGGTTTACCCGCGGGCGTGGGAGAGCCGTGGTTCGACACGCTGGAGGGGCAGCTTGCGCATATTCTGTTTTCGATTCCTGCCGTCAAGGGCGTGGAGTTCGGTGACGGTTTCGCGCTCGCCGAGCTGCGCGGCAGCGAGAGCAATGACGCGCTGCGGATGGAGAACGGCGCCGTGCGCACCGTGAGCAATCACAACGGCGGAATCAACGGCGGGATCAGCAACGGCATGCCGCTTGTGCTGCGCTGCGCGGTGAAGCCCACGCCGTCGATCCACGCGCCGCAGGAGTCCGTTGATCTTGCCACCGGCGAAGGTGTACAGCTGGAGCTGACCGGGCGGCACGACCCAGCTATCGTCCACCGCGCCCGCGTGGTGGTGGACAGCGCGGTGGCGCTGGCGCTGTGCGACGCGCTGGCGCTGCGCTTTGGCACGGATCATCTGGCATAAGAAGAGGGAGACCTTCACATAGTCCGTGCGCAATGCGCGCAGCGTGTCCAGCCACGCGTTGCCGCTGCCATAGTCGTCGATGCCGACTTGTACGCCCAGCTCGCGCAGGGGGCGCTACAAAGGTTTGCAGTATCTCCGCGCTCAGGTCGCGGCAGTCTCGGCTCAGCTCCAGACACAGGTTGTGGAGCGGAAAACCGGTTTCCGCGGCAAGATCGGAAATGACGTCGGTGAAATACGCGTCCGTCACCTGTCGGGACGAGACGTTGACGCACACCTTAAACGCGGGGTCGGCGTCAGAGAACAGCTTGCCGTCCAACATGACGCTGCGGAGAATCCAGTATCCCAGTTCGCGGAAGCCGTTTTCCTGTTCAATGTCCGCAAGGAAGCGGATGGGCGTCAGCTCGCCGTACCGTTCGTTTTTCCAGCGCAGCAGCGCCTCAGCGGCGAGCGACTGACTTGCCGCATGGTTTCATTGCCGCGCCCGTAGCCGTATTCCTCGTTGATGCGGTTGAGCCGCCCTACGCGGATGATGAGCGCCGAGCGCACCGGCACGCCGTCCACGCCCTGTTGCAGCTCACGCAGGAAACGGTGCCGGCTGGGCAGCCCCGTCACAGGGTCGGAGACATCGGAAAGCCCGTCGTTGCGCAGGCGCTGAACATCAGCGAGTACATCCTCTTCCGGCAGGTCGAGGGACTCTGTGATCGTCTGGCTTTTGCTGAGCGCATGGGCGCGGAAGAGTTCGGTGGCGTAGCGCACCTGCTCCGCCAGATGGCAGGGCTCAGGACGGATGTCGGCACGGCCGAATTCCGCCGTGCTCATGTCCGGCAGATTGTCCACCAGCCGCTCCATGCGCTGCGCTGCTCCTCTTGTGCGCTGCGCTTGTCGGTGATGTCGCTGATGAAGACGTAATACACTTCGCCGTAACCGGAGAGCAGGGCATAGTGACCGTAGTCGTCCAGCCATCGGAGCTCGCCGTCCTTTCGGACGATGCGATATTCCACATAGTCAAAGTTTTCGTTGGCACTGTCTGCAATCTGCTCGTCGATGGAGCTTTGGATGGCGCCGAAATCCTCTGTGTACACCATCCCGCGGTCGATGCTTTTGAGAATATAGCCGTCCGGCTTTAGCTCCAGCACGCGGCGGACGCCCTCACTGTCGTCCTTGCCTGTGAGGAAGATGACCGGAATGTGCGCCGTGCCCGGTTCGCTGCGGATCATCTCCAGCACCTGCGCGCCGCTGGTGACGGGCATGGTGTAGTCCAGCAGGATGAGGTTGTTGTTGGCAAGTTGGTGAGCCGATCCATGATGGCGATGAATTTCTTAATATCCAGCGGTTTTTGGAAGGAGGCGGAGACCGCTCCGTCGGCAGATACTTGAGCAGCATCTTTTCCAGCTCGTCCGCCATCACGGGCTTTGTGAGATAGTCGTTGAAGCCCGCGTCAATGTAATATTCCCGCGCACCGTTGACCGTGTTGGCGGTGAGGGAGAGAATGGGAGTGCTCGCCGCTTTGTCGGGATAAAGCCGCAACAGCGGCGCGTCGTCCACCACAAGCACCCGCGCCTGCGGCTCAAACTCCTTCATGGCGTCGGCGTAGAGTTTGGTGTCCTCCAGCAGCCTTCGTGGGTTGGCGTAGGAGAGGTGGACGGTTTCGCCCTCGTTGAGCTTGGCGATAAAGTACAGCCGCCCGTCCTTGTCGCAGCCAGACGGGCAGCGAACCACCTTACGCTCGCCCCGGTCAGTGATCAGCGGGAACTCGCGCACGTTTTCCACAAAGTAGCGGTCGGGGCTGACGCCCAGGTACTTCTCATAGATGGACGTTGCCGGCTCGCCTCCTCGGCGGTCATGGCGCGGCAGTCGTAATGGTACATGTCCACTCGCGAGCGCTCGAAGAGCAGCAGCCGGTCGGCGGCGTTTTTGTAGAACGGTTCCTCCCGGATCGAGCCCACCAAAGCGATGAAATCTTCAGGCTTGTCCGTAAAAAGAGTATTGCTTCATTCCATACCTCCCCGCATTGAGGGCAGATCGCTGCTTTTACGAGTCCAGCGCTGTCAGATCGTCAAGGCTCTCGCGCCGGACGGCGACATAGCTCTCACCGCCATGCAGCATGACAATGGGCGGACGGGGAAGCCGGTTGTAGTTGGACGCCATGGAGTAGTTGTACGCGCCGGTGGTACACACTGCGACGAGCTCGCCACGGCGAATATCCTCCGGCATCGGCACGTTTTCCTGTATGATGTCGCCGCTTTCGCAGCAACGACCCACCACGGAGCAGACAAACGGACGCGGTGCGTCCATGTTTCCCGCGGGGAGCACGGTGTAGCGGGACCGGTAGAGCGCGAAGCGTGGGTTGTCCCCCATGCCGCCATCGATGGCGACATAGTTTTTGTACCCCGGAATGCGTTTGACCGCGCCCACGGTGTAGAGCGTCAGCCCCGCGTCGGCGACGATGCTGCGCCCCGGCTCCATGAGGATTGCCGGCTCTGGAATGTCCAGTCGCGCGCAGGTCTCGTGGATCACAGCGGCGACGCTGCCGATCTTTTCGGCAATGTCCAGCACCGGGTCGTCCTCCGTGTACCGCACGCCGTAGCCGCCGCCGAGGTCGAGCTGCCGCGCTGTGAAGCCGTGCTGGTTGCGCATGGCGGCGATGAACTCCAGCATGATGACCGCGGCACGCTCGAACACGTCCTCGGCGAACACCTGTGAGCCGACGTGGCAGTGGAAGCCCGCCAGATCGAGGTGCGAAAGTCCCAGCGCCGCGGCGGTCAACTCCGCCGCCTGCCCGGTCTCAATGGCGGCGCCGAACTTACTGTCCACCTTGCCGGTATTGACCGCTGCGTAGGTGTGGGTGTCGATGCCCGGCGTCAGCCGCAGCAGCACGCTCTGCTTCTTGCCGCGCCTTGCCGCCTCCGCGTCGATGGCGGCAAGCTCCTCGGCGCTGTCTACGACGAAGTACCCGACGCCGTGATCCATCGCGTAAGCAATGTCCGCGTCGGTTTTGCAGTTTCCGTGGAAATAAGCGTTTGCGAGGTCGTAACCCGCTCTGGCGGCGGTGTGGATTTCGCCGCAGGACACTACGTCGATGCCCATGCCCAGCTCGGAGAGAACGCGGTACATCTGCGTGAAGCAGCATGCTTTCCCCGCGAAGAGTGGATGGGAGCCATCGCCAAAGCTGCGGCGTATGGCGTCCAGATAGACGCGGCAATTGTGCCTGACTCGATCCTCGTCCATGAGGTACAGCGGCGTACCGTACCGCGCGGCGAGATCGGCGGTATCCTGTCCGGCGAAGGTCAGGCGTCCGGCGGCGTTGACGCCGAGGTTGTCACAGGTGAACATATTGCGTCCCCTTTACAGCAGGTGTGCCCTTAGTTCCGCGCCTGAGAGTGGCGAGAGGTCGGCGGGTGCCACGTCAAAAATGGTTTTGCAGCCCTTGTCGCCGCGCTTCGCCATCCTGTCGACGGCGCGGGCAAGCGCCACCAGCACCCCCGCGGTGAACTCAGGATTGGAGTCCAGCGTCAGGCGATACTCGATGGTGTGGCTGTGGCTTTGATCGAGACCGGTTTTGCCTGTGCGGAACACGAAGCCGCCGTGGGGAAGCTCCCTGTGGTCGCGTGCCATCTCGTCGGCGGAGAGGAACGTGACAGTGGTGTCGTACTCGTCAAAGTAGTTGGGCATGGTGACAATCGCGTTTTCGATCGCTGCATGGTCCGCGCCATCCTCCGCCACAACAAACACCTCACGGCGGTGCTTCTGGCGCGTTGTCAGCTCCGGCATGGAGCCGCTGCGCACCGCGTCCAGCGCCTCAGGGACGGGGACGGTGTACTGCCGCGCGTCGGCGACGCCCGGAATACGGCGCACCGCGTCGCTGTGTCCCTGACTGACGCCGTGACCCCAGAAGGTGTAATCCCTGCCATCGGGCAGGATCACGGAGCCGTAGAGCCGCGCGAGGGAGAACATTCCGGGGTCCCAGCCGCCGGAAATCAGCGCGACGTGACCGCTTTCCCGCGCGGCGGCGTCCACGTTGGCAAAGTGCTCCGGGATGCGGGCGTGGGTGTCAAAGCTGTCCACAACGCTGCATTTCTTCGCCAGTGCCGGGGTCATTTCGGGAAGATCGGTGGCGCTGCCACCGCAGATGATCAACACGTCAATGTCCCTTGCCCACGCGTCCAGCTCGGACGCCGCGAATACCGGCGCATCAGTGAGGGTTTTGACGCTTTCGGGATCGCGGCGGGTGAACACGCCGATCAGCTCCGCGTCGGGATTCTGGGCGATGGCGCACTCCACGCCGCGCCCGATGTTGCCGTAGCCGTAGATCGCGAGTTTCATGGTAAGAATGTCCTTTCAATTAGCTTTTTTACAGCGAAATCATGCTCTTCATGTCATAGAGTCCGGCGGGCTTTCCCTGTAAAAACGCCGCAGCCGCCAATGCGCCCTCGGCGAACAAGGCACGGCTGTGTGCCTCGTGTTTGAGCGTGATGGTCTGGCTGTTTGTGCCGATCATCACCTCATGCTCGCCAACGATATTGCCCATGCGGATGGCGTGGACGCCGATTTCGTTCGGCGTGCGCTTGCCGTGCCCGCCGCGGCCGCAGAGGACCGTCGCATCGGGACGCACTTCCCGAATGGCGTCGGCGATGGCGAGCGCCGTGCCGCTGGGCGCGTCCAGCTTGCGGTCGTGGTGCTTTTCGATGATCTCGATTTCCGCGTCCGGCATTGCCGAGGCGGTTTTCTTTGCCAGCTCGATGAGCAGCGCCACGCCGAGGGAGCAGTTGGCGGAGAAGAACAGCGGCACCTCCGTCGCCGCCGCGAGGATCGCGGCTTTCTCCGCCTCCGTGTGTCCGGTGGTGGCGAGGACGAGCGGCAGATGCCGCGCTTTCACAAACGCGAGCAGCGCCTCCGTCGCGCTGTGGTGGGAGAAGTCCACCACGCAGTCCACGTCTGTCACCGCGCGGTCAAAGTCCGCCGCGCAGAGGACGCCGAAGTCGGCGCAGCCGTGGGGGCTGACGCCGCCCGCCAGCTCCGCGCCGCGATAACCGGCGAGCGCCAGCTTCGCCACCTCGCGACCCATGGCACCGCCCAGTCCGCTTACTAAAATCCGCATGCCGCGCCTCACAGCAGACCGTGCTGACGCATCAGCGCGAGCAGCTTTTCCTCGTGCTCAGGCTCCATGGGCGTGAGCGGCAGGCGGAGATAGTTCTCGCACCAGCCCAGCGCCGCCATGCCAGCCTTGACGGGAATGGGGTTCACCTCACAGAACAGCGCGTTGATTAGCGGCAGCAGCTCACATTGAAGCTTCGCCGCGCCCGCCACGTCGCCGCAGAAGAAGCGATCACAAATCTCAACGGTGAGCTTCGGCGCGACATTGGACAGCACCGAGATCACGCCCTGTCCGCCCATAGCGAGAATCGGCACGATCTGGTCGTCGTTGCCGGAGTAGATGTCCAGCTTATCGCCGACGAGCGCCGCAGCCTCAACGATCTTAGAGATGTTGCCGTTAGCCTCCTTGATGGCGGCAATATTGGGATAGCCCGCCAGCGCCGCGTAGGTGCCCGGTTCAATGTTCACGCCGGTGCGCGACGGCACGTTGTAGAGAATGATGGGCTTGGTGGAGGCGTCGGCGATGGTCTTGAACATGGTGACAAGACCCTTTTGCGTCGCCTTGTTGTAGTACGGCGTCACCACCAGCATTGCGTCCGCGCCCACGTCGCAGCAATAGCGGGTGAGGGAGCAGGCGTATGCGGTGTCGTTGGAGCCGGTACCCGCGATAACAGGGACACGCTTTGCGACGCGCTCAACAGAGTATTTGACGACGGCACGGTGCTCTTCGTCGTCGAGGGTGGAGCCTTCGCCGGTGGTGCCGGCGATGACGAGGGCGTTGACACCCTGCTCGATCTGCCAGTCGATGACGCGTCCGAGGCGGTCGTAATCGACACCGGAGTCGGACAACGGGGTAATAAGTGCGGTGGCAACACCGCGGAAGATCGGCTGATTGCTCATGGTAGGCTTCTCCTTTGACATGATTGATAGTATATGATATCTATTATTCCAGTAAAACAAAACCACAGAAACGACAGGATGTCAAGAAAAAAATGGAAAACAGAATCGAAAAAAGAGTTTGCAAAAAAAATCACCAAACCCCTCAATTCACTCTTGACTTTTTTCCTGATGCTGCGTATAATACACATGTTGTGCGCATGGCGCATCCGGGTGTAGCGCAGCTGGTAGCGCGCTTGGTTCGGGACCAAGAGGCCGTGGGTTCAAATCCCGCCACTCGGACCAGAGGAAACGGAGTAAAAACTTCTTGTTTTTACTCCGTTTCCTTATTTTTTTCCGTATATAATGCGTATTTGATGTAAATATGCCTTTTGACAAGACATACGTGAACGAACGAAAAAATACGAGAAAATACGGCTTAGATGATGTAAAAATGATGTAATGCAATACAGGAGAAATGACTGACCCCGCGCCATGCGAAGACTTGCCGTTTCATTTATCATATCTCATATTTCGTGATTTTGTAACGTAATTCGGCTTTTTATCCCTTTTTCGAGCAAAGGGCTATCATTATCGTTACAATCTAACGAAAGGAGAACGGCTATGATTCGGATTTTGCTATCCACCCGACTTGGCGAACGAAGGTGGAACCAGGCGGAGCTAGCGCGTATGACGGGCATCCGCCCCTCGACGATCAACGATCTCTACCATGAGATGTCTGATCGTGTCAATCTTGACCATCTCGATCTGATATGCGAAGCCCTCGGATGTGAGCTGTCTGACCTTATCGTGCGAGAGCCAAACAGTGAACCGAGGATCAAATCGCGCACCGGTGTCGAGATCAAGTCAAAAAAATAGTAATCTCCTATGAGGAAAGCCCCGGTCGCGTTATGCGTCCGGGGCTTTCTCCGTATCGCTTCCTGTAATGTCACTTCCTGCAATGTGCCTTACAACATTCTCAATGTCGCACCCGAGAAAATCACAAATCTTGTCAATGACTTCCATAGACACATATTCATTCCGCCCCATGCGAGAAACGGTCGCGGTACTGGTTACAGCGTATAAGTCACTTTTTTTCCTGTTCTTCTTTATCAGTGTGATCCACAGCGGTTCATAACTAATCATCCGCGGTACCTCCTTCGATATGAATATACCACGAGCATTTCAGAAAGTAAAGAAAAAATTTATAAAGTTGCAGAATTTCTGTTGACATCAAAAGAATCTTGTGGTACTATTTAATCAGAAGCTAAAGATAAACTTTATGAAACAAAAGCAAAACAGGAGGAACATAAAGATGATGATTTCCGAGTTTATCGAGCGCACGGGTTTTGAGCCGACCGCCGCCGAGTATGAGAAGATTGAGGATGCCTACTACAACTTCGACGGCAACAAGGATGATTTCTGCAAGGCATGGAAGAAGAACGGCGGCATCGAGCAGACCTGCCGTGACCGCGCGAAGAAGATCGAGCAGCTCAAAAGCCAGATTGGAGAGCTGGAACGGGATCTGATGAAGCAGATCAACGAGCTCACCCAGCAGCTCGAACGCGAGCAGGAATGGCGCCCGTACACCGACGAGCGCAACTTCTCGCAGAAGGAGTACGACCACCTCGTGAGCTCCGGCCGGATCATGACCGACGCGGAGGCCATCCGCTGGATCGCTGACGAGTTCGGATTCCGCGAGGATAAGATCAAGATCATCCACGAGATTCCCGAGTACCAGATCAACCGGCACAGCTGCCTCCGTCGCACCGGCAAGATGATCGACCGCCGCCCGCTCTACGACGCGACCGATTGGAACTACGTCCGCTTCGACGTTGGGAACTGGATGTACGAGTGCGTGAACGACGAGCTGCATCACTTCTGCGGCTGACACACAAGACGCCGGGGCGGAAACGCCCCGGCACCACGAAAGGAGACCGCCATGAAATACTACATCAAGAAAACGGACAAGCGGACGGGGCGCGTCGAGTACAAGCAGTACAAATGCAGCGACGGCTTCAACCGCAACAAAGAAATCTGCTGGCAGTTCACGAAGCAGGGTGCCTTGAAGATCATCGAGCGCCTGAAACGCGAATATTTGCGGAACATCGACAATCTGACGTTCGAGCTGGAAGCGGCTCAGTGAAAGGAGAAACGACATGACTACCAACGAGAAGAAGATCCATGACCTGTTTGAAGAACTTGTCCCCGCGAGCGGCGCGGCGCAGACAGTCGCCGGCGAGATCACCAGAGCGATTAACCGCCTTTGCTATCGGAACTGGAACGACGGCGATCACCTCGGCGTGGGATACGGGCGGGAGACCTGCAACCCCGCGGGGCGCTACCTCTCGAAGAAGTGCGACGGCAAGGTGGCCGCGATGGTAACAGCCTGCTGGGGCGTGGTCGATGACGATGACTACGACGCGCTGCTGGACATCCTTGAAGGCTTGGTGCTTGACTACGTTGAGGCTCACCCCGAGCTGAAAACCACGCCGAACACCGAGGACATGTGGGACTACCGCGACGAGGACGAGGACGTGGACACCTACGACGAGGACGAAGAGGAGGACTGGTAACATGGTAAAGACCATCACCTTGACGCACGAGCAGGCAACCACGCTGGTCTGCTACCTGCTGATGACTACCAACTACCGCAAGGGTGAGCGCGAGGCGTGGGAACGCCTCGCCACCGAAAAGAAGGAGGACGGGACGCCCCGCTTTCCGAACGCTCCTAGCAACGCGAAGTTTTGGGCGGACACGGAGAAAGAGATCGAGACCATCCGAAAGATCATCGACGCCGCGCCGCTGCTGGACAACGAGGAGGCGGTGACATGAAGAATACGGTCAGAATGACGTTCACGCTCGACGAGCTACGAGAGCTCACCGGCATCTGCTCGGAGCACGGCCACCACATGAAGGCGCAGGCCATCCGAAACGGCAACCCCAAGCAGTTTGACAAGCTCGTCAATCGCTCATGGGACTTCTCCAGCCGCTTCTACAACGCCTTGATTAAGGCAGAGTACGGCAAGGCGCAGTAAAAAGAGTCCCCGCCGCGGAGGTTACGACGGCAGAAAGGACCGAACATGTATACAGTCAGCAATAACAAGCAGCTTGGCGTCGCGTATATTCTGCTCCGCTACTATGAGGCGGGCTTGAAGGGAGCCTTGCGGGACAAGGAGCTGATCGCCGAGAACGCCAAGGAGGTGAAGAAAGCAATCCGAGAGTACGTCGGGAAGCCCGCCAGCGAGAGCAAGATCGTGAAGGACTACGGCATCGACGGCTGCATCGTCAAGTTCCCGCTGCCTGAAGGTATCGGAACGGTTGAGGAGGCCGAGGAATACTTCCTCTCCCATCACTACATCGAGGCCACCAATTCACCCTACGATTGCACGGGCAAGGCGTTCACGTCGTGGTACCGCATCATCCAAATCCGTGGCCGCTTCTACGCATACCATAGATTTCTGTCATTGGTTATGGTTTTTGCAATGATGCTTGGACTTATCCAAGTATTACAGCAAAACGCAGATGCCGTTTACACAGACAACAATAGTTTCCGTCTAACTCTTACGCCTGTTTACGGTAAGACTTACGAAATGAAAGATGGCAAAGTTGTCTATATGACAGAGGGAAAGGGAGACGCAAACTCTTGGCGGTATGGGACGGCAAACGACGCAAGTTTTGCAGGAACTATATATTACGGCGATACACAAAACATAATTTATGAGGACTCCTGCACAGCCGCAGCCGCAGACGCAACAATCACGAAAGACAGTATGTATGTTGCTAAAGATGTAACTATCTACATGGCGTGGTCCGTGCAAGAGAAAGCAGTCGGCGACCCAAAGCTAAATGCAAAAGACCTGTTTGATAATAATGAAAAGCGTACAGGTATCGGATATACATCTGTAAGCGGGGATAGCTCGTTGCATAAGTCTGTCCCATTTGACAAGATTTGGGACATTACGGTCAATTTGATACTTGTGCGCCTCATCGATCTCAATCTCGATGGGGCGCATCTTGCCTTCGGCGTCAAAACGCACCGTCACCGGCACGAACTTTCTGTCGCGTATTTCTTCCATAGCTGATTACCCCGCAAAGTATCCGACCGGATGGATCGTGTGATCGTCCACCGGATTGATCCCAGCCAGCAGCGGATCGGTGTGAACGATTGCCCGCTGGATGCTCATATACCCGTAGCGATGGCGCAGATGGTCCATCGCGCTGTCGATCCGCTCCCAACGGTCGCGCTTTTTATCGTCCGAGAACAGCGAAAGCTGTGTGGCGGAGGTCACCTCAACCAGCCCAGCGCCTCGGACGCCGATGCTGCGGATCGGCTTATCCCAGTGGTAGCTTCTCTGGAACAGGTCAAGCGCCGTCTCCGCGATCTCCGTGCTGGAGCAGGTCGGCGTTTGCAGCGTTCGCCGACGTGTGAAGGAGTAGAGGTCGGAGTCCCGAACGGAAATCTCCACCACGGTGCAGCGCGACGCCAGCTCCCGCATCCGAACCGCGACGCTCTCGGCGAGCAAAAACAGCATGATCCGCACATCGTCCTCGCAGACAAGATCCCGCGGTGTGGTGGCGCTGTTGCCGACGGACTTGATGTTCTGAATGTGGTCGCTCCGGCAGACGGACGAGTTGTCACGCCCGTTGGCAAACATACTGAGTACTGCGCCCATCTTGCCGAGCCGACGCACAAGGAAGTCCTCCGGGCATTCCGCGAGACGCCCAATCGTGCTGATTCCGACCGAGCGAAGCTTGCGGCTGGTGGCGGGGCCGACGTAGAGCAGATCCTCCACCGGCAGCGGATACACGATCTGCTTGTAATTGTCCGCCTCAATGCGCGTGATTGCGTCCGGCTTTTTGTAGTCGCTGCCGAGCTTCGCCGTGATCTTGTTGTTGGCAACGCCGATGCTGACCGTGATGCCAAGCTCAAACTTGAACCGCTCGCTGATCTCCTTTGCAATAGCCATCGGCGAGCCGAACAACCCGACGCTGCCCGTCACGTCCAGCCAGCTTTCATCGAGACCGAATGGCTCCACCTGATCGGTGTAGTCCTCGAAAATCTCCCGCGCCATGCGGCTAAAGCGGATGTACTCCCGATAGTCAGGCGGAAGCACGATGAGGTTCGGACACTTCTGCTTTGCCTGCCAGATCGCCATGCCGGTCTTCACGCCAAAGGGTTTGGCAATATAGTTTGCCGTCAAGACAATGCCGTGCCGCGCCTCCTGATCGCCGCAGACGGCAAGCGGCTTGTCACGCAGCTCCGGACGCCGCTGCATCTCGACGCTTGCGTAAAAGCAGTTGCAGTCGACATGGAGAATATTGCGTGGCATACCGCCTCACCTCCCGCGTCTGAATAACTTTATATTGTCGTACAACTGTTCTAATTGTCAAGAGGGAATTTCTGGAGGGCTTGATAGAGCGGACACAGAAGTGCTATACTACATCTTGCCCCCAAGAGGGACATCAGATCATATTCTCGGCCACAGCAGCATTGAAACGACGCGGATTTATACCGCCCGAAGCGGCAAAGAAGAAAGGCGGCAGCTCGGTCAGCTCCGCCTTGTGCTTTAACCACAGATTGTGCAATATGTGGTTTACCAATGTACCCGTACCCAAGTAGAAGCACCGATTTCGGCGGCTGAACATAAAAAGAAGCAAGCAAAACAAGCCGGAATCGCGGATTTTCCGCGCCTCCGGTTGCTATGTATGCCCTCAAACCGTCGAATGATGTCAAATTCGGGGTTGCGATTTTGGACAGAAAACGCTATAATGAACAAAAAAATAATTTAGTACCACATATTGCACAGTCTGTTGTATTGCGCCCACGGCGCAGGAGGAGACGCCATGAACATCACACAAGCCAAACGCCCCAAGGCAGGCCACGCGGCGAAACCGCCGCCACGCAGAGACATCATCGCATATGCGAATGCGGTTTACGGGTACCCGTAAACCGATGATCTTCCGCAACTCAAACCGTAAACAATCGCCGTCCGGACAGGCGGCGCGCAAAGGAGATTTTTCTATGAAACAGAAAACAGGAAGGAAGCTGCTAAGCTTTTTGCTCACGCTGGCGATGGTTATGGGACTGGTGCCGGGGATGAGCATGACGGCATTTGCAGATCAATCACCTATTATCTATCTGAATGCGAGCGGTGAGACGGCGACCTGCGAGTCGTACAATGAAGTCACCAAGAGTAATAAAACATTGACCTCAGGTTGGAATGTTGTTACGGAATCAGTTACTATCAGTGAAAGCAAAACAGTTAATGGTGCGCTGAACATAATTCTATGCGACGGTGCTACATTGACTATTGCCGTGAGTTCTTCCTATGCTGTTTCCAGCAGTGATAACTTTACCATATACGCTCAGAGTACGGGAAATAATATGGGCGAGTTAGTCGCTTCATCTCCAAATAATAGCGCATTGCAATCTCTTTCAGGTTTAACAATCAACGGCGGTAAAATATCAGTTAATTCTATGTATTCTGGCATTTATGCATCGGGCAGCTTAACAATCAACGGCGGTAAAATATCAGTTAATTCAAATAGTTCTTCTGGCATTGTTGCAAAGGGCAGCTTAACAATCAACGGAGGAATCGTAACCGCCAGCGGAAGCACCAGCGCTATATCGGGCAACGTTGCGAATTCAATCCCCGGAATCGGCTGGACAAACACTGAAGGCACTGAGGGTGAGACGGTTATTGATGCCAGCAATGAAGCTAAATCAATTGATAGTTACAAGAGAGTGATGTTCCGGGCGGTAGAGTTATATCCTCTCTCCGTCGGCGGAATACAGGTGACGAGTGGTAATGCTTCGAATATTGCCGGAAACAATACTGCCAGTTATGATGCAACAACCAAAACATTGACATTGAATAGTTTTACTCATTATGATGATGATACTTATGGCATTTATAATAATGGTATTGACGGGTTAACAGTCATTATTGAGAATACTAACACTATAGAAAACGGATATGGTGGTATTTATTCCTCGGACTCATTAAATATTAAAGGAAGCGGAACGCTGAATATAAAAAGCACAAATAACAACACGGCCATCTATTCAGAGAGTGATTTGACTATTTCCGAAAGCGTTAACATTACGGCTGAGGCTGCGGGTTTTGCTGGTATTTATGTAGATAAATTGACATTGGAAAGCACTGGTGAAATAAACGTAAAAGGATCGACTTGGGGACTGTATACTAATGGAGAAATTAAGATAACAAATGGAGATGTTACGGCTGAAGGAGGCGCCTCTGGAATTGGCGAAAAAGGAGGCGGAGCTCCCCTTGTTATCGGAACAAATGCTAAATTAATTGCTATTGGCGGTAATTATGGGGCAATCTATCATGGGAGCAGTGACTATAGGAAGGTCCAGAATGATATCGCCGGAGTGGCTTGGACAAATAAGGAAGGTACGGAAGGCAGGCTGCCTATTGCGGTCAGTACAGAAGGACAGCCGATTTCCTATTTGTACCACAAAGTGGAATTTCCAGTATCACACACTCACAGTTTTACCTACTCCGCAAGCGGTGCAACTATCACGGCGACCTGCTCCAACACAGACGAGAACTGTACGCTGGACGATGGGACGGCGCAGCACAACCACACCGCGACGCTGACCATTGCTGCCGCGGGAGGCGCCTATGATGGCACAACTGCTTTCAGCGCGACGGTCACGAACAATATTCCTGCCGTTGGAGGCGATATGGTGGGAAATATTGAGTATTACAAGGTCAACACAGAGGGCGCTACCACAGGCGGAACAGTGCAGGTAAGCGCTCCCGTCAATGCGGGATATTACTATGCCAACGTCACGCTGACCAGCGAAAGCAACAGTTATACTGCTGTCAAGGCATTTACCATCGCAAAAGGTACTGCGGAAGCATTGGATGAAAATACTGCGAGAACCAACAGTGGAATTAATTATCAAACAGAACAGGCAACACCGTCAAGCGGCTATCAAATCTCTACTGACAACGCGAATCCTGTAGCATCTACGCCTGTCAGTCTGACAGACATTCTCGACGGAAACACACCCACACTTTATGTTCGCCGTACAGAAAATGATAATCAAAACGCTGGCGATTGGGTAGCGGTGACACTCACCGCGCGTCCCGACGCACCGGCCGCACCTGAGACTGAAAACGCCACCAATGACTCCACAGCGGATGGAAAAATTAAAGATGCGCTTGCCACATGGGAGTACAAGAACAAAGAAATAGGCAAAGAACCGACAAACTGGACGCCTATGACTGCCGGAGCTGTGACAGTCAAATCGGGTACTTATCAGATTCGTGTCAAGGCGACGGACAGCGCCCCTCACGGCAAGGTAACTGAGGTGACAGTGGGTAGTAACTACGTTGCTCTGACCGAAGCTAACAAGCCAACGATCTCTGTTAGTGACAGCCACAATCCACCGGTTGTTGGTGACACCCTGACTGCGTCAACCACCGCCACCGATATTGTTTACGAATGGTATCGGGATGAAGTGAAGATAACCAGTGCTATAGCAAGTACCTATACCCTCACTGCGGACGACGTGGGCAAGGCCATTACCGTCAAAGTCAAACAGACGAAACAGGCGGATGGCAAGGACTACGCCGACGACAAAAAGCCTACGCAGACCTCCGACGCAATCGGCCCGATCAAGAAGAATCTGGCGGATGAAAACGTCACGGTGACATTCACCAGCGCCGATCCGACCAACCCGCGCCCGACGTTTACCGTGAGCTACGGTACCCCTGCGCAGACGGTAAGCGCCGATGACTATACTGTTACCTACAGCGAACCCACCGACAACCCGCGCGTCGTGACGGTGACGATCACGCCAAAGGCCGGCACGAATTACGCGGGTACGATCACGAAGAAATATACCCTCGCGCCGGAGGCAAAGTTTGTCTTTAACGCTGGCTTTGTGAACTTCACGAGCGAGACGTTCGCAGGCACGTTTACAAAAGACGGCGTGACCTATGAGATCAGCGAGAAATCCGATTTCTCCGAACCGGTCAGCGGCGGCGAGAACCTGCTTAAGTCCAACGAGAGCAGTAAGATCTACTACATCCGCGTTGCCGAAAAGACCGACGGGGACGCATATCCCGCTTCGGGCGCGACGCAGTTCACCATCACCCGCCCCAACAAGCCCGCCACCGGTATCTTTGCCGTTACGGACACCTCTCCGAGCGGCACAAATGACGGCGGCATCCGCCTGACGGATACCAGTCTCGCGGCGCGGCTGGAGTACAACATCGGCTCAGAGTGGCGAGATTTCCCGTCCAGCGGCGTAATCTCCGGTCTTGGCAACGGAACGTATTTTGTCCGCTACAAGCACGACGCGACGCAGGGCTACCTGAGCAGCGAGGCGCAGAGCCTTACGATCGTGACGGAGACTATCGCTCTGACCGGCGTAAGCATCAAGGGCGCGGCGAAGTACGGCGAAACGCTGACGGCAGTGCTGACCGGCGCGGGCGGCAAAGCGCCCACCGGCGTGACGCTCAAATGGCAGCGCGACGGTTCGACGGACGTGGGCAGCGATAGCACATACACGTTGCAGGCCGAAGATATCGGCCATACGATCACGCTGATCGCATTGCAAAGCAACGGCGAGGTCGTAAAGAGCAGCTTTACCGGCATCGTCGCCAAGAAGGACGGCAGCAAGACCAAGCCCACCGTGACGGCAAGCGGAATCTCCAAGACCGATACGACGATCACGGTCAATTCCCCCGTTAGCGGCGGCGGCAAAACGTATGAGTACAGCAAAGACGGCGGGACGAGTTGGCAGGACAGCAACAAGTTCGAAGGACTGACCGCTGAAACGCCCTATTTCATTGTGGTGCGTGAGAAAGCGCCCGATGAATACACCAACCCCGGCGCGTCCTCGGCACCTTTGAGCGTCCGCACGGACAAGGCGAGCGTCGCGCTGACCGCCGTCACGCTGAAAAACCTCAGCGCAAGCGACGGCACAACTACAACCGTTACCTGCGGCCAGACCTTGCAGGCGGTCATCACGCCGAGCGATGCCACCGGCGTAACGTACAAGTGGTATCGCGGCGAAATGCAGATCGACGGCGCGACCGGCAGCACCTATACGCTGACAGGGACTGATAGCGGAAGCAAGATCAAGGTGGTTGTTACCGCCACGAGCGGCAGCGTCGCACCGCAGACGACCAGCGGCACGGTAACGAAGGCGACCAGTCCCAAGCCGTCCCTGAGCGAGAACGCAAATATCACCAAGACCAGCTCCACCATTACGGTGAACGGATTTAAGAACAATACCACCAAGGGCGTCAAGTATGAGTATAGCTGCGATAACGGCGCAACGTGGCAGGTGAGCAACACGTTTACCGGGTTGACCGCCAACACGAATTATCAGATTGTCGTCCGCATCGCGGAAACCGCCGAGCGCAGCGCCGCGACTTCTGACGCAATTACCGTCGGAACCAGTGAGAAGCCGCTGCCCTTTAACGAGGGCTCCGAGACGCCGAAAGCGATCGTGACGAACTATCCCTACGGCACAACGACAGGTTATCCCACTCCGTCGCTGACGGTGGTTCCCACCAACAACGCGACGCCGGTCTACTATTGGAGCGCCAAGAGCAGCGGCAGCGACAAGACGGCGTGGACAAGCAGCAAGCCCACAAGCGTCGGCACCTACTACCTTTGGGCGGAGATCCCGGCTGATAATACATACGCCGGCTACACCACGATCCGCACCGCGTTTAAGGTGGAGAAGGCGGACGTGACGGAGCAGCATATCGAAAGTGTTTCCGTCGACACGGATACGCTGACGGCGACAATTACCGGGACGATCCCCGCCGGCACGACGCTGGAATACGCCCTTGTGCCGAGCGGCAGCAGTCTGGACGGCGCGGCGTGGAACACCGTGACGCCGCCCACCTTCAAGATCGACCGCGAACTGGACACAACGGTTTATACGGTCTATATCCGTGAAAAGGAAACGGCGACGACCAACGCCTCCCGGCCTGTGGCGTCCGCCAGCTTCACGCCAACCAAGTACACCGTGACCTACAACGCCAACGGCGGTACGGGCGACGTTCCGGCGACCGAAGCCTACACCGGCACGGGTCATGCGATCAGCCAGACGTGGACGGGCTTGACCCGCACGGGCTATAGCTTCGGCGGTTGGAGCGATACGGAAACCGGTACGACGCAGACCACCAGCGTCAGCGGCGCTGCCACACTCTACGCGATCTGGACGCCGAATACCTATACGGTCAAGTTCGACGCCAAGGACGGCAGCGCTGTGAATGAAGTGTCCAATGTGAAGTATGGCGAGGAGTTCATCCTTCCCACCACCACGAAGGCAAGCTCTGCCTTTGCCGGATGGAGCAAGTCCTCCGCGGCGACGACGGCAGACTACACGGCGGGCCAGTTGGTCAAGAACCTTGCGGGCAAGGACAAGACCGCGGATGAGATCACCCTGTACGCGGTCTGGACGGCGGTAGCCAGCGTGAGCGGCACCGTCAGCAGCAACGAGGGCGAAAACGTCACCTTGAAGCTCATGCGTGGCGACACGCAGATCGGCGATACGCAGGCCGTGGCGCTCGATCCCACTGGGAGCGGCTATTCAGGTACGTTCCGGTTTGACGGAGTTCCCTACGGTATCTATAACCTCATCATCGAGCAGGTCGTGCCGGACGGCAACGGCGGCACCGAAACCCTGACCAAGTCCATTATGGTCACGGTGTCCGGCGATGTGACGATTGACAGCAGCAAGCTTAAGATGCCCACCAGCGCCCGCTCCGCCTTGCAGGTCGTCGGCACGGACACGCCGCCCGCCGTCGTGGACGGTCTGGACAAGCTGGCAGAGAGCGAGGCCGTTGACGAACGCAGCGTGACCGTGACGATGACCGTTGAGAAGCAGGAGGAGCAGACCGTTTCCCAGACGGCGACTGAGGAAGAAAAGGCAACGCAGGAGGCCATCGAGCAGCTCAAGAGCAGCGCGGATACCGACTCCGGCAGCAACGGCGAAGTCAAGGAGATGGACTTCCTCAACATCAACGTAACCAAGGAAGTCACGCTCAACGGCGCAGTGGAAAGCACCGAAGCGATTGCGGACACCGGCGCGGCGAATATCATGGAGATTGTGTTCCCCTATGTGAAGCCGGGCAGCGGCAGGATTGATCTTTGGCGCTTCCATGGTACGGCGCAGAAATTCAATGAGAAGAGCAGCGGTTCCGGATCTTATGAAGATTTGGACTTCTACTTCCTCAATGGCATGATCCACCTGTTCACCCGCTACTTCTCCACCTACGCTGTCAGCTATACGGAGACTACAAGTGGCGGCGGTTCCGGCGGTTCCAGCAGTTCCGGTACCACCTACGCCCCCACGATCAGCAATCATTCCAACGGCACGGTGAGCATTAACCCGACCTCTCCGAAAGCAGGAAATACGGTGACCATCACCGCCAAGCCCAACGAGGGCTACGAGGTCGATACCGTCACCGTCACCGACGCCAGCGGCAAAACCGTGAGCGTGACAAAGGTAAACGACACAACCTACACCTTCACCCAGCCCAGCAGTAAGGTCAAGATCGACGTGACCTTCAAGGCGGCGAGCACTACGGATGCGCTTGCGGCGTTCCGCGACGTCAGCGCCTCCGACTGGTACGCGGACGCGGTGCGCTGGGCGGTCGATAACGGCGTGATGAACGGCGTGGGCGATAACAGGTTTGACCCGAACGGCGACACTTCCCGCGCGATGGTCGTGACGATGCTCTGGCGTATGGAAGGCAGCCCCGCCTATGTCGGCATGAGTGAGTTCACCGATGTGGACAACGAGCAGTGGTACGGTCAGGCCATCCGTTGGGCGAGCGCCGAGGGAATTGTCAAGGGCTATGCGAACCCGACCGGCGCAGGCACGGTCTATAACCCCAACGGCGCGGTCACCCGCGAACAGCTCGCAGCCATTCTGTATCGCTACGCGCAGTACAAGAAGGCCAACGTGAGCGCGAGCGCCGACCTTGGCAGCTTCAACGATGCGGCAACCGTCAGCGGCTGGGCAACCTCCGCGATGCAGTGGGCGGTCGGCTCCGGCATCATCAACGGTATCGACGGTAACCTTGTCCCCGCGGGCAACGCGACCCGCGCGCAGGTGGCGACGATGCTCATGCGCTACAGCACAGCGAAATAAGGTAAGAAAAGCCCTCTCCAGTAGAGTATGGCAAACGAGAATAGCGGGCTTCGGCCCGCTATTCTCACGCAACTTCAAAAAGAAAGCATACCGGTACGGAACGGCGCGAAGGAGAAACGTGAGGTGAAATAGCCGCGTATCTGTTCCTGACGGTATATAGGTCTACGGCGTGATAATTCAACTCTGCACAAAAAGGCAGAGGTCACGAAAAGCAAAATACCCACCCCCGCGAACAAAAAGGGCGCAGGCAGTTCAACCGCTGCTTGCGCCCCAATTTTTTTCGACCGTTTTCGACTTTATTCCCTATCGAATTTTAGGGAATTTTGTCGAAAGCGGTCGATTTTTATTTGCGGATTTTTGCCCTTTCCATCGGGAAATCGCAGAAAATGGGAAATTTGGCAATATAACCAAGAACGGTTGTGCATTTTGCTATCTTGCCCGCGCACCACCCCGTTTCTGAAATCTGGCAACCCCAAATTTCAGAAACGGAGGACGAGACAATGTCAAAGCGGGACAAGTATGCCCCTGATTACAATAAAGTCGTTGCGGACATGATGAAGGCAGGCAAACGCAAGGAAGGCGGCGTGCAGGTCGGGCAGAACAACGGTCTGAACATGAAAACGATCATTTTGGGCATGTTCGAACAGGGGCGCGCGTTCCACACGAGCCCGTTCAGGATCAATTCGTTCCTGAAGCCGCGCGACGAGAAGACAGAGCGCTTTGTCATGGAGGCGCATATTGCCGCAAGAAAAGCAATCAAGGAACTCCTTCCGGATACGAAGGTCGGTCTCACCCTTTCCCTGTTTGACTATCAGCCGACGGAAGGCGGAGAGGGACAGGCGGCCAAGCTCTGGCATGAGGATTTCGGATGGTATCTTCCGTATATCAAAGACGACGATTTTTTAGGTGTGCAGAACTATTCCCGCAAGATCGTGGACGAAAACGGCGCGAGAGAACCCGCTTTTGACGCGCCGCTCACGCAGATGGGGTATGAAGACTATCCTTCCTCGATCGGAAACGTGTTGAGAAAGGTTGCAAAAGAATTCCCGAAGGAACTGCTTGTGACAGAAAACGGCATCGGGACAGCCGATGACAACCGCCGCTGCGCCTTTATCCGCGAAGCCTTCGCGTCCGTGACGGATGCGAAATGCGACGGCGTGCCGGTCAGCGGCTACCTGCACTGGAGCCTTCTGGACAATTTTGAATGGCAGGCAGGTTACGGAAAGACCTTCGGCCTGATCGCCGTTGACAGGGCCACCCAGACCAGGCATCCAAAAGACAGCCTGAAGGTCCTGGGAAGTTTCGCGGAATGTAAGGAGAAAAACGAATGATCACTACTGGCTTTAACGATAATTGGACCGTAAACGGAAAGCCTGTCACGCTGCCGCATGATGCGCAGATCACAGAAAAGCGGAGTAAAGACGCCTCCAACGGCGGACACGGCTATTGCCACGGACAACCTCGCCGCCATCCGCTATCAGGCACGCGAGGAGATCGCGATGAAGAAGATGATGGATCGCGAGGGCTGCATGGCGTTCTCCAACACGTTCCAGGACCTCTACGGCATGGAGCAGCTCCCCGGCCTCGCCTCCCAGCACCTGATGGCGCAGGGCTATGGCTACGGCGGCGAGGGCGACTGGAAGGTGTCCGCCATGACCGCCATTTTGAAGGCCATGGGCGAGGGCGGCAACGGTGCCTCCGGCTTCATGGAGGACTATACCTACCATCTAGTGGAGGGGCAGGAATACTCCCTTGGCGCCCACATGCTGGAGGTCTGCCCGTCGCTGGCAGCGGATAAGCCCCGCATTGAGACGCATCATCTCGGCATCGGCATGAACGAAAAGGACCCCGCCCGACTCGTGTTCGAGGGCAAAGCGGGTCCCGCCATCGTTGTGTCACTCATTGACATGGGCGGACGGCTGCGCCTGATCGTGCAGGACATCGAGTGCGTCAAGCCTATCCTCCCGATGCCCAACCTGCCAGTGGCGCGCGTGATGTGGCGGGCCATGCCCGACCTCACCACGGGCGTGGAGTGCTGGATCACGGCGGGCGGCGCCCACCATACTGTACTCAGCTATGATGTTTCGGCGGAAATGATGCGCGACTGGGCGCGGATGATGGATATCGAGTTCGTCCATATCTCCAAGGACACAACGCCTGAGAAGCTGGAAGAAGAACTGCTGGTCAGGGATCTGATCTGGAAGCTGAAGTGAGGCGACACGATGGACTTGACGAAAACCGCGCTCAGCATCGAGCTGGGCAGCACGCGCATCAAGGCGGTGCTGATCGACGAAAACCATATTCCCATTGCCGGCGGCGACTTTGAGTGGGAGAATCAGCTGGTGAACGGTATCTGGACGTACTCACTGGACACCGTGCATAAGGGCATCCAAACCTGCTATGCCAACTTGGTGAAGAACCTCGGGCAGCCCATCGAGACGGTGGGCGCGATCGGCGTCAGCGGCATGATGCACGGCTATCTGCCCTTTGACAAGGACGGGAATCAGCTTGCGGAATTTCGCACCTGGCGCAATACCATCACCGGGGAGGCGGCGGCGGAAGAATTAACCGAGCTGTTCGGTTTCAACATCCCGCAGCGCTGGAGCATCGCGCATCTGTATCAGGCGATTTTGAACGGTGAGGAGCATGTGAAGGATCTGGCGTATCTCACGACGCTCGCGGGCTACATCCACTGGCAGCTCACCGGTGAAAAAGCCGTTGGCGTGGGCGAGGCATCCGGTATGTTCCCCATCGACAGCGCAACATGCGACTATGACGAAGCCATGGCGCGGAAGTTCAACGAGCGCATCGCCTCCAAGGGCTATGCGTGGACGCTGTGGGACGTCATGCCGAAGGCCTTGCGCGCGGGCAAGCACGCGGGCGTGCTGACCGAGGCAGGCGCAAGGTTCCTCGACCCGTCCGGTACCCTGCAAGCGGGTATGCGAAGCGAATCTGCTGCTGCCGAAGCACAATCTTGTGACCTTTACCTGGGGCAACGTCAGTGGTATCGACCGCGCGAGCGGGCTGGTGGTTATCAAGCCCTCGGGGGTGGATTACGACGGCATGACGCCCGACGACATGGTGGTCGTCGATCTGGACGGTAAGGTGGTCGAGGGCAAGTGGAAGCCGTCGAGCGACACGGCGACGCACGTCGTGCTGTACAAGGCGTTCCCGAACATCGGCGGCGTGGTGCATACCCACTCCCGCTGGGCGACGAGCTTCGCGCAGGCTGGTATGGCAATTCCCACCATGGGTACCACGCAGGGGGACTATTTCTACGGCGATATTCCCTGCACGCGGCCCATGACCGACGCGGAAATCAAGGGCGAGTACGAGAAAGAGACGGGCAATGTTATCGTCGAGACCTTCGCGGGCAAGGACCCCGATGCCGTTCCCGGCGTGCTGGTCTACTCCCACGGTCCCTTTGCCTGGGGTACCGATCCGATGAACGCGGTACATAACGCGGTGGTGATGGAGGAGGTCGCGTTCATGGACTATCACGCGCTGACGCTCAACCCCGCGCACCGTGACATGCAGCAGACGCTGCTGGACAAGCACTATCTCCGCAAGCACGGCGCAAACGCGTACTACGGGCAGGGATAAATGCCGTAGTGATGAAAACGAATCGATTGCTGATTATCATTTGATGGAGAAAAAACGCTATGAAAAAACTAATGAAAAACACCCTTATTGACGCGCTCTTGTTGATCGTTCTCGGTATCGTGCTCCTGATCAAGTCGAGCGGGACACATGAAATCATTTTCAGGCTCATCGGGGTGATGCTCCTTGTTATGGGAACTGTTATGCTCAAGGCGGTTACTGACGTGAAAGCCGCCGAGTGCAACGCGCTCGTGGTGTTCCTCGGCAACTTCGGTCCCGAGACGCCGGAGACGCTGATCGCCAAAGAATTTGACGGTCCCTGTATGTTTGTGGCGGCCGCCGAGGGCAACGGCGATCTCATCAACGGCCGCGGCGACGCGTACTGCGGCATGCTCAACTGCTCGTATAACCTCGGCATGCGCCACCTCAAGGGCTACATCCCCGAATATCCCGTCGGTACCGCCGACGACATTGCGAAGATGATCGCGGACTTTGTTCCCGTCGCCCGCGCAGTTATCGGCGTGAGAAATCTCAAGATCATCACCTTCGGCCCGCGCCCGCAGGACTTCTTTGCCTGCAACGCGCCCATCAAGGGACTGTACGAGCTCGGCGTGGAGATCGAGGAGAACAGCGAGCTGGATCTGCTGGTTTCCTACCGTGAGCACGCAAACGACGAGCGCATCGAAGCCACTTGCCGCGACATGGCAAACGAGCTGGGCGTTTCCGGCAACAGCTACCCCGACATGCTGCCGCGCATGGCGCAGTTCGAGCTGACGCTGCTGGATTGGGCGGAGCAGCACAAGGGCGCGCGGAAGTATGTCGCCTTCGCGGACAAGTGCTGGCCCGCGTTCCCGAAGGAGTTCGGCTTCGAGCCGTGCTTCGTCAACAGCCGCCTCGCCGCGCGCGGCATCCCCGTCGCCTGCGAGGTCGACATCTACGGCGCGCTCAGCGAGTACATCGGCTCTTGCGTCAGCGGCGACGCGGTGACCATCCTCGATATCAACAACTCCGTCCCCGCGTCCATGTGGGAAAGCCAGATCAAGGGCAAGTACGATTATGCCCTGACCGATACGTTCATGGGCTTCCACTGCGGCAACACGCCGAGCTGCAAAATGTGCGACGATCGCGCGGTGAAGTATCAGCTGATCCAGCACCGCCTGCTGGAGCCGGAGGGGAGCGACCCCGACTTCACCCGCGGCACGCTGGAGGGCGACATCGCGGCGGGAGAGATCACGTTCTACCGCCTCCAGTGCGACAGCGAGGGCAATCTCCGCAGCTACATCGCGCAGGGCGAGGTGCTTCCGGTGGCGACCACCAGCTTCGGCGGCATTGGCGTGTTCGCGATTCACGAGATGGGGCGTTTTTATCGTCATGTGCTCATCCAGAAGCGTTACCCGCACCACGGCGCGGTGGCGTTCGGACACCATGGCAAGGCGCTCTTTGAGGTGTTCAAGTTCCTCGGCGTGCAGGACATTGCGTACAACCAGCCGAAATCCCTGCCGTATCCGAC
>JAFXPO010000006.1 GCA_017527825.1 Oscillospiraceae bacterium
ATGAACCAGATCTCGCCGCGCAAGATCTCTGGCGAGGTCTTGAAAAACCTTGCAGCACTGCGGGAAAACGGCATCGAGGCGTCCGTGCGCCGGAGCAACGGGAAGCGTCTCATCGTGCTGCGCCGTGCCGATACGATCCCTCCGCCAAGGCGACGCAGCGGTTCTTTGCCGCCGTGCAGAACAAGCTCCACTATGCCGTCCACGGCGAAACGGCGGCGGAGGTCATCTACCACCGCGCCGACGCCGAAAAGGAGCACGTGGGCCTGACGAGCTGGGACGGCTCGCCCTACGGCAAGATCCACAAGTACGATGTGACGGTCGCCAAGAACTACCTGACCGAGCCGGAGCTTGCGCAGATGGAGCGCATCGTGTCAGCCTACCTCGACATGGCGGAAATGCAGGCGCTGCGCCACATCCCGATGACGATGGAGGATTGGGAGGAACGGCTCAACGGATTCCTCAAGCTTTGGGACAGAGATATTTTGCAGGACGCGGGCAAGGTTTCGGCGGAGCTTGCCAAGCAGCACGCGGAAACGCAATTTGAGAAGTACCGCATTGTGCAGGATCGGCTGTATGAGAGCGACTTCGACCGCTTCCTGCTCGACGAGGAGAAAGAGGAGAAAGGCTGACGATGGCAAACTACACCTATCTCCTGCGCTGCGCGGACGGCACGCTCTACTGCGGCTGGACGAACGACCTTGACAAGCGCGTCGCGGCGCACAACACGGGTGCGGGCGCGAAGTACACGAAGGCGCACCGCCCCGTGGAGCTTGCGTACTACGAGACTTTTGCGACCAGGCAGGAGGCAATGCGCCGCGAGGCGGAGATCAAGCATCTCACGCGGCAGGAAAAGCTGGCGCTGATCAAGGAAAGAGGTTTTTCGCGTTGAACGCGAAAAGCCTCTTCTTGACTTCGTCGCTCGGCTAATCCTACAATGAGTGATAGAATATTAGCCGAGCGGCGAAGAACGGGGGCAATCGCATTTGGCAGGGGTCAGCTTCCAATGCCCGCTTTTGCTGAGATCCCGCAGAATTCTGCGGGATCTCACAGGAATTGTTGAGACGGTGCCAAATTTGGCACCGTCTCAATCACAAACAAGCAAATCGGTTGGAACCGCTTTTCCTTCGCTGTTTCCGTACCGCTTTTATTTCTCCGCCGCGCGCAGAAAAGCCGTGCTGATGCCCGCGTAAATGAGATAGGTGATCAGCGTGCCGAAGCACACATCGGAAAGAAAATGGTTCGTCATGTGGATGCGGTTGTAGCCGTAGAGCAGCACGAAGGCGCAGGCAATACCAAACGCGATGAGATTCTTTTTCTCACTCCTGTTTCGGAAAAGATCGGTCAGCATCGGAAGCGAGAACATCATGCTCGCAATGGTCATATTCCCGCTGGGCCAGCTCTTGAAGATAGCGCCGCTCCTTCGCTACCGTGTATTCAAAGTACCGGAAGCGGATTTTTTTATCCTCCGAGATGCCCGCGTGGACGGCGTCAACGTTGTAGTAGATGGACTCGTTCATCGTCTTGACGCGTCCCGCGACGTAGACCTGCCGCTGGAGCCGCTGCGCGTCGTAGCTGCTCGCAAGCGTTTCGATCTTTCGGATCAGCGCATTGGTCTTGCGCTGCGTGATGAACTTCGACGACTGCACGCTGTCCACGAGGAGCTTGAGCTCCGGCAGCTCAAAGCGGCGCGAGGCGACGTAGTAGCCGTAGAACTGCCCGTCCGCGACCTGCTCGACGTCTAAGCCGTAGGTGCGAAGCGCCTCGATGTCGTCGTAGATGCTCTTGCGCTCGGCGGCGATGTCGTGCGCGGCGAGATGGGAGATGAGCTGCTTCACCGTGACGGGGTGTTCCGCGTCGGAGGATTGAAGCAGATAATCCATGATGTAGAGCAGCTTTAGCTTTTGCCCGGTCGATCTCGGCATAATAGAACCTCCTATCCTGTTTATCGTACAGGCGTTGGGATGAGTATACCAAAGAAAGGTGAACCCCGTCAAGAGGGCACGCCTGCCGCGGAGCGCATGACAGCGCGCAAACGCCGCCGCGCGGCGTGAGAATCAACCCGGATGCGTCTCGCTGTTGATTTTCTCGCATGGATGCATTACAATGAATCCAGTTTCATCGTTGGCACGATAAGGAGACGCAAATGAACATCACAGTCTATCTTGGCGCGAACGAGGGCAACGACCTCACGCTCAAAACGGCGGTGCGGGAGCCTGGCGCATGGATCGGCGGAAGCGGCAACGCGCTGGTCTACGGCTGATCGAGGTGCGGAAAGGGTGTGCGATATGAAGAAACCCGGCGTGATACTTGCAGTTTTGCTGATGGGAGGAATGCTTGTGTTTGGCTGTTTGAATCGTACACCGCGGTATCGTGTCGATTATGGCGGAGACAAGGAGTGGTATGAGGGCGCAAAGGACTCATATCCGGCGGGCGCGGAGGTGACGCTCTACTTCGACATGATTGCCACCGATACAAAATATACGTTTCTGCTGGATGACGAACCGCTCCGCGTTGACCATGAGGACGGGAAATTTGTGATTCGGTTTACCATGCCCGAACACGACGTGATCTTGTCATGCCGCACCAAAAACACCATGGAGCTTGAGCCGTAAACAGGAGGCGAGCTATGGATTACAAACGTGTCGACGCCCACGGCGTCACATGCCTCGTACCCATGGAGGGCACCGACTGGCAGTGGGGGTCGGATTATACCGCCGGCGACCTGTACGAGGCGGAGGAACTGTATCGGGATGGGCATCCGATTCGCAAAAACCGACTGCTGTTTGCCCGCTGCCCGGAGCCGAGGCTCTACGAGCCGATCACGGCGCGGGAGGGGCAGTACTTCGGCCGCCCCTGCTTTGACGGGGAGGCGGTCTACGTTCTGCTGGTGGATTTTCCACAAAACGCGATCCTGATTTATCGCTGCGCGGCGGACATGGAAACGGCGGAGGTTGCCGTGCGCCTGCCGCTGGACGCGGTGCCGGACTGCTACAATCTGATGCTTCACGCCCGCCCGCTGACGCTCACGCGGCAAAGCCACGAGGAATTTCAGGTCGTGTGGCCGGAGCAGAGCGCGTTTCCCCTCGACCTGACCGAGACACTGGATTGCCGCGACGGGGCGGAGCTGATTTTCTCAAAGTGGTATGAGGACCCGGACTATCGCGAGGAGCTGGTTCTTCGCCGCTATCCCACCGGCGAGGTGCTGGAACGCGCATCCGGCACACTGATGACGATGCCGGACGGGCAAAAATGGCTGTTTACATGACGCTTTACAAAGCGGATAAGGAGTGTTGAGAGATGAGCGTTACGCTGGACAGAAAATTGGGCTTCGGCGCCATGCGCCTGCCCCTGACCGACCGCGAAGACCCCAAGAGCATCGACCTCGCGCAGTTCCGACGGATGGTGGATTTGTTCTTTGAGCGCGGCTTTCGCTACATCGACACCGCTTACCCCTACCACGACGGGTATTCAGAGGAGGCGGTGCGCCAGTGCGTGGTCGAGCGCTATCCGCGCGAAAGCTTTTTGCTGGCGGACAAGATGCCGATTTTACAGGTCAAGAGCCCGGAGGATTATGACCGCTTCTTCACCGAGCAGCTCCGCCGCTGCGGCGTGGACTATTTCGACGTGTACCTGCTGCACAATCTGGGGCGCGACCGTTACCCGAACACCGAGCGCTTCGGCGGCTTTGATTTTCTCAAGCGCCTGAAGGAGACCGGCAGAGCGAGGAACATCGGCTTTTCCTTCCATGATGACGCGCAGACGCTGGACCACATCCTCACCGAGCATCCTGAGGTGGACGTGGTGCAGCTGCAAATCAACTATCTGGACTGGGACGGCGCGGTGGCGCAGTCGGGGCGCTGCTACGAGGTCGCGAAGCGCCACGGCAAGGACGTGGTTGTCATGGAGCCGGTCAAGGGCGGTCAGCTGGCGACGCTGCCTGAGGCGGCGATGCGGCGGTTCACGGACTTCTATGGGTTGGACGCGCCGTCTCCCGCGAGTCTTGCCATCCGCTACGTCGCGTCGCTGGAGCAGGTAAAAGTGGTGCTCAGCGGCATGAGTACGCCGGAGCAGGTAGGGGACAACACGGGCTATATGCGGGAGTTCACTCCGCTCTCCGCCGACGAGCGCGATCTGGCGGAGCAGATCGCGCAGGAGCTTAAACGCGCCATCAAGGTACCCTGCACCGGCTGTCGCTACTGCATGGAGGTATGCCCGCAAAGCATCGCCATCCCGGATTACTTCGGCTTGCTGAATCTCCATGCCGTGACGGGGAAGAAAACCAACATGTATTATGAGCGTTACTCCATGAACCACGGCAAGGCGTCGGAATGCCTCAAGTGCGGGCTGTGCGAAAAGAACTGTCCGCAGCATATCGCCATCCGTGACATGCTGGAGGAATTCGCCGCGCTGTATGAAGGCTGAACGAAAACACCCCCGCCGCCGGCGGGGGTGTTTGTTGTTTGGATTCAGCGGAAGCTCTTTGCCCAGTTGACCAGCGAGTTCTGCCAGATGTTTTCGCGCACGTCGCGCCGCATCTGGTCGGTGACGGGACCGTTCTTCGCCATCTTTTGCAGAATTACCGCTTGCAGCTGCTCCACGGTCATCTGCTCGTAAGGAATGTCAGGGATTGCCACGGTTTCCTCGACAGGCTTTTCGACAGGCTTGGGCGGAGCCTTGACCGGCTCCGGCTTGACCTCGACGGGCTTCTTTTCGGGTTCCTTCTTCTCCACGGGCGCGACGGGCTTTTCTGCGGGCGAGCTGGCGGCGTTTACGGTCTCGGCGGGCTTTGCTTGCTGCGCGGGCGCGAACACGTCGCCGCCGCAGGCGTCCAGCCGGATGTTCAGCCGCCCGCCGTGGGCGTCGATCCGCGTACCGCTCAAAAGCCCGATGTAAGCGTCTGCCGACGCGGGTACGTTGACGTGCGCCTCGTGCTCGTCGTTGTTGACCGCGACAATCAGATTGCCGCGGCCGTAGGCAAACTGTCGGTTGGTGAGGCACAGCTCACGGTAGTCGCCCCATGCCAGCTCATGCGCGTACTGCGCGTGAAGCTTGCCCAGCGCGGCGATCAGCCTGGTGCAGGGATTGCTCTCGTAATCTCCGGCGTGATCCTTGAGGTCGATGAACGGGCGCAGGGAATCGTCGCTGTGACGCTCCTTGCGACCCTCGATGCCGAACTCGCTGCCGTAGTAGACCGACGGGATGCCGGGCAGGGTGTAGAGCAGGATATGTACGGGCAGGAAGTGCGATTTGTTGTTCAGCTTGGTATAGATGCGCTCCACGTCGTGATTGTCCACAAAGTTGTAGAGTTTGATGTCTCCGCGCAGCATGTCGTTGATACGGCGGACGGTGTGGGCGATCTCGAAGTAATTATGGTCGTTGTGACCGCTGTAAAGCCCCTTGTGGAGCGTGTAGTTTGTGACGCTGTGGAGCGTATGGGCGTTCGCCCAGCGGGAATAGTCGCCGTGGATGACCTCGCCCATAAGCCAGAAGTCGGGCTTGACCGTGTCGGCGGTCTGGCGCAGCGCCTTCATGAACTCGAAGTCCAGTACGTCGGCGGCGTCAAGACGGATGCCGTCCACGTCGAACTCACTGACCCAAAAGCGGATCACGTCGCAGATGTAGTCCCGCACGGCGCCGTTTCGCTGGTTGAGCTTGACGAGCAGGTTGTAGCCACCCCAGTTGTCGTAGGAGAAGCCGTCGTTGTACTCATTGTTGCCCCAGAAGTTGACGTTGCAGTACCAGTCGCGGTACGCCGAACCCTCACGGTTCGCTTGAATGTCCCGGAACGCGAAGAAGTCGCGACCCGTATGGTTGAACACACCGTCGAAAATGACCTTGAGACCCGCGTCGTGGCAGGACTTGACGAACGCCGTCAGGTCTTCGTTGGTGCCGAGGCGGGAGTCCAGTTTTTTATAGTCCGTCGTTTCGTAGCCATGCCCCACGGACTCAAAGAGCGGACCGATGTACAGCGCGGTGAACCCCAGCTTTTTGAGGTGGTCGATCCATGGCAGCAGTGTGTTGAGCCGATGTACCGGTTCACCGTAGTCGTTCTGCTTAGGCGCACCGGTGAGACCGAGGGGATAGATGTGATAGAATACCGATTCGTCATACCATGCCACGTTAATAGCCCTCCTTGCGACGATTCGACGATATTATAGCAAAAATGCTCAGCGTTTTCAAGAGTTTTGCACAACAGACGGCAATTTGACAGCCGTAGTATAATGATCGGGGAGATCAAAGAATAAGGGGTAAAACCATGGATCATAACATTTTATACGGCAAAAAGTGGGCCGTTTGCGGCGACAGCTTCAGCAACGGCGATTTTAAGGGCGGAACCGAGCCGGTCTTTGAGGACGGTCCCTTCGCGGGACAGCGCAAGACCTACGGCTACCTGATCGCCGCGCGCAACGATATGCGCGTGCAGCACCTCGCGGTCGGCGGCATGACGATGGCGACGCCGTCGGACGAGGAGTTCACGAACACCTTCTCCGGCGGACGATACAAGACCATTGACGCGGACGCGGACTACATCACGCTGTACTTTGGCATCAACGACAGCCACCACCGCCCCAAGTCCACCGGCGACGACGGCGAGATCAAGAAGGGCGTTATCCGCCTCGGCAGCATTGAGGATACGGCGATCGACACGTTTTACGGCGCGTGGAACACAGTGCTGGAGTATCTCATCACCCACCATCCCTATGCCCACATCGGCATTTTGGTTTCCAACGGCTGCGAGACCGACGACTACCGCCGCGCGGAGATCGAACTCGCGAACCGCTGGGGCATCCCGTATCTCGATCTTAACGGCGACGCGCGCACGCCGGTGATGGGACGCTCGACCAACGAAGCGATCCTCAAATCCGTGCGCGACTACCGCACGCGGATGTTCGCGGTGGATCCGCCCCGCAACACCCACCCCAACGCCGCGGCGCATGAGTACGAGAGCCGGTTCATTGAGAACTGGCTGCGGTCGCTGTAAAATTTGTATGATTACCGGTTGCGTAACCCAATATTTTGTGTTACGATGCCATTCGGATGCAATTGATTTGCTAAAAAGTGAGGTTAGATGACCATGAAGCATTACGACGTGATCCTGATCGGCGCGGGACCCGGCGGCACTTTCTCCGCGTATGAGCTGTGCCGGAAGCGGCCGGAGCTGAAGATTGCCGTCTTTGAGCGCGGCGGCGAGCTGAATTCCCGCAAGTGCCCCATCGATGGCAAGAAGATCACGAGCTGCGTCCATTGCCCGACCTGCGCCATCATGAACGGCTTTGGCGGCGCGGGAGCGTTCTCTGACGGCAAGTATAACATCACAAACGCCTTCGGCGGGACGCTGTACGAGTACATCGGCAAGGAGACGGCGCTTGATCTCATGCGCTATGTGGACGAGATCAACGCCTCCCACGGCGGCAGCAAGACCAAGCTCTACACCACCGCCAGCAGCTCGCTCAAGACGCTGTGCCTGCAAAATAATCTGCATCTGCTCGACGCGTCGGTGCGTCACCTCGGCACGGACATCAATTTCGAGGTGCTGACGAACCTCTATGACGCGCTGCGTGACAAGGTTGATTTCTTTTTCCGCACGCCCATCGCGTCCGTGATGAAAGCCGGAAGCGGCTTTGTCGTCAAGACCGAGGGCGGCGAGGAATTTGACGCGCCGTACTGCGTCATCTCCGTGGGTCGCAGCGGCAGCAAGTGGATGGAGACGGTCTGCGCCGACCTAGGCATTGGCACCAAGTCCAACCGCGTTGACCTCGGCGTGCGTGTGGAGCTGCCCGCGGCGGTGTTCCAGCACATCACCGACGAGGTCTATGAGAGCAAGATCGTCTACAAAACCACCAAGTATCAGGACCTGGTGCGCACGTTCTGCATGAACCCCCGCGGCGCGGTGGTAAACGAAAATACCAACGGCATCGTGACCGTCAACGGTCACAGCTATGAGGACCCCGCCAAGCAGACAGAGAACACCAACTTCGCGCTGCTGGTGTCCAAGCACTTCACCGAGCCGTTCAAGGATTCCAACGGCTACGGCGAGAGCATCGCGCGCCTTTCCAACATGCTCGGCGGCGGCGTCATCGTGCAGCAGTTCGGCGACCTGATCCGCGGCAGCCGCAGCACGCCGCGGCGCATGAGCAAGAGTTTCGTCACGCCGACGCTCAAGGCGACGCCCGGCGATCTGAGCCTTGTGATGCCCAAGCGCATCCTCGACGGTATCATCGAGATGATCTACGCCCTTGACAAGATCGCTCCCGGCACCGCCAACGACGACACACTGCTCTACGGCGTGGAGGTCAAGTTCTACAACATGGAGGTCGCGCTGGACGAGAACCTGCAAACCTGCCATCCGGGTCTGTTCGTCATCGGCGACGGCAGCGGCGTGACGCATTCGCTGTCCCATGCCAGTGCCAGCGGCGTTTACGCGGCGCGGTACATTGCGGAGCACATGTGAAAACAGATAGGGGAGGAATCACCGTGGAACCGAGAGCATTGCTGGACGCGCTCCATATCGCGGAGCGGCTGAAGGATACCCCGCGCCACTGCTACACCTCCGGCGGGCGCCGCGAGAGCGTTGCGGAGCACAGCTGGCGCATCACGCTGATGGCGTACCTCGTCAAGGACGAGTTCCCTGAGGCGGACATGGATAAGGTCATTCGCATGTGCATCATCCACGACCTCGGCGAGTGCTTTACCGGCGATATCCCCACGTTCCGCAAGACACAGGCGGACGAGGACACGGAGGAGCGGCTGCTGTATCAGTGGGTGGACTCCCTGCCGGAGCCGTACTGTGCGGAACTGCGCGCGCTCTACGACGAAATGGCGGAGCGCAAGACGCTCGAGGCGAAGATCTACAAGGCGATGGACAGTCTCGAAGCGGTCATCCAGCACAACGAGTCCGACATCGGAACGTGGGAGCCTCACGAGTACGAGCTGAACCTCAACTACGCCTGGGACAAGGTGGAGTTTTCGCCCTACCTGACCGCGCTGCGGCAGGCGATCCGGGAGGACACGGAAGCGAAAATAGAAGCGGCAAAATGAAAAATCGGAGAGCGTCAGCTCTCCGATTTTTGATTTGCGTGTGCCTATGCCAAAAAGCCCTTGAGGATGCGATCCTCCGCCTCCTCTTCGGTGAGGCCCAGCGTTTGCAGCTTCAAAAGCTGGTCGCCGGCAATCTTGCCGATGGCGGCTTCGTGGATGAGCTGCGCCTCGGTGCTGTTTGCCGTAATGGCGGGCACGGATTCGATCTTCGCGCTGCCCATGATGATCGAGTCGCACTGCACATGCCCGAAGCACTTGTCGTTGCCCACCACGATGGGGCGGAACACCTGACGGCTCTCGTCCTGCGCCACAGAACGGGAAATCACGCGACCCTTGGAATCCTCACCGTCCAGCACGATTTCCATGTCGCTCTCGGCGAGCTGCTTGCCGTGGGTCAGCAGGCGCTCGGTAATCAGCGCCTCCGCGCCCTTGCCGCAGACGATCTTGGTGTAGCGTTTGGTGGAGTCGATGCCGCGGATCTGCACAGTCTCCATCGTGATGGTTGCGCCCTCGTCAAGGTACACGACGGTCTGCGGGTTCATGATGTTGGTTCCGGTGCCGTCGCCTTCGCCGTAGTGCTTTTCAGCGTAGCGGACGTGGGAGTTCTTGCCGACGTGGAAGGTGTGCACGCCGTCGTGCCGCGCCTCGTCGCAGCCGGAGTTGTGGATGCCGCAGCCGGCAACAATGTCCACGTCGCAGTTCTCGCCGACATAGAAGTCATTGTACACCATCTCGGCGTAGTCGCTCTTGCTGATGACGACGGGAATATAGCACTTCTCGCCCTTCGTACCGTCGAGAATGCGAATGTCAATGCCCTGTTTCCCGTCGGTGCGGGCGTCGATCTTGATGTGCTCAGTGCTCTGCCTTGCCTCACAGCCGCCGTCCTTGCGTATGTTCAGCGCCCCTACGGGTTTGCCGGTGAGGTCGGCGATTTTTTCCAATAAGCGCTGGTCTATCTCTGTGATCATTTCGCCGCCTCCTTTCGGGTGAGTACGGGGCAGGAGCCCATGGTGTCCGCCATAATCATGGGGAACACCTCCTCGGCGCTGCCGCGGTAGCGCAGCTCGCCGCCGCCCACCACAATGATCTCATCCGCGAGGCGGATGATGCGCTCCTGGTGGGAAATGATGATCATGGTTGCGCTGTGGGTGCGGTGAATTTCCTCGAAGGTCTCCGTCAGCCGCGCAAAGCTCCACAGGTCGATGCCTGCCTCCGGCTCGTCGAAGATCATGAATTCGCTGCCGCGGGCGAGGAGGGAAGCGATCTCGATGCGCTTGACCTCACCACCGGAGAGGGAGGTGTCCACCTCGCGGTCGAGGTAATCGTTGGCGCACAGCCCCACCTGCGTGAGATAGCGGCAGCACTTGTCCTTGGACAGTTTATTGTCGCCGGAGGCGATGGTCAGCAGGTCGCGGACGGTGATGCCCTTGAAGCGCGGCGGCTGCTGAAAGCCGTAGCTGATGCCGAGACGCGCGCGTTCGGTGATGTCCAGCCCCGTGATGTCCTTCCCGTTGTAGAGAATCTGCCCGCCGGTGGGCGTGACAAGCCCCATGATGATCTTGGCGAGTGTGGTCTTGCCGCCGCCGTTGGGACCGGTGAACACCACCAGTTCCCCGTCGGGAATGTTGACGGAGACGTCGTTTAGAATCGTCTGCTCCGCCCCCGCGTCAGAGACGGTGTAGGAAATGTGCTTGAGTTCCAGCATGGATAAGCTCCTTTTCGGAAGTAATACCTATATGATTGGTCGCTTTTCTTAATATAGCAAGTTTTCCGGAAAAAATCAATGCTCCCGGCATAGAATGGAGAAGAAATTGGCAAAAGTGCGGGAGGAAAGCTTATGGAAATGGACTATCGTGAATGTGACCGGCTTTGGCAGCGGGTGTCGCCGGAGCTGAACCCATACCCTGAGGTACGCGCGGCGCGGCGCGGAGAGTTGTCCCTGCCCCCTGGGACGGAAAAAGCGCGCTGCACGGACTGCCGCCGGGACGAGGCGGAGCTGCTGCGGGGGCTCCTGCGCGATGAGCTGGCGGACGCGGAGACCTACCGCTATCTGGCGTCCCACGCGCCATGCCGGGAGGACTGCCGCCTGATGCGGCGACTTGCCGCGGACGCGGCGGCGCGGGTCAGGAAGCTGCAATCGGCGTACTATCTTCTCACGGGCGGCACCTATGACGTGACCGTGGTGCTCCCGCCGCAGACGCGACTTCTCTGGCGCGACCGTCTGCGGGAGCGCAGCCGCGCCGCGACGGACGCAGGTGACCGCTACGCCCACGCGGCGGAAGAGATGTCGGACGGATGTCTCAAGAGGCTGCTTGCGAAACTCGCGGAGGAATCGTATCACGCCGCGGAGCTGCTGCGCCGCGCGCTGGAGCGGGCGCTGTAAAGAAAGGCGAGGAAGCAAGCGCTTCCTCGCCTTTCTTTATTCAAAGCTGATGATGTAGTAGTACACGGGCTGGCCGCCGGAGAGGACGCTGACCTCGGCGGAGGGCAACTTCTCGGAGAAGCAGGAGGCGTCGTGCTCCGCCTCGGCGGGATCGACGTCCTCGCCGTAAAAGACGTTGATGAACTCGACGTTCTGTTCCTTTGCCACATCGGAGAGCTTTTCCAACAGTACCGAAATGCTCTTGTCCACGCCGAAGAGCTTGCCGCCCAGCAGCGCGAGGAAGTCGCCTTCATGAATCTCCGCGCCGTCGAACTCAGAGTCGCGGGCGGCGTAGGTGATCTGCGCGGTGGTGACGTGCTGCGCCGCATCCAGCATGGCAGCCTCAATGGACGCCGCGTCGCCGTCGAGATCCACCGCCATCATGGCGGAGATGCCCTGCGGCAGCGTCACCGTCGGGATGACGACGATGTTCTTATCCGTGAGACCCACGCACTGCTGCGCCGCCATGATGATGTTTTTGTTGTTCGGCAACACGAACACTGTGTCGGCGTTAGCGCGCTCAATTTCCCTGAGAATGCTCTCGGTGGAGGGGTTCATGGTCTGACCGCCGCTGATGACACCATCCACGCCCATGTCGCGGAACACCGCGGCGAGACCGTCGCCCGCGCAGACCGCGATGAAGCCGTAGGGCTTGCGCTCCTCCAGCTCAGCGGGGGCGGCGGAGCCGACGTAGCCGTCCACCATGTCGTTGTCCTCCAGCTCGTCGGCGGAGATGGTCTTGCGTCCCGCCGCCATGTCCTCCTGCTGGATGCGCATGTTCTCGACCTTGGCGACCTCCAGAATGCCATACTGCTGCGCGGCGTTGAGTGCGTCGCCGGGGATGTCGGTGTGGACGTGCACTTTGAACATGTCGTCACCCTCGCTGATGACGATGCTGTCGCCGATGGAGTTCAGATACTCCCGATAGGGCTTGAGGTCGGGATTGCCCTTGGTGCGGACGATGAACACCGTGTCGAAGGTGAAGGTGATGTCCTCGTCGCCCACCTGGGCGAAATCCGCCTTGTCGCGGGTCTCACCGTTCTCGTTCAGCTCCGGCAGCTTTTCGCCGCGGAGGCTGGAGAGCATGCCGCTTAAAATGATGAGGAAGCCCTTGCCGCCCGCGTCCACAACGCCGGCGCGCTTGAGCACGGGGTTCATGTTGACGGTCTCCTTGAGCGTCTCCTCGCCCTGACGGATCGCGTGTTCCAGCACATACTCCACGCTGTTGTTTTCCTCGGCGGCGTGCATCGCCGCGTCCGCCGCGAGACGGGAGACGGTGAGGATCGTGCCCTCGGCAGGCTTCATCACCGCATTGTACGCGGCGGCAACGCCCTCCTGCAGCGCGGCGGCGAACATGCAGCCGTCGGCTTCATAAAGCCCCTTGAAGCTCTTGGAGATGCCGCGGAACAGCAGCGAAAGGATCACGCCGGAGTTGCCGCGCGCGCCGCGCAGCATGGCGTTTGCCGCGATGGAGGAGACTTCCTCCACGGTCGACGGCTCCTTTTTCTTCAGCTCCGCCGCGGCGGTCTGGATGGTCAGGCTCATATTGGTGCCCGTGTCGCCGTCCGGCACGGGGAACACGTTCAAATCATTGACGCTTTGCTTCGCCGCAGTCACGGAGACGGCGCCGAAGAGCAGCATCTCTTTGAAAACAGCTCCTGTAATGGTGTCATGCATGAGAAGTGTTTCCTCCTACAAAGTGATGCTGTCGACGCATACGTCGACGCTGCGGATGCGGGCGCCGGTATCCCGGTTGACCAGGTAGCGCACCTGAGAGATAATCTCCCGTGAGATGGCAGTCATGTTGACGCCGGGCTCCACGATGATGTGCAGCTCGACGGAGATATCCCCCTCGTCGTGCTGGGTAATGTGGACGCCCTTACTCATCGCCTCGCGGCGGAGCAGGTGGACGAGACCGTCGGTCATGGAGCGGTATGCCATACCTTTGACGCCATAGCAGCTGGTGGCTGCGGCGCCGGTGATGTTGGAGAGCACCGCGTCGCTGATCTGAATCTCACCCTGTTCGGTCTGGAGCTTGAACATAAAAGGTCTCCTTTCTCAAAAGTCCTTTTAAGGCAGTCTACAACTATACAATTATACACGATGCGCGGCAGAATAACAAGTCTGTTTTTGAAGAAATGCAGAGCAGTCCGTTTTTTTGCGGGGCTTTTCGTAAAGTGCCTGTCTTTCTTTGTAAAACCTCTTGCATATACTGTGCAATTGTGCTAAAATATTTTTAGCGAAGCTGACAACCTTTGTGCAAAACGGGGAGGAAAGCCGATGAAACTGTACTTTTACGGCGCTGACCGCGCGGTGACGGGTTCCTGCCACTGTGTGACGATCAACGGAAAACGCATTCTGGTCGACTGCGGCTTGCAGCAGGGACGCGATGAGCTGGACAACACGCTCCTGCCATTTGACGCAAGCGAGATTGACTATGTGCTCATCACGCACGCCCACATTGACCACTCCGGCCGCATTCCGCTGCTGGTCAAGCAGGGCTTCCACGGCGAGATTCTGACCACGCGCCTCACGGGGCGGCTGCTGGAGATCATGTTGCTGGACTCCGCCAATATTCAGGAGAGCGACGCGGAGTATCTCAACCGCAAGGGCGAGCGCGCGGGACGCGAGCACGTCGAGCCGCTCTACACCGTCGCCGATGCGGAGGAGGCGATCCAGTACATCCGCACCTGCGACTATCACGAGACCATCGAGTTGTGCGAAGGCGTGGAGGTCACGTTCACCGACGCGGGGCATCTGCTCGGCTCCGCCAGCATCACCATGGTGCTCACAGAGGGTGACGTCATTAAGACGGTCGTCTTTTCCGGCGACATCGGCAACGAGACCCAGCCCATTCTCTGCCCGCCGGAGCCGCTCCATCACGCGGACTATGTGCTCATGGAGTCCACCTACGGCAACCGAAACCACGAAGGCGAGTGGAACTACGAGGGGCGGCTTGCGGAGATCATCGACTCCACGCTCGCCGCGGGCGGCAACGTCATCATTCCGTCCTTCGCCGTGGGACGCGCACAGGAGCTGCTGTACTTTATCCGCAAGATCAAGGATCAGGGGATGGTCAAGTCCGTGCCGGACTTTCCGGTGTACATTGACTCGCCGCTGGCGAAGGCGGCGACGTCCATCTTCTGCGGCAACGTCCACGGCTATGTGGACGAGGAATCGCTTGCGCTGGCGACGGACGACAAGCACATGTTCTCCTTTTCCAACCTGCACATGGTGGAGGGCGGCGAGGAGTCGAAGCTGCTCAACGCCGACCCTACGCCGAAGGTAATCATTTCCGCCTCCGGCATGTGCGACGCGGGACGCATCCGCCACCACCTCAAACACAACCTCTGGCGCTACAACTGCACCGTTGTGTTCGTGGGCTATCAGGTGCCCGGCACGCTGGGCCGCCGCATCATTGACGGCGCGGAGAGTGTCAAGCTCTTCGGCGAGGAGGTCGCGGTGCGGGCGAAGATCATCAACTTCAAGGGGCTGTCCGCCCACGCCGACCACGATCATCTGGTGCGCTGGGTGCAGAATTTCGACCCCAAGCCCCAGCAGGTGTTCGTCGTCCACGGTGATGAGGACATCGCTCCCGCGTTCGCGGAGGAACTGCGCGGTTTAGGCTTTGCCGCCAACGCGCCGAAGTTCACCGCGGTGTACGACCTCGCGCTGGGCGTCGCGCTGGAGGACGGCTATGCGCCTGAGCGCCGCAAGACCGACGCGCGGCGCCGTGCGGACGTCATCTACAATAAGCTGGTCACTTCCGCCGAGGAACTGCTCCTGTTCATCAAGGGCAGCCGCGGCATGCCCAACAAGGATATGGCGTCGCTCACGTCTCAGATCCATGCGCTGATCGAGAAGTGGAAGTAACTACAATAATGTGAATAAAACCCAAAAACGGGGGACGGATCACCATTGGAAACGGTTCAGGAATTGAAGAAGAATCAAATTCACACCGTCCGCATAGAGGGCTATGCGGACGGCGGCGCGGGCGTCGCCAGAATCGACGGCCGCGTCGTTTTTGTGCAGGGCGCGCTGCGCGGCGAGACCTGCCGCGCGTTGATCCTCAAGGTCAACAAGCGCGTCGCATACGCCAAGGCGGTGGAGATTCTGTCGCCCTCGGCGCATCGCATGGAATCGGACTGCCCGTATTTTCCGCGCTGCGGCGGCTGCACCTATCGGCACATGGAGTACGCCGAGGAAAAGCAGCTCAAGCGCCAGCGCGTGCAGGACGATTTGCGCCGACTCGGCGGCAGCGACGTGGCGGTGGAGGCGATCCTCGGCGCGGATACCATTCAGCGCTGCCGCAACAAATCCATTTGGCCGGTGTCGCCCGCCGGCGCGGTGGGGTTCTACCGTGCGCGGACGCACGAGGTCGTCAACGCTGAGCGCTGCCTGCTGGTGCATCCGGCGGCGGAGGCGGCAGCCGACGCGCTGCGGGCGTGGATGGCGCGCTGGGACGTGCGGGGCTATGACGAGACCACCGGCGATGGGCTGATTCGCCACCTGTTTACGCGGAACAACACCAAGGGACAGTCTCTGCTGTGCGTTGTGGCGAACGCGGCGGCGCTTCCCCATGAGCGTGAACTGGTGGAGGCGCTGCGCGGCGCCTGCCCGGACGCCGTAGGCATTCTGCTGAACACCAACATGAAAAACACCAACGTGGTGCTGGGGGACAGCTACCGCACCCTCTGGGGCAGCAACCGCATCGCGGACACACTCTGTGGGTTTACGTTCCTGATCTCGGTGCCGTCCTTCTATCAGGTCAATCACGCGCAGTGCGAAAAGCTTTACGCCAAGGCGATCGAGTTTGCCGCGCTCACCGGCGAGGAAACGGCGCTGGACCTCTACTGCGGCGCGGGAACGATCACGCTGCTGCTCGCCCGTTACGCCAAGCGTGCCATTGGCGCGGAGATCGTGCCGGAGGCGATTGCCGACGCGCGGGACAGCGCGGAGCGCAACGGGGTCAAAAACGTGGACTTCTTCCTCGGTGACGCCTCGGCGGTGGCGGCGCGATTCGCGGAAAAGGGGCTGCGCCCCGATGTGGTGACCGTCGACCCGCCGCGCAAGGGGCTTGCGGAGGACGTGATCCGCGCCATTGGCGACATGGCGCCGCCGCGGGTGGTGTACGTCTCCTGCGACCCGGCGACGCTGGGACGCGACGTGAAGCGCTTCTCGGAGTTGGGCTATACCGCCGTGCGCGCCTGCGCGGTGGATATGTTTCCCCGCGCGGATCATGTGGAGACGGTGGTATTGATGACAAAAGATAGTATCCCTTGATTTGTGAGGAAAACGTTGTTAAATCATCCTACTGCCTCGCCCCTGCCCGGTGACTTGCGCTCTGCCGGAAACTGTGTTATGATGACTCGGTGATCAACCGGATCGGGAGGCTGCGGGATGGCAGAGTGTCAACCAACTGAACAGAACAAGTGGGACGGGCCGGCCACATACGGCGCGGCGTATCACGGACCTCACCGCCGCAGAACCGACCTCCCCGAAAAGCCGGGACTGCGTGAGAAAGGCTCTGTGCGGCTGCAAAGCATCAACGGGATCATCGCCGCTGTCGCCTGTATGATCTCGCTGGTGCTGCTGGCGACGATTCAGCGCAAGCAGACGCTTATTGAAGAACTGATCGGGGCGGACGGTACCGCCGTGGAGCTGCTGCGGGACCTGATGGAGCGCCAGCAGGCGCTCACCGGTGTTTTGCTGCTGGTGGTGCTGGTGGAGGTCTTTTGCGTTGTGACATTGATTCTGTGGCCTATCGAGGAGTACATCGACCGCATCCGCGCAAGCAAGACGCTGCCGCTGCGCGGGTCCTATGAGCTGCGTTACCTTGCCAAGGCATACAACGCCATGTTTGAGGAAAACATGCTGCGCAATGAGGAGCTGCGCTACAAGGTCGAGCATGACGCGCTGACGGGGCTCTACAACCGCGGCGCTTACGAAAAGCTGCTGGCGGAGCACGGACGCGAGGGCAGCATCGCGCTGCTGTGGATCGACGTGGACATGTTCAAGAGCGTCAACGATACCTACGGCCATGATATCGGCGACAAGGTGCTGCAAAAGGTGGCGCGGCTGCTGGCGGGAGATTTCCGCGCGACAGACTACGCCTGCCGCACCGGCGGCGATGAGTTTGCGGTGATTATGACGGAAGTTTCACCGGATCAGCAGCAGGTTGTCATGAGCAGAGTGCGCGCGGTACAGGAGGGCTTGCGGGACGTGTCAGACGGCTTGCCGCTGGTGACGCTGAGCATCGGCGTTGCCTTCAGCGACCAACGGCAGGAGGGCGAGGAACTCTTCAAAATGGCGGACAAGGCGCTCTACCGCGTCAAGGAGGCGGGGCGCAACGGCTGCTCGTTCTTCAACGAAGAGGATCGAAAAACAAAATAAGGCGCGAGCGCCGGCATCTTCACAGCGAGGATGGCGGCGCTATCTTTTTCCTGTAAACTGTAAAATAATATTGTAACAATATTGACAAAATGTAAATGTACATATATACTGATGTAAAGTCTCGGACAATGCACATTCAACGGTTCCTTCCAATCCATTAAGACCTGTAAAGAAAGGTGTGTGTACGATGCGTCACAGTCAAAAGATTCTTGCGCTGCTCCTGTTCTCGGCGCTGCTGCTCACCGCGTGTGGAGCGCCCGCCGCAAGCCTGCCGGACGAGCCTTATTCCGCGGTGGACTATCAGTTGTATCCCATCCCGGAGGGCGGATATGTGGGTGACGTCATGCCGTTTGTGACCGACGACGGGACGCTGGAGCTGTACTACCTGTACGACACGGATCACAACGGGCAGGGCTACCACCCCATCTACAAATACAGCACTGACGACCTGACCGGCTACGAGGATCACGGCATGGTGCTCAATTTCGGGCAGATGTCGGATCCCGACCCGGCACTGGGTACCGGTTCCGTCTTTCAGGACGCCGACGGACTCTATCATCTCTTCTATACTGGTCACAACGACACCGGCAACGGCGGGCGCGGCAAGGAGTGCGTGATGCATGCCACCAGCACCGACCGCGAGAATTGGACGAAGGAATCCGAGCCTGTCCTGTTTGCGCCGGGGAACTACTCGAAGGACGATTTCCGCGACCCGGAGGTGTTCTGGGTCGAGGAAGAGCAGTGCTACTGGATGCTCATTGCGGCGCGCGACAACGCCCTCGGCGGCGTGGTGGCAAGGTACACCTCCCCCGATCTCAAGAACTGGACGTTCATGGGCCCCTTCTATGCGCCGATGGCGCAGTACATGCTGGAGTGCCCGGATTTGTTCCGCATGGGGGACACCTGGTACCTCACCTACAGTTGGGACTGCGTGACATATTACGCCATCAGCGACTCCATGAACGGTCCCTTCCTCGCACCGGATGACAACATCCTGGATGGTCAGAGCACGACGGAGGGCAGCGGTTTCGTGTTCTATGCCGCCAAGACCGCGGAAAAAGACGGCAATCTCTATCTGTGCGGCTGGCACGGACGCGCCGGCCTCAGCGGGGATTCCGGCGTCTATCAGTGGGCGGGCAATATCATGAACCACCAACTCGTGCAGCACGAGGACAAGACGCTGGGCGTGAAAGCGCCGGAGACCTTCGCCGATTACTTCACGACTGCCAAGCCCTTCGCGGCGGCGAAGAAAGAGGGCGATGTGAAGGTTGTCAAGGACAGCGTGAAGCTCTCGGCGGCGGAAGGAAGCTATGCGCTGGCGGATTTGGGTACCCGCGCCCCCACGATGATGCTGGAGTGCGACGTGACGCTGGACGCCAACGGCTGCGCGGGGTTTGCCTTCGGCGGCAGCGAGAAGGACGAGACCTACACCGCGCTGTGTCTGGACGCGGGGCGCGACCTGCTGCACTACGAAGGCTATGAGATCACGGAGATCGACCGGTACGATCCGGCGGCATACACCCGCTTCGCGTTCTCCGGCGACAAGAGCCATCATGTGACGCTGGTGTGCGAAAATGAGATCGTTGTCCTCTATGTGGACAACGTCAAGGCGCTCAGCTCCCGCATCTCGCATTCTACCGACGGCGCGCACATCGGACTGTTTGCCAACGGCTGCAAGGCGACGTTCAGCAACATCAGCGTGAGCGTACCGGGATAAACCTGTCCCGCAGCCATCAAAAAAGAACTGAAAAGCCCGGAATCGTGATGATTCCGGGCTTTTGTTATGTCCGATGCGTGGAGGCTCTCCACACCGGGGTGGTCTGGACGTAGGTAATGCGGCAGGGACGCTCCGGGTTTTGAATGCGCCCCGCCAGAATGTCCGCCGCGAGGCGGGCAATGTCAATGCTGGGAATTTCCGCGGTCGTGATGGCAGGGTCCGTCATGCCCGACTGGGGGAGACCGTCAAAGCCGGTGAGCATTACGTCATTTGGGACGGACAGTGAAAGCCGCTTCAACGCCGCGAGCATGTGAATGGCGAGAAAGTCGTTGGCGCAGACAAACGCGTCCGGCATGACGGGCATTTCCCGGAGCTTCGATCCCAGCCACTCCGGGTCGTGATACGGCTCCCGGTCGTCGGCGAGGATACAGAGCGACCGCTCAAGCGCCAGCCCCGACTCCTCCAGAGCGGCGCGGAACCCCATCCACCGCTCATAAAAGCTGTTGCAGTGGTTGATGTCCCCGACGAAGCCGAGACGGCGCGCGCCCTGGGCGATGACGTGTTTCGTGAGTGAAACAGTGCTCGCGACATTTTCCATATACAGAACGTCGCACTTTGGCGGCACGGTGCCGGCGTTGGCGAACATGTCCATAAACAGTGCGGGAATCCCAAGGCTGCAAATCATGTCCTGATATTGCCGGTCAAACAGCTCCATACAGAGAATGCCCGCGGTCTGCGCCAGATTCAGATGCGCGGGCAGAACGCGGCGCTCCGTCTCTTCACCGGATATTTCGTACATCATCAGCGTGTAGCCGAAGCGGGAGAGCGTCTGGGTAAAGTACGGGAGGAAAATGGTGCCGAAGTGATAGTTCTCCGGCATCCGCTGCGTCAGCAGAGCAATCGACTTGCTGTAATCCGTTGACGTCATCTGCTTGGGGACGCTCTTATATGCCTGACGGTATCCAAGCTCTTCGGCTTTTTGAAGGATTCGCTGCTGTGTTGCCGGCGGCACTGCGCCTCTGCCGTTGAAGACTTTGGATACCGTGTTGCGCGAAAGACCGCAGGCGTCGGCAATGTCCTGCATGGTCACTTTTTTGGATGGCATGGCGGGCTCCTTTTGTCAGTTTTGTTCGGAATGACCCTATATTATCACAGAAAACTGGGCAAATCAAGAACAAATGTAAATTGTGTAAACCAAATCGTGGGTGAGTTGACCAAAACGGGGTCAGCTGCTTTGTGCAGTGCGCGGGAAATAAAAAAAAGTACGGAGAGAGGATTGACAACGATTTCCTGTAAATGTAAATTATTTACAGAATACTATCATAATGTAAAAGTGAAGTTTACATTATGATAGAGGTGCTCAGTCGGCGTGGCACGTCGCGTCGGGCGCACGCGGGAAATGCGGCATAGGCGCTTTGGCGTCGCCGCGCGTAAAAAAGGAGGAGGAAAGATGAAAAAAATTCTTGCGTTTGTACTTGTGCTGGCAATGTCGCTGTGTGCGGCGGGCTGCGCGGAAAGCGCGGAAAACACTGCTCCGGTGATTCGCGGTGTTCGGGACCAGACGGCGGTTTCCGGCAGCGTCTTCAACGCTCTTTCCGGCGTCAGCGCCACAGACGCGGAGGACGGCGACCTGACCGGGAAAATCGAGATCTCGGCCACACCGTCCCTCACCTTCCGGGATGGAAAGGCAACGCTGGATGGCTCTGGCAACTACGACCTGGTTTACACCGTCACCGACAAGAACGGAGCGACGGAGGAGGTTCCGGCAACGCTGACCGTTACCAAGCGGATCGGCGCGCCGGTGCTTGAGCGGCAGTTTGATTTCAGCACTCTGACCGCGACGGACAACCACGGTTGGGAGCTTCGCGTCGGCGGCGGCGCACAGGCGACCGGTTCCCTGCGTGAGGGCTCATATGTGGTGGATGTCACCAATCCGGGCGGCGGAGACGTAGACGTGCAGCTGGTCAGACCCGGCTTTGCCGTGGAAAACGCGGAATACCGCGTGAACATCTGGGCAAAGTCCAGCGCTCCCACCTATGCGCACCTGATCGCCCGCGATGAGAACGCGGCGGGCTGGGAGACCTTCGGCGGAGCGTACAATGTGCGGCTCGACGAGCATGTGACCCCGGTGGAGATGTTCTTTACCGCCAAGAGCACGGGCAGCGCGGAGCTGATGCTGAACCTCGGCAAGATCACGCCGAACCCCGGCAATCCCTCGGACACGACGCCGAAGGAATTCACCGTGACCATCGACAAGATCGAGCTATATCAAATTACCGGCGTGGAGAGTGAGAATCCGGCCTACACGGCGGACTTCTCCTCCGGCAAGGGACTGTCAATGGAGACCGGCGACGGCGCTGCCGCAGAGACGCGCTTTGAAAACGGCGCCGCCATCGCGGACATCCGTGTCTATCCGCAAAACGGCGGCGTGTGGAGCATCCGCGCCGATCTGGGTCTTGGCGACGTCAAGATTCAGGAGGGGACGAACTATTACTACCATCTTACGCTGAACGCTGAGAATGGTCTGGAGGGCGAGTGCCTGGTGGAGAGCAAGAGCCAGTACCACGAGGCGCGCACCAACTTCAACAGCATTGCCGCCGCCGCGGGGGAGGACGTGGTCATCTCCGGGTATTTCGGCGGCTCGTGCAGCATCAGCGATCCGGTCGTTCGCCTGCAGATCGGCAACGCCCCGGCGGGCAAATCGCAGAATACCATCACCTTCAAGAGCCTTGAGTTCGGCACGCTGGACGGTGACAAGGAGGTCGTCAAGACCATCGAGACCTTCGCGCCCATCGGCAAGGGTACCGCCTATGAGGACAGTGAACAGTGCCCGTGGGAGACCTTTAACGGCACCGATGACGACAACAAGAATGGTGTGGGCACCATCTGGACGGAGGATGGCAGCCTCTTTTACCGCATCGACGACGGCGGCAGCGTGGATTGGCACAACAAGCTGATCTGTCCGTTCACGCTTCCGGCGGACAGCGCGTGCACCATTGTGCTCAGCGCGAAGGCAAGCAAGCCCGTCTCCTGCGACTGCTACCTCAATCCTGTGGGCGGCTGGGACCCGCGCATCGCGCAGCGGATCACCTTCACCACGGAGGAGCAGCCCTACTCCTTTACCGCAACAACACCCTTTGACGCGGATACGGACGTGGAGCTGCTGTTCCAGTTCGGTTCCTCCGAGACGGCGGAGCTTGGCGAGGTGACGGTTGAGATCACCGACGTGAGAATCTACCGGATGCCGGTGCAATAACCCGGAGCGCAGACGCCGGGAAACAATGTGTACGAATCATAGAGGAGGCAGAAAAATGAGAATTGGGAAGATACTGACATCAGCCGTCCTTACGGCGTCCATGCTTCTGTCGCTGCTTGTCGGCGGCGTGGCGAATGCCGTCAATACGCCGGTTGCGTTGGAGCAGAAGGCGATGCTCGACCCGCTCTCCGCGACAGAGGGCGTCGCCTACGAGCGGCACGAGGCGGGGTACGCTGTGGACCTCGGTCGTGAGGCGGACAGCGTGACGGTGAACATCGCCGCCCCGGAAGCGGAAGGCGAGCGCGCGGCGTGGAAGGCGCGCCTGTATGTGGATACCGGCGTCGAGCTGATGCGCGGCGTCACCTACCGCGTCAGCTACTCGCTCGCCGCGCTGCGGGAGCAGTCCGCGTATGACGTCCACTTCGACAGCAGCATGGCGGAGGATGCTTACGGCGTACTGTATGGTCGGAGCGTTGCGGCGGAGGGTATGGATACCGTGGAGTATCTGCTCACCCCGGAGGCGGCGCGTGGAACGCTCGTTCTGCGGCTCCAGCTTGGCATGACCGGCGCGGAGGGCAACGAGCTGCGCTTCGCGAACCTCAAGGTGGAGGAAGCGTCCGCGAGCGCCGGGAACGTTCTGGCGGATCAGCTGAACTACGGCACACAGGGCAATATCAGCATCTGGACAAATGAGGACAGCCGCGCGATCCTGGTCGGCGGCGAGAACTCCGCGACGCTGACCGTCACGGAGGCGCCGAGATTCGGCGCGGAGGTCTGGAAGATCAAGCTGCTCGCGGCAACGGGACTGCGCCCGGAGGCGGGCAAAGCCTACCGCGTCCGCGCCGATCTGACGAGCACGGCGGCGGCTGAATATGAGATTTGTTACAACGAGGGCGACTTTGAAAAGGGCTACGACGTGCAGTACGCGCAACAGCTCACGGCGGGCACCCAGACCATCGACCGCACGATCTATATTCCGACGAACCGGGAGAATGCCGGTGAGCTGGTGCTTCAGTTCTCGCTGGGCAAGCTGGCGGGTGGCGAGTCGGTGACGATCAGCGGCATCCGCGTCGAGGAGGCGATCCCTGCCTACACAAGCGTGCTGAGCGACGATTTTGCGTACAACAAGTCGGAGACCACCGTGAACTACGGCACGCGCGCCACAGAGCACACCACGGACGCCGGAGCGAGCGTCAATTGGGGCGGTCTTGTGGTAGAGAAGAGCGGACAGAGGGCGAACGCGCTGACCGTCGAGAGCAATAACGCTGTGAAGCTGTCGGTGGGCACTCAGGAAGACGACAACGGAACCTACACGGCAAAGCTGCACATTTTGGCTGGAAAGCTGACGGCGGAGCACTATTATCGCGTCAGCTTCAAGATCGCAAGCCCTGACGCGCCGTATTCCGAATACGAGATTTTGTATGGTTCCGTGCTTCATGGCGACGGAAAAGACAACGACACCCGCTATGGTGTGCTGAAGCAGCGCAGTCTCACGGGGGAAGATACTGTGGAGTATCTTTTCAAAGCGGATGAGACCGACCGGGACCTCGTTGTGACGCTTCAGCTTGGCAAGACGGACTCAACCAAACGGGACGTTACAGTCAGCGAATTCAGTCTCACAGACCTGGGGACCGATCCCGCCACAGTACCGGTGCTGTCAACGAACGCCTTTACGGTGCAGAAAAAACTGGACAACGCAGATGTCACCGATGTTGGAACGGCGGATTCCAATGGAACGGGCGGCGTTTCCTATCAGACGGAGACGGATGCGGACGCGGGCAATGGATGGAAAAACCGCTTGTACATCCACCCGGCAGGAGTTTCGCTTACGCCGGGTGAAAGCTATCGCGTTCGCTTCGACATGCAGACGGACACCGCGATCAACGGCGCGAACCTGAACCTCCTTTGGGGGAAAGGGGTCAGCGTGGAAGACCATGTGATGAAAGCGTACGGCGGCGGAGAGTACAATCTGACGCTGGAAGCGAATAAGCCGTATACCTATGAGACGCGCGTTACCGCTGCGGAGGGTAAGACCGACCTCGCGATTGCGTTCCAGATGGCGGGCGTCGCGCAGGGAACCAGACTGACGTTCAGCAACGTTCGCGTTGAAAAGATCAACACGACAGTGGAATCGGATAATCTGGTCAGCGGCAGCTTCAGCTACAGCGACACGGGTACCGATTATTTCGAACCGGTTCACTGCGAAATCACCGCGAGAGACGACGCGAATCATTCTGTTTCGCTCACTTGCCAAGATGGTGGCTCCAGAAAGCTGTACATGAAGAACATTGCCATGCTGGACGTCAACAAAACCTACAAGATCAGTTATCAGATCAGCGTGGGCGCGGAAACGGTCAAGACATATAACGCGCTGTATCAATGCAGCGGCACGGTGGATTCGACGTGGAGCAGATTTGATAAGGCATTCGGTGACCGCTACGGTCTGCCGCTGAGCACGCAGACGGAGACGGTGGCGTACTACACGCGCCCGACAGAGAGCGGAAGACCGCTTGAGCTGCAGCTTGAACTGGACCAGCTGGACAAAGACACCGTAATCACCATCAGCAACCTCACGGTGCAGGAGGTGACGCTGAGCGACAATTTGGGCGCCGGAGTGACCAGCCGGAATCTCGACGGTTCCGTCTACGCCGAGACGCCCATCGCGGACTATGAGGCGACGCTGACGCGCAGCGGCTCCCAGACGGTGTTTGACGTCAGCAAGGCGCCGAACGGCGGCGACGCGTGGAAGGATTTCAACGCCCGCGTCTTCCTCCGCACCGGTTTCTCCGCCGCGGCGGACAAGACCTACCGCGTCAGCTTCGATCTCAAGGCGGCGAAGGCGCAGAACAAGGTCGTTGTGCTCTACGGCGGCAACGAGGGAGACAAGGCTTACGGCGAGCAGTATGACTGGAAGTTCGCGGAGAACGAGACCAAGAACATCACCTGCGTCATTCCGGCGAACAAGGCGACCGGCGACCTGATCGTCCAGCTCAACCTCGGCGAGATCGATCAGACCACCGGAAACACCTTTACCGTCAGCCATCTGAAGGTGGAGGAGATCACCTACACCTACAGCACGGTGCAGACCGGTTCCCACACGAAATACACCTCCTATTGCGATGTTCAGCCGGGCTATCGCGCTGAGACCGCGTCTACGGAGGACGCCGCGGCGATCGCTCTCACGGAGGTTCCCGCCGAGGGCACGGAGCCGTGGAAGGCAAAGCTGTTTATCGATACCGGCATCCGGCCGCAGGTGGGCGAGACCTACCGCGTTACGCTGGATGCGTCGGCGGACAAGGATCAGGATTTTGAAATTTGCTATAACCGGGACGGCGACGAGAAGGGCTTTGACGCGATCTATGCGCTGCATGTCGCCGCGGGCGATACAAAGACGGTGGAGCGCGTCTTTACCGCGGAAAGCTCCGGCGAGCTGATCGTGCAGCTCTCGGTGGGCAACGCGGTCGAGCCGAACACGATTCGCGCCGGCGGACTCAAGGTCGAGCGCATCACCTATACCTATACCGATCAAAGCGCACTGCCCGCCGCGCTGAGCTATCGGACGCAGACAGCGGTGGATTTCTGGGCGCATGAGGACTATACCGCCGCGCTCACCGGTACCGCGGACGCTGCGACGGTGAATATTTCCAAGGCGCCCGCCTCCGGCGCGGAAGCGTGGAAGGCAAAGCTGTTTGTCCACACCGGCGCGGTGCTGCGCGCGGGCGGATTCTACAAGGTCACGGCAAACCTCAGCGCCGCGGCGGCGCAGGACGTCGACGTGTGCTACAACAACGCGGACGCGGAGAAGGGCTATGGCGAGCTGAACGGCGTCCGCATCGCCAAGGGTGAAACCCGGACGGTAGAAAAGCTCCTCTATGTGTCCCCGACCCGCGAGGATCTGAAGGCGCTGACGCTCCAGTTCAATCTCGGCAACGCCGCCAATCAGATCACCGTCAGCGGCGTGAAGGTGGAGGAGGTTCCGGTCTCGCTGCGCGACGCCATGCCGAAGGCTTTGAACTATTCCTCCGCTGTGCGCCGCCAGCTGGACGGCGGCTATGCGTCGACCATCGAGCGCGCGGCTGACACTGCCACGCTGCACCTCACGAGAGTGCCCCGCTCCGGCGCGGAAAGCTGGAAGGCGAAGCTGTACGTCAGCACCGGCGCGAGACTTGCGGCGGGCAAGACCTATCTGGTCACCGCCAACGTCCTGGCGTCGCAGACGATGGACTATGAGCTTTGCTTCAACGCGGGACAGCGGGAGAAGGGCTATGACGCGCTCTACGGTCAGAGGGCGGAAGCCGGCGCGGTCAACAGGATCGAACGGCTCATCACCGTTCCCGCCCGCGGCGCGTCGGGCGAACTGATTCTCCAGTTCTCCGTCGGCAGCAGCCCGGCGGCTAATGACATCACCGTCAGCGGCGTTTCCGTGCGTGAGCTTGCGCCCGGCGCGGCAAAGGCGGCGGTCAAGAGCGATTTCTCGCTGGCGGCGGTTACCGTTTCCGAGGCGACCGAAAACGCCTCCGGCATCCTGACCGTTTCCCACAAGAAGCTTGCGTATGAGATGACGAAGATTTCCGCGGAAGCCGGGGAGAACGAGCTTGCCGTGATCGGCGCCGGACTCTGCGCGGGCGAGACCTACGCGGTCAGCTTCACGGCGCGCGCCGACAAGGGCATGACGGGTGAATTTGCCCTCTGCCGTGCGGACGGTGAGACGGTCGCGATCCTCAAGTCGATTCCGCTTTCCTCCGCGAAGCAGACCTATTCGTTTGTGACGGACGGCGCGATTGCCGAGAGCGGCATGTATGAGCTGCGCTGGCGGTTCGGCTCTGCGCAGAACCAGAGTCTGGGCAGCGCGACGGTAGAGCTTTCGGATATCCATCTCTCCATTCCCGCCCAGCAGGTTTCCACTGTTCGCAGCGAAGATTCCGTGACGGTGGATGGGGAAGAAGCCGCCGCGAGCGTCTATGCCATCGACGGCTGCAACTACTTCAAGCTCCGCGATGCCGCAGCGCTGCTGAGCGGCACAAAGGCGCAGTTCGGCGTACAGTACGTCGAGGATCGGAATGCGGTCGCCATCACAACCGGCGACGCATACGAGCCTGTCGGCGGAGAACTGACGGATACCGGCGATCTGTCGGCACAACTGATGCGTACACCGCAATCGGTGGAGGTTGACGGCAAGGAAACGTATTTGAAGGCATACGGCATCGGCGGGTACAATTATTTCAGGATTCGCGATCTCGCCGCTGTGCTCGGATTTGGCGTGGACTATGACGGACAGACCAGAACCGTGGTCATCACCTCGACAAAGGAATAAGAAACGCTTACTTCGAGGGCGCAGATGGAGCACCATCTGCGCCCTCCGCTTGAAAAAACGAGGCGGAACGCAAAAAAGGGTTGCAAAATCAAAAGCGGTGTTGTATAATGCCGCCTTGTGGAAATCCACTTTAGGCATTTAAAGGAGAAAATTGCATGGAAAGAGAAAGACTTGGAAGCCGCCTGGGCTTTATTTTGCTCTCGGCGGGCTGCGCGATCGGGTGCGGCAATGTGTGGAAATTCCCGTGGATGACCGGTCAGTACGGCGGCGGCGGATTCGTGCTTGTGTACATCATCTGCCTGCTGCTGTTGGGCTTGCCTGTCATGACCATGGAGTTCACCGTGGGGCGCGCGGCGCAGAAAAGCCCGGTTAAAATGTATCAGGCGCTGGAAAAGCCCGGTCAGAAATGGGGCATCATGGGCTACGTCTCCCTGATCGGCAACATTGCGCTGATGGCGTTCTACACCGTCGTCTGCGGCTGGATCATCAACTATTTCTGCAAGTTCCTGGTGGGGCAGAACAGCGACATTGGATTTGTGCCAATGATTACAAACCCCGGCTTGAACGTGACGTTCCTGGCGGTCACCGTCGTGGTCACGTTTGTGATTCTCAGCTTCAACCTTCAGGGTGGTCTGGAGCGCGTGACCAAGTACATGATGGTGGCGCTGCTGCTCCTGATGCTGGTGCTGGCGGTACACAGCATCACACTCCCCGGCGCGAAGGAGGGTCTTGCGTTCTACCTCGTGCCCGACTTTTCCAAGATCAACGGCTCTGTTATCGTCGGAGCCATGAATCAGGCGTTCTTCACCCTTTCTCTCGGCATCGGCAGTATGGCGATCTTCGGCAGCTACATTGACAAGGATCGCGCGCTGATGGGCGAGTCCGTGAACGTCATCGTCCTCGATACGCTCGTGGCACTGCTTGCGGGCTTCATCATGTTCCCCGCCTGCTTCTCCTACGGTCTTGAGGTCGGCGCGGGTCCAAGCCTGCTGTTCGACACCATGGCGACCGTGTTCAACAACATGACAGGCGGACGCTTCTGGGGCACCCTGTTCTTCCTGTTCATGGTCTTTGCCGCCATGTCCACGGTGCTGGCGGTGTGCGAGAACATCCTCGCCATGACCCGCGACCTCTTCGGCTGGAGCCGTCCCAAGGGCAGCCTGATCTGCGGCGTCGTCGTGTTCCTGCTGGGTCTGACCACCGCGCTGGGCTACAGCGTGTTCAGCTTCCAGCCCTTTGCGGAAGGCTCCGCGTGGCTGGACTTCTGGGACTTCATCGTCTCCACCAACGCTCTGCCCATCGGCAGTCTGGTGTTTGCGCTGTTCTGCTGCAACAACTTCGGCTGGGGCTGGGACAACTTTGTCAAGGAAGCGAACACCGGCAAGGGGCTCAAGGTGCAGCCCTGGATGAAGCCAATCTTCCGCTTCTGCGTGCCCGCGATCATCGTGGTGCTCTATGTTTACGGTCTTGCCACCTTCGGCTGGCGGTAAGCAAATCATCAAGAAAACAACCCGTGGCCCAACGCCATGGGTTGTTTTTGCAGAAAAGACGACATAAAAAAGTCAAGCGTAAAAAACGCTTGACTTTTTTTGGATGATTCGGTATAATAAAGCGCTTATATGCGAAAGTTGGTGGGCAGCAAAACTTCACCTACTAACGCAAGTGTAGCAAAATGCATTGAAAAAAGCAAGCGCCGCGGCGTTGTTTGTAACAACAAATCCGGGCGTATCGCAAAGCACATTATTTTTCTTCGCCACTGAGAGGCGGAGAGGAAAGAAAGGCGTGAAGAGCAAATGGCCCACGACAAAATGTACGGCAAAACCCTTCGCAAGAACTTCGCACGGCACGAGGAAGTTATGGAGATGCCCAACCTCCTCGAACTGCAAAAGACCTCATACCAGTGGTTTCTGGATTCCGGTCTGCGCGAGGTGTTTGCGGATGTGGACGCGATCGCGAACTATGCCGGCAACCTCGAACTGAGCTTCATCGACTACAAGATGGACGAGCAGCCCAAGTACGATGTGGAGGAGTGCAAGGCGCGTGACGCGACCTATGCCGCGCCCCTCAAGGTCAACGTGCGTCTGTACAACAAGGAGACGGGCGAGATCAAGGAACAGGAGATTTTCATGGGCGATTTCCCGCTCATGACCCAGTCCGGCACCTTCGTCATCAACGGCGCGGAGCGTGTTGTGGTCTCCCAGATCGTCCGTTCGCCCGGCATCTACTACGGCAAGGAGATCGACCTCAAGACCGACCTGCCCCTGATGACGGCGCAGGCGATCCCTTACCGCGGCGCGTGGCTCGAATATGAGACCGACGCCAGCGAAATCTTCTGGGTCCGTATCGACAAGAACCGCAAGCTGCCCGTCACCGAGCTGCTTCGCGCCATCGGTCTGCGCACCGACGCCGAGATCAACGAGCTTTTCGGCGATGACGAGCGCGTCGCGGCGACCCTTGAAAAGGACGCCTGCAAGACCTACGAAGAGGCGATGCTGGAGATTTACCGCAAGCTGCGTCCGGGCGAGCCGCCCACGGTGGAGGCGTGCGAGACCCTCATCAACAATCTCTTCTTTGACCCGCGCCGCTATGATCTCAGCATGGTCGGTCGCTACAAGTACAATAAAAAGCTGGCGCTGCGCGCCCGCATCCGCGGACAGAAGCTGCTCTTCCCAGTCGCCGATCCGCGCACGGGTGAGATTCTCTTTGACGCCGGTCACGTCATGACCGGCGAAGAGGCGGACGAGCTGGACGCCATCGGCGTCAACGACGTCACGCTCGACCTTGACGGCCGCTCGCTGCGCGTGTTCTCCAACCACATGGTAGATATCAGCCGTTTCGTGGACTTTGACCCGAAGGAGCTGGGCATCAAGGAGCGCGTCTGCGAGAGCGTCCTCAAGGAGCTGCTGGAGCAGTATTCCGGCGAGGACCTCAAGGACGCCATTCAGGACAATGTGGATCGCCTGGTGCCCAAGCACATTCTGGTCGACGACATTCTCGCCTCCATCAACTATATGAGCGCTTTGGCGCGCGGTATCGTGCTCAAGGACGACATTGACCACCTGGGCAACCGTCGCCTGCGCTGCGTGGGCGAGCTGCTGCAAAACCAGTTCCGCATCGGCTTTTCCCGTATGGAGCGCGTCATCCGCGAGCGCATGACCATGCAGGACCTGGACATCGTGACCCCGCAGAGCCTCATCAACATCCGCCCGGTGACCGCCGCGATCAAGGAGTTCTTCGGCTCCTCGCCGCTGAGTCAGTTCATGGATCAGACCAACCCGTTGGCGGAGCTGACCCACAAGCGCCGCCTGTCCGCTCTGGGTCCCGGCGGTCTGAGCCGCGAGCGCGCGAACATGGAAGTCCGAGACGTGCACTACAGCCATTACGGCCGCATGTGCCCGATCGAGACGCCGGAAGGTCCGAACATCGGTCTGATCTCCTACCTCGCGACCTACGCCCGCATCAACGAGTACGGCTTTATTGAGGCGCCCTACCGCAAGGTGGATCACGCCACCGGCAAGGTGTCCGACGACATCACTTATATGACCGCCGACGTCGAGGATCAGTACATCGTCGGTCAGGCGGCGGAGCCGGTGGATCAGGACGGCTGCCTCATCAACAAGCGTATTACCTGCCGTCACCGCGACGAGATCGTCGAGGTTGACCGCGACCGCGTCGACTACATCGACGTGTCCCCGCGCATGATGGTCTCCATCGCAACGGCAATGATTCCGTTCCTGCCCAACGACGACGCGAACCGCGCGCTGATGGGCGCGAACATGCAGCGCCAGGCGGTGCCCCTGCTCCGCCCCGAGGCGCCCATCGTCGGTACCGGCATGGAGCACAAGATCTGCATGGACGCCGAGGTTGCCGTCCTCGCCGAGGGCGACGGTGTCGTTACCAAGATGGACGCCCGCAGCATTACGGTCGCCTATGACGACCCGGAACTGGGCGTGAAGGAGTACAAGCTCACCAAGTTCCTGCGCTCCAACCACGGCACCTGCATCAACCAGCATCCGATCGTGGACGTGGGCGAGCGCGTGCATGGCCGCCGTTTTGACGATCACGGTCATATTCTGGAAGACCCCACCGTCCTTGCCGATGGTCCCGCTACTGATCAGGGCGAGATCGCCCTCGGACGCAACATCCTCGTCGGCTTCATGACGTGGGAAGGCTACAACTACGAGGACGCGGTGCTGCTCAACGAGCGCCTGGTCCGCGAAGACCTCTACACCTCCATCCACATTGAGGAGTACGAGCTCGACGCCCGCGACACGAAGCTCGGACCTGAGGAAATTACCCGCGACATCCCCAACGTCGGCGACGACGCCCTGAAAGACCTCGACGAGCGCGGCATCGTCCGCATCGGCGCGGAGGTCCATGCCGGCGACATCCTTGTCGGCAAGGTCACACCCAAGGGCGAGACCGATCTCACGGCGGAGGAGCGCCTGCTCCGCGCGATCTTCGGGGAGAAGGCGCGCGAAGTGCGCGACACGTCCCTGAAGGTTCCCCACGGTGAGAGCGGCATCATCGTGGACGCGAAGGTGTTCTCCCGCGAGGCGGGCGACGAGCTGGGACCCGGCGTCAACATGGTCGTCCGTGTCTATATTGCACAGCGCCGCAAGATTCAGGTGGGCGACAAGATGGCAGGCCGCCACGGCAACAAGGGCGTTGTGTCCCGCGTGCTGCCGCAGGAGGATATGCCCTTCCTGCCGGACGGCACCCCGCTGGATATCGTGCTGAACCCGCTGGGCGTTCCGTCCCGTATGAACATCGGTCAGGTGCTGGAGGTTCATCTGGGCTACGCCGCCAAGACCCTGGGCTACAAGGTCGCTACGCCGATCTTCGACGGCGCGAGCTACGAGGAGATTCAGGAAGAATTGGTCAAGGCGGGTCTCGACCCGGAGGGCAAGAGCTGGCTGTATGACGGTCGCACCGGCGAGCGCTTTGACAACAAGGTCACCGTCGGCTACGTTTACTTCCTCAAGCTGCACCATCTGGTCGACGATAAGATTCACGCCCGTTCCACCGGTCCGTACTCCCTTGTTACTCAGCAGCCGTTGGGCGGCAAGGCGCAGTTCGGCGGTCAGCGCTTCGGCGAAATGGAAGTCTGGGCGCTGGAGGCTTACGGCGCGTCCTATACACTGCAAGAGATTCTGACCGTCAAGTCCGACGATGTGACCGGGCGTGTGCGTACCTACGAGGCGATTGTCAAGGGTCACAACGTCCCTCAGCCCGGCGTGCCGGAGTCCTTCAAGGTTCTGGTCAAGGAACTGCAAGCCCTCTGTCTCGACATTCAGGTGCTCGACCGCGACGGAAACGAGATCGAGCTCAAGGAGGACGAGGACGCTATGGATACGTTCAACCTTGCGCGCATGGACGCGGAGGACGATCGCAACCGCCGCAACCCGTTCGCCGATGAGGCGGAATTCGCCGGCGCCGGTTTTGGTATCGGCGAGGGCGACGAAGACGAGGGCAGCGCGTTTGCGGGCGCCTTTGACGACGGCGACGACGAGGAAGAATAAGAAAGGGGAGGAAGAAGAACCATGAGTTACGCAACGTTTGACGCGATCAAAATCGGGATCGCTTCCCCTGAGATGATTCGTGAGTGGTCCTACGGCGAGGTCAAGAAGCCGGAGACCATCAACTACCGCACCCTCAAGCCGGAGCGCGACGGCTTGTTCTGCGAGAAGATTTTCGGGCCGACGAAGGACTGGGAGTGCCACTGCGGCAAATACAAGAAAATTCGCTACAAGGGCAAGATTTGCGACCGCTGCGGCGTCGAGGTCACCCGCGCCAAGGTGCGTCGCGAGCGTATGGGTCACATCGAGCTGGCGACGCCCGTGTCCCACATCTGGTATTTCAAGGGCATTCCCTCCCGTATGGGTCTGCTGCTGGACATCAGCCCGCGTATTCTGGAGAAGGTGCTCTACTTCGCGGCGTATATCGTCACCGACCCCGGCGAGACCCCGCTGATGCGCAATCAGATTCTCAGCGAGAAGGAATACCGCGATTATCGCGAAAAGTATGAGAACGACTTCGACGCCGGCATGGGCGCGGAAGCCGTGAAGAAGCTGCTCTCGCAGATCGATCTGGACGCGCTGTCCACGGAGCTGCATGAGGAGCTCAAGAACGCCAACGGTCAGAAGAAGGCGCGTATTGTCAAGCGCCTTGAGGTCGTGGACGCGTTCCGCATCTCCGGCAACAAGCCGGAGTGGATGATCATTGACGTGCTGCCGGTCATTCCGCCGGAGATTCGCCCGATGGTTCAGCTTGACGGCGGACGCTTCGCGACCAGCGACCTCAACGATCTCTATCGCCGCGTTATCAACCGCAATAACCGCCTCAAGAGGCTCATTCAGCTCAACGCGCCCGACATCATCGTGCGCAATGAAAAGCGTATGCTTCAGGAAGCGGTGGACGCCCTGATCGACAACGGCCGCCGCGGCCGCGCCGTCACCGGCGCGAACAACCGCGCGCTCAAGAGCCTGTCCGACATGCTCAAGGGCAAGCAGGGACGCTTCCGCCAGAACCTGCTGGGCAAGCGCGTCGACTACTCCGGTCGTTCGGTTATCGTCGTCGGCCCGGAGCTGAAGATTTACCAGTGCGGCGTGCCCAAGGAGATGGCGCTGGAACTGTTCCGCCCGTTCATTATGAAGAAGCTCGTCGAGGACGGCAGCGCCAACAACATCAAGTCCGCCAAGAAGATGGTGGACAAGGGCGTTGCCGAGGTCTGGGACGCGCTGGACGTGGTCATCAAGGACCACCCGGTCATGCTCAACCGCGCACCCACGCTGCACCGTCTGGGCATTCAGGCGTTCGAGCCGGTGCTGGTCGAGGGTCGCGCGCTCAAGCTGCACCCCCTGAACTGCACGGCGTTCAACGCTGACTTCGACGGCGACCAGATGGCGATTCACGTTCCGCTGAGCGCCGAGGCGCAGGCGGAGGCGCGTATCCTGATGCTTTCCGCCAACAACCTGCTGCGTCCGCAGGACGGCGGTCCGGTTACCGTGCCGACACAGGACATGGTGCTTGGCTCCTACTATCTGACGCTGGAGCGCTTCGAAAACGGCGTGTCCCAGCTGGATCACGACGAGTTCTGGCCCTCGAACATCCCCTTCGAGCTTGCCGGCAAGGATTACAACGAGCTGACCGACGAGGAGAAGGCGTCGATCCACCTCAACGTCTATCGCGATGAGGACGAGGCGATGATCGCCTACGACGACCATCTCATCGGCATCCATCAGCCCATTCTGGTGCGTGTCAGCAAGGCACTGCCCGACGGTACGATGGGCAGCAAGATCGTGCGCACCAGCATCGGCCGCATCATCTTCAACCGCAATGTCCCGCAGGATTTGGGCTTTGTCAAGCGCGTGGACGAGAACGGCAATCCCACCGAGCAGTACTTCGACTATGAGATCACCGACACCTGCGGCAAGAAGCTGCTGGGCAAGATCGTCGACCGTGCCATCAAGCGCCACAACTTTACCATCGCCGCCGAGGTGCTGGACAACATCAAAGCGACGGGCTACAAGTATTCCACCCGCGCCGCCATCACGATCTCTGTCGCGGATATGACCATCCCGCCGGAGAAGTACACCCTCATCGCCGAGACCGAAAAGCGCGTCGTCGACATCGAGGATCAGTACAAGATGGGCTTTATGACCAACGACGAGCGCTACCGTCAGGTTGTTAAGGAATGGGAAAAGACCACCGACGACGTCACCGACGCGCTGCAAAAGAACATGGATCGCTATAACCCCGTCTTTATGATGGCGGACTCCGGCGCCCGTGGTTCGATGAAGCAGATTCGTCAGCTCACCGGTATGCGTGGACTGATGGCGAACACTGCCGGCCGCACCATCGAAATCCCGGTCAAGGCAAACTTCCGCGAGGGTCTGTCCGTTCTGGAATACTTCACCTCCTCCCGTGGCGCCCGTAAGGGTCTTGCCGATACCGCACTTCGTACCGCGGACTCCGGTTACCTGACCCGCCGCATGGTTGACGTCTGCCAGGACGTCATCATCCGCAGCGACGACTGCGGCGCTGCCACCGGCATTCTGGCGTCCGAGATCAGCGAGAACGGTCAGGTCATCGAGCAGTTCTCCGAGCGCATCAACGGCCGCTACCCGGTCAATGACATTCTCAAGCCCGGCACGGACGAAGTGCTGTTTTCCAAGGACCACATGCTCTCGTCCGACGACGCCAAGACGCTGGAGGACTTTGACATTCACGCCGTCGAGATTCGCACGGTGCTGACGTGCAAGGCGCACAGCGGCGTTTGCGCCAGGTGCTACGGCATGAACCTTGCCACCTCCAAGCCCGTCGGACCTGGCGAGGCGGTCGGCATCATCGCCGCCCAGTCCATCGGCGAGCCCGGTACGCAGCTGACCATGCGTACGTTCCACACCGGCGGCGTTGCCGGCGGCGACATCACGCAAGGTCTTCCGCGTGTTGAGGAGCTGTTCGAGGCGCGCCGTCCCAAGAAGATGGCGACGCTCTCCGAGATTTCCGGCAAGGTGCGCTTTGAGGAGTCTCAGAAGGGCAGCCTCGTGAACATCATCGTCACCGCTGACGACGGCGACGTGCGCTCTTACGCGATCCCGCACACCGGACTTCGCGTGCAGGACGGCGACACCATCGAAAAGGGCTTCCAGCTTCAGGACGGCGCACTGTCTCCGCATGACATTCTTCGTATCCGCGGTACCGGCGCGGTGCATGATTATCTCATCAGCGAGGTACTCAAGGTGTACCGTCAGCAGGGCGTCGATATCAACGACAAGCACATTGAGGTCATCGTGCGCCAGATGATGCGCAAGGTGCGCGTTGAGGACGCGGGCGACACCGGTCTGCTTTCCGGAGCGATGGTCGATCTGCTCGAACTTGAGGACGAGAATGAGAAGGTGCGCGCGCGCATCGCGGCGGGCGAGGTCAACGCTGAGACCGGCGAACCGCTGCGCGAGGCGGACGCCACGCAGCTGCTCATGGGTATCACGAAGGCGTCCCTTGCCACCGATTCGTGGATGTCCGCGGCGTCCTTCCAGGAGACCACCAAGGTGCTGACCGAAGCTGCCATCAAGGGCAAGGTCGATCATCTGGTCGGTCTGAAGGAGAACGTCATCATCGGCAAGCTGATCCCCGCCGGTGCTGGACTCACCGCCTACCGGGACTTTGCGCAGGAGATTGTGCCGGAACCGGAAAAACCGGAGGAACCCGACATGTACGCGGCGCTGCGCGGCTTCACCAACGCGGTGCAATAAACAGGCAGAAGCGGAGGCGCACGGATCGTGTGTCTCCGTTTTTCTGTACAGAGAGAGAACAGGAGTGGGAAAACCAATGAGAAAAACGCAAGTGTTGGCGCTGCTGCTGGCAATCGTCACGCTGCTGCCCCTCTGCACACCGGTACGCGCGGCGGAGGACACAGAGGCTCCGGTGGAAACGCGGGAAGCCGAACAGGCAAACAAGGCGCCAACAACGGAGCAGTTGCGGGCAGTGCGCTTCACCGATCTTCCAGAGAACAAAGGGCTTGCTGATTCCGCGCGTTACGCCTGCTGCCGGGGGCTGCTTCTGGGAACCGGCGACGGGCAGTTCCGACCGGATATGCTGCTGACCCGTGGACAGGCTGTTGTCGTGCTGGGACGGCTTGCCGCGGCGGTGGGCGCGATCGCGCAGCCGCCGGCGAACGCGATGCAGTGGGCGATCAGGACCGGTATCCTCACCGGAAAGGAGGACGGGGACTACGCCGAGGCGGAGTATGTCACTCGTGCGCAGATGGCGACGTTCCTCTACCGCCTTGCCGATTTCGCGGGCTTGAGTACGACTTGTACCGGCGATCTGAGCGCATGGCGGGACGGCGCTGCCGTCGCGGCGTATGCGCGTGCGCCGCTCTCCTGGGCGGCGGAGCGCCATGTGCTTGACGCGGTGGCGGTGGACGCGCTGCTGCCTGATTTGCCGCTCTCTCGGATTCAGCTTGCCGCGATGGCCACATCGCTGCTGGCGGATGCTGAGCGGGAGCCGCTGGCGCGGGAGTTCGCCGCAGCGGCGGCGCAGCCCGCGTTTCACAGTGTCGTCCGCGCGCGTCACGCCGAGGTGCAGGCGCAGGTGAACGCTGTGGCAAAAAAGTATGGCGCGGTGGGCATGCAGGTCGCGGTGATCGAAAAAGGACACGTCACCGACTCCTTTGCCTATGGCTGGGCGACCAGGCAGAGTGACCCGATGACCGCGGATCATCGCCTTCGCGTCGCGTCGATCTCCAAGGTGGTGATCGGCATGGACGCCATGCGCCTGCGGGAGAACGGAACGATCACGCTGGAAGCGCCCATCGGCACCTATTGGGGCGAAAACTTTCGCAACCCGTACTATACCGGCAAGGCGGTCAATATCAGCGGCATCCTGACCCATACATCCTCCATTGCCATGCTGGAGGGCGACTCTGCCTATTCCGGCTCCGCCGTGCGGCAGCGGCAGCGCGGCAGCTCAGGTTACAGTCACACGACGCCGGGCGCGCTCTCTTCGTGGGGCTATAACAATTACGCCTTCTGTGTGCTGGGGCTGACGCTGGAGCTGGCGGAAAAGCAGACGATGGACCAGATGCTGCATCACTATTTCTTCGATGCGCTGGGGATCGACGCGGGCTTCAACGCCGGCGATCTGGCGTCGCAGAACAGAATTGCCGCGCTCTACAACCACAGCGGCGGCGTAGACCGCAGCATCGCGACGCAGCGAGGCTACCATGCCGGAGCGCCCGGAGCAAAGGGCAGTGCTTTTGCCGGAGGGCTGACCATCAGCGCCAACGATCTGGCAAAGATGTTTGCCGTGCTTGCGTCGGACGGCGTTTATGAAGGCGTCCGGCTGCTGAGCGCGGACTCCGTCGCGCAGATGGAGTCACACGCGGACACCAGGGTGTCTGACGGCTTCTATCAGGCAATGCCTCTGCGCTGTCGCAGCGCCTACGGGCGGGACACGCTGTACTATCATACCGGCAGCGGCTACGGCGTCTACAACTGCGCGTCCTATGATCCGGTCACCGGGGACGGCGTGATCGTTTTGACGACCGGCGCTTCCGCGGCAAGGGACAGCAATGGGATTTATGCTGTGTGCGGCGGGATTGCGGACTACATCTACAGGATGATTGAGCGATGAGCGGAAGAACGATCATCAGGCGCCTCGCGGCGCTGTTCCTGCTGCTGGGATTGCTCTCGTCCTGCGCTGCTCCGGCACAGGTGGAATCGCGACCCGCGGCGGCAATCGAGACACCGCCCCCCGTGGTGGAGGAGCTGCCGGAGCTTCCGCCGGAGCCTACCGTGGCGACGCTGGCGGTCTGCGGCGATGTGATGAGCCACATGCCCGTGACCAATGACGCATGGGACGCCGCAACCGAAACGTATGACTATCGCCCGATCCTGCGCAGTGTCAAGCCGTTGGTGGAGCAGGCGGATTATGCGGTGGCAAATCTGGAAACCACCTTCGCCGGTGGGCCGAAGTATTCGGGCTTTCCCTATTTCAACAGCCCGGACGGTCTGGCGGATGGTCTCGCGGATACCGGCTTCGATCTGTTGCTGACAGCCAACAATCACTGCATGGACAGGGGCTTTTCCGGCTTGTGCCGCACGCTGGACGTGCTGGATGAGCGGGGACTTGCCCATGTGGGCACCAGCCGCACGCAGGAGGAAGCGGACGCGAACGTCGTTGTGGCGGACGTCGGCGGGATTTCCGTGGCGTTTCTGGGATTCACCTACGGGACAAACGGGTTACCGCTGGAGGCTCCGTTTTCGGTGAATCTGTTCAATACGGATTATCTCACCACCATCTCTCAGCTGGACGAAACGCGTCTGCTCGGCGCACTGGAGCAGGCGAAGGCGCTGGAACCCGACCTGATTGCCGTCATGATCCACTGGGGCATCGAGTACAAGACGAAACAGAACGCCTATCAGGAGCGAGTCGCGCAATTCCTCTTTGACCACGGCGCAGACATCGTTCTGGGCGGGCATTCCCATGTGCTTCAGCCCATGGAACTGCGGACGCTGGCACGGGACGATGGGGAGCGGCAGGGCTTTGTCTGCTACTCGCTGGGCAACTTCACCTCGTCTCAGGTCGACCCTCTGACGGATACCACTGTGGTGCTGGAGCTGACGCTCGTCCGAGACAATGTAACCGGCGCGGCGGAGGTGGCGGATTATACCTACACGCCCATGCTTATGCGCAATCGCGGCGCGGGGGAGGCGGAACGCTTTGAGTTGTTGGACGTCTATGCGGAGCTTTTCTCCGGTGAGGAGTGCGAGGTGCCGGAGGCGTGCCGCGCCGCGGTGGAAGCCTGCCGCAGCATCCTCGGCACGGAGCACGACGCGCACCCGGAATTTGACATAAATACGCCCTGAGCCGGACTCAAATCGTCCGATTCAGGCAAGATGCCCGAAAAACCCGCTCGAAAGAGCGGGTTTTTCTCTGAAAAATTCTTGACTTCACGGGAGTTTCATGTTATAATTCCGCTCTGCATGGTGCGTCCATGCACAAAAAATGAGAAAGGAGAACATGAATGCCTACTTTTAACCAGCTGGTTCGCAAGGGCAGAGAGACGTCGACCTACAAGTCCACCGCTCCCGCGCTGCAGTACGGCCTGAACACCCTCAAGAACAAGCAGACCGACCTCAGCTCCCCGCAGAAGCGCGGTGTCTGCACCGCGGTCCGTACAGCGACGCCGAAGAAGCCGAACTCCGCCCTCCGTAAGATCGCCCGTGTGCGTCTTACCAACGGTTACGAGGTCACCGCTTACATTCCCGGCGTGGGTCACTCCCTGCAGGAGCACTCTGTGGTCATGATCCGCGGCGGTCGTGTCAAGGATCTCCCCGGTGTGCGTTACCACATCATCCGCGGCACGCTCGATGCCCAGGGCGTCGACGGTCGCAGACAGGGCCGTTCCAAGTACGGTGCCAAGCGCCCGAAGCAGAAATAAGGCTCTGCAAAAAGTAGTTTGCCAAACGGTTCTCTATCATCTATAGATAAACCCTCTTTGGCAGGCAAAACACATCGGCTGCCCGATGTGAGTACCGATGACATCATTTTATAATGAAGGAGGGAAGCATAGTGCCCAGAAGAGGTAATGTTCCCAAGAGAGAAGTTCTGCCCGATCCTATGTACAACAGCGTACTGGTGACGAAGCTGGTCAACTCCATTATGCTCGACGGCAAGAAGGGTGTTGCACAGAAGGTCGTATACGGCGCGTTCGATACCATCAAGGAGAAGACGGGCAACGAGCCGCTTGACGTGTTCACGCAGGCGCTCGAAAACATCATGCCGAGTCTTGAGGTCAAGGCCCGCCGTGTCGGCGGCGCGACCTATCAGGTCCCGATGGAGGTCCGTCCGGCCCGCCGTCAGACCCTCGGTCTTCGCTGGCTGACCACCTATGCGCGCGCTCGCGGCGAGCGCACCATGGCGGAGCGCCTGGCTGGCGAGATTATGGACGCTGCCAACAACACCGGCAGCGCCGTGAAAAAGCGTGAAGATACCCATAAGATGGCCGAATCCAACAAGGCATTCGCCCACTTCCGCTGGTAAGGCAGGTATTGCTTTATGCCCAGAAAGGTATCTCTCGAAAAAACCAGAAATATCGGCATCATGGCGCATATCGATGCCGGTAAGACCACCACGACCGAGCGTATCCTCTTCTACACCGGCGTCAACTACAAGATCGGTGAGACCCATGAGGGTACCGCTACCATGGACTGGATGGAGCAGGAGCAGGAGCGCGGCATCACGATCACGTCCGCCGCGACCACATGCTTCTGGAAGGATCACCGCATCAACATCATCGACACTCCGGGCCACGTCGACTTCACCGTTGAGGTCGAGCGCAGCCTGCGCGTACTCGATGGCAGTGTGACGGTGCTCTGCGCCAAGGGCGGCGTCGAGCCGCAGTCTGAGACAGTCTGGCGTCAGGCGGATCACTACCATGTTCCGCGCATGATCTACGTCAACAAGATGGATATCATGGGCGCCGACTTCTTCAACGTGCTGCGCATGATCGACGAGCGTCTCAAGTGCAACGCCGTACCCATCCAGCTGCCCATCGGCAAGGAAGCGGACTTCCGCGGCATCGTCGACCTCGTCGAGATGAACGCCGACGTCTACTACGATGAGATGGGCAAGGACATGCGTGTGGAGCCGATCCCCGCCGACATGATGGACATGGCGACGGAGTATCGCGAGAAGCTCCTCGACGCTGTGTCGATGTTCGACGACGAGATCATGGAAATGTATCTCGAAGGCAAGGACATCCCTACCGATAAAATCCGCAAGGCAATCCGCGCGGCTACCGTCGCCGTGGAGATGATCCCTGTGGTCTGCGGTACGTCCTACCGCAACAAGGGCGTGCAGAAGCTGCTCGACGCCATCGTCGACTATATGCCCGCCCCGACGGACATTCCTGCCATCAAGGGTGTCAATCCCAAGACCGAGCAGGAAGAAGAGCGTCACAGCGAGGATGAAGGTCCCTTTGCCGCGCTGGCGTTCAAGATCATGACCGACCCCTATGTCGGTCGCCTCGGATTCTTCCGCGTGTACTCCGGTACGCTGAACACCGGCTCTGCTGTGCTCAACGCCACCAAGGGTCACCGTGAGCGTATCGGCCGCATCCTTCAGATGCACGCCAACCACCGTGAGGACATTGAGACCGTCTACGCCGGCGATATTGCCGCGGCGGTGGGTCTCAAGAACACCACGACGGGCGACACGCTCTGCGATGAGAAGGCGCCTATCGTGCTCGAAAGCATGGAGTTCCCTGAGCCGGTCATCCGCGTCGCCATCGAGCCCAAGACCAAAGCCGGTCAGGAGAAGATGACAGTCGCGCTGATGAAGCTCGCTGAGGAAGACCCCACGTTCAAGACCTACACGGACGAGGAAACCGGTCAGACGATCATCGCCGGTATGGGCGAGCTCCATCTGGAGATCATTGTCGACCGTCTGCTCCGCGAGTTCAAGGTCGAGGCAAACGTCGGTGCGCCGCAGGTCGCCTACAAGGAGACCATCAAGAAGGCGGTTGAGCAGGATACGAAGTATGCCCGTCAGTCTGGCGGTAAGGGTCAGTACGGTCACGTCAAGATCAAGGTCGAGCCCAACGAGCCCGGTAAGGGCTATGAGTTCGTCAACGCGATCGTGGGCGGCGCCGTGCCGAAGGAGTATATCCCCGCCGTCGACGCCGGTATTCAGGGTGCGATGCTCTCCGGCGTGCTTGCCGGTTACCCGGTGGTCGACGTGAAGGTCACCCTCTACGACGGCTCGTATCACGAGGTCGACTCTTCGGAAATGGCATTCAAGATTGCCGGTTCCATGGCGTTTAAGGAAGCCTGCCAGAAGGCGGGCGCCACGCTGCTCGAACCGATCATGAAGGTCTCCGTCATCGTTCCCGACGAGTATATGGGCGACGTTATCGGCGATTTGAACGCCCGCCGCGGTCAGATTCAGGGTATGGAAGCCCGCTCCGGCGCGCAGCAGATCGACGCGTTTGTGCCGCTTGCCGAAATGTTCGGCTACGCCACCGACCTTCGTTCCCGCACGCAGGGTCGCGGTCAGTATACCATGGAGCCGTCTCACTACGTCGAAATCCCGAAGAGCATTCAGGAGAAGATCGCGGACCAGCGCCATGGCGGTCGCACCATCTAAGCCTTAAATTAACTATTGCAAAATAGCGTAACATACTGTAAAATAGTCGTGTTATGCGATAATGTACCGAACAACAACGAAACGAATTATCTTACAGGAGGATTACAAATGGCTAAGCAGAAATTCGAGCGTACCAAGCCCCATGTAAACATTGGTACCATTGGTCACGTCGACC
>JAFXPO010000023.1 GCA_017527825.1 Oscillospiraceae bacterium
AACTCTCAATAAAATGGTATCAAAACAATCTTTCGACTGCTTCCATCTTTTATCGAGCTATTTGTCATAGCTTCATTTCTTTTGCCCGCTCCCCTGAGTAATTGACTAAACCTCAGGTTCGCAAGCTTTCTTTCGATGTCCTATCGACATCGCTTTCTGGTGCTTGTCTGTTCTTCGTTGTTTAATATACAAGGTACTCGCTCCGTTCGGCTCAGCCGTGCGGCTCAACCGCGGAACAGTCGCTACTATACACGCTCTTTAGGGATTTGTCAAGAGGTATTTTTCAAATTTCTCAATTTTTTTCAAAATCCATTGTACTGAACCTTGTCAGCAGCAGCGCAACCTGCGCGCGGCTGATGGCTTGAGGGGGATACCAGACGCATTCCTTCTCGGTAATCAGCCCTGATTTCCACGCCCAGTCCACCGCTTTGCGGGCGTAATCCGACACCTTCGCGGCATAGGGATAATCCAGCAGAGAGCCGTCTGTCTCCGGCTGTCCGGCGAGACGGTAAATCGCGATCAACGCCTGCTCGCAGGTCATATACTCCCCGACGCCAAAGGTTGTCGGGGTCAAACCGCTCATCAGCCGCCGGTTCGTCACCCAGGAGACGCAGTCATAGTACCACTCCCCTTCGGGTACGTCTTCAAACTGATAGTTCGGCGTCACCTGCTCTCCATTGGTATAGCGATAGAGAATGGACGCCAGTTCCTCCCGCAGGATGCCGTACTCCGGGTGGAAGATCGGCTCATCCCCCAGTCCCTTCATCAGGTTGGCGGAGACGACAAAATTCACCGCGTCCACATACCAGCTGTCGATCGCCACGTCCGTAAAGGTATAGACGGTCTCGGTGCCGTCCGCCTCATGAACGGTCAGATCGATGCCGCCGCGCTCCGTGTTCTCCGCAACATCAGCAAGCGCCGTGTCGTTTCCAAGCCGAATCACCGTCATGGACTGCTGTGCGTCATCGGGCTCCTCGGTCTGCGCCACAGCAATCTCCGCCTCGTGCGCCGCCTCCTCCGCTTCCAGCTGTACGCGGTTATGGATCAGCACAACCGCCAGCACCAAAAGAGCAAGCAGCGCAATCTGCTTGAGTCGTTTCCTAATCATAGTATCATCAATTCCTTGGGTGCGCGATGGATGTCCTCGCATCCGCCGTCACGAATCACGATCACATCCTCAATGCGGACACCAAACCTGCCGGGGATATAGATGCCCGGCTCCGCGGAGATCACCGCGCCCGCCGGAAGTGGTTCCTTCCATGTGCTGCTCGCCCGCGGCGACTCATGAATCTCCACGCCGACACCGTGTCCGAAACCATGCCCGAAATACGCGCCATAGCCCGCGTCCGCGATGACCTTCGCAGCTGCGTTATGGACGTCGCAGCCGCGAACGCCCGCCTTTGCCGCAGCAATGCCGGCAAGCTGCGCGTTGAGCACAATATGGTAAACCTGATCCATTTCCTCGGTCACATGTCCCACCGCGACGGTGCGGGTCATGTCAGAGCAGTAGCCGTGATAGATGCAGCCGAAGTCCATGGTCACAAATTCGCCCGTCGCGATCTTCTTCTCACCGGGTACGGCATGAGGAATGCTCCCGTTGGCGCCGGAGGCGACAATGGGGTCGAAGGACATGTTTTCCGCGCCGTAGCGCAGCATCAGATAGGTCAGCTTCGCGGCAATCTCCTTTTCGGTGACGCCAGGACGAATATCGTTGTAGATTTCGGCGAGCGCCTTTTCCGCAATGCGCTGCGCACCGATGAGGGCGTCCAGTTCCTCCTGGTCCTTGACCATGCGCAGCCCCGTGAGCAGCCCGGTCGCAGGCTTGAGTTCCGCGTGGAGCTTCTGCTGATACTGTTTCCAGTCCGCCACGGTCATATACTCATCCTCGAATCCGATCGTCCTGATCCCATGGCGCTCGATGGCTTCGTTGAGCAGCACGGTGTAGCCGCGCTCGACGGTCACAAGCTCCACCTTCGCGTCCCTGACCTCGCGCTCCGCCGCCTCGATATAGCGCGAGTCCGTCCAATAGTAGGTTTCGTCCTTCGTTACCAGCGCCGCGCCGTCTGTGCCCGTGGAGTGAAAACCGCTGGCATACAGACGATTGGCTTCCTGTGTGAGCAGCATGGCGTCGACGCCATAAGCGTCCAGCTTGCCGCGAATGGCTGCAAAATGATTCATAATGACTCCTTTTCTGTTCCAGTATAGTGATGATTGGTCTGCACATTGATGTATTGTGCCTTCAGCTTGTCATAGAGAATACGCTGGCTCGAATAGATGCCGCTGTAGCCTGAGAACACGAAGCTCAGCGTGCATGCCATGGCAAAGTAAATCAGCCCCTGAGAGCCGAACAGCTCCAGCGCGAGGAACGTTGACGCCAGCGGGCAGTTTACCGCGCCGCAAAACACCGCCACCAAGCCGACCGCCGCGGCGAAGCCCGACGGAATGCCCAGCAGCGGGCCAGCCACGCAGCCAAAGGTCGCGCCAACGAAGAACGACGGGACGACTTCGCCCCCCTTGAAGCCCGCCGCCAGCGTCACTGCGGTAAAGATCAGCTTGCAGACAAACGCAGCGGGCTGTGCCTGACCGCGCGTGACCGCGGCGGAGATGATCGGCATGCCCGCGCCGTTATAGTCCGTCGTCCCCAGCAGCAGCGTCAGAAGTACGATCACGCAGCCACCGAGAACCGCCCGCAGCCACGGGTTTGGCAGGCGCTTTGCCGCCAGCTTGCCCGCGGCATGGATGGTCTCGCAAAACAGCACGGAGAGATAGGCGCACAACACCGCCAGCAGCGTCACGCGCAGCAGCATCACCGGTTCCAGCTCCGGCACCGAGACGGCAAACGCCGTTGGTTCCACACCCAGCAGCAGCGACACGCCGTAGGCGGTTAGCGCGGCGACCAGGCAGGGAAACATCTGCGCGTAATATACGCGGCCGACATTCGTAATCTCCATGGCGAACACCGTCGCCGCCATAGGCGTGCCGAACAGTGCCGAGAAGAACGCCGCCATGCCGACGGTGGTGGTGGTACGTTTGTCGCTCTCGTCCATGTGGAACAGCCGCGCGCTCTGATAGCCGATTGCACCGCCCATTTGCAGCGCCGCGCCCTCGCGCCCTACGCTGCCGCCGCCGAGGTGAGTCAGCACGGTGGAGAAGAAGATCGCGGGCAGCAGGGTAAGCGATACACCCCTGCCGGAGTGCACCTCCTCCAGGATGCTGTCCGTGCCGACGCCCTCCACGCGGCACAGCTTGTAGCTCCCCACCACCGCAATGCCCAACAGCGGCAGCAGATACAGCAGCCACGGATGCGTCATGCGCAGCTCCGTCACGCGCTCCACGCCGACGTGGAACAGCGTGCCGATCAGTCCGCACAGCAAGCCGGTCACTGCGGCTGCGCCCAGCCACTTCACAACGGCGTATAGATAGATTTTTGCGTTGATCCAAAAATGATTTTTTCCGTTCATGGTTTCCCCTGCAGGACGGCATACGCCGTTTTTGATCCCTTATATTGTACTCACTTTTTGCGTTTTGTCCAGCAACAATTCAAAGCGCTCCACCGAACCAACGCGGCGAAGCGCTTTTCCCTTGACGTTATGTGGAACAATCTGGTATGATTTAACCATTTAAAAACAGTGGAACATAAGGTATAATTCTTTTCGTTCTCCGCGGATCATTTTATACTCTCTGACCGCTTCCGGTGCGCACAAGGCGGCAGACGCGATGTACGCTGTCCAAAAGGTCGTAATCCATGTCGTGATCCAGCCAGTCAATCGTCATGCCGACAAAAGCGCATTTGAGCGCACGAATCAGAAGCTTCCGCTCATCCCCGGTCATTGTTTTCTTTGCCGCCTGATCCGCATAGCGGGTGACAATATTCATCCACAGCCGATCCAGATCCGCCTGAAACCGATCGCGATCCACGGAACGGTATACATAGAGGAAACCGGATTTATGTTCCGTAGCATATTCGACCAGCGGCGCCACACAGTCCATGATGGATTGCGGCGCGGCGCAGTCCCGGATCATCTCCACCCACTGCTCCTCAAGCGCTTCATACAGCGCCGGGATATTGGCAAAATAATAATAGAAAGTATTGCGCCCGATACCGCAGCGCGCGGCAATATCATTGACGGTAATCCGCTTCGCGGGCTTCTCGTCCAGCAGCTGAACAAAAGCCTCCAGGATCGCTTTCTTTTTGTGTGACATTCTCTCCGCCCCATTCGCCTCTCTTCAATATTTGCGCGTGACCGTTCCGCACGGTCAAGCCGGTCAGAACTTTCGTTTGTTAAGTTATACGCGGATTTTGTCATAGTTTTTGCCGCTTGTCAACCTGAAAAATATTTCTTCTTCACAAAGTTTTTTTGGACCTAATGAGTTACAAAGGAGTGCAGCGATGATCCGATTAAAAGGCGTCTTTGTTCAGGGAGGATTGAGCATCGGCCCCATCCATTATCTGCACCGCGCCAGCAAACCGACAAAGCATCCGTCCAGCCTCTCACCCCGCGAGGAGCTTCTCCGGTTTGAGGCCGCCAAGGATCGCGCCTTCACCGATCTCAAGCGTATGCAGGCGCGCATCGGTGCGCACCTCGGCAGCGACGAAGCCGCCATCTTCCTCTTTCAGTCCATGATGCTTGAGGACCCGGACTATCTTCAGGCAATCTATGACCACATCAACGACTCCGCCACCGCGGAATATGCCATCGATCAGGCCGGCAAAACGATCATCGACTTTTTTGCCAGTCTTGACAACAGCTATCTGCGCTCCCGCGCCCTCGACGCCCGCGACCTGTCCCACCGTCTCGCCGGAATCCTGTCCCAGCGTGCTGACATCGGCAGGCTGCGGCAGACGCCAGCCATCCTCGTCGCCGAGGACCTGACGCCCAGTGAGACCATCCTGCTCGACACCGGCATGCTGCTGGGTCTGGTGAGCCAGAACGGCGCGCCGGACAGCCACACCTCCATCCTCGCGCAGTCCATCGGCGTGCCCGCCATCACAGGCATCGTGGTCGATCCGCGCTGGGAGGGTCGGCTCGCGATCCTCGACGGGGACAAGGCAGAATTCATCATCGATCCCGACGAGGCAACGCTCGCGGCGGCGCACCCGCACCAATCGCCGGGCTACGATCCCTCCGCCGTCTCCGAGCTGACGCTCCCCCATGCCGACACATCGCAAAGACCGCTGCGCCTCTGCGCGATGATCGACAGCGCCTGGGAAGCCATTGACGCTTACAAGCTGGGCGCAAGCGGCATCGCTCCCTATCAGCCCGGCGTGCTCCACAGCGGGCGTGCCACACCGCCGTCGGAGGACGAGCAGATGTTGGAATACCGGCGCACCGTCGACGCCATGCGGGGGCGCCCCGTCGCCATTCTGTCGCTGGACGTCGGCGGCATCGGACTTGGAAGCCTCTTCTCCGCCACACGCCAGGAGCGCTATCACCAGCTCAAGGCGCAGTTCCGCGCGGTGCTGCGCGCCGCCGTCGGCGGCACCTGCGCCATCGTGCTCTCCGGTGTGAAAACCAAAAGCGATATCCGCCGCTGCCGTCAGATTCTGGAACAGTGCAAGCGTGAACTGCGAGCGGAGAATCTGGAATACCGCGCCGTGCGCATCGGCGTGGAGATTGCCGTTCCCTTCGCCGCGTTCATCATCGACGAGTTGGCGGAGGGCATGGACCTCATCATCGTCAACGGCGAGTCGCTGATGCGCTCGACGATCAGCAGCCAGCTTGTCGGCGCGCTGCCGAACTACCGTGCGCTGGCGTGGATGCTCCGCCAGATCATCGACGCCGGTCACCGCCACGGCTGTCTCGTCATCATGTCCGGCGATCTGGAGAGCTTCCCGCAGGCAATTCAGCCGCTGCTCAGTCTCGGCGTGGACGTCCTGTCTGTCCCGGTGCGGTCTCTGCTGCCTTTGTTTGAACGGTTGAGCGAAGCAAGCAACCCCTCCCAAAGCAAAAACCGCGGCGAGTGATCGCCGCAGTTTTTGTGGTCAAAGCGCCGCGTCCAGCGCCCGCTTCACATTTTCCTTGATGAACTCGTATGGATCGGTGGGGCGCGCCTCGTAGAGCTTCTCCGTTCCCCGGAAGATAGAAGGGACGGAATAATAGTCGTAGCGGTCCGCCACCTCAGGCTGTTCATTCTCCTCGATCCACTCGATCGATACGCCGCGGTACGCAGGATTCTCCTCCCGCAGTTCGTCCAGCGCCTGACGCGCCTTGCGGCAATAGGGGCAGCCGGTCATGTGAAAGATCGTCAGCCCCTTCGGCGCGTCAAGCCGCTCCCCGTTGAGGATCAGCATACTCTCCCGCTTTGCCTCCACCTCGCCGCGCACGATCTGCTCATCCCAATTCTCCGGGGCGACAGGCTCATAGGAAATGGAGATATCCTTCTGTTGGCAGCCCCACAGCTCCAGCAGCGTTTCATTGATGCGCTCGGCGACCTTTCTGACGGTCTCAGCGTCCTTGGGAAATTCCTTGATGGCGATATACGGCATAGCACTTCTCTCCTTTTATAATATGCGGTTAGGATACCACGCTGCCGCGCAAAAGAAAAGACTGTAACAATTTTTTCACAATTTCACGGTGCGCCGTGAATATGTTGCATTTTGGCAGATCATCTGTTATGATGTTCAAAATTATGAGCCATCGTTCGGGCATCCGGCGGCGGGGAAGGAGTTTGCAATATGGCAAAGCCTGTTGTGATCACAGCGGACAGCACCTGCGATCTGCCGCGGGAGCTGTGCGAACGGTTTTCCATACGGATCATACCGCTGACCATCACTCTGAATGAAGAGAGCTTTCCCGACGACGGGCGCTTCACCCCGGATGATATGTACCGCCGCTTCTACGAGGACGGTGCGCTTCCGTCCACCGCCGCGCCGAGCCTGCAAAGCTACACCGACTTTTTCGTCTCCCTTCTCGCCGGAGGCTGTGAGATCGTGCATCTGACCATCAGCTCTGAGCTCTCCGCCTCCTATAACGCCGCGCGGCTGGCGGCGCAGGAGCTGGATGGCGTTTATCCGGTGGACAGCCGGATGCTCTCCACCGGCGTCGCGCTCCTCGCCATCGAGGGTGCGGAATGTGCCCAGCGCGGCATGCCCGCCGCCGAAATCGCGGAGCATCTGACGGCGCTGACCGGCAAGGTGGAAACCAGCTTTGTCCTCGACACGCTGGACTTCATGCGAAAGGGCGGGCGTTGCTCCGGCGTTGCCGCCATCGGCGCGAATCTGCTCCACATCCGTCCCGCGTTGGAAATGAAGGACGGCAAGCTGACGGTCTACAAGAAGTACCGCGGGCACATCGAGCAGGTCTACCGCCAGTATGTCGCCGAGCGGCTGGGGGATAAGAAGATACGCCCCGGTCACGTCTTTCTGCTCCACTCCGGCGAAGTCGCGAAATCGGAGCTTGACGAGCTGGAATCGCTGGTGCGTGACCTGTCCGGTGCCAGAGAACTCCACCGCGCCCGCGCAGGCTGCACGATCTGCGCCCACTGCGGACCAAAGACGCTGGCAGTCATGTTCATCGACGAATAGTGAAAGCGCCGCCTTCGGGCGGCGCTTTTTGATTGGACGCGAAAAATAGTTGTTAGCAGAGGATAATTCTCTGAGACAAACACTTTCCCATTTGGTATACTATCCTCAGTCATTTTGAGGAGGGCGCAACATGAAAAAAGTAGTCATCATCGGCGGCGTGGCAGGCGGCGCAAGCTGCGCGGCACGGCTGCGGCGGCTGGACGAATCGGCGGAGATCATCCTGTTGGAGCGGGGCGCGTACATCTCATACGCAAACTGCGGGCTTCCCTACCATGTAGGCGACGTCATCAAGACCCGTCAGGCGCTGCTGGTACAGACGCCGGAGGCGATGCGCGCGAAGTTCGACATCGACGTGCGCACCGAGAACGAGGCAATATCCATCAATCGCGATAAAAAGGAAGTGTTGGTCAAAAACCTGCAAACGGGCGCAACCTACGCGGAAGCCTATGACGATCTTGTGATTGCCACCGGTTCCTCACCCATTCGCCCGCCCATTCCGGGTATCGACAACCCGAAGATCCGCACGCTCTGGACGATCCCCGACGTGGATCATCTGCGCGAGATGGCGCGGAAGGTCAAGTCCGCGGTGGTCATCGGCGGAGGCTTCATCGGTCTGGAGATTGCGGAGAACCTGCATCACGCCGGGCTTCGCGTCTCGCTGGTGGAGGCGCTGGATCAGGTCATGGCGCCCATCGACTTCGAGATGGCGCAGCTGCTGCACGAGGAGATCAGAACGAAGGGTGTTGATCTCCACCTCGCGGACGGCGTGGATTCTTTCGTGGACGCGGGCGAGCAGGTAACGGTCAAGCTCAAAAGCGGGGCGGCGATCACGGCGGAGCTGGTGGTGCTGTCCATCGGCATCCGCCCCAACAGCCAGATTGCGAAGGACTGCGGGCTGGAACTGAACCGGCGCGGCGGCGTGCTGACGGATGAGCATCTGCGCACCTCGGATCAGCACATCTACGCGGTGGGCGACGTGATCGAGGTGGAGGACTTTGTGTTCGGCGACCGCACCATGCTTGGTCTCGCCGGTCCCGCCAACAAGCAGGGACGTATCGCGGCGGACAACATTGCCGGCGGCGACGAGGTCTACCACGGCACACAGGGCACGTCGGTGGTCAAGGTATTTGACCTCACCGCGGCGTTTACCGGCGCGGCGGAAAAAGCGCTCATCCAACGTGGTCTCCAATATGGCAGGGACTATGAGCGCCTGATCATCACTCAGAACCACCACGCGGGCTACTATCCCGGCGCGGCGCCAATGGTCATCAAGCTGCTCTTCTCCCGCGACGGGAAGAAGATTTTCGGCGCGCAGATCATCGGGCGTGAGGGTGTCGACAAGCGCATCGACACCATCGCCGTCGCGCAGCGCATGGGCGCGGGACCGATCGCGCTCAAGGAGCTGGAGCTTGCCTACGCCCCGCCGTATTCGTCGGCGAAGGACCCGGTCAACATGGCGGGCTTTGTGGCGGAGAACATTCTGCGCGGACTGGTGAGGCTCGCGGACTGGAACGAGCCGGACAGTGACCCCGGCGCGGTGCTTCTGGACGTGCGCGAGGACGCGGAGCGTATGGCATACGAGCTGCCGAACGCGGTCGCCATCCCTCTGGGAGACCTGCGCGCCCGGATGGGTGAGCTGGACAAGAGCAGGAAGTATATCGTGTTCTGCACAGTGGGCGTGCGCTCCTATAACGCCGCGCGGATTTTGATGCAGAACGGCTTTTCAAACGTCAGGGTCTATCCCGGCGGCACGCGGTTTTATCAGTCCACCCACGAAAGCGAGTGGGACGCCCCAGAGCAGACCGCCGCACCGGCAGCGGCGAAACCGGAAAGGAGCGCGGATGAGATGCGCAAGGTCACGGTGGATTGCTGCGGCATGCAGTGTCCCGGTCCCATCATGGAGGTCTACAAGAACATGAACGAGCTGTCCGACGGCGACCTGCTGGAGGTCAGCGCATCCGATCCCGGCTTTGCCAGGGACATCGCGTCGTGGTGCAAGCGCACGGGCAACACGCTGGTATCCAACGAGCAGAAAAACGGCGCGTACGTCGCCGTCGTGCGCCGCGGACTGGGCGACGCCCCCGCCGCTCCTCAGAGCGTCGCGGTCAAGGACGCGCCGCAGGGCAAGACCATCATCGTCTTTGACGGCGACATGGACAAGGTGCTGGCAAGCTTTATCATTGCCAACGGTGCGCTGGCGATGGGGCGCCCTGTGACGATGTTCTTCACCTTCTGGGGACTTAACGCCCTGCGCAAGGATCAGAATCAGCACATCAGGAAGTCACCCGTGGAGTCCATGTTCGGCGCGATGCTGCCGCGCGGCGCAAAGCACCTGTCGCTCTCCAAGATGAACATGGGCGGCGTGGGTACCGCCATGATGAAGAAGATTATGAAAGACAAGAACATCGACTCCCTTGAGGCTCTGATGAAAAAGGCAATGGACAACGGCGTGAAAATCATTGCCTGCTCCATGAGCATGGACGTCATGGGCATCCGCAGGGAGGAGCTGATCGACGGCGTGGAGATCGGCGGCGTGGGAACCTATCTCGGCGACGCGGAGGAGTCCAACGTCAACCTGTTTATCTGATTGTGTGAAAAAAGAGGGGCAGGGCGTCACTGATGGTTGTTGAAAACGGTCTTGGCGCATACAGCAAGAAGGAAGCAGACGACAGCATCAACGGCGACGACCTCGCGTCAATCAAAACGGACTCTCCCGTATGATCTGAGCCAAAAAAACTTTCTTCCAGAGAGGATACAACATGATTTATCTGGACAACGCGGCAACCACTTTGAAAAAGCCTCCCCAGGTCGGTGAGGCTGTCCTGCAAGCTCTGCAAACGCTGGGCAACAGTTCCCGCGGCACCCACGGCGGCGCCATGGACGCGGCGCACACCGTCTACGGAGCACGGGTCAAGCTGTCGCGGCTCTTCGGCTGCGCGCGCCCCGACCATGTGGTATTCACCGCCAATATCACGGAATCGCTGAACATCGCGCTGACCGGGCTGCTGCGCGAAGGCGACCACGCAATCTCCACCGATCTGGAACACAACTCCGTCCTGCGCCCGCTCTATCGGCTGGAACGGGAGCGCGGCGTCGCCGTGGACTTCGTCCCCGCTGACCGGCAAGGCAATGTGGACTATGCCGATTTTGAGCGTCTGATGCGTCCGAACACGAAACTGATCGTCTGCACGCACGCCTCCAATCTGACGGGGAACGTAGTCAACGTTGCCCGCGTGAGCGCCATCGCCCACGCCCACGGTGCGCTGATGGTGCTTGACGCGGCACAGACGGCGGGAACACGCAGCGTGGACATGCAGGCGTTGGGCGTCGACGTGCTGTGCTTCACCGGTCACAAGGGGCTGATGGGGCCTCAGGGCACAGGCGGGCTGTGCGTCCGCGAGGGCGTGGAGATCGCACCGTTCAAGGTAGGAGGCACGGGCGTCCAGACTTACCTCCCGACGCAGCCGGAGCAGTACCCGACCCGTCTGGAGGCTGGGACGCTCAACGGGCACGGCATCGCGGGGCTTTCCGCCGCGTTGGACTATCTCAACAGCGTCGGTCTGGACGCGATTCAGGCGAAGGAAACCGCGCTGACCCGGCGCTTTTACGAAGGGGTACGCGGCGTCGAAGGCGTTACGGTCTACGGTGACTTTTCCGGCGATCACGCGGCAATCGTGACCCTCAACATCCGCGATTGCGACTCCGGCGCGATCTCCGACGCGCTAAGTGAGGATCATGGCATCGCCACGCGTCCCGGTGCTCACTGCGCCCCGCGGCTGCACGAGGCGCTGGGAACAAAGGAGCGCGGCGCGGTCCGCTTCAGCTTCTCCTGGTTCAATACGGAGGACGAGGTGGACGCGGCGATCGCCGCCGTGCGCGAGCTGGCAGAATACCCCGACTGATCAGGATACCAACAGGGAGTGTCGCGGAACGAACCGTTCCGCAGCACTCCCTGTCACCGCCTTATCCCACGCACTTCCTCGCCCACGCGGCGACAGTGCTCTCGCTGCCCTGCGCGGAGCTGCCTGCCACCGCGAGTCCGCGGCCGACATTGGCGCCCTTGCAGATTTTCCTGAGGTCACTCTCGCAGTGACCGAGGCCGCTGCCCTCATGGGTCATCAGCGCGAAGACGTTCTTGCCCGTCCAATCGAGCCGCTCCAGCTGCCCCAGCACCGCGCAGGGGAAACTCCCCCACCAGCAAGGACCGCAAACGAAGATGTTGTCATAGTCCGCGATACTTTCCAGATACGCTTTCAACTCCGGGCGCTTGCCGCTGCGCGCCTCGTCCTGCGCCTCGCGGGTGCATTCCATATAGTCTCTGGAATAATCCCGGACAGTTTCCACCTGAAACACATCCGCGCCCACGGCGTTCCGGATGTACTCGACGCAATATTCTGTGTTGCCCTTGTCGATGCTGCGAATGGAACCGCCGAAGTAGTTCTCGCCCCTGCGGGAATAGTAGATGATGAGATGGTTCGCCACGATATCCGTCCTCCCTATGATTGAATACTCCCAAATTCTGTCAGGAATTTGTCTTTATTATACGCAATGGAAGCCTTTTGCGCAACAGATATCTGTTGCCGACAAGCCGCGCAAGCGACGGCTTTCGCGTCCGTCACCCTTTCCCCGCTCCCGCATAGAATAAAGCGGCGGGCGAACCGCCCGTCGATTCGCAAAGAGGGTGATCAATATCAATCGTTTTCAGAATGGCTGCGGCGTGAACGGCGCGGCGAATAACAACAGTTGCGGCTGCAAGTGCTTCTACCCCTGCGGCATCGGCTGCGGGACTGTCACTTATGTCGGCCCCACGGGTCCCACCGGTCCGATGGGTCCCACCGGTCCTCAGGGCATTCAGGGTATCCAGGGTGTGCAGGGCATTCAGGGTCTGACCGGTCCCACCGGTCCTGCTGGTGCTGTGGGCGCGACCGGTCCTGCCGGTGCTGTCGGCGCGACCGGCCCGCAGGGACCTGCCGGCGCTGCCGGTGCAACCGGCCCTGTCGGTCCCACCGGACCCCAGGGCGAGATCGGTCCCACCGGTAACGTAAAAATGCGGTAATAGGAAAATCAATGGTTTCGTTGGTTTCCTATTACCGCTGTTAGCGTCTAGCGATAATCACCGCAAGGTTCCCGCCGGACGCTAACACCGCACATACGTATCCACAGGATTGCCTGACTCGTCATAAAACGAAACTGCTGAAAAGGTAACGTCGGCACTTGGACCTGTCAAGAAAAGTGCAGAGAGAAAACCCACAAAATGCGCTGCTTGGTCAGGCGAAGAAATCATCAAAAAACTGCGTTGCTATTCTCCTCGTTTTTTACAAATACCGCTCCAACGTTTGGCGGAGGGAAATCTTATCCTGCTTATAGCGCGATTTGATGCGCTCGGAATACGCCGCGAACGCCTCGCACATCGTGGGGTGCGAGATCAAAAACGTGATCTGCGGCGGCTTGATGCGTTTGACTGCGACGGCGTGCTTGGAAATCACGATCTGCGTGTTCTCAAACGGCACATCCGGCAGGACGCAGAGCCGATAATTGGGATGCTCCTCGGACAGCCGGAGAACGCTGCGGATATGCGACGCATACTCCTGCGGTGTATAGAAAAGCGACACGCCCGGCAGATCAATGGGGATTCGATCGTCGAACAGACGCTCGTCGTCGGCAACGGGGATGCACTCGTGGACGAAGCCCGTTTCCAAATTGCGCGCCAGCAGCCGCCCGCGCGCCTGCCATGCGGCGAACACCGCCTCCCGCGCATCCTGATCTGCATCGCTGCGCGTCAAAACGGCAACCAGCGTTTCCTCGTCCATGGTGGCAAGCGAAAGCGACATGCCCAGCATCGTCATGCCCGTTTCGCCGATCTGCGAAAGGATCTCGTTGGACGCGTTCTCGTAAATCTTCACCAAGTGCTTGGACGCGGCAAGCAAGCCGTCATAGGCAAATTGCGCCGCCTCCAAAAGCGGCGCCTCCGTCTGATAGTGATAGACGCCGTGCCGATCCTCCTGCCCGACGACGTTGCTCGCCTTGATGCAGGCAACGTTCGGGCAGAGAAACAGCGTATTGGAAAAGCGCGCGTTTCGCTCCTTTTTGCAATAATACGACTCGATCATGCCCGACATATACAGCGGCAGCCAGTTGGTGATCGCGCCAATCATCTCGTCCAGATCGCGGTCAATATTATGAATGATGGTAATATGGATTCCCTGTTTTACGCACTCCATCATCAGCATTGCCCACTTGACGCGAAATGCCGGATCCGCCATCCATTCTGTGCTCTGATCGGAATAGAGGTACAGCACCTTCGCCTGCGCGCGGATCGCGCTGCCCAAAAAGCGCAGCACGGCGGCGCGCAAGCCCTGCGCGCCGAAATAAGTCTCCCGCTCGTCGATCTGCGCTGTTTCATCCAGCGCCGACGAGAACAGCAGCGGCGGCAGCTTCGGCTCAAACGCGAACGCATCGATGTTCTCCAGCAGCGTTTCCACCACGGAGCTATCGTCCGCCCGATCCGCATCAAACAGCCAGTCGCGCATCCGCGCGATCGCGTCCTCTTCATCGTGCAGCGCGTCGGCGGCAACGTTCATCATCGCAGCAAGCTGCGCCGTTTGATTTCGCTCGCGAGCGCGCGCCGTCAACACCGCGCAGATTGCGTCCGTCGTCTCCCGATTGGATTTCGGCGAGCGCAAACCGTTGCGAAAACGGCTGATATAGGACGGGTCGACATTGACCAATCGACCGAGCCGAATGTTCGACAGCTCGGTCAGTTCCATCGCCGCACCCAGTTTTTCGCCGAAGGCGCGGTACGGCGTTTTTTCTTTTCGCGGCGTCGACGGCTTCGTCGGCGCCGTTTCTCCGTCATAGAGCCAGTGCGCCAACTGCGTCTTGATCTCCGACGCAGAAGCACGCTTTTTACAGCCGATCAACTCGCAGAGCGCGGCGACCTTGCCGCTTTCGTCCGCGCAGAGGTATAACCCGTCCGCAAGCCGCCGCGCACCGACGCCGCCCGCCTTGGGCACACGTGCGCCGCTGAGCATGCGGCTGACGTTGGATTTATCGCAACCCATCATCCGCGACAGCGCCGCCTGTTTGACCGCCAGCAGCGCGCAAATTTGGTTCACTCTTTCCGTAAACATCTTCCCGCCACCTATCTTTTCTCTCTGACGAGACAAGCGTATCGCAGATCGCAGAAAAACGCAAGAAGTTGACAAAATTTTTGTCAATGCCGAACGCTTGGCAACTGTTGTATATTGTTTAATCTAATGTATAATGATAATGGGATTTTATAAAATTGGAAACTATGCTTTCTCGCACCGCTGAAAGTCGACATAGGAAGGAGGAAAAACAAATGAAAGTAAGCAAGTGGGGAAAGAAAACCATTGCCTTGGCGTTGGCATTGCTGATGCTCTTCGACCAAAGCACGGCGTTGATCGCGCCGATTTCAGCCGAGGAGTCTGTGCTTCCGGCGGAGCAGCAGGAGGTGCGCATCGAGCCCGTTGATCTTGCGACGGACGCGCCGCCGGCAGAAGCGTCAAATTCAGACGCACCGGAGACGGACGTACCGCCGACCGAGGTTGCAGCGGCGCCGCAAGCGGCACCGACGACTACCGAAGAGAATACCGTCGCTGATAGTGGTGATGAAACGATCATCACGGGCAGTGAAAATGCTGGCGCAGACCGCGAGGATATCACTATGCCCGTCGCGCAACAGGACGCCCCCATTGTCACGAATACCCGAAACGTCGTAATCGGCGGAGACGGTGGCGAAGGCAACGGCGAAGGCGGCAACGGTCAAGAGTCCCCCGCGCTCTCGATCCCGCTTGTTGCCGGTCCGCTTTCCCCCGGCGGCGCAGAATTTGCCCCCGCGCAACGCACGCTGAGCATTGCGCTTACTGCTCCGGGTTCCTATGCTCTTGCACTTTCCGTCCCGAACGACGACGAAATCGAGTATTTGAACATTGGCGGCGCGCTCACCGACGAAACCGGCAATACCGTCGCGTGGCCGTATTTCTATGTCGAAAACTCGACCTATGAGGATTGGCAAACCGGCGAAACGGCCGAGCGCCACAGCAAGAACCTGACGGCGTTCTTCACCGCCGCATCCGCCGGTACCTATACCCTGCGGATCAGCAGCGTAAATCCCGACGAAGGTCTGCCCGAAACCATCAGCGCAAAGTGCTGGCAGACCGTCGATGCGCCGCGCTTTGATGTGGATGCGGAAGACGAGGAATATCCCGAGCTTTTGATCACCGAGCCGTGCTACGTGTTCCTCACCGATATCCCCGATGGTTGCACCGCATACTATGCGTTTTCGAGCATGAAGCCGCAGGGTGAGGAAAATAGCGAGAATTATATTGAATATAACCCATCGACCGGCATTTACATTGCCAACGAAGCGCGGGTCGTGGCGTACTGTGCCAGAGAAACTGCGGCGGGCACGCTGCAGAGCGACACGAGAACACTGGTGGCCAGGGTCGATATGGAGCAAGCGGAGTGCAGCGTCGAAGCGACCGCCAACCGCGTGGAAGACGGCGGCTGCATCACATTCACCACGGCAAATCCCACCGACAGGGTCTACTATCTGATCACTGACGGTGAATGGGACGGCCAGCTGCGATTCTCCGAATACCTCATTCAAAACGGCACGCTCTATACCGAGCCCATCCCGATCAACGGTGAAGCGGACGAATACCATGAAATCTATTGGGCGACGGTTGCCGCGAGCGGCATGTATGCCACCTGGTCGATGCAATCCGCTTTCAGCATCGGCACACCGCCTCCCGCCAGCCCGGTCTTTACGCCGGACAGCAACGGCACCGTCACTTTCGCCGAGCCGGCCGAGGTAACGATCACCTCGGAAGCCGGCACCGTGCTCTACTATAACATCAACCAGCGCGGCGAAACGACGGCAGGCAGCAACACCCTGACCGTTACGGTCGATCGGGATATGCAGATTTCCGCGCGCGCCTACGACGCGGCAAAAGAGCTCTATTCCGATTACACCGTCACGCGCTACTACCGCGTCGAAGCGGAAAAGGCGCTCCGCCTGACACAGTCCGCCGTCATCGAAACCGACGGCGTGATCCTGCTCAACCAGAGCGGCGAGCGCTATACGCTGAATGTTCAAGAAGCAGGCGCGTACCAGTTCCGCGTAACATACAGCGGCAAATACTATAACTCCAGCTATCCTGTGGAAATTCGTGACGCGCTGGGCGGGCTTGCAGCAGAGCTTCCCACGGACGGCTGGGGCAGCATTCGCGACGGCATCGTCACGCTCGCCGTCGGCGTATACCATCTGGCACTTCTGCCGGATCAAAACAATAGTGCTTATCAGCATCAGCCGTATCAACTGACCATTCAGCGCGGTCTTGCCGCGCCGACGATCTCGCCCGAGGGCGGTGACTACACCGATGAGGTCGAGATCACGCTGACGCATTCGGATCACGCCGCCGAGCTCTATTACCGCATCGGCTATTACGGCGACGAAACGCTCTACACCGCGCCGTTCCGCTTCAGCGGGCGCGATACAATCTACGCTTGGGCACAGGTGGGCGAAACCACCAGCGATCAAAGCGCTGCGTACTATCGCGTGCCGGTCAGCGAGCCGACGATGTCGCCCGAGGGTGGCTGGTTTACGACGCTGCCTACCCTGACGCTGAGCCACGCCAGCCCCAACGCCGAGATCTATTACCGCATCGGCTACGACGGTGAAGTGTTGCGCTACACCGCGCCGATCACGTTGGACGCCGCCGCCTATGTCACGGCGTATGCCATCTTGAACGGGCAGGAAAGCGCAACGGCAAGCACGTATTACCGGCTTGACAACACGCCGCCCGAATACTCGAACTATTGGCGTTTCCACGCCAAATCCGACCTTTATGACAACTATATCTACGGCTCGGCTGAACTGACGGGCACCGTATCGCTGTGCGCGTCCAACATCTACGACAACGACAGCGGCATGGACCACGTGGATTATTACCTCAAGGTTGAGGACGGCGCCTATCAAAAGATCGGCACCGCCGCATGGAATGAGCCGATCACCTGGGACACCTCCACCGTCACCGGCGGCGCAGGTGGCTCGGTCGCAGTGCGTCTTGCCGCGATCGCCTACGACAAGGTCGGCAATGCGCCCATCACGCCCGACGCGCTGGACGACAGCTTCGACTCCGACTACTACGCGCCGACGTTCCACGTGAACAACGCGCCGTGCGCGCCGATGGACACGTTCACCGCCGAGCCGCAGGTCGGCAAGATCACGCTGGCGTGGAGCAGAGAAACTGCGCTGAGCTACGGCGACACGATCCTGCTCTACCGCGCCACGAGCAAAGAGGCGCTGGCGGAAAATCCGCTCACTGAGGAATACTACTCCTATACCGCGTATGAAGATGCGTTCCTCACGGGCGAAAGCGCGGCGGGTGCGTACTACTACGGCATTCGTATCCGTGACAAGCGCGGCATTTTGAGCGACATGGTAACGACCGCCGCGGCAGTCAGCCCGCTTGCCGACACGGAAGCGCCGACAGTCTCCTTTGGCTTCGAAGAAAACGAAACCGTCAACGACATCCGCGAAACCTACATTGAATTCAACGACAACGTCTCCCTCGGCGTCGTGGAAGCTGTCTTTGTTGCCGAAAACGGCACGGAAACCGCCGTGGACGGCGCGCCGTGGACCTACGGCACGTCATACACGGACGCCTATGCCTGCCGATATTTCAAATTCACCGCGCTCGCCGACGGCGCCTATACGCTGCGCGTCACGGCAAAGGACGTCTACGGCAACCAAACCGCAGCGACCCGCGCGTTCGTCAAGGACGGCACGCCGCCGTCCGCGCCGACGGGGCTTATCGCTTCCCCGATCCCCGGCAGGATCAGTCTGCGCTGGACTGCCGCGCCGGAAGCGGATATCGTCGGCTACTATGTTTCCTGCTCGGAAACCGAGGACGGCACCTACTACAACGTTAACTACAGTCCCATCGCGGAAACGAGTTACGTCTATCCGTCGTACGGCTATCTCACACCTGGCGACACCTGCTGGTTCAAAGTTCTCTCCGTCGACCGCGGCGGCAACACCGCAGAAACAGCCGCTGTCATAGGCACCGCGGGCAAATACAACCCGCAGCTCCGCCTCGTGAATACGCCGAAGCTCGGCGAGGATGCCACGGTCGCATTCAGCGGCTTCCAAAGCGGCGAAAACGTCGAATTCTACCTGGATCGTGAAGAGTCGTATCGCGGCTACAGCCGTCAGTCCGGCGAGGAATTGGAGTATACCGTTGACCTCGATGACAACCTGCGCGGCAGTCACACGATCCGCGCCGTCGGCAGCTCCAGCGGCATTGTCGCCACGCTGCGCTTCACCATCGCAGAGCGTCGGCCTACCGTTACGCTGAACACCGCAACTGTAACGGAAAACGGCAACTTCCAAGCCACGATCACGGATTTCCCGTCGTATCGCTACGTCTATTTCTATCTGGACGACGCGACCGACGAAAGTGCGCCGTGCAAATGCTACTATCCGAACGAAACCAACGCCCAAACGCTGTATCTCTCCGACCTCGGCAATCCCGCGCCCGGCAGTTATGTGTTGCGCGCCGTTGAGCCGCAGAGCGGCATGGTCGCAACCGCGAACCTGACCGTGACCGCCGCCGCACTTTCGCTCAGATGCGACACGGAAAGCCCCGCCGTCGGGAGCATAGTATCGTTCTATGCAAGCGGCTTTGCCGACGCCGAGGCGGAGCTGTGGCTCGCCGGTGAAATGGCCGGCAAGGTCGCGCGGAATTACGGCAGCGAGCACCGCTTCTACAACGTCCGCATCCCCGATTTGGTACCGGGCGAAACCGCCGTTATGGCAACGGTCATCCAGTCCTCCACAGGCAAGAGCGCATCGTTGCGCATCGCCGTCAGTCAGCCGACGCCGTCACTTTCCGTATCGAATGCCACGGTCGGCATGGAGGAATTCACCGTCGAGGGCAGCGGCTTCCAAAATGAATACGTCGACCTGCTGATCGACAATGTCAAGGTCGGATCCCCCTACTTCTACGGCTCCGGCTCGACGACCTACCACTTCGGCTATGGCGCCACCGCAGGCACGCACAGCGTCATGCTGCGCGGTCAGACGAGCGGCAGAACGGCAAGCGGCAGCGTGACCTTTACGGACACGGTGCAGACGCTCAGCCTTTCGCCGGAAACGCCCGCGTTGCAGAGTGCGCTGACGCTTCTCGCCGCCGGCTTTGCGCCGAGCGAGAACGTCGCCTTTGCAATGAACGGTACCGCGCTTGGAAGCGTTTGGGCGAACGGCGACGGCGTCGCCTCGTATACCATCGACTCGCTGGCGTTCGCGCCGACGAGCGGCAGCTACATCTTCACCGCAGTCGGTCAGACCGGCGGCAGAGTTGCGTTTGCCGGAACGAACGGCAAACTTACGCTCTCCTACTCCGGCAATCCGCACGGCGGCAGCACGCTGCCCGTAACCGTCACCGGTCTGCAAGCCGGCGAAACGGTGCGCGTCTATCTGGATAATCACACCTCTGATTCCGTGACCGCGAACGACAGCGGCGCGGCGGAGGTGCGCGTAGCTATGCCCGCAGGCTTCAGCGGCAACTTGAATTTGACCGTTTGGGGCGGAACGAGCCAGCGCTGGGGCAGCGCCGTGATTCCCTTCACCGCCTACGCGCCCACGCTTACGCTTTCCGCTTCCTCGGTCGCGCTCGGCAAGAGCGTCGCGCTGACGGTCAGTGGCTTCCGTCCGAACGCCGAACTGCAGCTTTTGGTAGACGGCGTCTGCTCGGATACCACGCTGACACTGGACGCAAACGGCAGCGGCACGCTGAACTATGCCCTGCCGATGAGCGGCACAGTCGGCGCGCATACGCTCGGCTTCTTCGATCCGCTCTCCGGCACGCGTTTGACGAAAGAACTGACGGCGCTGGCACCGTCCGTGACGGTACAGGTGCCGACCACCGCGAAGGCGGGCGACACCGTGACGGTCACGGTCAGCGGCGCACCTGATGACGAAACCGTGACGGTCACGCTCGGCGATTTGCTCCCGAGCGAGGGCACATCGTTCGTCCTTCCCGCGAATATGGCACCCGGTGCGTACACCGTTCATGTTGCGCTCGCCAGGAGCGCGCTGGTCGAAACCGCATTGATCACCGTCGCCACGCCCGAAACGCGCATTGAAGCGGTCAAGGCAGAGCACGAAGCAACGCTGACAATCACGGCGAGCGGCTTTGCGGCAAACGAGTCCCTGAGCCTCTATTTCGATCACCGCTTGATCAACGCCAGCCTCTCCGACTGCACCACCAAGGCAGACGGCACGCTGAGTGTGCAGTTTGCGCTTCCGGCAGCCACGCTGGCGGGCACGCACCCGCTTTCCGCCGTCGGTCAGACGAGCGGCCGCGTGGCGACGACGACGGTGAATATTGAGCAGGCAGGTCCGATGCTTTCGCTCTCCGGTCTCGCCGAGGGCAAGCCGGGCGCGCTGATCTCGTTCACCGGCGCGAACTTCACGGCAAGCGGTGCCTACACGCTCTCCTTTGAAAATGAATTGCTGCTCTCCGATGTCTCGGCCGATGAAAACGGCGAGATCACCGGCAGCTTTGCTATTCCCTCCGGCTTCGCCGACGGCAGATATCGCATCGTTGCGACCGACCTGACAACCGACGAAACGGCGATTGCTTTCCTCCGCATTGACACGACAGCACCCGCCGCACCGACAATCACCGTGTCGCCGAAAAAGCAGTCCCTGCTCGTCAGTTGGGACGCGCCCACGGATGACGACGTGGCGAGCTATACCGTAACCTGCACGCCGGCGGGCGGCGAGCCGATCGAGCTTGCCAAAGTCAGCAGCAGTGTCACGTTCCTGTCGCTGGATATGCACGACGATAGCTTCCCGCTGGTGCCCGGCAAGAGCTATACCTTTGCCGTTGTCGCGGAAGACCGCATCGGCAATGTCGGCGCAGCAGGCGTCTCCTCTGCTGTTGCGCTGACAGCGGGCGACGACGCGCCGGAGGTCACCTCCGTCTATACGTCCGGCTGGCGCTCGATCCGCGTGAACGGTGAATGGGTACCCATTCTCACCGGTAACGACTGCGCGATCTACGCCTATGCGCAGGATGATCAGCAGCTTTCGTCGCTGACGTTCGCCGTTGCGCCCGAAAACGGCGCATTCGGCGCGGAAACGCCGGTGGAGCTGAACTACTCCGGCAGCTACAGCAGTCTTGCACATTACAACGCGACGCTCGCGCTCGACTCCACCGCATACACCGACGGTCTTTATACGTTCCGCTTCACCGCGACGGACAGTGTCGGGCTGACGCATGCGTATGAGCGCCGGTTCTACGTGGATAACACGCCCACCGCCGCCGTTTCCGATCTCACCGTGCAGGAAAGCTCCAATGCGCTGATCGTCAGCTGGAACTGGACGCCGGGCGAAACGGGCGAGGTGCTCGATCACTATCGCGTCTACTACGCTGCCGCCGACGAAGCAGAGCAGTATCAGGACGTGGCATACACCGACGGCGTGAAGACCTGCACCATCCGCCGCCTGACGGCGGGCACGCAGTATACCATCCGCGTCACCGCCGTGGATGCCGCGGGCAACGAAAGCTCGTGGACGACCGTCTACGGTACGCCGATCGTGGACACCGAAGCGCCGGTCATCACCGCGGTTGAACCGAACGACGCCCGTCTCGGCAAGCGCGTGACGTTCTACATCACCGCCACGGATAACGCCGAGCTCGACGGCAACAGCGTCCGTGCCGAGATTAGTGCCGGCGAAGGCGGCAGCTTTGTGCCGTTCGGTGCGCGGTATTATTCCGGCGCGATCCGCGCAGAGAATCTCACCTACAACGGCAGCTATACGCTCCGCTTCAATATCTCCGACCTTGCCGGAAACGAGTCTCTGCCGTATACCATCGAGCGCGAGTTCGATACGAACGTCACCGCCGTGTCGGGTCTGACCGCCGAATCCGCGGCAGGCGGCATTCGGGTGAGCTGGAACAAGATCGCGGATAAGGATCTTATCTACTATTATATTTACCGCGCCGCAGCCGGCGAGGACTATCGCTATTGGACGGCGCTCTCACCGCTGAAGATCACCGAGGGTAGTATCGTCAGCTGGACGGACTACGATGTAAAGGACGACGTGACCTATTCGTATAAGGTCATCGCCGTCGACGACGTGGATAACCGCCAAGACCTCTCCGACGCCATGTCCGCCGAAGCACAGAAGGGCGTGTTCGTCACCTCGGCAAGCATCTCGCCGTCCGAAAACGTCAAGCCGGGCAGCGTCCTGCACCTTTCCGCGCAGGGCTTCCGCGGCAACGAAAGCGTTGAGGTCTATCTCGACAGCGGCGAAGATTCTATCTTCTGGACCTATGCCGACGAAAACGGCATCGTCTCCGTCGATTGGAATTACGTCCGCGGCACCGGGGCAGGCGCGCACACGCTGAAGCTGATCGGCTCGCGTTCGGGCGCGTCGGCAAGCGCAAACTTCACCTGCCAGCCGACCGCACTCCCCGCCCCCGCCGCGCTCACGACCACCGCAGGCACGATGGAAATCGCGCTGCAATGGGAGAGCGTGGACGGCGCGGCATACTATCGCGTCTATCGCGCCGAGGATGGCGGCGATATGACGATGGTTGCCGACCGCATCTACGGGTGCAGCTATACCGATAAGGCGCTGACGATGGTCGGTGACAGCGGCAAGATCTATACCTATGCCGTTGCCGCCGTGGATCGCTATGACTTTGAGGGCGCACGCAGCAATGACGCGATCGACCGCCCCGGCGCCGATACCGTCGATCCGGAGATCACGCTCTTCACCTCGCAGCGCGTGGGCAAGCTGCTCCGCCTGTTCGCCGAGGTCTCCGACGATCTCGGACTCGGCTCGGTCGTGTTCCGCTATAAGCCCGAGGGCAGCGGCGACGACGCGTATCAGACGATCCGAGAGATCGCCGTGGATCACAACCGCAGAGAGACGACCGTCAGCACCGAGTTTGATACCTCGGCGCTCGCCGACGGCAGCTATGTGCTGCTTGCGCAGGTGATCGACCGCGCAGGTCGCGTCTCCACACCGCTTGTCCGCACGGTCAAGCTCTCGTCCGAAAAGCCCGCCGCGCCCGAGAATCTTGCGGCGCAGGCAGGTCAGATGCGCATCGTGCTCTCGTGGCAGAATGCCGCGGCGCAAAGCGTCGACGTCGCCCGCTATAACATCTATCGCGACGGCGGCGAAGGCTATACCTTCCTCGCCTCCACGACGCTGACAACGTACACGGATACGACCGTGCGCGCGGGCTCAAGCTACCGCTATCAGGTGACCGCCGTCAGCGACGCCGAGGCAGAAAGCCTGCCCGGGACGTTGGCAACCGCTGTCGCCCCCGATGCCGATACCGTCGCGCCGGTGATCTCCGGCTTTGCCACGCCGGACGGCACACGGCTTGCCGGCAAGCTCTCGCTTGCGGTACTGGCAACCGACAACGTGGCGGTCGATCACGTGGACTTCTTCCTGGTCAATGACGACAGCAGCGAAACGAAGCTCGGCACGTCCGACAAGGGCTCGCTCGCCATCGACACCGCCGAATACAAAAAGGAAGGCACATTGACCTTCCGCGTGCGCGTCTACGACGCCGCCGGCAACAGCAGCAGCGCCGACGTCCATTACCAAGTGGACAACGCCGCGCCCGCCGCGCCGGTGCTGACCGTTGCGGAAACCGAGCTTTCCGTCACGCTCCGCTGGTCGCTTGCGTCCACGCCGAAGGATCTCAAGCTCTACCGCATCTATCAGGTCACAGGCGAAACCTATAAACTCCTGACCGAAACCGCCAACATGTACTACACGTTGCAGACGAGCGACGAGGGCAAGTACTGCGTTACGGCGGTCGACGATCTGGGCAATGAAAGCCCCTACTCCAATGTGGAAACCTGCGCGCCCGGCTTGGATCGGACGGCGCCGGTGATCCACAGCTTTGCCGCGCCCGAAGTGGCGCGCACCGACGCAACGCTGACGCTTATCGCCGAGGATAACGGCGAGATCGCGTCCTACCGCGTTTTCTACCGTCCGCTCGTCAGCGACGAGCTGACCGGCGCGGTCGTGCCCGCGGGCGAATGGCAGTTGCTCACCGAGGGCAACTGGGCGTCGCTTGCCGAGGATGAAGACGGCGCGCGCGTCGCCGCGTGGAATACGCTGGCAGTCATCAGCGCCGAAAGCGGACCCGAGGCGCGCTTCCCCGACGGCCTTTACGAGCTTTCTCTGCGCCTGACCGACGCTGCGGGCAACCAGTCTGAAGCGGAAACGCGCGTGACGGTCGCCAACAATCCGCCCGCCGCGCCGGAGGGCTTCCGCGTCGACGCCGGCGAATGGCGGCTGATCGTCAGCTGGAAACCTGCTGCAGGCAACGAAGCCGTCGGCTACACGCTCTACCGCAAAGTCAATAGTGGCGAATATGAGAAGCTGACCTACACGACGGCAAACGTCTACGTCGATCAGAATCTCGATCCCACCAATCAGTATTTCTACATGGTCGCCATAGAGAACGACCTCGGCAAGCAGGGTCCAACCACCGCGGATTACAGCACCGGCGGCATACTCCCCGCCGGCGTGAAAACGCGCCCCGAGCCGGAAACCTCGCTGCCGGTGATCCTGAACATGAGCCCGGCGCAAGGCAGCCGCTTCAACGCCGGTTTGAATCTCAATCTTCAGGTGAACGACGCGGTTTCGCTGAGCACCGTGGAGTTCTGGAAAGCATGGATCGGCGAATCCAGCGCGGCAACTGTGCCGGCAGACGCCGTCTATGAGAACTTCGCCACGCTCGACATCTCCGATCTCCAAAAGGAACTCGTCGAGACCTCGGAATCGGATCTTCTCGGCACTGAACTGTTCGTCATCAAGCACACCGCCGATACGGCGAGCTGGGCGGACGGCGCATGGGCAATCAAGGTTGTCGTGCGCAACAAGGGCGCAGAGCCCGCGGTGCAGATCAAGAGCTTCTTCAAAGACTCCATGCCGCCCGCGCAGCCGGAGCTGACCGTAACCGACCCGATGGTCGGCGGCACGCTGAACCTCACGTGGAACGTGAGCAGCGCAGACGTCGCCTATTACAAGGTGCTCCGCTCGACGTCGCCAGACGCCGATCCGAAGGACTGCGAACTGATTGCCAAACCGCTCAGTCCCGTCTACACCGACATGGGTCTGACGAACGGCACAACCTACTATTACTATGTTGTCGTCGTCGATAACGCCGGCAACGAATCCGCGCCGTCGCTCCGCCGCAGCCTCGCGCCCACGGCGGTCAGCGATCTCGGCGTCTACAGCGTCTACACCACGCCGCCGACCATTACGGCAGGAAGAAGTAACACGCTGCGCGCCAGCCTGCGTAACAACGGCAACGCCGCCGCTTCCGGCACAGTGTCGTTCTACCGCGGCGAAACGCTGCTCGGCAGCACGGATGTGACGCTTGCCGCGAACACCGGCAGCGAGGCGTCGATCACGTGGATTGCGCCCGCGGAGCTTCCCGAGCGCATTGACATCACCGCTGTTGTGGTAACGACGCCTGATACCGACGCCAACAGCGAAAATAACACCTTCACCGGCAGCGATATCCGTGTCAATCAGCCGCCGGTGGCAAAGATCGTGCTGCCCGACGCTTCTGCCGACGGCACCTACGATTCCGGCGCAGTGCTTTCGTTCGCCGCAACCGGCTCGAACGATCCCGACGGCTCGATCGTCCGCTATCGCTGGGACTTCGGCAACGGCAAGCGCGGTGACTACGCCACCAGCCCGACAACCTATGTCGCGCCCGGTCGCTATACCGTCACGCTGACCGTGACCGACGATCTCGGCGCAACGACAGAGGCAACGGAAATCATCACCGTCGGCGATTGCCGCCCCGACCTGTTCGTGGAATCGGTTCGCTGGACCCCCGTCGACCCCGAAGAGGGCGATGTCGTCACCATCACCGCCACGCTGGGCAATAAGGGACTCGGCGACGCAACACTCGGCTTCCTCACCGGCTTCTATATCGACAACGTCTACATGGGCTATGCCAAGACGGACGTGGACGAAAGCGGCGTCAGCATCGGCGTCGGCAAGACCGTGGAGGTCAACTTCACCTATCAGGCGACCGCCGGCACACACGTCGTCAAGGTCGTCGCCAACGATATCCTGAACACGCTTTCCGAAACGAGCAAGACGAACAATACCCACAGCGAGGTGCTGAGCAGTCAGCAGGTCAACTTCGCGGACGTGGAAGTGTCGAATCTCCGTTGGGATCCGGCGGGCTCGGTCTTTGATACGCAGTCGCCGTTCGTCTACCGCGTCGACGTTTCGAACATCGGCTCGGCGGAAGCCAAGGGCTTCTCCGTTTCGCTCTATGTGGATGATGAGTTCGCAGGACGGCAGACCGTGCCGCTGCTCAACCCCGAGCAGAGCATGACGTTGAGCTTCGCCGTGACGCCGCAGATTGGCGCACATCGCGTTGAGGTTCGCGCGGACGATCTCAACCCCTGCCTCATCGAAACGAACACCGAAAACAACATCATCGCCGTCACGACCGACGCGTTCACCGTCTACTATCCCGAGCTGGAAGTCACCGACGTCATGTGGCGTCCGACGGAAACGACGCTGACGGACGGCACTTCCCTGCTCTTCACCGCCAAGCTGACAAACGTCAGCCCCGTGAACGTCACCGACTCGTTCCGCGTGAGCTTCACGATGGACGGCAACATTTTCCGCACCGTCACCGTGGACGGCATCGGCGCGGGCGAGATCAAGGAAGTGCAGGCAAAGTGGTCGGCGCTCGAGGGCAGCCACAAGCTCGGCGTGATCGTCGATCCGCAGCACGCAGTGACCGATCCCGACAGCACCACCGAACGCGAAATCACGCTGCCGCGGCTGGATATCATCTATCCGAACGTCTGCGTGACGAACGTCTCCTATTCCCCGCTCCGTGCGGAAGCCGGCAAACCCGTGAGCTTCCTCGTCACCGTCACCAACAACAATGTTGCCAGTGCCTTCAAGCGCTTCAACGTCGGTCTGTATGTTGACGGTCAGGCAGTCAGCGGCGCCGCGATTGACGGCATCCGCGGCTTCAGCACCGTGCCGGTCGTCCTTACCTGGACGCCGAAATCCGGCGGCAACCACACCGTTCGCATCGTGGCGGATAGCTACGGCGAGCTCAAGATGGATGCGCCGGCGGCAGGCACCTCCCGCAGTTGGACCTCGGTCATACCCGTGAACGAGGCGCTGACCATGGTCACGCACCCCTCCGAAAAGGATCAGGACAATGATTTCCTCGCCGTCCTGTTCTCCACGAGTGAAGAGAAGATCACGCTCACCGCGGATCTTCGCCACTCCGCCAATCCGAACGTGCCGATTACCCCCAACGAGGACGGCGCGGTGTACTACACGCTCACGCGCAACGGCGAGATCGTCGGCGGTCGCGAGGGCTGGCTTCGCTATGACTATGTTTCCGGCTGCTTCACCGTAGATGTGCCGATCGGTAGTGAGCTCTCCTCCGGCACGTATCAGCTCGACTTCACCGGCAGCTGCGGCGCGGACACCGTCACAGCGCCCACCACGAACGTAAAGATCGTGCAGTCGGGCAACGTCACCGTGGAAACCAACAAGCAGACCTATCAGCTCGGCGAGAGCCTCTACGTCAGCGGCACGTTCCGCTATTCCGACGGCACGCCGGTCAAGAACGAGCGCGTCGTGCTGGATTACCAACTCATGCCCGCGCTGAAAGAGCCGATCCAAACCACCGATGAAAACGGCAAAGAGATCTTGATGTGCTATCAGGCGGAGGAGATCATCTTTGTTCAGACCGATGACAACGGCGCCTACTCCGACATCTTTACGCCGTTCACCGGCGAAGCGGGCACATGGGTCATCAACGCCTACGGCTACGAAAAGATGATGGGCACCGGCGCGTCGACCTCCGTCCAGGTTTGGGGCCTTGCCGCCTCGCCCGCCAATCTGACGATCGCCGCCTCCGAGAACTCGCAGTTCTCGAAGGACATTACCGTGCGATACCCCGCCCCGAAGAATTCCGACGGCGCCTCGCTCACGGGTCTGACCGCGTCGCTCGTGCAGAAGTCCGGCAGCGGCATTTCCGCGTCGCTCGACCTCAGCACGCTGCCGCGCACACTTGCGCAGGGCGCGACTGCTTCCGTGCGGCTCAATGTCTCCGCGTCGCTCGGCTGCTCCGAGACAGCGGACTTTGAAATCGTCTTCTCCACCAACGAAGGCGCGTTCGCAAAGAGCAACGTCCATCTGAATATCGTGCCCGCCACGCCGATCCCCGTGTCGGATCAAAAGTCCGTCGCCATCGGCATTAACCCCGGCGACGTGGTCAGTCGTGTGCTGACGATTACGAACAAGGGCAAAGGCACGCTGAACGGGCTGAAAGCCACGACGCCGGCGAGCATTCCGTGGGTCACGGCAGGCACGTTCGGTAAGACGACGCTGCTGCCCAACGAGAGCACGACCGTCACCGTGTCGTTCGCGCCCGGCGAAGCGGTCAATCTCGGTCAGTATCAGGATACGCTCGTGATCTCCGATGCGACCGGCAAGTTCTACGCCAACGTCGGACTCAGCGCGGAAGTGACTGCGCTCAAGACCGGCGGCATCTCGCTGCGCGTCTCCGACGACGTGGGCACGCTCGTTTCGAATGCCACCGTAACGCTGATTTCGCGCGACGAATACACCAGCATGACCGGCGGCGTGGAGAGCACCTACTATGAGAGCTTCTCCGCCCGCACTGACGAAAACGGCATCGCACAGCTCTACGACAAGCCTCTCGGCGTCTATGACCTTGTGATCACCGCGACCGGACGCGAAAAGTACGTCGGCGAATGTGAGATCATGCCGTCCGTCGGCGCGCCGTTCACCGAGATCACAATGAAGAATCTCCCCGTTCAGATCGAATGGACGGTCGTCCCCACCACGATCGTGGACGAATATGAGATCAAGCTGGAGCTCACCTTCGGCGCACATATCCCGACACCGTCGTTCGGCTTCAACCCGCCGTGGGTAAACATTCCGAAGAATGTCACCGAGCCGGTCTACGTCGAAGCCAACGTCGTCAACACCGGCCTGATCGCGCTGACTGACGTTGTCGCTTCGGTTGTCCGTCAGGATAAGAGCGACACCGGCATCAGCATTGTCGGCGGCGGCTACATCGGCGAGATCGCCGCGCAGTCCAGCGCGCGCATCCGCCTGCTGGTCCAGCCCGGCGTCTACCAGCTCCCCTATGGCACCAACGCTGCGGGGCTCGCCGCCAACTATATCAAACTGGAAGGCTCGTATGTCTCCTTCGACCCGGATACCGGTCTGCCCGTCGATCCGGCGCCGATGATCACAGGTAACCTTCCGCTCTACAACCCGAGCACCACGCCGGTCACCGTTGCCGTCCGCCTGCCGGAGAATGACAACAAGACCGTTGAAGAAACGCTCCAGCTCCCCGAGGGGCAGATGGAGGAGATCCGCTACATCGCGCCCGAGCGCATCGACAAAGAAAAAGAGCTTGAGCAGGACGGCGGCTCCGTCTATGAGATCGTCAAGCTGAGCCTTGATCAGACGGCGACGCTGGAACGTCAGGCATTCGACGCCACGCTCAAAGTCACCAACGGCTATCCCACCTCGGCGCTGAACAATCTCCGCGTCGACGTACTCGTGAAGGACGAAAACGGCGTCGACGTCAGCAGCAAGAACTTCATTATCGCCACCGGCTTGCAGGGTATCGCCGACGTGGACGGTAACGGCAGCCTCGCCTCCGGCAGCAGCCTGACCGCCACGTGGCAGATCATCCCCGGCAGCGGCTTGGGCGGCACCGATCCCGAGGGCAAGACATACTATGCCTCGGCGCTCGTTTCCTACTATGTTAACGGGCAGCTTGTGCAGACGGAAACCGAGGGTGTACCGATCACGATCCTGCCGCAACCACAGCTGGAGCTGAACTACTTCGTCCCGCACAACATTCTCTCCAATACGCCGTTCCGTCTCGGTGTGACCGTGGAAAACTACGGCTTCGGCGAAGCGATGAACCTGAATATCAACTCCGGGCAGCTCAAGATCGAGTCCAACCAGAGCGGCATGATCACCGACTTTGAGATTTTGGAAAGCTCCTTCGGCAGCCAGTCCGGCAGCGAGTTCAAGCTCGCCTTCGGCAACGTCCCCGCCGCCACGCGCGAGTTTAACGAGCAAACGGGCGAATGGGATATCGTGCCCGGCAAGGTCAGCGGCTACTGGACGGTGCGCTGGAATATGCCGGCGTCGGAGGAGCCCTACGAGGGCGAATTCCGCGAGTTCAAGGCAACGCTGACGCACAAGGATTACAAGGGCGTGCAACTCAACCCGCTGATCACCGCCGTGCATACTGCCATCATCGGCAAAGACGGCGTGCTTGCCTCCGAGGACGGCAAGGGCGGTCTGACACTCGTGAACGAGGGACTGACCGGATTTGTCGACTACCTGCTCGATCTCTCCAGCGGTCTGCGCGTTCCGATCTACGTGCCCGATTCGCTCAGCGTAACGAAGGCGTATAACGGAACGGATATGATCGTCCACGTGCCTGCCGCAAAGAGCACTTCGGCGCGGTATCAGGTATTGATGATCCCCGAGCCCGAGGGCTGCGGCGCAATCTCTGCCGTCAGTGCACGCTTCGGCAGCACGACGCGGACGATCTCCGCGGGCAACTATTGGAAGGACTTCGGCTACATCTATATTGTCGACGAGATCCCGACCGCATACGATGCTTCTCATAACGTGCAATACGCTCCCGCCGACTATACGATCGTCTTCGGCAACGCTGCACAGCTCAAGGACGTCAACTACTCTCGCTTCGTCTATGTCGAGGTCGAGCCCTTTACGGAGGGCGCGATCCAGCTCGGTCGCGGAACGACCGGCTATTATCTGAAGGAAGAAGCGTTCTACGACACCGGCATCAATCCCGATGTGGGTGATACCGACGTTCGCCTGATGGCAACGATTGACAACCGTAGCCGCGACGTGCTGAACGGCTATGTGGTCTTCACCGCCACGCCGAACGGCAGCGACACGCCGGAATTCCGCAGCGGCGACATCACTGTTGCGAAGGTCCAGCCGTATGCCGTCGTGCCGGTCTACTGCAGTGACTGGGTACCGCAAAAGGGCACGACCTACACGATCACGGCAGAGCTGCACGAAAACGGCGGCAAGCTGATCACCACGCTGTCGGCAAAGGCAGTCATCAACGATCTGCCGTACAGCCACGCCGGCGCGGATATTGCTAACGCCGTCATGGGTCAGCCCGTCCGCTTCGACGGCAGCGCCTCGTATGACAAGGACGGCTACATTGCCTCCTTCGTTTGGGACTTCGGCGACGGCGAAAGCGGCTTCGGTCCCACGCCGACGCACACCTATCAGAAGGCAGGCACCTACCGCGCTTCCCTCTATGTGTCCGACAACAATCTCTCCACCACCTATCCGTACTCGCACGACAAGGTGACCGATGAGATCATCGCCGCCACAAAGACGGAATACAACTATTTCTCCGAGATCCAGGTCACGGTGCTGGCGGATTGCCCCGACCTCTTTGTGAACGGGCTGGCGTTCTCGAATAGCGCCCCGTCCGACGGCGAAACCGTCACCGTCACCGCCACGATCCAAAACGGCACGCTGCCGAACGACGGCGGCTTGACCTCTACCGGCGAAGACGCGCACTATCTCGTCGGCTTCTATCAGAACGATACATTTATCGGATTTCAGGTAGTTACCGGCGATTTGGCAGTCGGCGCAACAACGGCGGTATCGTTCAGCTTTAAGGCGATCGGCGGCGCGCAGAAGATCAGCGCAGTCGTCAACGACGTCGGCAGAAACATCCGCGAGGTCAACTACGACAACAACCGCCGCGACGCCGTACTGCATGGCTCTGCCACCGACTTTGCCGATCTCGCCGTGACGAGCTTCACCGCAAGTCTGACCGACGGCGACACAGTCTCGTGGGGCCAGAGCATCGACGTGAGCGCGGTCGTGAAGAACATCGGCTCGACCGCGGCAGGCAGCTTCAAGGTGCTGCTGTACGACAACGACACGCTGGTCGGCTCGCAGCTGATCGAAAGCCTCAGTGCAAGCGCCGTGGAGACGGTCAAATTCGTCTGGCGTCCCGTCGAAAGCGGCGCGCATACGCTCAAGCTCGTCGCCGACGGACCGATCTCCGCCGTCGTAGAGCTTGACGAAACCAACAACACCGCGCAGCTCGACTACACCCAGATTGTAGCGCGCTACCCCGATCTTGTGGTCAAGGAGCTCACCAGTAGCCTGAACGGCTCGACGGTTGCGCCGGGTCAGAACATCGTTCTGAGCGCGCTCGTTGAAAACCTCGGTCCCGGCGACGCGGTGCTACCCACCACGGTTGCGTTCTACGCCGGAAACCGCCTGATCGGCACGGCGGAAACGCACACCATCAAGGCGGGCGAAAGCGAACTTGTCAGCATGCTCTGGCAGGATCCCGCTATCTCCGTTTCCACAATCTCCGCGGTCGCGGACGCCTATGAGACACTTACCGAACGCGCTGAGGGCAACAACCGCTCGACGCTGACCTTGGCTGCGCCGTTGAGCGTCAGCACCACTATTCTTGAGATCACGGACGTCGCCACCATCGGCGCAGCGCGCTACGGCGATGCGGCGCAAACGACCGTCACGCTGAAAAACAGCGGTGACCGCTCGGTTGACGAGCCGTTTGCCATCGCGCTCTATGTCGGCGCCAAGCGGGTCGGCACGGAAACGTGCGAATCCCTTGCCGCAGGCGAAAGCACAAGCTTCGTCTTCCCGTGGACGGCGGAGCAGAGCGGCGACGTGATGCTTCGCGTCTTTGCCGACGCGGAATCCAAGCTGGTCTTGGAAAACCGCGGTCTTGCCAGCGTATCGAAGACGCTCACCGTCGCACCGGGTCTGGTCTTGACCGGCGGCGCGGAAAGCAGCGCCTACTGCGTGGGCGACACGGTGCTGATCTCCGTTTCCGCCTTCTCCAGCAGCGCTGTCTACCGCCCGATTGCGGTCGATTCGATCACCGCGACCGTGAACGAAAAAGAGGTTGCCTTGACCTATGATGCTGCCACCGGCACCTACACCGGAAGCACCACCGCAGACGCGGTCGGCAACTATACCCTCACCTGCTCGGCATCGTTCGGCGCGCTGGCGCAGACGCTGACTTCCACGTTCACCGTAGCGGAGGACTTCCGCGTCACGCTCGGCAACACCGACCAGCAGAGCTACAACATTGGCGAGACGATTGCCGTGACCGGCGCCGTCAAGACACCGGCAGGCGTCGGTATCGCCGGCGTGCCGGTAACCGTCACCGCTGTCGGCAGCGACCGCTTCGCGTTCACCGCCATGACAACCGCCAACGGAAGCTTCACCTGCGAAATGACCCTGCCCGAGGGCGTGGGCGGCGCGTTCTCGCTCCGTGCGAGCGCCGTCTACGGCGACGTGACGCATCTGTCTGATCGCGTGGCGTTCTATGTGGACGGTCTGCATCTCGCGCTCGACGATCAGCTCACCGTCACGCAGGGCTACGAAACGGTGCTTTCCGGCTACCTGAACAACCCGGGCGTCACCGCCGCGACCGTCGACGCGATCACGGTCACGGGTCTACCGAGCGGCTTGACCTACACCGTCGCTTCCGCGCCGAATGGCAACTTGACAGCCGCCTCCGGTGAGGATGTGCGCATCGCCTTCACAGCGTCGAACACGCTGGCGCCGGGTGAATACAAGATCACCGTGCAAAGCGGCAACGCCAAACAGACCGTCACGGTCACCTGCGTGGAAGCGCGCGCCATCGCTAACTTCACCGTCATCGGCAACACGGAAAACGTGTCCGACGAGCTGCAAGCAAAGAGTATGGCGCTGTCGATCCGTCAGGGCGACGTGGCGAGCTCTGTCATTCGCCTGACCAACAGCGGCACTGCGCCGATCGTCGGCGTGAGCGCAACGTGCGATCTGCCGTTCGTCACCGTGCAGGGTGCGGACGACGAGGCAGTCCTCCAGCCGGTCAACCGCGGATATTCCATCCGCGATCCGCAGGGTAGCCTGTCGCTGGTCGTCAGCGTCTCCCCGGCGAAGAGCTGTGCAACCGGCATCTACAAGGGCACGGTTACGATTACTTCCGATTCCCTCTCCGAGCCGATCACCGTACCGATTCTCGTATCGGTCGGCGCCGGACTCGTGGGCACGACGGTCTTTGAGGTGCGCGACCAGGATAACGTGCTGCTGAAAGATGCAACGGTCACCCTGATCGGTCTCAGCGAGAGCAAGGATCCCGTTCGCTTCGACGCCGTCACCGATGAGGAAGGACTCGTCACCTTTGAGAACATCCCGTCGGGCGACTACACGCTGAAGGCCACAGCCGCGTTGCATGCGACGCTGACCTCCGCGATCTCCGTCGCGGCAGTTATCGACAGAACGCCGCGCATCGTCACGCTGGATCGTCAGTTGTTCACCTTCTCGGTGGACGAGTCGACGCTCGCCGACATGCGCTCGACCTCCGCCGCATCGCCGAACTACAGCAATCTCGTCTATCAGGCGAAGCTGGTCGCAGAGAGCGGCGAGCCGCAGCTGCTGCCGAACTTCATTGCGGATGAAAAGCAGTTCTATTATCAGAGCGGCAAACTGCAAAACAAGATCTCGTTCAAGGATCCCGACGCCGCAGGCGCCAAGATCGAAGGCGTCACCGTACGCATTACCGACATGAGCGCAAATATGCCGGCAGACGCCGTGGCATTCAGCGCGAATGGCAGCTTGACGCCGGTGCGCAAGGTCGCAACGCTTGCCCCGGGTGAAGTCTTTGACGTCGTTTGGACGCTCGACCTCGAGCAGTTCTTCCGCCATGCGACGATCAGCGAGACCGAAAACGACGGCGAATATGCCATCTCCTTCCCCGCAGAAACCACGCGTGAGGAGATCGACGCCTATATCGCCGCCAACGATCCCACGGCGGAAGGCAAATTCACGGAAGTCAGCTACGACGAAGCGACCCACAGCGGCATCTACCGCGTGAACGGCAACTTCACGCCGTCCGACCGCGTGCCGCTCTACTATGGCGAACTGCCGTACAGCTTCGACTTCACGCTGCTGGCAAGCGGCGTGCGCGCCGACAACGGCAAGACCGTGGAAACGCGCGTGCCCGTGCGGGTACATTACGTCGCGCCGGATTATCTTGTCTCGGCGGGCGAGCAGAGCCCGTATGACGAGAACGGCAATTACATCGGTCAGCAGTACGGCGATATCTATGATATCTACCCCGAGCTGGAGCAAAAGGTTTCCGTCGAGCCGGCATTTGCGCCGGCGTCCGGCAGAACGGCAACGATGGCGTATTCCACCGGCTTCCTGCATGCGATTCAGGTTGAAACGCCGCAGCTGCCGGACGATAACACCGACGTCGGTCTGAGCTTCGGCTTTGGCGCCGAAGCTGGCTACGAGGGTCAGATCACCCGTTTGGATATGAAACTGACCAACCCGTCGCCGATGCATCCGATGGAGGATGTCACCGTACGCTTGGTGCTCTCCGACGCGCCGTACGGCGCAGATGGACAGCCCGGCGGACTCGTGCTAAATCCGCCGCTGACGATCACCGTCACCGGTGGAGAATACACCATTAACGGCAACCGCGTGGATTGCACCACCATTGCGCCGGGCGGATATTTGGATATCGAATACCTCTTCCGCCTCGACGACTTTGCCAACGCATTCACATCCTTCCTGCAGCTCGATGAAACACTTGCGCCGTATCTGAAGCAGCTGACCAAGTTCAACAAGCTCTACGCCCGCATTGAAGGCAGCTTCATGCAGGACGGTCAGGAGCATACCTTCGTCAGCGGCGTGCGCGAATACGAGGTAAAAGAACAACCCAAGATCTACGTCAGTTACGATCTGGAACAGCTGAGCCAAACGCACTTTGTCCTGCGCGCAACTGTCACCAACCTCGGCGCCGGCGACGCGACAAACTTCACGCTCGGCACGCCGGCAGTGCCCAACACGGGCTTCGATATGAAGATCGTGGGCGTCTCAACGACGAAGGGCAAGGTTGTCCGCGGCAAGAGCGTGGACTTTGACTCCGTGGTCATCGACAGACTTCGCTCCGGCGACACTGCAGAAATCACCTATGATCTGGCGATCCTCGGCAAGCTCACCAGTGCGCAGGAGGTGTCCCTCGGCAAGCTGGCGGCACTGCCCTCAATCCCCATCACCACGAAGAACGAGGGAGCGATTGTCATCGCGCCGATGAAAATGGAAAACCTGCGCGACAAAAAGACGCAGGACGATCTCGACGCGCTCATCGAAGAGCTGGGGATCTTGAGCAACAACATCACGCTGCTGACGGACAAGACCGCTTCGGAGCTCGGACGTTCGTTTGCGGACTACTACGACTACTCCGTGCGGTTGCGTCAGGCGATCGCAATCGGCGAGTGCTATTCCATCCTTGCCAAACTGGTCTCGCTCTATGTGAGCGTGAAGGATATTTCCGGCATTCCCGACAAGGTCAAGGAAAAGGTTGAGGAAGTCCAGAAGCTCAATGAGCTGCTACACGACCCCGCGCAGCTGAAGACCATGCTGACGCTCAGCGATTATCTCGAAAACGCCAAGCTCGAGATTTGGGATCTGCTGCTCGGCGAGGACGCCTCGTGGCTGCTGGATTATCTCCCGCTGGACTTCGTTTCGGCATACGACACCTATCAGGATGCCGAGGCAGCCGTGCTGGCGCTGCAGTCCTACACGACGCTCAACGAAACCTTTACACAGTATCTGCAGCTCAACCGCAAGGCGGCCGAAAAGCTGAAAGCCGCAACCACGGCAATCGATACCGCAATGAAGGCAACCGACTCGGTCTGGCGGCTGGAAAACACGAAGATCGCGCGCGTTAACATGGAAGAAGCCGCCAAGCTGCTTGCCGAAGCGGCAGAGCTCAAGAGCAAGGGTGACGATCTGTTGGAGACCGTAAGCGGCGCGGCAGAGGATGCCGACGGCGATTACAGCGGCTATTCCTCCAACGTGATCTCCATCAAGATGAACGCGTACATCGCCGCCGCGGAAACCCAGTTGGTACCTGCGGTCACGGCGATCGCAACACGACTCGCGCAGCTCAAGGGCTTGGCTGCCTTTGAAACGCAGGCGAACGACATGAAAACCGCCGCCTCGAAGATGGAAGACATGGTCGGCAGCGCCGGTGAGGTCGGCGAGCAGGCAAAGGCGATCGAAGCAATCACCGCCAACCTCTACGAGACCATCGGCTACGATCCCAACGCCTCCGCAGAAGAGCGGCTGGCAGCACTGCAGGCAGGCAGATCCGCGCTGAAGGACAGCATGCTCGAACTGGCGAAACGCCCGTTCAGCGACATCGTTGACACATGGACCATCGCCGACAGCAGCGCATTGGTGAACGTCAAAGATAGCTTGCCCGACATGGTGCTCGGCATCGGCAACGTCATCAATAAGCTGGAGCGCGGCGAAATTAGAGACGGCGGTGTAGCAAGGGAAATTCTCATCGAGTTCTTCGGCTCCGATCCTCCCGCCTATGATTGGTTCAAGGTCGAATTCAACAGAGGGTATCCCATTGACGGCTCCAAAGAGGAAAAACGGCAGTATATTGCAACTGCCGCCGTCAAGATCCTCCCGATGGACATTGTCGACCGCGATCTGCTGCAGAAGAACTACAATGAGATCCTCCTGACCGGCGCTTCGGACTACCGCGCCAATATCGAGGCAGCGCATGCCGCCTCCGTGGGTGCGCATACGAACGTGTATCACATTCGGGAGAATACGGAAACCACGATCAAGGAGATCATCGAACTGCTGAACTCCTATAAGTACGGCAGAACGCAGCTCACCGGCTACTACCCCTCTTCGCAGCTTCTTGCGTACGTGAAGGGGCTGAACACCGCGATCGACGCCATGGTGCGTTACCCGAACGGCGAGCTGATCCCCGCAAGCCGCGTGGGACGCTACCGCAGTCTTTGGAGCTACAGCAGCAACGGCTTGAGTCTCACCGCAAATGAGATTACGCTCGGCGACGTCTACAAGGCGCAAGTCGAAGTCGACCGCCTGCTGGCGGAGGGCTACAACAACGTCGCCGCACGCTACAACCTCAACCAGCTCCGCGAGCTGGAGAGCATCATGTCCATGACCGGTACGATCATGGGCCTGCTAAGCGGCAACGTCGCCGTATCCGTCTTCACCGGCTTGTCCGATAAGCTCTTCGGCACGGAGGACTATGTCAAGGCGATGGATCAGGTGGACGACGCCAATCTCCAGAACCTCGCGGCAACCGTCGCAGATCTCGCCATTTCCACCGATTTGATGCTCTCGAAGGAGGCGTACATCGCCACCGATTTGAAGAACGTCTTTGAAACGATGGAACGCTGGCGCAAGATCGACCCCGAGCTGCCGATCACGCTGGTCACGGCAGACGTGGCAGACCTCGCGGTGGAAGCCGACAGCATCGGCGGCACCGCCACCGCCGCGCTCACCGTGCTCAACGAGCACATCGGCAGCGTCACGGTCGCGCCTACGGTCGAGATCTACGACAGCTTCGGTCTCGTCACCTCCCGCTCCATGGGCTCTCGTACGGTCGAGCCGGGTCAGACGGCAGCATTTACCGCCGACCTGTTCCTCCCCGTCAATATGCTCCGCGATATGGGCGGCTACACAGCGGTCTTCACGTTCGCCGCATCCGAGGCCGAAACCATGACGATTGCACCGACCTTCGGTCCGTACATCACGCACTTCAATGTCGGCATGGCAGACACGCTGGATTACCTGCGCACGAACGGCAAGGCGAGCCAGCCGCTCGGCGGCGAGCTTGCGGCGGGCGAAACGCAGCGCACCGAGATCAGGGTCGAGAGCGGCAACTCGCTCCGCATCTTTGCCGCAGCGATCGCCGGCGATGCGATGAGTCTCACCGTCACCGGTAGTGGCGAACAGCAGGAAATCACCCTGATCAACGATGCGGACTGCATCCTGATTGCCAACGCGAGCGGAACGTACACGATCGAGGTCACGAACAGTGGCGATACCGCGTTCGTCTATGATCTCTCCACAGTCGTCACGCCGGATCTCGGCGCGGTGCTCGGCTTGGATATGCCGTACTCCGGCGTCGTCGCAGGCTCGTACAGCTACGAAGACGAGTTCGGCGTCACGCAAACCGGTGTGCGCGCCTCCCTGCCGTTCGCGCTCTATGAAACCGGACTGACGCAGGGCATGACGGTCACCGTCGAAGCCACCACGCTGACGGGTGACGCAGGCGCTATCCCCGCGCCCGAGCTGGAAGACCGCAGAAGCGGCGAAACCGTAACCGGCGCAATCACGCTGGAAGCCGGCGATGGCAGAGAGCTCGTGCTCGTCTACCGTCCGACTGCCGGAACAGCAGCCGGTACCTACAGTGGCACGGTCACGCTCACCGTCACGGCAGAGCAGTTCAAGCCCACGCTGTCCAACCTGGATTGGACACGCAACGGCGACGGCAGTTATTCGCTGGCGATCCCCGTCTCTGTGCGCGTCGATACCGCCGTTCCGAATGCACCCACGATTACCGCGGAGCAGACGGACGACAGCATGATCCTCGTCACCGGCTGGACAGATCCGAACAGCACGGTCAATATCTTCCTCGCCGAGCCGGAAGCCGAAGAGGGCAACCTGGTTGCTTCCGCCGTCGCGGATGCAAACGGCAACTTCTCGCAGCGCTTCCGTCCGACCGAGAACGGTGTATGGATGGTCTATGCTCAGGCCGTCGGCGCTAACGGTCAGACGAGTGCTGTCGGCGAATCCGTGCCTGTTATCGTTCGCATGATCGGCGACCAGACACCGCCGGAGGTGCAGCTCGTTTCTCCGCAAACCGACATTCTGCTGGATCGTCCGGTGGCGCAGATCACGTTCACCGTCACGGAACGCGAGAGTGCGCTGAAGAGCCTGCCGACCGTCTATATAGGCGGCAGCAAAGCAACCGTCGCATACGTCAGCGGCTACACCTACACCGCCACGCCCGAGACAGCGCTCGGTGAAGGCACGCATACCGTGCGCATCGTCGCCGAAAGTGAAGGCGGCTTGGTGCAGGAGCGCTACACCGTCATCGTCGGCGGCGGCATCGAAGCCGTGATTGCCGTTGGCAAGCCGAACGCAAGCGTCACGCTCAACGGCATGAACGCCACGACGGATCATGACGGCAACGCAACCTTCACCGTCGCACCCGGCACGTACCGCTACACAGTTTTGCTGGACGGCTACCTGCCGATCGACGCGACCGCCACGTTCACCGCTTCGCAGCGCAGTGCCGGTGTTGCTCTCGTTGCAGGCAAGACGCTAACCGTCAACGTCACCGCAGATGCAGCTGTTTCCGGCGCGAAAGTGACCGTCGGAAGCCATGCCGCAATCACGGGTGAAAACGGCGTTGCTACGCTGCTGATCCCCTACGGAAGCTACGGCTACGAAGTCACCGCCGCGGGTTACAAGACCGCATCCGGTAATGTGACCTTTGCGGAAGCCGCAGATCACCTGGACGTCACGCTCACCGCGGACAAATCGTTCCGCAGTGCAACCTATATTCGCGTGCAAGACGACTTCGGCAAAGCCATCTCCGGTGCAAGCGTCAATGTGGAAGGCAGCGACGAGCAGAAGACCGACGAGAACGGCGAAGCGCTGCTGCTGATCGGCGTGGGCAACTATTCTTGCACCGTCAGCGCCGAGAACTATAAGGCGCTGAATGCCACGCTGGCAGTCGACGCCTCCGGCAAGACGCACACGCTGACGCTCATGGCGGCAGGCACGACCTACGACAACGCCGCGCAGGCGCTGTCGCTGGACGACGGCTACACCGCTTGGACTGCCGCAGAGGGCGGCTCGGAAATCGCGGAAGGCGCCTTGAAGCGGACGTACGAGGAGCAGATCATCTACATCCAAGCTCCGTCCGGCAAGCGTATGCCAATGCGGATCGCCGCGCTGGCGAAAGAAGACGTAAACGGCGATGGCGTTACCAACGCCGACGACGTGGTTGCGCTCCTGCGCTGGGCGATGGATAGCAGCGCCTATCCGCTAGTTGATACGACGCACTTCGACTTCAACGAAGACGGCATGGTCAACACCGCCGACGCGATTGCGCTGGCATTCAAACTGAACGCCAATCTCGGCAAGATCCTAATCGCCGTCTACGACGAAAGCGGTCGGATGACGCAGAGTCTGACGTTGACAGCGAATACCAACCTGTCCGCACTTCGCAAGGCAGCGCAAGTCAAGCTCTTCTTCCTCTCCGCGGACTTCCGTCCGCTCGAAACGGCAAGAACGCTCGGCTAATTCCCTATCAATGCAAGAAAAACAGGCAATCCGATTGGATTGCCTGTTTTCTATTCTTTTGTAGGTGACACAATGAAGCAGGAAAACCCAACGCCGGATAACCATTACAAACAGCACATTTTTCTATGGTGCCGATAGGGAGTGTTGCCTGATAAATTTCAAAACGTTTCATATTCTTTCTCCTTTGTAATCATTTTTGTGACGAATTGTTAATTATATCATCCTGCTCTATGATTGAGCCTAACTCGTCAGAAAAGAGGTAAGTGATTTCGATGTGTGCGTCCTCATACACGCGAATTGATTTCACATTTTGTGCAACAATCACGCGGCTAAGCTCATCCAATTCCCGCTGCTGAATCAATCGCTTTACCCAAGATCTCGTCAAAATGTCTGCAGGGGTCGTCCGCCAATTTTCCGCATCAAGCTGTCCCCTGAGTGTTCTCTCTTGTGTGTCGTAGTCCGCTCGATAGCGTAAATATTCGTCACGGGACAGCAGTTCGTCCTTGTAGTCCTCATATACCCCCTGCTTGAGTCCCCTCACACGCTCGAGTGCGGCTTCTAGCTGCTTTTGTTCCTTTTCCCTCAGCGTTTCCGCCAAATCAGGCGGTTGGCTCTGCTCCGCAAGTTCCTGAATACTTTTTACGCAGCGGATTACCTTGTTGATGTCCTGCAGAACGACTTGAGCGATTTCCTGATCGGAGATGTAGTGCTTGGTACACACCCCGGTTCCATATCGCTGATATGCGCTACAGCAGTACATGGAGCTTTTGTTCCAAGTCGTCTTTGTCAGTTTGCTGCCGCACTCCCCGCAGTACAAAAACCCCGCGAACAAGTCGGCCGTTCCGCCCTTTGCTCTGGTTCGCGCATTCCTGCCGTTCTGCGCCTGCACGGTCTCCCATAGTTCCTGCGAGATAATTGCATCGTGCATGCCCTCAACGACAATCCATTCTGAGGGTTCGTTCAATTGCTGTTTCCCGTGCATTGTTGCACGGGAACGGCGATTGGATACCATATCTCCGAGATAGGCTTTGTTGTGGAGCACTTTGTCAACAGCGGCATAAGTCCACTTGCGTGTTTGCGTTTCCTCGGAACTGTTCCGGTACTTCGTTCCCATTAGTCGCTTGTATTCTCCGGGACTCGGCACGCCGCCAGCGTTCAGCGTGTCCGCGATGTTCTGTTTTCCTACCCCTTCCGCCGCCATACGGAAGATACGCTGCACTGTATTGGCTGCCACAGGGTCAATCACCAAGCGGTTTCTGTCCGCCGGATCTTTGAGGTAGCCATACGCGGCAAACGCGCCTATAAATTCGCCTCTGCTCTGCTTTGTTCGAAAGGCGCTCTTCACTTTATTGGAAATATCTTTTGCGTACTGGGTATTGAAGATATTTTTGAGCGGCATCAGCATATCGTATGCCCCGCGAGCACTATCCACGCCGTCGTTGATGGCAATGAAGCGAACGCCTTTGCTGGGGAAGAACCGTTCTAGATAAAACCCCATGTCGATGTAGTCCCGTCCGAAGCGGGAAAGGTCTTTGACAATGACACAGTCGAGTGCGCCAGCCTCAATTTGCGCAAGCATCTGCTGAAACGCGGGTCGGTCAAAATTTGTCCCCGTGCAGCCGTCATCCGTGAACGTTGCTTTCAACTCGAAAGCAGGGTTCCGTGCGCAGAAGTCCTCGATGGTGTGCTGCTGATTGACAATGCTGTCACTCTCCGGTTTATCACCGTCCTCCCGGGAGAGGCGGCAGTATGCCGCCGCCCGGAATCGGTCTTTCGCGGGCGCCATACTTAGCCCGCTCCCGCCATGTGCACCTTAATGAGGTCGGCGACCACCTGCTCGGCGGTGCGCTCCCCAACAAAAATGCGCACGATTTGATAACGATTACACTCCTTCACGCCTGTATTGTTCTCATTCCTATTCTGATGCATCTTCGTTCCTCCATTTCATGGCTTTTTCCATTTCTATGAAGGTACGCCGGCAAACATACCCAGAGCGCTTACTCCCAAGGCGGCGCGCGGGTGAACAGTCTTTGTTGATTCACTTCCATCACTCTCCTCTTGTAAAATACAAGAAAGCACCGTGAAGATTTGCTTCTACACGGTGCTCGGAGAGCACTTCTCTCTATGCCATGCGTACCTCAGCGTTCACATATCCGCATAGCATAGGGGTGTGTAGATGCCGCCTCATCTGCGCTGTTCAAAGGGTTGCCGCCCTTTTGCACAGCTCCATTCGTGTTTTCTTGTTCTTATTATAATCTACTGGTACCAGTATGTCAAGTGAAACTCACGGTTTTTCGTTTTTATCAACGAGTCGGTCGAGTTCATCGGAAAACAAATAGCATATCTCGATGTGGTCATCGTCAAATACGCGGATTTCTCGTACTGTTTCCTGCAAAATCACTCGATCCAGTGACTCCAGCTTTTTCATGCGAAGCAGTTTTTCTACCCAGGACTGCTTCGCCGTTGTGTTCTGCGGTCCGGAGACCTCTGTCTCGCTTACATCCTCTGCCAGCGCATGCTCCTGCGAATCATAGTCTGCTTTACGGCGAATATATTCCTCCCGCGAAACAGAGCCAGCTCTGTAATCCTCATACAGCCGTTGCTTCTGCCTCTGAATCTTCGCGCGAACGGCATCCGTTCGTCGCACGTCGACCGCCTGCGCTACGCTCTGCCTGGCATATTGCTGCTCTGCAAGCTCGCTCAGATTTTTCACCTGTGATATGAGCCGGTTCAAGTCTGACAAAACCACTTCTACTAATTCATCCTCTCGGATGGAATGCTTGCTGCAAGCGATTGCCCCGTATGCTTTATAGGCGGAGCAGTAATAGTTTCTGCTATCTCCTCCTTTTTTGACCAGCGCACAGCCGCAGTCCCCGCAGCGAAGAAAGCCGCTGAATAGTCCTGTTTTCTCTTGTTTAGCTTCTACCTGTTTCACTTTCTCTTCTTTCCCTTTTCCTACAGCTTCATGCGCTGCAGCCCAAAGTTCTTGGGAGATAATCGGCTCGTGCATGCCTTCCACAATAATCCATTCGCTACGCGGTGCGGTTCGATGCTTCCCATGCATCGTATCCGACGGATAACGATTGGATACCATGCGACCGAGGTACATCTCATTTTGCAGTATTCGACGAACCGCGGAATCCGACCAGTAGCACGTTCCTCTGTATCTCTGGTTGATGCTCAGTTTGATTCCCTTACTTCGCTTGTACGCAATAGGGCTCAATACGCCGTCCGCGTTGAGCGTCCGCGCAATATCCCGATCCGTCGTGCCCTGTGCTTTCTGCTCAAAAATGCGGCGCACAGTATCTGCCGCCTCTGGGTCGATGACAAAATGGTTTCTGTTTTCCGTATCCTTGGCATATCCGTAAGGGGCAAACGCGCTGACAAACTCTCCGCGCTGCATTTTCGCACGAAACGACTTTCGCACCTTGTCGGAGGTGTCCTTCGCGTACTGCGCGTTGAACACATTTTTCAGCGGCAGCATCATATCGTATGGTCCCCGAAGACTGTCAACTTGGTCATTGATTGCAATAAACCGCACATCCTTTGCGGGAAAAAACCGCTCCAGATAGTACCCGATGTCGATATAATCCCGCCCAAAGCGGGACAGGTCCTTAACGATTACACAGTCTATCTTACCGTCCTCTATATCCGCCAGCATCCGCCGAAAGTCCGGTCGGTTGAAGTTTGTCCCCGTGAAACCGTCATCGATATAGCACGATGCAGCTGCCAGCTCCGGGTTCCGTGCGCAATAGTCCTCCAGCATATGCCTCTGCACAACGATGCTGTCGCTCTCCGATTTATCGCCATCCTCACGCGAGATGCGGCAATACAACGCAGTTCTGTATGTCCTGTTTTTTGGGTCCATCTCTGTTCTCCTCAATCTAAGCATATGGCTGCAGTAGTTTCGTATGCATGTATCACAAATAGGGCGCGCTGCGCAGATTCCATGCGGAATCCACACAACGCCCTGCCGTTCTTTTCGCCTCCTCGACAACCATACAAAAATAGCTTGCGTTTTTCTTAGGACAAGACTATACTTTGGTTACGGTGTGGCTTAGCCATAGTGGGAATGCCGCTTCATTTTCACTGGTGCACAGGAGTTGCCGCTTCTGTGCACTGCCGTTTTTTACTTTGCCATTATAATATACTGGTACCATATTTTCAAGCCAAGAACCATGTTTTTCCTTCCAAAAATGGTACCAGTATTTGTGCAATATCTACAATTGCATTCATATCCACCTTGTAGTATAATAATGAACACTATTTTTTGAGGATGACGGACATGCCCATTTCGAAATCGCAACAGCGCGCCGTGCAGGCTTACAACAAAAAAAGCTATGATGACATTCGCGTTCGAGCCAAAAAAGGACAGCGCGCTGTCATCCAATCCCACGCGGAGCAAATGGGGGAATCCGTTAACTCATTTGTGCTTCGCGCTATTGATGAAACTATAATGCGGGACAAAAACAAAGAAAACAAGCTGGATACCTGACGCATCGCTCGGGCATCCAGCTTAGTTTATTCAGCATTCTCTGCTTTTTCCGCCGTCTCCATGAACTCTACACCCGCAATTTGTAAAAGCTCACCATGCTCCGTGTAAAAGGCCATTACCGCATTTGCACCTTACCCACCGGACCCACGGGTCCTCAGGGCGAGCCGGGTGAGGTGACGCCCGCCGCCGCGGTCGCCGATCTGCCGCCGACTACGGTGGAGTTTACCGCGGTCGTGCTCAAAATCAATGAACTGCTGGCAAGTCTGCGGGCAGCGGGACTGTTGGAGGATGCCCCGACGGTCGAATAACACATCAGGGAGCGGCGACGCCGCTCCCTCTTTTTAGGAGGGGTTTCCATCTCTTACAAGGTATGCGTATACGCAATCGCGAAAAACGAAGCGCAGTTCGTCGACCGCTTCATGGACTCCATGTCCGAGGCGGACTGGGTCTGCGTATTGGATACCGGCTCCGCCGACGGTACCGCGGAGCGGCTGCGCGACCGCGGCGCGATCGTGGAGCAAAAGACCATCGAGCCGTGGCGCTTTGACGCCGCGCGCAATGAGTCCATGCGTCTCATTCCCGCCGAAGCGGATATTTGCTGCTGCATTGACCTCGATGAGCAGTTCCGCCCCGGCTGGCGCGCCGCGCTGGAGGAAGCGTGGCAGCCTGATGCCACCCGCGCCCGCTATCGCTACACCTGGAGCTTTCAACCCGATGGCAGCGAGGGACATGTTTTCTGGCCGGAGAAAATCCACAAAAAAGGTGTCTATCGCTGGATTCATCCTGTTCACGAGGTGTTGACGTACACCGGCGCGGGCAGGGAACGCATCATCACCGTACCCGGCATCCAGCTCGACCACCATCCCGATCCGAACAAATCCCGCGCGCAGTACCTGCCGCTGCTGGAACTTGCGGTGGCGGAAGCTCCCGAAGACGACCGCAGCTGCCACTACCTCGGTCGGGAATATATGTACCGCGGTCAATGGCAAAACGCCATCGACATGCTCCGCCGCCATCTGGCGCTGCCCACGGCGACGTGGGCGGATGAGCGATGCGCGTCCATGCGGTTCATCGGGCGCTGTTACCATCATCTGGGACGGGATGACCTTGCCGCCGTATGGTATCACCGCGCCATTGCCGAAGCGCCGCACCTGCGTGAGCCGTACCTTGACTACGCCGCACTGCTCTACGACCGTCAGAACTGGGCGGGGCTTGCCTACTTCACGCGCTGCGCCCTCGCCATCACGGAGCGCCCGGCGACGTATATCACCGAGGGCGAAGCGTGGGGCGCGCTGCCGTGGGATTACCTGTCCATCGCGCTGTGGCACCTCGGACAGGTGCGCGAAGCGCTTGACGCCGCGCGTCAAGCCGCCGCCCTCGCGCCGGAAGACGCAAGGATCAAAAACAACCTTGCCATTTTCGAGCAGTCGCTTTATAATGTCTCGGACACATTAACGTAAGGAAGCAGCAGCATGAATACAAATGACATTTATCAAGCCCTTGGCGTCAGCGCGGCGGTACTCGCCTACGGCGAGCGGATTCTTGGGACGCTGACGGAGCAATTTGCCGCCATCGACGCAAACGCGGAGCTGGGACAGGCAAAGGTGCTCGCGGCGATGCAGAAAAACCGCGTCAACGCCACGCACTTTGCCGCCACCACCGGCTATGGCTACGACGACGAGGGGCGCGACACGCTGGAGCGGGTCTATGCCGACACGTTCCACACCGAGGCGGCGCTGGTGCGCCCGCAGCTTGTCTGCGGCACCCACGCGCTCGCGGTGGCGCTCTCCGCCAATCTGCTCCCCGGCGATGAGCTGCTGGCAATCTCCGGCAAGCCCTACGACACGCTGGAGGAGGTCATCGGCATCCGCCCGTCTCCCTGCTCACTTGCCGAGTACGGCGTCACCTATCAGCAGGTCGATCTGCTGGCGGACGGCGGTTTCGACCTGCCCGCCATCCGCGCGGCGGTCAACGAAAAGACAAAGCTGGTGCACATCCAGCGCTCCAAGGGCTACCAGACCCGCCCGACGCTGAGCGTCGCCCAGATCGGCGAGGCGATCGCCGCGGTGAAATCCGTCAAGCCCGACGTGGTGGTCATGGCGGACAATTGCTACGGCGAATTTGTCGAACCCATTGAGCCAAGCGACGTCGGCGCGGACATGTGCGTCGGCTCGCTCATCAAAAACCCCGGCGGCGGGCTTGCGCCCATCGGCGGTTATATCGCCGGGACGCAAGCGTGCGTTGACCGCTGCGCCTATCGGCTCTCCGCCCCCGGACTGGGGCAGGAGGTCGGCGCGAACCTCGGCTTGATGCCCGCGCTGTTTCAGGGCTTCTTCCTCGCGCCGACGGTTACTGCCGCCGCGCTGCGCGGCGCGGTTTTTGCCGCCGCCGCGTATGAAAGCCTCGGCTATCGCGTGGTGCCTTCCTCAAGCGAGACGAGGCACGACATCATTCAGGCAATCGAGCTGGGCAGCGAAGCGGCAATGTGCGCGTTCTGCAAGGGCATCCAGCAGGCGGCGCCGGTGGACAGCTATGTGACCCCCGTCCCCGCGCCCATGCCGGGCTACGACGCGCAGGTCATCATGGCGGCGGGCGCTTTTGTACAGGGCAGCAGCATTGAGCTGTCCGCTGACGGTCCCGTGCGTCCACCGTACGCGGTGTATTTTCAGGGCGGTCTGACCTGGCCCCACGCGAAGCTTGGCGTGCTGCTCTCGCTCCAGAAGATGCTGGACGCGGGACTGATTGCGCTGTAACAGCAAAAAGACGGCTCACGCCGTCTTTTTTCATATTGGGATATCCACTACACTCACGCCGCGCCGGAGCGCGTATTCGATCGTGTTGCGCGTGCCGCCCGGAAGCCCGTCATGCGCCGCGATCAGCAGACTCGCATGATCCACCATGTAGCGGTTGCGCCGCATCATGCAGCCGGGGCTGTACTGCGCCGAAACCACGGTTTCATAGTCGCAGCGCTCCAAAAGTTCCCGGTACCGCTCCCGCTGCGCGGCGCTCCACCCGTCCGGCTGCGTCGGGCACGGGATCGCCGCCTCCAGCGTGATATGCGGGTAGCGCTCCTTTAATTCCAGCACAATCTCGCAGAAATAGAAGTCACACCCCTCCGCCATCCCGCAGATAAAGTGCTCCGTCCCCTCCATGATCGCGCTCTCCACCGCCGCGCGGATGCACGCTTTGAGGGCAAGGGCGCGCATATCGTTCTCATTGTTCCCCCACGGCAGTTTTGCGGGACGATGCCCCGTAAAGCAGCAAGCGGATTGTCTCCCTTTTATCGCTCACGCCCCCCTTCCTTTGAACAGCGATATTATAGAACAAAAGTTCTTGCATGTAAAGGAAAACATTTCGACAGGATTCGACAAAAGTTACTCTTGACAAACGTGTGTCGTATGTGTATGGTATTAGGCGAGAACTGAATCACCAGTCTTCGAGGCGGGGTGTGATTCCCCACCGGCGGTATAGTCCGCAAGCGGTTTTCCGCATGAGCCGGCGAAATTCCGGCACCGACGGTATAGTCCGGATGAGAGAAGATGTGTATTGTCACGCTCTTTTGCGTCATGCACCCGAAGGCTTGTCTTTCGGTGCAAATCGTAAAGGAGTGTTTTTCTATGTCCTCACCCGCAGTCTTTGCCAAGCAGGCAGAGCGCACCCACAAGCTTGCCGTCGCCGGAATGCTCTCGGCGGTGGCGTTCATCCTCATGTACGTCGAGTTTCCCATCCCCGCGCTGATTCCCGCGTTTATCAAGCTGGACGTGTCGGATCTGCCGGAGCTACTCTCGGCGTTCGCCCTCGGTCCCATCTGGGGCGTAGTTGTGACGCTGGCGAAGAACGTGCTGTTCTCCATCCTGCACGGCACGTCCTCCAACTACGTCGGCGAGCTGTGCAACTTCCTGCTGGGCAGCGTATTCGCCTTCACCGCCGGTCTTGTCTATCATCGCGGCAAGTCCCGCAAGAGCGCTTTGCTCGGCGCGGTGCTGGGCGCGGCGCTGATGGCACTCGTGTCCGTTCCCATCAACTACTTCATCGTCTACCCCGCCTATGTGGTGGTGTACGGTATGCCGATGGAGGCGATCATCGGCATGTATCAGGCGATCCGCCCCGGCGCAGACAGCCTGATGAAGTGTCTCGTGGCATTCAACCTGCCGTTCACCTTCTGCAAGGGTTTGTTGGATGTGGTGCTGTGCTTCCTCATCTACAAGCCGCTTTCCCCGATCCTGCATCGATAAATAGGAGCCGATATGACAGAATCTGATCTCATTGCCGCGCGCAAGGCGGAGGAACTGACCGGAGGCAACGCCTTTGCCGCATTCAATCATCTGGAGGTCGAGCATGTGGAGCCGGACTATGCGGTGTTCAAGCTTGACATCCGCCCCGAAAGCAAGAATCCCCGCGGCTTCGTCCACGGCGGGCTGTTGGCGGGCATGGCAGACAATGCCGCCGGCTACGCCGCCCACAGCGACGGGCGCACCTACGTCACCCAGTCCAGCCACATGAATTATCTGCACAACCAGGCGGAGGGCGTGATTCGCGCCTCCGGTCGCGTGCTGCACCGCGGACGCACCATCTGTCTCGTGCGCGTGGACATCACCGGCGAGAGCGGCGCGCTGCTCGCCACCGGCGAGGTGTCGTACTTTTGCGTCGATCGATAAATGACCGATGCGCAAGCAATAACGAGCGCCCGCGGCATTTGCCGCGGGCGTTCTGCGTTATCCCGCGTTTTCTGCGGAATCGCTATTTTGCGTGGAATTCTCCGTCTGGCTGCCCCAACCGCCGCGGTCATGTCCGCCGCGACCGCCCGGAAATCCTCTCTCGTCACTGCTGTCGCCGCCGAAGGAGCCGCGATCAAAGCCCATCATGCCGCCCATTCCGGAGGACGAGCCGAGAGTCGTCACGACGCTTTCCAGCGTCACTTCCTCCGCCGCGTCGCCGATGGAAAGCGTATAGGTCTCGCCGACCGTCATGTCAGGGCTGCTGAGCACCAGATAGGTGAAGCTGCACGGAACGTCCCAGGTCAGCAGCACGGTACCGGACGCGTTCCGGAGCGCGACTGTCGTCCCCGCCGCTGCGCTGGTCGTGTACGCGATGGAGGGCTGGGTTGATGTGGCGTCGAAGCTCTCCGCCATGCTCGCACCACCCGCGGCGATGATCGTGCCGCCGCTGATCTCCGCGACGCCGCCGTTCTCGCTGCCGTAGTCGATGGCGTTGTTGCTGCCATTGCCGTTGAGGCTCACGAGGATCGTGCCGCCCTCGATATAGACGCTGCCGTTGGAGTCGAGACCGTCCGCGTCCTGCGCGTTTTCGTTGATGATCATGATGTTGCCGCCGGTGATGCGGATATAGCTATCCACGCTGTCCGCCGCGCCCGCGTCAGACGATTCGCTCATGTCCGGCGCTTCGCCGTCTGGCATTTCACCGGATTCAGGGCGCTCCTCGGACGCCTGCTCGCCATCCTCAGACTGTTCGGGCGGTTCTGGGCGCTCACCGTCCTCGGATTCGCTCCAATCGGGCGGCGTGGGCATCTCACCATCCTCGAACACCTCGCCGAAGTCGGGCATCTCGCCGCTTTCGAAGTCGGGGGCTTCGCCAGTGGATTCGCTGTCCTCGCTGTCGGTCGACTCGCCGCGGTCAAAGCCGCCACGCATGCCGCCGCCCATACCGCCGCCAAGATCGCCAAAGCCGGAACTCCCGCCGTTGGCGTTGAAGCCGTCGTCTGTGGGATAGATCATGATATCGCCGCCGGCGACCTCGATGATCGGCGCCTCGACGCCCTCGTAGCACTCGGTGATGAGCAGCGTGCCGCTCTCAAGATAGACGTCGGTGTCGGAATGGATGGCGTCGTCCCCCGCCGCGATGGTGAGGCTCGCGTTGCACAGGCGGAAGCTGTCGTTGACGTGCAGACCGTCCGCCGGGCAGGTGATCGTGATGGTGCCGCCGGTGATTTTGAGGTCGTCGTTGGCGTCGATACCGTGCTTGTAGTTTGCGACGATCTCCAGGCTGCCGCTGCCGTTGACGGTCAGATCGTCGTGGGCAAAGATGACGCCGCCGGTGTTGTCGTCCAACGCGGTCCCGGAGTAGGCTTCACCGCTCTCCATGCGGTTTTCCGTGCCCGCCGCCAGCGTCAGGAACACCTTTTCGGCGTTCTCCACGCGCAGGCACGCATCGTCGGAGCAATAGAGCACCGCGCCGTCCAACAAGATAAACACCTTGGATGAATCATAGGCGTCCACAACGATCTTGCCGTCGTCCAGCGTGCCCGAAAAAACATATGTCCCCGCGCCGGTGATGACCACGCTGCCGTCGTAGTAGTACGCGCCGTTGCCGCTGACCTGTACGCTGTCGCCGCTCAGAGCGATGGTCGCCGTGGGGTTGGACGCGTCCCAGTCGCCGTTTAAATCATTGGCGGTGAAATATTCCGTGCTCTCGTACTGCTCGGCATCCTCGTCGACAATTGTTTCGATGCCCAGCGCCTCGCCGTTGATGAACGCGGCGGTGAGCAGCAGTCCCAACACCAGTACCACCGCGACGATTTTGTCAAAATGCTTACTGGTTGACATAATAGTATACCTATCAGGGCATTAACCCATGTAATCGCCGTTATAGCTGACGAGAACAGCGCTGCTGACGCCATCCATGTCGGCGAGCGCGTTCACGAAGTCGGTGCTCTCGCCCTTGAGTCGCACCTCGCAGTTGACCTCGATGAGACCCTTCTGGGCGGTCTTGCTCTTGACGACACACTTCTGGGTATTCTCGCCAAGATACGCAAGCGCCTTGCGCTCAGCGTCGGCACTGTCGCACTGGAGCACGACGATGTAGGGATTGAGGTGGCTTTTGCGGTTGACAAAGAGCAGCAGGATCACGCCGATGATAAGGCTGCCGCAGACCGCCAGCGGGATAAGTCCTGCGGCGAGCACGATGCCCGCCGCAATCGACCAGAACAGGAACGCGATGTCCAGCGGCTCCTTGATGGCGGTGCGGAACCGGACGATGGACAGTGCGCCCACCATGCCGAGGGACAGCACCACGTTGGACGTGACCGCCAGAATGACAAGGGTCGTGATCATGGTCAGGGCAATGAGGGTCACGCCGAAGCTGGACGAGTACATCACGCCCTGATAAGTCTTTTTGTAAACGAAAAAGATGAACAGTCCCAGTACAAACGCCAGCACCAGCGCCAGCGCCATGTCAAAATAGCTCACGCTGGACACGTTGGCAAGAAAACTCGATTTGAAAATGTCGTTGAAAGTCATGGTTATTTACCTCTCTTTATGATGTATGGCGCACATTGCCCCGGTCGGCAAGACCTATCCGTAGATTCTGCATTGTGCGTATTTGGAAAACGCTTCGGCGCGGCAGCCCTCGAGCTGCACGGCGTCGCGGATGATGTCGGGCAGGTAGGCGTCCCACTTCACCTCTAAAATGATGGGCGCGTCGCCCGCCGAAACGGTTGGACAATTCACGTCGAGGAGGTCCGTGCAGTTCAGCCCCGTGCGTATGTTGTAGTCCAGCGTGACCCGGACGTTGCCGGGGCGGAACACAAACGGTTCGCGGTCATAGTCCACGATGGTTTTGGGACGCAGACCCTGCGCGCGCATTTTGGCATACAGTTCCCGCACCAGAGCGCGGTCATCATTCGCCATCCAGTCGATGCTGCCATCGACGATGCGCTGCGCCTCATCCGCGCCCAGCGGTGCGCTCACCTTGTTGCATAGTCCGTTGACCTTGCTTTTCTTTTCCAGATGAATGACGCTGGTATCGCCGTTATAATAGCGAATACGGAACTTTTCCCGCAGATTGACGCCGTCGATCTTCTCCCGCAGCGCCTTGTCCGCGGCGTTGTCGAAGTACAGGCTTCGGATGAGGTACTTTCCGTCGATTGCGTGCTTGTCCGCCTTCGCCACCGCCATCATGCGCTGGCGGATCGCGATGCGGTCGGACGCGGAAATCTGAATCTTCCACTCGTGACGAAATTTTTGTCCTCGGTCGGTGATCGGCACTTTCATGTCACCTTCTTTCATCGTTCGGATTGTTGGGATATTATTCCTTTTCTGTACGAAAAATGTGGATATGTTTTAAAAAGATTGTGAACTCAATGTGAACCTTTCATCAGCTCATGTTCCCGCGCCACCTCTTCCATAAGCTTCCATAGCTGCCATTCTTTGTTGTACTCTGTCAGCACCGCCTTACAGGGTACGGAGACTCCGGCGCGGCGCATGGCGGCAAGCAGGCGGTCGAGCTGCCGGTCACCAAGACCGCAGAGCAGCATGAATTCCGACTCCGGTACGTTCTCCGGCGGCACGCCCGTCGCGGCGGCGTTGGTTGAGGCGAGTCTCCCCGCCGTTTCGCCCAACTGCTCCGGCTTGACGTGCAGCGTCAGCAGCTTCATGTCATCCAAGACGGTACAGAGGACTTTGCCCTTCTCCGTCTCTTTTCCCAGGCGGTACAGCAGCACCTTGGGTCGCATAACAATCACTCCATTCTGGAATAATCTGAAATATTGTAGCATTTTTATTCATTTTTTCAATGCGCCATACGAAAAAAACGGAGGCGAAATCGCCTCCGTTTTTCGTATGTTCCGCTCAGAAGTTCCGGCGCCCGCGCATTTCACAAACGGCGCAATACTTGTCCGCCAGTGTCACAAGGAACGCCTCCTTGGAACGCGGCACCGAGAGCACCGTCAACGGCCACATGTGGCTCGTAATGATATTCTTCTCCTTCTGGCTGAGGGAAAAGAGCGCCTCGGCGTTGCGCAGTGCCAGACGCGGATGCCGGAACAGATGCTTCCAGTCCTTCTTTTCCCGCGTATAGAGGTGGAAATCGTGCAGCAGCGCGCCCCGCGCCATCGCCGACTCGTCGATACGCCAACCAAGACGCTGCGCCATGCGAAAGCTGGTCACGGCGACGTTGTGGCAGTGGCGCAGCGTCGGGTTGCCCTTGTGCTGGGTATACTGCTCCATGCGGCGCACCTGCGGGTCGCGTTCCAGTCCCGCCAGCACGCGGAAGAACTGATTGGTATTGTTGCGGTACATCGGGATCATCCTCTCATGATTTCCGCAGTCCATTTTACCCGCTGCGCCGCGGGAATGCAAGGGCAAAATCCGGAAGCGGAAGGTTGTCTCTCGATTTTTTATTTGCGCGTGTCAAAAAAACGTGTTATACTATCTCTCACAGGAGGCGATGAGTATGGTCATCACAGTCGGCAGACAATACGGCAGCGGCGGACGCGAGATCGGCACGGCGCTGGCAAATCGGCTCGGCATCACCTATTATGACGATCTGCTGCTGAAAAAGGCAGCGCAGGAGAGCGGTTTGTGCGAGGAGCTGTTCCACTCCTTCGACGAGCGCCCCAAAAGTTTCCTCTATTCTATTGCGCTCGATCCCTACTCGTTTTCGATGGGTCACCTCAACGCCAAAGGCTCCATCGAGCAGCAGGTGTATCTCGCGACCTACGACACGATCAAGAAGCTCGCCGATCAGGGACCGTGCGTGCTGATCGGGCGCTGCGCGGACTATGCGCTCAAGGATCGCACGGACGTCATCAACCTGTTCATCACCGCGCCGCTTCCAAATCGCATCAAGCGCGTGGCGATGCGCAACGGCATCAGTGAGGACGAGGCGAAGGATCGCATCCGCCGCAAGGACAAGGATCGCGCCGCCTATTACAACTTCTACTCTTCTAAGGAGTGGGGAGACGCGAAAAGCTACGACCTGTGTATCGACAGTTCGCTGCTTGGCATCGATGGCACGGTGGAGCTTCTGGAGGATATGCTCCGCAAAAAAGGGCTATAACACAAAAAAGGCGCCGGAATTCGGCGCCTTTTTTATTTATCCCTGCACAAAGGTACCGTCCGGCATGGTGTACCATATCTGTCCGCCGGAGGTCTGCGTGGAGTCATTCCGCGGGACGCTGTCCGCAGCGGCGGAACTGCCCGCGGTGCCGCCCATGCTCATCGCGCCGCTCTGGCGATAGACCCGGATCGTATGCAGCGCCAGCACCAGAAAGATGATGCAAAGCCCCACCAGCAGATAGGCAAGCGTAGTCTTGAGTTGATCGGAACCGGCATAGGGAACGAAAAAGTCCTCTTCTTCCTTCTTCTTTCTCTTTTTGACCTTTTCCTTTTTTTCGCCTTTTTTCTTCTTTTTCTCTTTTTTCGCCATTTCGCAGATCCGTTTCCGCCGCTCACGCGCGGCTGTCACATCGTGTCGCAGATAAGAAGAAGCCCTCCGAAATCCTGTGATTTCGGAGGGTTCTTGGCGCGGAAGAGAGGATTTGAACCTCCGCGGCGCTTTTTACACGCCCTACTCCCTTAGCAGGGGAGCCCCTTCGGCCTCTTGGGTACTTCCGCAAGCCGAATGAAAAGACCTATGAAGTTTGGCGGAGAGAGTGGGATTCGAACCCACGGATGCTTGCACATCGCCGGTTTTCAAGACCGGTGCCTTCAACCGCTCGACCATCTCTCCGTGTCTTGAGCCCACGTCTTCCTCAAACGCAAGTGATAATATACCATACGACCCACGGTCTTGTCAAGCAAAAAAGCAGCCTTTCGGCTGCTTTTTTTGAAAAAGCTATTTTCGTTTGTCGCCTGCCTTGAAAATCAGCGCCGCCAGCAGGGCAAAGAACGCCGCGGCGGCGATGCCGCCCGCCGTCGCCGTCAGCCCGCCGGTCATCACGCCCAGCCATCCCTGCTCCGCCACCGCCTTTTTCACGCCGTTTGCCAGGGTGTAGCCAAAGCCCAGCAGCGGAACCGTCGCCCCCGCGCCGCCCCAGTCGACCACAGGCGCGTAGACGCCCAGCGCTGTGAGCGCCACGCCCGCAACCACATATCCGCTCAGGATGCGGGCGGGGGTGAGCTGCGTTTTGTCAATGATGATCTGCCCCACGGCGCACAGCAGCCCGCCGCAAAGAAACGCGCGTATCAGCTCCATGCTCCCTTCCCCCTTTCGTTGGACAGAATCACCGCGTGACAGATGCCCGGAATGCTCTCGCCCTGATACGACGACGTGGGCGAGAGCAGCGCACCCGTAGGCGCAAACAGGATTGTATTCCACTTTTTCTCCCGCATCCCCCGCAGCAGATAACCGCACAGCACGCTGGCGGAGCAGCCGCAGCCGCTGCCGCCGCAGTGCATATCCTGTCCCTCCCTGTCGAAGAGCAACAGCCCGCAGTCGTCGTAGTTCTTCGTCATGTCCACGCCCTCCTGAGCAAACAGGTCCACCACGATATCGTGTCCCAGCTTGCCGAGGTCGCCAGTCACGATCAGGTCGTAGTCCTCCGGTCGTGTCCGTGTATCGCGGAACAGGACAGAGAGGGTGTTGTACGCCGCAGGGGAAAGTGTCTGGTTAGGGCCATAAAAAAGTCTGTCCCCTGTGTGTTAGCCGCGGATTTCGCTCAACTGGCGCTTTCAAGGCTTGGAACCTCTCCGCCCTGTTCTCTAATCAGGTCAATCAATCTCAGGTACTCGTCCTGATACCGGAACTTTATGGTGATTTCCCCTCCCTCATGAACATAAATCATTTCAATAAGCTCCACGACCACTTCTCTTGTGAGGGATTGAATGTTCTTATGCGCCAAAAAGTAATTAAGAAAGGCGTTTTCCTCCTCAATTACGTTCTCATACGCAGCAATTTCCTCTTGAATATGCTTTTTTTCTTCTTCCAGGCGTTCCATTTGGCTTTCAAAACGGCACTTCAGCGCATCGTATTCGTCTCGATCAATTAGTCCATTTTTATAGTCAGGGTAAAGATCTATTTTGAGCAATTTGATTTTTTTTAGTTCCTGCTCCTTTTCTGAAAATGCTGCTTCTAATCGCCTTGAGTGCTTCGCCGTGGCGTTTTTTTCCTTAAGAGCGTTTAAAACCTCGTCAAGAGAGACTGCAAGATCAACTTGTGCTTTTATTGTTTCAAGCACAGCTCTTTCCAGCTTATCGCTTCGTATTGTGTGTTTTGTGCATGCCCCCTGATTCATCTTTTTAAAAGTTGAGCAAACATAGTAGCCATAATCCGCATAAGGCTGTGAAATCAGTTTTCTGTTCATTGCGCGCTTGCAATCAGCGCAGCGAACAAACCCTGACAAAACATAGCAGCGGTGTTTGTTTGGCGGCTTCCGGCAATCTCTGGCAAAGATATCCTGCGCTTGCTCAAAGGTCGCTCTATCGATGATTGCTTCATGCGTGTTCTCGACAATTATCCACTCTTCTTCTGGAATCGGCACCGATACTTGGAGTTTGTAGCTTCGAATCTTGTTCTTACCTTGTACCATGTCTCCCACATAAAGGCGGTTTTTTAAAATTCGTTTAACAGAACTATCTGGCCACAGAGTGTCATTCTTATCATGCTGAGGGTGCTGATAGTTCATTCCCTTTAACCGCTTATATGTGCTTGGATTCGGCACTCCCATCTCATTCAGTTTCTTTGCAATGCTGATAACTCCCATTCCAGAAAGAAACCAGCGAAAAATGTCCTGAATGATTGGGGCAACGTCCGGGTCAACAATCAGTTTATTGTGATCGTTTTCATCCTTCAAGTATCCATAAGAGGCAAACGACCCAATGAACTTTCCCTGCTTGCGCTTATTTGTGAGAACACTGCGGACTTTATTCGATATATCCCGGCAATACTCATCATTCATAATGTTTTTAAACGCCACAATTGCATTATTAACTGATTCAGGATTGCCAACACTATCGATGTTGTCATTGATGGATATAAAGCGAACATTGAGCATAGGGAAAATCATCTCAAGATAGCGACCAACCTCAATATAATTTCGTCCAAATCTGGACAAGTCTTTTACTATAATGCAGTTGATGCGTCCCCTTTTGATATCATCTATCATATCTAAAAAGCGGGGACGTTCAAAATTTGTTCCGCTCCATCCATCGTCAGTGTATTCTTCTACAGCAGATATATCAGGGTGTGTTTTATGAAAGAACTTAGCAAGCTCCTTCTGCGACTTAATGCTGTCGCTCTCCTCTTTATCACCATCCTCTCTTGAAATGCGAAAGTAATCTCCCGCTCGCCATTTTACTGCTTCAACTACAGAAGATTCTTCAGCAAGATCATATTTTCCTGGTTTTCTTCGTCCCATTTCGTACCTCCGGCAAGAATTTGCCATGTGATACGAAGGCTTTTACATCAAGCCTATTATATCACACTTTCTTCTGAACACAAATCCTTTTCAAATCATTGAAGATAACAAATTCTGGATATGCGATTGGAGGCTTCCCGCAGACTTTTCGCCAAATTCGACATGAACTATAATATCATCCACCTTAAAAACATATGGATTCTTTATTTCTTCAAAAAATTGTCTTGCTCGTTCTACCGCGCTTGCCCTATCAGGCATTCTAATGCCCCTAATATCGACAATTGCATTCTTTTCTATTTTCAGTGTTATGCACCTCCTTCATCCTTAATTGTTCCCATATCCCCATAAAATAGTAGTATTTCATAAATTCTCCTCACTCCGGGCCATTTCCTGCGCTCACCTTCTGACCGCGTATTGACGGGCTGCGCTATGCGACCTTTATGCTGTCGGCGCGCTTCATGCACACTATCGACCGCTCCCGTATAACTCCCGGATGGAGGTATGAGCCGTGTCGTTCAGGGCTGTTTTTCAAGGTACAGGATTTCCCTCACAACATCAAAATGCGAATGCAGCCGCCCCGATCTCCTCATTTCCCCACAAATAATTGGCAAAAGCTCAACTTGTGCCTTATCTTATTGATAACCGCAAGATATTGTGGTATCTTTACGTTGTAATTGATTGTATGTGCGTCCCAGTACGGGAGTTGGCTTTGTGCCTCCTATTGCGGAAGCCTTGCGTTTCCGCCTTGCACACGTTATGTTGGATTGTACGTAATCAGCGGGATAAGTGCGCCCTTTGTGCGCATGACCGCTGATTTTGTTGTAAATCAGGGGAAACCCATAAACCGCGAGAGCGGGAATGACTGCGACTCATC
>JAFXPO010000007.1 GCA_017527825.1 Oscillospiraceae bacterium
GCGCCGATGCGGAGCTTGTACTCCTGCTTGAACTGCTCGGCAAGCTCCTTGAGGTCGGCGGCGGTCAGCTCGACGTCGTAGGTGACGCCCTTCTTGGTCTTCATGCGGTCGATGAGCTGCTCGAAGTACTTCTTGCCGACCTCCATGACGACGTCGGAGAACATCTGGATGAAGCGGCGATAGGAGTCGTAAACAAAGCGCTCAAACTCCGGCGTGGGGTTCGCCTCGATCATCGCCTTGACGACGTCGTCGTTCAGGCCGAGGTTGAGGATGGTGTCCATCATGCCGGGCATCGAGGCGCGGGCGCCCGATCTGACCGAGACGAGCAGCGGGTTCTTCTTATCGCCGAACTTCTTGCCGTTGATCTTCTCCATCTTGGCGACGTATTCCATGATCTCCGCCATGATGTCGTCGTTGATCTTGCGACCGTCCTCGTAGTACTGGGTGCAGGCTTCCGTCGTGATGGTGAAGCCCTGGGGGACGGGCAGACCGATGTTGGTCATCTCGGCGAGGTTCGCGCCCTTGCCGCCCAGCAGCTCACGCATGTTGGCGTTGCCTTCGGTGAACAGGTAGCAATACTTTTTGCTCATACTTTCTCCTCCGAATCAAATTGTCTGGTGGTTCGTTTTCTATGACCTTAATATTATAGGGTATTGCGGCGCAACATGCAAGATTTTCTTCTTGCAAAACGGGACTTTTTTACAGAAATGCAAGAAGCGCGTCAACGTCCTCCGGTCTGGTCGCCCAGTTGGTGGCGAAGCGGATGGCGGTGCGCCCGTCGGGCAGGTTTTCCCAGAAGCCGTAGGCGACCTCGCCGTCCAGCTTTTGCAGCAGCGCGTCGTCCGCGACGATGAATTGCTGGTTGGTCGGGGAGTCGCGGAACAGCTCGCAGCCCCTGGCGATCAGCCCCGCCTTGAGCCTTTCCGCCATCTCAATGGCGTGGGCGCCGAGGCGCTCATAAAGCCCGTCGGTGAACAGCACGTCGAACTGCAAGCCCGACGCCCAGCCCTTCGCCAGCAGCGCGCCGTGCTGCTTGACGCGGGAGAGGAAACGCTCCGGCAGATTGCCGTTCGGGAACACCAGCGCCTCGCCGATGAGCGCGCCGCACTTCGTCCCGCCGATGTAGAACGCGTCGGCGTACCGCGCCAGCACCGGCAAGGTCACGTCCGCGCCATACGCCGCGAGACCGTAGGCGAGCCGCGCGCCGTCCACATAAAGCGGGATGCCGTAGGCGCGGCAGACCTCGGAGAGCGCCGCAAGCTCCGCCCTGGTGTACAGCGTGCCGTCCTCGGTGGGATGCGAGATGTAGAGCATCCCCGGCTCGACGATGTGCTCGCGGTTGGCGTCGCCGCGCCAGCGCTCCAGCATGGCGCGCAGGTCGTTCGCGTCCGCCTTGCCGTCGTGGGCAGGCAGAGTCAGCACCTTGTGACCGCTCCACTCGATCGCCCCCGCCTCGTGAGCGGCGACGTGGCCGGACTCCACCGCCACCACGCCCTCCCACGGCTTGAGCAGGGAATCAATGGCGACCTGATTGGTCTGCGTCCCGCCGGTGAGAAAGCGCACCTCCGCCTTCGGCGCGTCGCAGGCAAGGCGGATTTTCTCCTGTGCGCTCGCGCAAAACCGGTCCGAGCCGTAGGCGGTGAGGTGCTCCCCCGCCGTTTCCAGCAGGCGGCGCAAGATCGGTTCACAGGCGCTCTCCTGATAATCGCTGGCAAAATACAACATTTTGTGTTCCTCCGAAACATGCTAACAGAAAATTCCCCTTGACAACGGGATTTCTTTTTATATAATAATAGGGCTTGTTCATTTTGGCAAGCTATCCTTGCTCACTTTTTTCAAGTGGGCCAAAGTCCAAAAGGAGGTGCAACACATGGCTAAAGTCACAGCCAACTACGAGGTCGTGTTCATCATCGACCCGGCACAGGGTGAGGAAGGCGTTGCGGCGCTGACCGAGAAGTTCAAGACCCTGGTCGAGCAGAACGCGAGCGAGGTCGTGGTGGATGATTGGGGTCAGCGCAAGCTGGCGTACGCGATCAACTACATCACGGAAGGTCACTATGTCCTGATCTCGTTCACCAGCGGGCCCGAGTTCCCCAAAGAGCTGGATCGTATTCTGCGCATTACCGACGGTATCATCCGCTCCATGATCGTCTGCAAGGACGAGTAAGGGAGGAAACGTCACATGCTCAATCACATCGTCATCATGGGACGTCTGACCCGCGACCCGGAGTTGCGCCGCACGCAGAGCGGCATCGCCGTCACGTCGATTTCGGTCGCCGTGGATCGCGATTTCCAGTCCCGCGACGCGCAGGAAAAGCAGACGGATTTCATTGATGTCGTCGCGTGGCGCAGCACTGCCGAGTTCATCAGCAAGTACTTCACCAAGGGTCGCATGATCGTGGTGGAAGGCTCGCTCCAGTCCCGCAAGTGGCAGGACAAGAACGGTCAGAACCGCGTGTCGTGGGAGATTCAGGCGAGCAACGTCTACTTCGGCGACTCCAAGCGCGACAACCAGGGCGACTACAGCGCCCCGTCTTACGGCGGTCAGAGCTATAGCTCCCCCGCCGAGAGCTATACCGCCCCCGCGGGCGGCGGCAGCTTCGCCGAAATCGAAGAGGACGGCGAACTGCCCTTCTAAGAAGCCGAAAAGCGGAACCGCTTTTGACCCGGTTTCTTCAATAATAAAAAAAGGAGGAACACCCTCATGGCTATGGAACGTGAAAACAGAGCCCCCCGTGCCGGCGGTCCCAACCACAAGCGCAGGAAGGTCTGCCAGTTCTGCGTCGACAAGTGCGAGCAGATCGACTACAAGGATGCTGCGAAGCTGCGCCGTTACATTTCGGAGCGCTCCAAGATCCTGCCCCGCCGCACCACCGGTACCTGCGCCATGCATCAGCGCCAGCTGACCACCGCCATCAAGCGCGCGCGTCAGATCGCTCTGCTGCCGTTCGTCACCGAGTAATTGGCAATCAAAAGACCGCCGTTCGGCGGTCTTTTTTCTTTCCGGCAAAGCAAAACAGGCTGCGGTAAAACCGCAGCCTGTTTATTAATGAGAAAGAAGAATCAAGCGAGCTTCGCCAGCTCCGCCAGAACAGAGTCAACATAGCCCTTGAGAGCGGCGAGGCAGGCAGCGCCGTCCGCCTTGCCCGTGGCAAACGCGGTCATGTCAGCGGCGAACTTGTCGCAGGGAGCCTTGAGCGCCTTCTCGATGATGTCATGATACTCAGCGCCGCTCTTGACGCCGGCGCCCTGCTTGCCATCTTCCACATAGAAGATCTCGTCGGGGACGAAGTTGGCGTCAGAATCTCTGAGATAGAGATCGAACTCGCCGTCCTTGCCGATGTCGATGGCAAAGGTGTCGAGGTTGCCGTTGCCGGTGAAGTCGCACTTGGAATCGATGAACGCGAAGTCAGCCTTGCCGTCTCCGTTCAGATCCATGACGATCTCATAGCGGGAGGAGGGAAGGAGGACCGCCGCGGTTTCAGGATTGTTCTTCAGCAGCGCACGGAACTGAGCAATAGTACCAGCCATTTTGAAATACCTTCTTTCTAAAATTCACCCGAAAAACCCGGCAAAAATAATTCATCCGAGCCTTTTTCAGGTCTCCTTTATTGTAATACCTCGTTATTCTGTTGTCAATTGATTCAGCCAAGGTTCCAAAATGGAACGCCCCCTGTGGGGGCGTTCCTGCGGATCATCATTATTCGCCGTCCTGCATCGCCTTCGCGGCGGCGATGGCTTTCTCCTGCGCGTCGGCGGGGCACTGCTCGTAGCGCACGAAGTGCATCACGAAGCTGCCGCGGGACTGGGTCATGGAGCGCAGGTCGATGGCGTAGCTCATCAGCTCCGCCTCAGGGCACTCTGCCTCGATGACCTGCTCGCCGTCGCCGGTGGGATTCATGCCCATGACGCGACCGCGGCGCTTGTTGAGGTCGCCGAGGATATCGCCCATGTACTGATCGGGCACGGTGACCTTCAGCTCGCACACCGGCTCCAGCAGAACCGGGGACGCCTCAGGCATCGCCGCCTTATAGGCGAGGTTCGCGGCGGTCTTGAACGCGATTTCGGAGGAGTCGACGGGGTGGTAGGAGCCGTCGTACAGAACCGCCTTCAAGTTCACGACCGGATAGCCGGCGAGCGGACCGTGGACGCACGCCTCGCGCAGACCCTTCTCAACCGCGGGGAAGAAGTTCTTGGGCACGCTGCCGCCGAAGACCTCCTCGGCGAACACCATTTCCTCGCTCTCCTCGTTCGGCTCGAAACGAACCCAGACGTCGCCGAACTGGCCGCTGCCGCCGGTCTGCTTCTTGTGGCGGCCCTGCTTCTGGACGGTCTTGCGGATGCGCTCACGGTAGGCGACGCGCGGGGTATCCAGCTCGGTGTCGACGCCGAAGCGGGCTTTGAGCTTGCTCACCAGCACGTCGATTTGGATGTCGCCGGCGCCGGAGACGACGATCTGGTGCGTCTCGGCGTTGTTGAGAACGCTGAACGTCGGGTCCTCCTCGTTGAGGCGGTTGAGACCGGTGCCCAGCTTATCCTCCTGACCGCGGGTCTTGGGTGCGATGGCGCGGGAGTAGCATGGCTCGGCGAAGGCAATCTTCGGGAGCACCACGATGTTCTTGGGATCGCAGAGGGTGAGTTGGTCTTGACGCGGTCCATCTTGGCGATGGCGCCGATATCGCCGCAGCAGATCTCCTTGACTTCCTCGTTCTTCTGACCCTTGATGGTGTACAGGCGGCCAAGCTTCTCAGTGTTGCCCGTGGTGGGATTGTAGAGGGACATGTCGCCGGTGATCTTGCCGCGCACGACCTTGACCAGGCTGTACTTGCCGTACTGGTCGGAGATGGTCTTGAACACGATCGCGGCGGTTGCGCCGGACTCGTCGAACTTGACCTCCACATCGTCGCCGCCCTCGGTCTTGGCGGCTTCGGCGGGCATATCAGTGGCGATGGGCACGAGGTCGAGCACGCACTCAAGCAGCATCTCCACGCCGAGGCCGGTGGCGGCGCTGCCGCACAGGACGGGCGCGACGCTGCCGTCGTGGACGCCGAGCTTGAGACCCTTGGCGATCTCCTCGTTGGAAAGCTCCATGGTCTCGAAGAACTTCTCCATCAGTTCCTCGTCAGCGCCGGCGGCGGCTTCCATCAGCTCCGCGCGCAGCGTCTCGACCTCGTCCTTGACGCTGGCGGGAATGGCGCAGGCAGCAGCCTTGCCGCCCTTGACCTCATACGCCTTGTTGTGCAGCAGGTCGACGATCTCGGTGACGTGACCCGCGCCGTCCATAACGGGGGCGACGATGGGCGCGACGGCGGTGCCGAACTTCGCCTTGAGCGCGTCGAAGCAGGTCTGATAGTTGCTGTTGTCCTCATCGGTGCGGTTAATGAAGATCATGCGGGGCTTCTTGCCCAGCATCTTCCACGCGCGCTCGGCGCCGACGCTCAAGCCGTCCTTCGCGCCGCAGACCAGCACCGCGCACTCGGCGGCGCGGATGCCGGAGAGCGCCTCGCCGGCGAAGTCGAAGTTGCCGGGGGCGTCGAGAATGTTGATCTTGACATTTTTATAGGTAGCAGGCGCAGTGGCGAGGGAGATGGAAATGCCGCGCTTCTTCTCTTCCGCGTCGTAATCGAGCACGGCGGGCGCGCCGGTCATTGCCAGCATGTTCTCCGCGAGCCTGGTCTTGCCGCTGCCGCCGTGACCCAGCAGCACGATATTGCGTACGTCTTTAGCACTCATAAGGTTTGTTCTCCTTTACCTGTGATTCCCCTGTTTGGGGAAATTCGCTCAACGGATGAATTATATAATAAAAATCGAACTAATACAACAACAAAAATAGAGGCTGTTTTTTGTTGAAAACCTACAAACGTGAACGTCTCACAGCAGCATCTCCACGCCGCCCTCCTCAATGGAAATGTCGATCTTCGGCGCGCCGGGGACGAATTCGCCGTCCAGCGTCCAGGGAATGTTCTCCTCCGTCTCCGCCACCACATGCCGGACGTGGCGGAAGATCAGCCCCTCCCCCTCGCTGTACTCCTGATACATCAGCGCGCGGGTGAGCGCTTGCAGCGCCGCGGGCGTCTTGGGTACCGGCACCAGCAGCAGCTCGAACTCGCCGTCGTTGAAGCTCACGTCTTCGGGCGAGAGCTTCATCATGCCGGCGATGGACGTGGAGTTGCTGATGGCGCCGAACAGATACTCCCCGTCGAACACCTCGCCGTCGGCGGTGAGCTTCATCCGGTAGGGGTGCAGGGTGTCGAGGTCGCGGACGCCCTCCAAAATGTAGGCAAAATGCCCGAACACGTTCTTCACGTCCTGCGGGACGCTGTAGCTCGCCTTGGTGAACGCGCCGAAGGAGGCGACGTAGACGAAGAACCGCCGTCCGAACCGACCCACGTCCAGCTTGCGCGGATGCAGGCGCATGGCGCTCTGCGCGGCGACAGCCGGCTCGTTGGAGATGCTGAGGCTGGCGGCGAAATCGTTGGTGCTGCCGCCGGGCAGATAGCTCACCTGCGGGCGGGACGCCGCGGGCAGCTTCATGATGCCGTTGACGGTCTCGTTCAGGGTACCGTCGCCCCCGTGGCAGACCACAAGGTCGTAATCCGCGCCCAGCTTCTCAGCAAGGCGCGTCGCCTCGGCGCGCCGGCGGGTGATGCGGATGTTGACGAGGTAGCCCGCCTCGGAATAGATCGCCGCGGCGTCGAACAGCGGGGCGCGGGATTTGTTCCTGCCCGCCCGCGGATTGACGATAAAAAGGAGTTTTTTGCTCATATATGTGCCTCCATGCTTTTTTCTCATTGTATCACAGAAAACTCGCTGTTGCAATTCTTGCCAAAAAGGAATAGGATAAACAAATCTGATAATTCTTTCTGCCAAAGGAACGAAAACGATGGAGAAAAAACATTATTTCCGCTGGGGGCTGACCGCGTTTCTGACGATCTGCGCCCTGATGGTCTTCTACGACACGGTCTTTCGCCACGGTGTGCTGCTCTCGCTGCTGGGCAAGTTTGCCAAGGCGCTCATGCCCGTGATCTATGGCGCGGCGATGGCGTACCTGCTCACGCCGCTGGTCAACAGCTTTGACCGGATGCAGTTCAAGCTCTTTGGGGAAAAGAGCAAACGCGGTCTGGTGCGTGCTGTCAGCATCCTGCTGACGTGGGCGGTGGTGTTTCTCGCGGTATACGTCCTCGTCAGCATCCTGATCCCGCAGCTGTACCAGAGCGTCGCCACCCTGGTCGGCAACATGCAGAGTTACTACAACACGGTCTACGCCTGGGTCACCAAGCTGCTGGACGATAACCCGGAGATCGCGCCGCGCGTCTCCGCCGCCATTGACGAATACTGGGACGAGGTGCGCGGCTGGTTCACCGACAAGTTCCTGCCGCAGGCGCAGCAGACCATCGGCATCGTCACCAGCGGCGTGCTGAGCGTGGTGCTGTTCTTCAAGGACTTCCTCGTGGGCGTGATCGTGTCGGTATACCTGCTGGCGCTCAAGGAGGGCTTCGCCACCGGCGCGCGCCGGTTGCTCTACTGCACCGTCAGCAAAAAGCACTACCGCGGCACGCTCAGCGCCGCGAGCACGGCGAACAACATCTTCAGCGGCTTCGTCCGCGGCAAGCTGCTCGATTCGCTCATCATCGGCATTTTGTGCTTCATCGGCTGCTCGTTCCTCAAGATGCCCTACACGCCGCTCATCAGCGTCATCGTGGGCATCACGAACATCATCCCGTTTTTCGGTCCGTTCCTCGGCGCGATCCCCAGCGCGTTCCTCATTTTGCTCGTCAGCCCTGTCAAATGCCTGTACTTCATCATCTTCGTGCTGGTGCTCCAGCAGCTTGACGGCAACATCATCGGTCCGAAAATCCTCGGCAACTCCACGCAGCTGCCAAGCTTCTGGGTCATCGTGGCGATCCTCATCGGCGGCGGCTTCTTCGGCGTGCTGGGCATGTTCCTCGGCGTGCCGGTGTTCGCCTGCTTCTACGCCGCGGTCAACCACTTCAGCGGCGATCGCCTGAGATCGAGGGGCATTACCTCCGACGAACCGTTCCGCAGCAACAACGGCATCGACCAGCTGGAAGCAATCCCGGACAACAAAAACTCCGAAGCGTAAGCTTCGGAGTTTTTTCAGCTCTTATTCATCTTGTAGATCACGTTCAGACCCCGCAGCAGCAGGTCGCGCTCCAGCGCGATCTTGTGCTTGCACAGCGGGATGACGTAGGGCGCGACGCCGCCGGTGGCGACGATGGTGGACGGATGCCCCAGCTCCTCCTCCATGCGTTCGATGACGCCGTCAAGCATGGCGGCGGTGCCGTACATGATGCCGCTGCGCATGGAATCGACCGTGTTCTTGGCGATGATCTTCCCCGGACGGTCGAGGTTGATGCCGGGCAGCTGGGCGGTGGAATTGGTCAGCGCGTCGAGCGACACCCGCGCGCCGGGCATGATAACGCCGCCGAGGTACTTATTTCTTGGCTCGATGACCTCCACCGTGGTGGCGGTACCCATGTCGATGAGGATCAGCGGCGGCTCGCGTCTGGCAAGCGCCGCGACGGCGATCACGATGCGGTCGCTGCCCACCTGGGACGGGTTGTCCATGCGGATGTCAAGCCCGGTCTTGAGACCGTGCCCGACGACCATGGGCTTGCGCTCGGTGATCTTGTACACGCCGCTGCGCACCGCGTTGAACACCGGCGGCACGACGGACGAGATGATGCAGTCCTCCACGTCGTCGATGCGGCAGCCGAACGCCTCGATCATGGACTTGATCTCCACGCCGTACTGGTCGGAGGTGCGGGTCTTGTCCGTGGCGATGCGAGCCTCGCAGACGATCTTGTCGTTCTCGATGCAGCCGATCACAATATGGGTGTTGCCGATGTCAATGGCAAGGAGCATAGTCGGTCTCCCTCTCTTATTTTTTCTCCAGGGGCAGGATCTTCGCCTGATAGAGCGCCGTGCCGACGAAACCCGCGATGAGCGTGGAGGAGACCATCTCCACCACGGCGTTGACGCCGACAAAGCCCACGATGAACGCCAGCACGTCGCGACCGTTCATCAGATTTTGCACATACTCGGTGTGTCCGAAGAGCAGCACCAGCGCGGACATGAAGAACGCGGTGTTGAGAAACGCCGTGCAGAAGCCCGCGATGAAGCACGCCCATTTGCCCAGCTTCTTCTCACAGGCGCGGAAAATAACGCCCACCAGAAAGCCGTCCAGCGCCCGCGGCACGAACCGCTGGACAAATGCGAGGAACGGCGAAATGCTGAACAGCATCGCGCCCATGCCGCTCGGCACTCCGATACCGAGGCACTGGAGAAAGCTCAAAAGCCCGAACACGCTGCCCATGATGAGACCGCCCTTGGGTCCCAGCGCGATCGCCGCGATGGCGACGGGGATGGTGTTGAGCGTGATGACCAGCGGCCCGATGGGGATGCTGCCGATGGGCGTGAAGGAGAAGATGACCACCAGCGCGGTCATCAGCGCAAGGATCGTCAGCGCGCGCACGTTCGTCTTGTTGTTCATATTCAGTTACCTCCTGCTGCCGCGCGGATGCTGCGGCGCGTATTTTGGATAGTCTCTCGACAGCGGGGCGTCTGTCCGGCTGCCGTTCAGTCTGATACGGTGCCGTTGTCCCACGTTCGGAAACCGAAGTGCATTATAGCGATAAAGTGCTGTGATTGCAAGCCTTTTTTCGTGATTTGGTGCGCTTTACAAATGAATCGGATCATTATATAATAGCAAAGCTGTATCTCAACAGACAGGAGGCGTCCCCCATGCTGACAGGAAAAACCGTCTTGCTCGGCGTCACCGGCGGCATTGCCGCCTATAAAGCCGCGGCGCTCGCGTCCGCGCTGGTGAAGCAGCACGCGTCGGTGGAGGTCGTGATGACCGAGCATGCGACGAAGTTCATCGCGCCGCTCACGTTCGAGCAGCTCACCGGCAACCGCGTGTCGGTGGACACCTTCGACCGCAATTTCGTACATCAGGTGGAGCACATCTCTCTCGCCCGGCGCAGCGACCTTGTGATGATCGCGCCCGCCACGGCGAACGTCTGCGCGAAGCTCGCCCACGGCATCGCGGACGACATGCTCACCACCACAGTGCTCGCCTGCCGCTGCCCGAAGCTCATCGCGCCGGCGATGAACACCAACATGTTCGAAAACCCCGTCACGCAGGATAACCTGGAGACCCTGCGCCGTTACGGCTGGGAGGTCATCGCCCCCGCGTCGGGGCGTCTCGCCTGCGGCGACGTGGGCGCGGGCAAGCTGCCGGAGCCGGAAACGCTGCTCTGGCACATACTCCGCGTACTGGCGAAGCCCCACGACCTCGCGGGCAGGCGCGTCCTCGTCACCGCAGGGCCCACGCGGGAGCCGCTGGACCCGGTGCGGTATCTCACCAACCGCTCCACCGGCAAGATGGGCTGCGCCCTCGCGAAGCAGGCGATGCTCCGCGGCGCGGACGTGAAGCTCGTCGCCGGACCGCTGGCGGTGGAGCCGCCGCCGTTCGTAGACGTGGTGAACGTCACCACGGCGCAGGACATGTTCGACGCGGTGACAAGCCGCGCCGCGGAGATGGATTTCATCTTCAAGGCAGCCGCCGTGGCGGATTACACGCCCGCGGACGTAGCGGAGGACAAGGTGAAGAAATCCGACGGCGAGCTGTCCATCCCCCTCAGGCGCACGCGGGATATCCTGCAATACCTCGGCGACCATCGCCGGGACGGGCAAATCCTCTGCGGCTTCTCCATGGAGACGCGGGACATGCTGGAAAACAGCCGCAAAAAGCTGGAGAAAAAGCATCTCGATATGATCTGCGCCAACAACCTGAAGGTCGCGGGCGCCGGCTTCGGCACGGACACCAACGTCATCACCGTCCTCACGAAGGACGGCGCGGCGGAGCTGCCCCTCCAGTCCAAGGACGACGACGCGGACGCGATCCTCGACATTGCCCTCCGCCTCGCCGGAAAGGCGTGAGCCATGCGGAATTTTCTCCGATACTTCAAAAGGCTGCACCTCTGGCTGCTTGCCGATCTCGCGGCGCTGGGTCTGTTCTTCCTGCTGCGACCGCTGCGCGGCGTGATGAACGCGCTCTCCGAGCGCGTCTCCATGCCCGTCGAGCGGGCGCTGGGGCGGGCATGGGCGCTGGTGCCGGTCTCCGGCGCGGAGCTGTGCTACGCCGCCGCGGTGATCTTCCTCGCCGTCTGGCTCGTCTCGACCGTTGTGGTCGTCGCGCGGGCGGAGTACAAGCGGGAGGCGGCGTACCGCCGCTGCCTGTTCCTGCTGGACCTGCTGCTGAGCCTCTACGCGGCGTTCTGCCTGCTCTGGGGCGTCAACTTCTATGCCGACGACTTTTGCGATAAAAGCGGTCTGCGCCCGCAGCCCGTCGCGGTGGACGACCTGGTCACGGTGACGAAGCTTTTCGCGCGGCAGGCGAACGCCCACGCGGACGCCGTGGCGCGGGACGGGAGCGGCGTGTACGCCGTGCCCCGCGCGGAGTCCATGGCGCTCGCGCCGTCGCTCTACGAGAATCTATACGACGAGTTCCCGTTCCTCCGCATTCCCGTTGATCCGACGCCGAAGCCCATCTTCTTCTCCCGCGTGATGAGCGCCATGAACGTGACCGGCCTCTACTTCCCCTTCACCGGCGAATCCAACCTCAACATGGATTTCCCCGCCGCCACGTTCCCCTTCACCGTCGCTCATGAGCTGGCGCATCGCCGCGGCATCGCCAGCGAGCAGCAGTGCAACTTCCTCGGCGCGCTCGCGGCGATCCGCTCCGACGATCCGGCGTATCAATACTCCGGTTGGCTGACGGGCTACATCCACCTCTCCAACGCGCTCTACACCGCGTCGCCGGAGGACTGGTACGAGATTCGCGCCAACCTCAGCCCCGCCGTCGAGGCGGACCTCCGCGCCGCCAACGACTACTGGGCGCGGTACGAGGGCAAGGTGGCGGACGCCAGCGGCAAGGCATACGACGCCATGCTCAAAAGCTACGGCGACGAGCTGGGCATGCGCAGCTACGGCGCGGTGGTCGATCTGCTGGTACTCTATTTCAAATAAGCGCGGAACTTTTTCCGCTTCGCATGCGTCTATCATACAAAAAAACACAGCAAGGGATATTGATCGTGAACAAAACAAAGAAAAAGTCGAAGTATTCGCGGGGCGAGCGGGCGTTTCGCTCGCTTCTGATCCTGACCATCGTCTGCGCCTCGCTCTGGGGCGTCTGGAACATTCTCGTCCCCAAGCCCGCCACGGCGGACAACACGCCGCTCGACGCGCCGGTTCCCGCCGAACCCGTCGGGCTGCCCGCCACCGCGGTCGCGCACGACCTGCCGCAGGCGGAGCCGGACGGCCCCTACACCCGCCGGGAGAACTGCTGGACGTTCCTGCTGGTCGGCATGGACAAGGGCGGCGGCAACACCGACAGCCTGATGCTCGCCACCTACGACGCGGACAAGCAGACCGTCGGCGTCGCCTCCATCGCCCGCGACACCCGCGTGGACGTGCAGCGCAAGCTCAAGAAGATCAACGCCGCCTACGCCTACAACGGCATGGACGGTCTCATTGAGGAGGTCGGCAAGACCTTCGGCGTACCGGTGGACTACTACCTGCGTGTGAACATCCGCGGCTTTGTGCGGCTGGTGGACGCGGTGGACGGGGTGGACTTCAACGTCCCCTGCTACATGAATTACGACGACCCGGAGCAGAACCTTTCCATCCACTATGCCAGAGGGATGCGGCACCTGACGGGCCAGCAGGCGCTGGAGGTGTGCCGCTTCCGCCAGAACAACGACGGCAGCGGCTACGGCGACGAGGGGCGGCAGGAGACCCAGCGCGGCGTGCTGACCGAGGTGTTCAAGAAGGTGCTGGCGAACCCCGGCAAGGTGGAAGAATACATCCGCATCGCGCAGGAGAATCTGGACACCAACCTCAGCGCGTCCAACATGGCGTGGTTCGCCACGCGGGCGGTGGGCTTCGATCTGGAGAACCTGCACATGATGTCCATGCCCTGCGAATGGCACAACCCCTACATGTATCTCAACCCTGAGGCGACGCTGGAGCTGGTGAACGAGTATCTGAACCCCTACGCCCTCCCACGCACCATGGATCAGCTGGATATCGTCACACGGAAATAAAAAGAGTCCGAAAGCCGTTTGGCTTTCGGACTCTTTTTGCCTGTTGTATCAGAAATCGACGCGGCCGGCGAACTTCTCGTTCACGACGTAGTAAGCGGCGCGCTCTTCCGGCTTGATATAGAGCTTGAGCTCGGTGACCTTGGTGCGGGCGTGCTCGGCGGCAAACGCTGCCTTCGCGGAGGCAACCAGATCCTCGATCTTCTCTTCCTCGCCCTGATACTGGACGTAAACCACCGGAGAAACCTCGGCGCCGACAGCCTTGGCGGCGGTCTTCTTGACCTTCTCCGTCGCCTTGGCGGCGGTCTTGCGGGTCGCCTTGACCGCCTTCTCGGTCGCCTCCTTCGCCTTCTCGACGGTGGGCTTGACCTCTTCCTTCACATCCTCGACGACCTTCGCGGTCTCAGCCTTGACGTCCTCGACAGCCTTGGCGGCGTCCTTCTTGACCTCTTCAACGGTCTTCTTCATCTTATCAGCCATGTTCTTTTTCCTCCAAAGTATTTTCATCAAAATATGCAAAATGCAGTGATTTCAGGGGATTCAGCGATATTGTAGCTTGACGCTCCCGGAAAATCAAGTGCCAAGCTGCACAATTTCCAAAAAACGCGCCCGCATTTTTGGCGGATTTGCACAAGAAAATCTCATTCATTTCCCGATTTCTCGTCATTCGATGCTCTGGAATTGTCCGTTTTGTCCATATCGAACGTCAGCTGCTCCGTCGCGTTCTCTGCTTCGGCGGGAACCGTCGCTTCCGCCGCGGAGCGCTCCTCCGCGTCGGCGGAGATGGTCACGTCCACATGGGACTCCTGCGCCTGGGGCGGCTCGATCTTCTCGCTGATGATCGAGACGTACTTTGCCCGCGGCTCCACCGTGTCGAGGGAACCTTCCTCCAGCTTCCGGGTGGAGGCGTACGCCTCCTCCACGCTCTCAGGGTCGCGGCCCTCGATGATTGCCACCATCTCGCCGCCGGTGATGGTCTCCTTTTCGAGCAGGTACTCCACCACCTTGTCCATGTCTGCGCGGTTTTCCTCGATGACCTTGACCGCCTCGCGGTAGCACTCCTCCAGAATGCGCTTGACCTCTTTGTCCATCACCGCGGCGGTGTCCTGCGCGCAGTCAAGCCCGTAGCCGCCGTCGAGGTACTGGTTGCGCAGGCTGCCGAGCGCCATCATGCCGAACTCGTCGCTCATGCCGTACATGGCGACCATGTTGCGGGCAATGCCCGTCGCCTCCTGAATGTCCTGCGACGCGCCGTTGGTCATCGTGTGCATGACGACCTCCTCCGCGGCGCGACCGCCCATGGAGACGGCGATCTTCGCGAGCAGCTCCTCGCGGGTGCGGAGATTGGTCTTGTCCTCCTCCGGCATGAGCAGCGTGTAGCCGAGGCTGCCCTCGGTGTGGGGAACAATGGTGATCTTCTGCACCGGCTCGGCGTTCTTCTGCTTGTAAGCGACCATCGCGTGACCGACCTCATGATAGGCGACCAGCTTCTTCTCCATCTCGGTGAGGACGCTGTTTTTCTTCTCGCTGCCGGCGATGACGAACTCAAACGCCGCGAGCATATCCTCCTGCGTCACGAGCTTGCGGCCCTTGCGCACGGCGCGCAGCGCCGCTTCGTTGGCGAGGTTCGCGAGGTCCGCGCCGACCGTGCCGGCGGTGGCGAGGGCGACCTTTTTGAGGTCCACGTCCTCGGCGAGCTTGATGTTGCGGGTGTGTACCTTGAGGGTTTCCAGTCTGCCCGCGAGGTTGGGCTTGTCGATGGTAATGCGCCGGTCGAAGCGTCCGGGGCGCAGCAGCGCCTTGTCGAGCACCTCAGGACGGTTGGTGGCGGCGAGGACGATGACGCCCTTGGTGGGGTCGAAGCCGTCCATCTCGGCGAGGAGCTGATTGAGCGTCTGCTCACGCTCGTCGTTGCCGCCGCTGTAGCGCCCGCCGTCGCGGGATTTGCCGATGGTGTCGATCTCGTCGATGAAGATGATGCACGGCGCGACCTTCGCCGCCTCGGAGAACAGGTCACGGACGCGGCTCGCGCCCACGCCGACGAACATCTCGACAAAGTCGGAGCCGGAGATGGAGAAGAACGGCACGTTCGCCTCACCGGCGACAGCCTTGGCGAGCAGCGTCTTGCCGGTGCCGGGGGAGCCGACCAGCAGCGCGCCCTTGGGGATTTTCGCGCCGATGGCGGTGTACTTTTCGGGGTTGTGCAAAAAGTCGATGATCTCGAGGAGCGACTCCTTCGCCTCGTCCTGCCCCGCCACATCCGCGAAGGTGACGCCGGTCTTGCGCTCCATGTAGACCTTGGCGTTCGCCTTGCCGACGGAGCCGATGCCGCCAATGCCGCCGAAGCCGCCCTTGCGGGTCATGAGGCGCATCATCAGCATGAGCAGCGCCACCATGATGGCCGTGGGCAGGATATAGGTCAGCATGATCTGCGTGAACATCGACACCGGCGGCTCGTATGGCGCGGTGTGGCTCACGCTGTACTCGTCGAACAGGCGCAGCATATCCGCCTCGCCCTCGACGATGATAGTGGTGAAGAGCGTGTAGTTCTCGTCATACGCCTTGCCTTCGGCGTCGGTGTAGACATAGCCCTCCACCGGCGTGATGGTGTAGACGCCGTTTTTGATCTCCACGGAGTCGATCTTCCCGCCGCGCACCAGCTCCTGCAATTCGCTGTAGGCGATCTCATGGGAGGACGCCGCCTCGCGCTGCTGGGTCATCATGGAGCTGATGTAATTGAAGCCGAACGTCAGTACCAGCGCCCAGATGACCAGGGAAATCACGCCCCTGGTCGAGCTGCCGCGGTTCTTGTCGTCCCGGTTCTGGTTGTTGTTGTCCACAGGTTTTGCCCACCTTTCACGCCTTACGGCGCTATTGTTTCACGATGACGCCTATCTTAACACAACAAGTTTGCTTTCACAAGGGAGCGCCTATGAATTTTCGGTGAATTTTTACGGCGATTCCCCCTTTATCTTCCCCGGATTTTGTGCTAGACTATAAATGTAGAAATTTGTCCGAAAGGAACCTTGATATGCCATACAATAAGAAATCCCGCCGCGAAGCCGACGAGCGCCGGGAGTCCGCCGGATACGAAGACGCTGACACGAGCCGCAACGAGCGCACAGACCGCAAAGCGGCGGCTCCTGGCCCGGAGGACGGCTTGATCGAAGGTCGCAACGCGGTCATCGAGGCGCTGCGCGCCGGGACAGCCATCGACAAGATTTATCTCGCCAGGGGCGAGACCGACAAGACGCTCGGTCACATCGCCTCCACCGCCCGCGCCGCGGGCGTGGTGGTGGTCGAGGCGGACCGCCGCAAGCTGGACTTCATGAGCCGTACCAAGGCGCATCAGGGCGTGATCGCCCTCTCCGCCGTGCGGGAGTACGCCACGGTGGAGGATATTCTCGCCGCCGCGCGGGAGAAGAACGAGCCGCCGCTGCTGATCGTCTGCGATGAGATCAGCGACCCACACAACCTCGGCGCGATCATCCGTACCGCGGAATGCGCGGGAGCGCACGGCGTCATCATTCCCAAGCGCCGCAGCGCCGGGCTGACCGCCATTGTGGGCAAGACCAGCGCGGGCGCGGCGAGCTGGCTGCCCGTGGCGCGGGTGGCGAACCTGCCCGCAACGCTCAAGGAGCTGCAAAAGGCGGGTGTGTGGATCTTCGGCACCGCCGCCGACGGCGACAAAACGCTTTACGACGCCGACCTGAAGGGGCCCGCCGCGATCGTCATCGGCAGCGAGGGCGACGGCATGGGCCGCCTCGTGCGCGAGAACTGCGACTTTCTCGTGAGCATCCCGCTCAGGGGGCGCATTCAGTCGCTCAACGCCAGCAACGCCGCGGCGATTCTGCTCTACGAAGCCGTGCGGCAGCGGGGAACGGGCGTCGGCTGACGCGGTCAATTCCATCAGAAGGACTCAATAACTTATGGATCAACACGAACACAACCTGAATCTTGAAACGACCCTCGACGAGAACAAGACCCTGCTCGACGACGCCTCCCGCGTCGCGGACGAGGACTACGAGTTCACGCTTGAGAGCATCCTCGCCGAGTTTGGCGGCGAACAGCGACCGCCGGATGTGGACATCGCGCCGCCGAAGCCCGCGGTGTCCGTCGAGCAGCTGCCGCTGGACGACGAGGATGAGGCGGAGGACGCGGACGAGCTGCCGGACGACATCGTCCCCGCGCTGGACACGCCCCAGAGCTACAGCTTGCAGCAGGTGCTGGAGCGCACGGTGCAGGAGGTGCTGGAGGAGCAGAAGTCGGAGCCGGTGCTGGAGGAGCCTCCCCTGCGGCGAAGCCTGTTCGCCCGGAAAAAGCCCGTGGAGACGGAGGAGCTGTACGACACGCCGATCGCGAAGCCCGCGGCGGATGAGCCGCCGGAGCCGCCCATCGACGAGACGCTCGCGGACTACCGCGCGGCGATGCAGAACAGCAGGCAGGTGGCGCGCTTTTCCGCGCTCATCACGGTTTTGATGTGGGTGCCGCAGGTGCTCGCGCGGTTCGGCTGGATGCCGGAGCTGTACGCCGAGGAGCGGCTGCTTCACACGCTGCCGTTTTTTGTGGCGCTGCTGCTTGTGTGTGTGCTGGGGCGTGAGGTGTTCCTCTACGCGGTGGAAAAGCTGGCGTCCTTCAAGGTCACCTACGAGCTATTGACGGCGCTGCTGTGCCTCGCGGTGCTGGGCGACACTGCCGTCGCGTTCTTCTCGCAGGCGCGCGCCGCGTCCCCCGCCCTGCCGCTGCACGGCATCGCGGCGCTGTCCATGACCTGCGCGCTCTGGGGGCGCTCGCTGCTCTTTAAGGCGCTCTACGACTCCTTCCGTGTCGCCGCCATCGGCGACCCGCCCTACATCGTCACCACCACCGCCGGCGGCGCGGCGAAGCGCAAGGGCAGCGTGGAGGGCTTTACCGTTACCGCCCAACAGGAGGACGTCGCCGGACGCTGGCAGACCATCGTGCTGCCGGTGATCCTTACCGGCGCGGTGGTGTTCTCAATCCTCTCCACGGTGGAGGGGAAGCAGGGGCTGCTCTACGGCTGGAACCTGTCGGCGGTGCTGGCGGGCGCGAACGCGCTCTCGTTCCCGCTGGTCTATTCCCTGCCCCTGCGGCGGCTGACGCGGCGCTTTACCAAGTGCGGCAGCGCGCTGGCGGGCTGGCGCGGCGCGGACGTGATGCGCCGCAGCAACTGCCTGATCCTCACGGACAGCGACCTGTTCCCGCCGGGAACGGTGACGCTGGGCGGGCTTAAAATCTTCGGCGAGGAAAGCGGCAAGGTCTTCTCCTACGCCGCCACCATGGCGCACGCCTCGGAAACCGGCATCTCGCGCCTGTTCGACAATCTGCTCTCTCAGGAGGGCGGGCATCTGGAGCCGCTGTCCGACCTGAACTTCTACGAGGAGGGCGGCGTCGGCGGCACGATTCACGGCGAGACGGTGCTCTTCGGCACGGCGGGCTTCTGCCGCAAGATGGGGGTCACGCTCCCCCACGGCATGAAGCTCCAAACCGGCATGTTCCTCGCGGTGGACGGCACGCTCATCGCGGTGTTCGCGGTCAAGTACATGGCGGCGGAGAACGTGGACTGGGCGCTGCACGCCCTGCACCGCGCCCGCATCACGCCGGTGCTGGCGGTGCGGGACGGCAACATCACCCCCGCGCTCTTAAAGCGCAAGTTCGGCACCGACGCCCGCGCGGTGTACCCCCAGCTCTCCACGCGCCTCGCGCTCTCGGAGAAGGAGGGCTCGAACCCCTGCGCGCTGATCTACCGCGAGGGGCTGATGCCATTCGCGGAGCTGGCGGTGGGCAGCAAGCGTCTGTGCCGCGCGGTGCGCGTGGGCAACGTGCTCTCGCTGCTCTCGTCCGTCAGCGGTGCGCTGCTGGGCTTTTATCTGAGCTTCGTGGCGGCGTACACGCTCTTCACGCCGTTTTCGCTGCTGGCGTTCCTCTGCCTGTGGACGGTTTCGGCGCTGATTGACGCGCTGTTTGTGGACCGGTATTGAGACAAAAAATTCCCGCCTTACGGCGGGAATTTTTTATCGTCTTAGTCCAATTTGATTTTCCCATACTCGTTTTCAAATTGGGCAAACGCGCTGAAAAACACAAAAGAGGTTTATCGTGTCCATACCAGAAAATCACCCGACACAATCCATTCGCCCAAAAGCTTTCAAAAAGGGAGAGACCGCAGTCTCTCCCTTTTGTCGTGATCCAATTACTCCGCGATGACCTTCTTGAGCTTGGCGAAGCGCGGGAGGGAATCGACCTTCTCCATCTTCGTCTCGCCCTGGATGAGGGGCAGCGCGTAATCCACGAACTCGTGCTTGATGCCGTTGTGCTCGTCGTTGATCCACTCCAGCGGCACCTTCTTTTCGTAGTTCGCCACGTCGGTGAGGTTCAGGAGCTTGGTCTTGCAGACATAGTGGCCGTTCTCCGTGGCGCGCTCAAAGGCGACCATCTTGTCGGTGATGCCCGCGACGGCGTTCTCCACCGCCGCCTTGCCCGCCATGAAACTCTCTTCGATGTCGGTCTGGGAGGCGAGGTGCGCGCCGCAGCGCTGGAGCAGGCTCAGCTCGATGCCGCGAACCTTCGCGCCGGTGCGCTCCTTGCAGACGTTCGCCAGCATCGCGGCGAGACCGCCGAGCTGCGCGTGACCGAAGCCGTCGGTGGCGCTGGTCTTCGCCTCGGAGACGAAGCTGCCGTCGGCGTAGTGGATGCCCTCGGAGACGGCGACCATGCAGTTGCCCTTCTCCTTGTAGATGCGCTCCACGTCGGCGAGGAACTTTTCCATGTCGAAATCGACCTCAGGGACATAGATGAGGTCGGGACCCGCGCCGTACTCACAGGCAAGCACGGAGGCGGCGGTCAGCCAGCCGGCGTGACGACCCATGATCTCGATGATGCAGACCATGCCCTTGTCGTACACGCGCGCGTCGTGCCAGACCTCCATGCAGCTCGTGGCGATATACTTCGCGGCGGAGGCGAAGCCGGGGCAGTGGTCGGTGCCGAACAGGTCGTTGTCGATGGTCTTGGGCACGCCCATGACGCGGCAGTCATAGCCGACCTTCTGCATATACTTGGAGATCTTGTTGCAGGTGTCCATGGAGTCGTTGCCGCCGTTGTAGAAGAAATAGCGGACGTCGTGCTTCTGGAACACCTCAAGGATGCGCTTGTAGTCGGTGTCGTCCACATCGGGGTCCTTCATCTTGTAGCGGCAGGAGCCGAGCGCGGAGGACGGGGTGTACTTGAGCAGCTCCAGCTCCTTGGGGTCTTCCTTGCTCATGTCATAGAGGCGGTCGTTGAGCACGCCGACGATGCCGTGCTCCGCGCCGTAGACGCCGGTGATGTTGGGGTTATCGAGCGCGGTGCGGATGACGCCGTACGCGCTGGCGTTGATGACAGAGGTCGGGCCGCCGGACTGCCCGATGATGCATGCGCCTTTCAGTTCAGCCATTGTTGTTTTCTCCTTATCAGGCCTTATTATCGCAGCCCAGCACGTCCTTGATCTTGTGCTCGACCATCGCCTTGATCGCCTCGCGGCCGGGCTTGAGGTACTGGCGCGGGTCGAAGTGATCGGGATGCTCGGCAAAGTGCTCGCGGATGCAGGCGGTCAGGGCGAGACGCAGGTCGGAGTCGATGTTGATCTTGCAAACCGCCATCTCAGCCGCCTTGCGCAGCTGCTCCTCAGGGATACCCACGGCGTCGGGCATCTTGCCGCCGAACTTGTTGATCTTGTCGACGAACTCCTGCGGGACGCTGGAGGAGCCGTGGAGGACGATCGGGAAGCCGGGCAGGCGCTTGGCGACCTCTTCGAGGATATCGAAGCGCAGCGGGGGCGGGACCAGCTTGCCGTTGGCGTCGCGGGTGCACTGGGCGGCGGTGAACTTGTACGCGCCGTGGCTGGTGCCGATGGCGATGGCGAGGGAGTCGCAGCCGGTCTCCTCGACGAAGTGCTGCACGTCCTCAGGCTTGGTGTAGGAGGAATCCTCGGCGGAAACGTTGACCTCATCCTCCACGCCGGCGAGCGTACCCAGCTCAGCCTCGACGACGACGCCGTGGTCGTGCGCGTACTCGACGACCTGCTTGGTGATCTTGATGTTCTCCTCGATGGGCAGGCCGCTCTTGTCGATCATGACGGAGGTGAAGCCGCCGTCGATGCAGCTCTTGCACAGCTCGAAGCTGTCACCATGGTCCAGATGGACGGCGATGGGCAGGTCAAAGCCCGCGGTCTGCTCGGCGTCCTGCACGGCGGCTTCGATGAGCTTCATGAGGTAGACGTGCTTGGCATAGCTGCGCGCGCCCTTGGAAACCTGAAGGATCAGGGGAGCCTTGAGGTCGATGGCAGCCTCGGTGATGCCCTGGATGATCTCCATGTTGTTGACGTTGAACGCGCCGATGGCATAGCCGCCGTTGTACGCCTTCTTGAACATTTCGGTAGTCGTTACGATTGCCATAGTTCTTCTCCTTTACAGTTAAATGTTTGGAACGATTGGTATGTTGACCTTAACGCACATATTCTACCACGATTTCCCCCGAATGCAAGGAAAAACTTGGCGCCCAACCTTGCAATCTTTGAAAGAATGGCGTAAACTCGTGCTGTTATTTCAAACAAGGAGTGATTTGTCATGGAAGAACTCAACGAAACCGTACCCGAAGCCGCTCCCGAAACCGCGCCGGCGGCTGACCTGAAGACGGCGAAAAGCAGCTTCTCCCGCCTCGGTCTCGGCGCGTTTGTGATGCTCGCGGTCGGCTCGGCACTGCAAATGTTCTGCGGCGGCTTTCTCGCGGGCTACTTTGGCGAGGGAAACGCGCCGTCGTGGATGATGTGGCTCGTCACCTTTGCGCCGCTCTACTGCGTCGCCATCCCGCTGGGTCTGCTTATCATGCGCCGCGTGAGCGCCGACCCCGTGCCCAAGGGTCCGTTCGGCGCCGGACGGTTTTTGAAGCTGCTGCCCATCTGCGTGTTCCTGATGTACGCGGGCAACCTCGTCGGTTCGCTCATCACGTCGGTCATCGGCTCGCTCAGGGGCGCGGCGGTGGAAAACCCGCTGCTCAACTACGCCATGGACGGCTCCATCGTCCTCAAGGCGCTTGTTTTGGCGGTGCTCGCCCCCGTCATTGAGGAGTTTGTCTTCCGCAGGACCCTCATCGACCGCATGCGCCCCTACGGCGAGAAGCTGGCGATGGTGACCTCGGCGCTGATGTTCGGCTTGTTCCACGGCAACCTGTCCCAGTTCTTCTACGCCTTCGCGCTGGGTCTTGTCTTCGGCTACGTCTACCTGCGCACGGGCAAGCTGCGCTACAGCGCCGCGCTGCACATTCTCGTCAACACGCTCGGCACCGTCGTCGCCCCCGCGCTGCTGGAGGCGTCCCACATCTCGGAGCTGGGCGACCTCGATCCCGCGGCGCTCATGAACGACCCCGCCGCCATGGAATCGCTGGTGACGCCGGGACTGATCGCCTTCGGGCTGTACGCGATCCTGCTGGTGGTGTTCTCCGTCGTCGGTCTCATCCTGCTGCTGGTCAACGCCAAAAAGGTGAGCTTTGAGCCGGCGAGGCAGGAGCTGCCGAAGGAAAAGCGCTTCTCTACCGTCTGGTGCAACGTGGGCATGGGTCTCTTCGTCCTCGCCTGCGTCGCGATGTTCGCCATGACGATCCTGCTTTGAGACAGTAAAAATCCCCGCCGGACGGCGGGGATTTTTTTGTCGTCTTCTTACGCGAGGGACGCGGTGATGATCGCCATGGAGTAGACCTCCTGACCGTTGCAGCCGCGGGAGAGGTCGTTGATCGGCGCGTTGAGACCGAGCAGGATCGGACCGTAGGCGTCGAAGCCGCCGAGGCGCTGGGCGATCTTGTAGCCGATGTTGCCGGCGTTGATGTCGGGGAACACGAACACGTTCGCTTTGCCGCCGACGCCGCCGTCGAGGTGCTTGGTGCGGGCGACGACCGGGGAGGTCGCGGCGTCGAACTGCATCTCGCCGTCCACCGGCACGTCAGGCATGGCAGCCTGAGCCTTGGCGCAGGCGTTGCGCATCTTGTCGACGGTCTCGCCCTTGCCGCTGCCCTTGGTGGAGTAGCTCAGGAACGCCACGCGCGGGTCGATGCCGAACACGCGGCCGCACTTGACGGTCTCGGTGGCGATCTCCACGAGGTCGTCCTCGGTGGGGTCGATGTTGATGGCGCAGTCCGCCATGGCGAGGACTTCGTTCTCGCCGGTGGCGCGCTCACGCACCATGATGAAGCAGGAGGACACGATCTTGTTGCCCGGCCTGGTTTTGACGAGCTGGAGCGCGGGACGCACGGTGTCCGCGGTGGAATAGGTCGCGCCGCCGAGCAGGCAGTCCGCCTCGCCCATGGCGACGAGCATGGTGCCGAAATAGTTGGCGTGGGTGAGCGCCTCGCGGCACTGCTCCTCGGTCATCTTGCCCTTGCGCAGCTCCACCATCTTCTTGACCATCTCATCCATCTTGGGATAGCTGGCGGGGTCGACGATCTCCGCGCCGCGGATGTTGAAGCCGGCTTCCTCCGCCGCGGCAAAGACCTCGTCCTCCTTGCCGATGAGGATGGGCTTGAGGAAGGTTCCGGACAGCAGACGCGCGCTCGCTTCAAGGATGCGACCGTCGGTGCCTTCGGTGAAGACGATGCTCTTGGGGTTAGCCTTGAGGCCCTTAATCATTTCGCCAAAACCAAACATAATATGTGTTCCTCCTGTTATGCCGTGGGTCACGGCAAGATTTTACGAATATATGATACATGATTTTTGTCCCGGTCTCAACCGTTCGGGACAATTTTTTTCATTTTCTACCTTTTGTGCAAAAACCAAACATGTGGCGGACGCCTCCGCCGGTCTCCCCATAATCTGGGAAAAACGGCGAAATCGTTTACATTTTGTTCATGTTCGGCGGCAAGTTTGGCTTGACGGGGCGCGGAAAAAATTGTATGATGACAGATGTTACAATTTGTAACCATTTCGAGGCATACTGTGGTTGAGGTACTGTTATGTCATCACCCGATCATCATAAAAAACAAAATACCAAACAGGGCGGCGCTTCGCTCAACGCTGACGCGGCGCGAAAGCTCCTCTCCCGCGCTCGCGTGACGGTGGTAGCGCTGCTTGTGGCGGCGCTCTCGTGGCTCGGCGGACTGCCGGACCGGTGCTGGGCGCGGCTGCGGCGCATCGGTCCGCGACTGAGGACGCTGCACCGCGAGCATAAGGCGGGCAACTTCCCGGAGTCCAACCGCCGCCCGATCCAGTTGCTGCTGCTGATTCCGGGGCTGATGCCCATGTGGCGCTCGAAGCTTCGGGAGCTGTTCCTCCGCCGCCGCGGCAAGCGCGTGCGCGTCTCCACGGTGCGCGTCGCGCAGCACAGCCGCCTGCGCCCAGTGGTGTTTGTCGCCGCGGCGCTGGTGTTCGCCTCGGTCACGGCGTTCTTTTCGCTGTACACCACCGGCACCGCCGTGAGCTACAACGGCGAGACGCTGGAGGTGGTGGGCGACGCCGCGCAGGCGCGGCAGATCGCCGCCGGCGTGGAGGCGTTGACCGCCGAGACGCTGGGCAGCGCTTTCGTCTTCTCGGAGGACGCGCTCCAGTACTCCAGCGGTCTGGTGCGCCGCAGCGAGCTGGGCGAGATCGCGGACCTTGAACGGGAGCTGACCGCCGAGGTCGGACTTGTGACCTACGGCTACTCGCTCTATATCGACGACGAGCTGGTTGGCTCCACCCAGTACAAGGGCGCGCTGGAGGCGCTGATCGACCAGGTCAAGCAGATCGGCGTGTCCGCGGACACGTTGTCCGTGGACTTTGTGGAGGACGTTCGCATCAGCGAGGGCTACGTCCCCACCGACAGTCTGGTGAACCTCGGCTACATCGCCGAGATCATCAACAGCACCAAGGTCGGCGAGGAGACCTACACCGTTCAGAAGTACGACACCTGGGGCAAGATCGCCCTGGAGCATGGCATGAGCAACGACGAGCTGCTCGCGCTCAACCCCGGTTACAACATCAACCTCATCAACATCGGCGACGAGCTGGTGCTGAGCAAGGAGGTCCCCTACCTGACCGTCAAGGTCACCGAGCGCCAGAACTACAAGGACGACGTGGACTACGACGTGATCTATGTGGACGATCCCTCCATGTATCAGGGCGACACACGCGTCATCGACAAGGGCGAGTACGGCACGGCGGACATCGTGGCGGACGTGGTGTACGTCAACGGCATCGAAACCGAACGCACGGTCATCTCCCAGGTCATGCTGACCTCCCCGAAGACGGAGACCCGCGCCCGCGGCACCAAGCCGCGTCCGAGCTGGATGCCCACGGGCAGCTTCCGCTGGCCCTGCTCCGGCCGCCTGACCTCGTATTTCGGCTACCGCAACACGGGCATCCGCGGTGCGTCCACCTACCACAAGGGCATCGACATTGCCTGCTCCTACGGCACGACCATCGTCGCCGCCGACGGCGGCACCGTGGAATTCACGGGCTACAAGGGCGCGATGGGCTACACCGTCATCATCAACCACGGCAACGGCTACCGCACCTACTACGAGCATTGCAGCTCCTTCGCCTGCTCCGCCGGGCAGCACGTCTACAAGGGTCAGGCGATCGCCTATGTGGGTACCTCCGGCGTCTCCAGCGGGGCGCACTGCCACTTCGGCGTGGAGCGCAACGGCACGCTTGTCAACCCGCTCAATTATCTGCCGTAAGAACAGCAAAAACCCTCCCGCGTTGCGGGAGGGTTTTTTCGTTGTTGTTACCGCGCGCGTCCCAATGCCGCGCAGAGAAGGAACGCCGCAAGGTCGCAGACCACCACCGTCGCGCCCACCGGCGTGGAGAGCAGGTACGACCCGACCAGCCCCACACAGAAGCACACCACCGCCAGCGCCCCCGCGAAGATCACCACGGAGCGGAAGCGCTTGAACACGCGCATGGCGGAGAGCGCCGGGAAGATCACCAGCGACGAAATGAGCATCGCGCCCATCATGCGCATGCCCAGCACCACGGTCAGCGCCGTGAGCAGGGACAGCAGCGTCTTGTACGTCCCAACCTTCATGCCGGTGGCGCGGGAGAAGCTCTCGTCGAACGTGACGGCGAAGAGCGGATGATAGAACACCACGAACAGCACCAGCACCGCCGCCGCCAGCGTGACGCTCAGCGCCACATCGGAGCGGGACATGGCGAGGATGGAGCCGAACATATAGCTGTCCACGTCCGTGGTCATGCCGGTGGTCAGCGACGTGATGATAACGCCGATGGCGAGCGCCGAGGCGGAGAGAACCGCGATCGCGGCGTCCGCGCTGACGTGGGAGCGCTCGGCGATGCGCAGCAGGAAGAACGCCGCGAGCATCACCACGGGGATGGAGAACCACAGCGGCGCAAACCCGCAGGCAACCGCCACGGCAAGCGCCCCGAAGCTGACGTGGGACAGCCCGTCGCCGATCATGGAGTAGCGCTTGAGCACCAGCGGCACGCCCAGCAGCGCCGCGCACAGCGACACCAGAGCGCCCACCACGAACGCCCGCACGATGAACGGGTAGGCGAGCATGGATAGCAGCAAGTTCATTTCCCGAACCTCCTTCCGCTCTCGTCGTGCAGGTACTCCTCCGCCGTGCCGTAAAACCAGCGCTTTTGTCCGATGTGCAGGATCGTCTTTGCCTCGCGCAGCGCGGCGGACACGTCGTGGGTCACCATCAGGATCGCCATGTTCTCCCGCTCGTGGAGGTAGCGCAGCGTCTTGTAGAGGTCCTGCGACGCGGCGGGGTCCAAGCCCGTCACCGGCTCGTCGAGAATCAGCAGCTCGTTGGCGGCGCACAGCGCGCGGCAGAGCAGCACCCGCTGCTGCTGCCCGCCGGACAGCTCGCGGTAGCACTTGTCCTTCAGCTCCAGAATGCCCAGCTTACCCATGTGCATCAGCGCCGCGGCGCGCTCCCTGCCGCTGTAGGTGACGCGGAAGCCCCGACGGTTCAGGAAGCCGGAGAGCACCACCTCCTCCACCGTGGCGGGAAAGTCCCGCTGCGCGGGCGTCTGCTGCGGCAGATAGCCCAGCTGCCCCGCCTTCTGCGCGCTGCGGTCGATGCGTCCCGCCAGCGGCGGCGTCAGCCCCAGCAGACTCTTCAGGAGCGTGGACTTGCCGGAGCCGTTCTCGCCCAGCACCGCCACATAGTCGCCGCGGTACACCGTGAAGTCCAGATGCTCCAGCAGCGGTTTTCGCTCGTAGCCCAGGCTCACGTCACGGCAGGCGAGCAGTATCTTCCTCTCTTCCATCACGCCAGCCCCCTTTCCAGCGAGCGCAGATTGCGCTCCATCATCGTCAGGTAGGTCTCCCCCGCGTCAAAGTCCGCGCGGGAGACGGTTTGCAGCGAATACAGCGTCTCAATCTCCGCGCCGGTGCACTCCGCCACCACCTCGGCGATCCTCCGGCTGTCGAGGTCGACGGTGTACACCACCGGAATGTCCTCCTCCGCCACCTTGTCGATCAGGTATTTGAGCGTCGCGAGGCTCGGCTCGGTATCTGTGGAGCAGCCGTGGAACGCCGCGCGGTAGCGCAGGTCATACGCCTCGCAGAAGTACAGCAGCGGCATCCGGTCGGCGAACACGATCAGGTCCCGCGCCGCGCCCTCGCGCAGCGCCCGAAACCGCGCGTCCAACTCGTTCAGCCGCGCCACATAGACGGCGCAGTTCGACTGGTAAACCTCGCTGTTTCCTTTGTCAACCTCGCACAGGGCGTCGCAAATGGTCTGGCAGAGGACGGCGGCGTTGGCGGGGGAGGTCCAGATATGCTCGTCGTATTCGATCTCGTCGCTGTCCTCGTCGGGTTCCTCGTCCTCTGCGCCCTGCATCCCCTCGACAAACTCCTCTTCCAGCGCGTCAACCGATTCCATCATGTTCAGGATCGTTCCGATATGTTCTCCCGCCGCGTCCAGCATTTCGTCCACCCATTCCTCGCTCTCGCCGCCGTTGTAGATCAGCACGTCGGCGCGGGAGATGGTCACCGCGTCCAGCGGGGTCGGCTCGAAGCTGTGCGCCTCCCGTCCCGGAGACAGCAGCAGCGTCACCTCCGCCCGGTCGCCCACGATGGCGCGGGCAAAGTCGTAGTACGGGAACAGCGTGGTGACGATCCGCAGCCGCCCGTCCTCCGGCGCGGCGGGCGCGGCGCAGGCGGACAGCAGCACCGCGCACAACACCGCGCACAGCACCCGTTTCATCCACAACCACCGCCCCTTCGAGTTGAATTTGCAAATCGTTTGCAAATTGTACCATCCCTTTTCAAATTTGTAAAGAGTTTTCTTTGCGGAATCCAAAAAAGAACTTGTACAAGCGTTTGATAAATGGTAAAATACAGTGTTATTTCCACACAGGGAGGGGGACGCGCCATGGCGGTACACGACGGGCACCGCGCCCGCAAGCGCGCGCAGTTCCGCGAACACGGGCTGGACGCCTTCGCGGAGCACGAGGTGCTGGAGCTGCTGCTCTTCTACGCCATCCCCCGCGCGGACACCAATCCCGTTGCCCACCGGCTGCTGGAGCGCTTCGGCTCGCTGGACGGCGTGCTTGCCGCGCCGCCGGAGGAGCTGGAGCGCGTGGAGGGCGTGGGCGCGAACGCGGCGACGCTGCTCACCCTGATCCTCCCGCTGGTGCGGCGCTCCCGCCTGACGGCGGGGCATACGCCGGTGATTCTCGGCACGACCCGCGCCGCCGGGGAATACTTTGTCGAGCTTTTCTTCGGTATGCGGGAGGAGCGGCTCTACGAGGCGTGTCTCGACGCCAAGGGCAAGCTGCTGCGCTGCGTCAAGGTGGCGGACGGCAGCGTGGACGCGGTGAACATCAACATCCGCGTCATTGTGGAGAACGCCCTCAAGTGCGGCGCCAGCGCCGTGGTGCTCTCGCACAATCACCCCAGCGGTGTCGCCCTGCCCTCGGCGGACGACAACGCCACCACATTAGCGGTTTACGATGCCCTCCGCACGGTTGACATCAGGCTGCTGGACCACATCATCGTCGCGGACGGCGACTATGTGTCGATTCGCGAAAACGGGCTGTTGCCCCCGCTCTAGGAGGACGATATGGATTTCAAACTGCACGCGCCCTTCCAGCCCACCGGCGACCAGCCGGAGGCGATTGAAAAGCTTGTCGCGGGCGTCAACATGGGTCTGGACGAGCAGGTACTCCTCGGCGTCACCGGCTCCGGCAAGACATTCACGATGGCGAGCGTCATCGAGAAGATCAACCGCCCCACGCTGGTGCTGGCGCACAACAAGACGCTGGCGGCGCAGCTTTGCGCCGAGTTCAAGGAGTTCTTCCCCGAAAACGCGGTGGAATACTTCGTCTCCTACTATGATTATTACCAGCCGGAGGCATACATTCCCCACACGGACACCTATATCGCCAAGGACGCCTCGACCAACGACGAGATCGACCGCCTGCGGCTCTCCGCCACCTGCGCGCTTCTGGAGCGGCGGGACGTGATCGTGGTGTCATCCGTGAGCTGCATTTACGGTCTGGGTGAGCCGGACGACTTCGCCAAGCTGATGATTTCGCTGCGTCCGGGGCAAACCATCGACCGGGACGAGCTGCTGCGCCGTCTCATCGAGGACCGCTATGAGCGCAATGACATCGCCTTCGAGCGCAACCGCTTCCGCGTGCGCGGCGACACGGTGGAGATTTACCCCGCCTACTACCGCGACCGCGCGGTCCGCGTCGAGTTCTTCGGCGACGAGATCGACCGCATTTCCGAGTTCCAGCCCACCACGGGACAGCAGCTGCGGCTTTTAAACCACACGGTGATCTATCCCGCGTCCCACTACGTCACGACCAAGGACAAGATGGAGCGCGCCATCGGCGAGATCGAGACGGAGCTTGCCGAGCGCGAGCGGTACTTCCACGACTGCGGCAAGGCGATCGAGGAGCAGCGCATCCACCAGCGCACGCGCTACGACATTGAGATGATGCGCGAGTTGGGCTACTGCACCGGCATCGAGAACTATTCCCGCGTCATCGGCAACCGCCCCGCCGGTTCGCCGCCCATGACGCTGATCGACTACTTCCCCAAGGACTTCCTGCTGTTCGTGGACGAGAGCCACGTCACGCTGCCGCAGGTGCACGCCATGTACAACGGCGACCGGGCGCGGAAAAACAGTCTGGTCGAGTACGGCTTCCGCCTCCCCTGCGCGTTCGACAACCGCCCGCTCAAGTTTGAGGAGTTCGAGCAGCGCGTCCACCAGCGCATCTACGTCTCCGCCACCCCCGGCGACTACGAGCGCGACCGGGCGGGACAGATCGTGGAACAGGTCATCCGCCCCACGGGTCTGCTGGACCCCAGGGTCGAGGTGCGCCCCGTGGAGGGGCAGATCGACGACCTGCTCGCGGAGATCAACGCCCGCGCCGAACGCGACGAGCGCGTACTGGTCACGACGCTCACGAAGAAGATGGCGGAGGACCTGACCGAGTACCTCAAGGGCGTGGGCGTCAAGGTGCGCTACATGCACGCGGACGTGGAGACCATCGAGCGCATGGAGCTGATCCGCGACCTGCGCCTTGGCGAATTTGACGTGCTGGTGGGCATCAACCTCCTGCGCGAGGGTCTCGACCTGCCGGAGGTCTCCATGGTCGCGATTCTCGACGCGGACAAGGAGGGCTTCCTGCGCTCCGAAACCAGTCTCATCCAGACCATCGGCCGCGCGGCGAGAAACGCCGACGGTCTCGTCGTGCTCTACGGCGACACGGTCACCCCGTCCATGCGCCGCGCCATCGACGAGACGGAGCGCCGCCGCGAGATTCAGGACGCCTACAACGTTTCGCACGGCATCACGCCGAAAACCATCCGCAAGGATATCCGCGAGGTGCTGGAAATCTCCAAAAAGGAGGAGGAATCCGCCCGCCGCCGGGGCAAGAAAAAACTCTCCGAACGCGAGCGCGACGAGCAGATCCGCAAGCTGGAAAAGGAGATGCAGGAGGCGAGCCGCATGCTGGAGTTCGAGTACGCGGCGATCCTCCGCGACCGCATCATCGAGCTAAGAAAGGAACAGCCTTGAAAAAACCACTCTCCTACGCCTTTGTCATCCTCGGCGCGGTATGCTGGGGGTTCATCGGCGTATTCAACCGTCTGCGTGCTGGGCGCGGTGGTACTGCTGGCAAAGGAGGAAAGCCATGGCAAAGCATAAAGAAGAAAAAACCAACGTCATGCGCATATTGGAGCAGAAAAAGATTCCCTACACCGCGCACACCTATGAGGAGAGCGAAAGCCCGCTGGGCGACCGGGAGTACGGGCTGCACATCGCGCAGATGCTGAATCAGCCGGTGGAATGCGTCTACAAGACACTGGTCGCCCGTGGCGCGAGCAAGCAATTCTATGTGTTCTGCATCCCCGTGGCGGAGTCGCTGGACCTCAAGAAAGCGGCGAAGGCGGTGGGCGAGAAATCCATTGAGCTGATCGCGGTCAAGGAGCTGTTGGGGCTGACGGGCTACGTCCGCGGCGGCTGCTCGCCGGTGGGCATGAAAAAGCAGTACCCCACGGTGTTCCACAGCGCGGTGGAACGCTGTGGAACAGTATTTGTCAGCGCCGGCAAGATCGGCGCGCAGATCGAGGTCGCGCCCGCCGCGCTGCTGACGCTGATCGGGGCGGAATGTGCGGATATTATTACGGAATAAACGGACCCCGTTCGAAAGGAAATACACTTATGAACAGTAAAATTTACGTCAAAGGCGCCCGCGAGAACAACCTCAAGAACATCGACGTGGAGATTCCCCGCGACTCGCTGACCGTCGTCACGGGTCTTTCCGGCTCCGGCAAGTCCTCGCTGGCGTTCGACACCATCTACGCCGAGGGGCAGCGGCGATATGTCGAGAGCCTCAGCTCCTACGCCCGCATGTTCCTCGGTCAGAAGGACAAGCCCGACGTGGACTATATCGACGGTCTGTCCCCTGCCATCTCCATCGATCAGAAGACCACGTCCCAGAACCCGCGCTCCACGGTTGGCACCGTGACGGAGATCTACGACTACCTGCGCCTGTTGTGGGCGCGGGTGGGTACGCCCCACTGCCCCAACTGCGGCAAGGAGATCAAGCAGCAGTCCATCGACCAGATCATCGATCAGCTCATGGCGATGCCGGAGGGTACCCGCGTGCAGATCATGGCGCCGGTCATCCGCGGACGCAAGGGCGAGTACGCCAAAATCTTCGAGGACGCGCGCAAGTCCGGCTACGTCCGCGTACGCGTGGACGGCAGTATGTACGAGCTGGACGAGGAAATCAAGCTCAATAAGAACCAAAAACACAACATCGAAATCGTTGTTGATAGACTTATCATCCGACCCGACGTTGTGCATCGATTAACCGACTCCGCCGAAACCGCGGCGGGACTGTCCGGTGGGCTGGTGCTGGTGAACGTCATTCAGGAGCAGCGGGACATCCTCTTTTCCCAGAACTATGCCTGTGAGGACTGCGGCACCTCCATCGAGGAGCTGGCGCCGCGCATGTTCTCCTTCAACAATCCCTTCGGCGCCTGCCCGGAGTGCACCGGTCTCGGCTTCCAGCTTCGCGTCGACCCCGAACTGGTGATCCCGAACCCCACGCTCTCCGTTCTCGACGGCGCGATCGCCGCCTCCGGCTGGAACAACGTCCGCGGTGACGGTATCTCCCGCATGTATTTCGAGGCGCTCTCGAAAAAGTACAAGTTCAACCTCCGCGACCCCATCGCGTCGCTGTCGCCGGAGGTGATGGACGTGATCCTCTACGGCACAAAGGGCGAAAAGCTGGAGCTGCAATACGACCAGCCCCGCGGCAAGGGTACACTGTATCAGCCCTTCGAGGGCGTCATCAACAACCTGGAGCGCCGCTACATGGAGACGCAGAGCGACGGCGTGCGCGCCGAGCTGGAGGAGGTCATGAGCCAGTGTCCCTGCCCCGCCTGTCAGGGGAAACGACTGCGGAAAGAAGCCCTCGCGGTCACTGTTGGCGGACTCAATATTTCCGATTATACCGATAAGTCGGTCACAGATGCTTTATTTTTTATAGAAAATCTTTCTCTAAGTCGACAGCAGGAACTGATCGGAGAGCGGATTTTAAAGGAAATCAAAAGTCGATTGGGTTTTTTACGTTCAGTCGGCCTGGAATATTTAACCCTGTCCCGCGCCAGCGCGTCTCTGTCCGGCGGCGAGGCGCAGCGCATCCGGCTCGCCACACAGATCGGCTCCAGCCTCATGGGAGTGCTGTATATTCTCGACGAGCCGAGCATCGGACTTCACCAGCGGGACAACGACAAGCTGCTCGCGACGCTCTGCCGCCTGCGCGATCTTGGCAACACGCTGATCGTCGTGGAGCACGATGAGGACACCATGCGCGCCGCCGACTACATCGTCGACGTCGGACCGGGCGCGGGCGTCCACGGCGGCAGCATCGTGGCGGCGGGAACGCCGGAGGAGGTCATGGCGAACCCCAACTCGCTGACGGGGCAGTATCTCAGCGGAAAAATGAAGATCGCCGTACCCACGCGGCGCCGCGCGGGCAGCGGCAAGCTGCTGACCGTCCGCGGCGCGCGGGAGAACAACCTGCGGGAGATCGACGTGAACATTCCCCTGGGGACGTTCACCTGCGTCACCGGCGTATCGGGCAGCGGCAAGTCCTCGCTCGTGAACGAGATCATTTACAAGAAGCTGGGCGCGGACCTCAACCGCATGAAGGTCCATGCCGGGCGGCACCGCGCGATCGAGGGCGAGGAGCATCTGGACAAGGTCATCTGCATCGACCAGACGCCCATCGGACGCACGCCGCGCTCCAACCCCGCGACGTACACCAACCTGTTCAACGACATCCGCGACCTGTTCGCCTCCACGCCCGACGCCAAGGCGCGCGGCTACAACAACGGGCGTTTCAGCTTCAACGTGCGCGGCGGGCGCTGCGAGGCATGCTCCGGTGACGGACAGCTCAAGATCGAGATGCACTTCCTCCCCGATATCTACGTCCCCTGTGAGGTCTGCCACGGCAAGCGCTACAACCGCGAGACGCTGGAGGTGCGCTACAAGGGCAAGAACATCGCCGACGTGCTGGACATGACCGTGGAGGAGGCACTGGACTTCTTCCGCGACCTGCCGAAGCTGGAAAACAAGCTGCGCACGCTCTACGACGTGGGTCTCGGCTACATCAAGCTGGGGCAGTCCTCCACGACGCTCTCCGGCGGCGAGGCGCAGCGCGTCAAGCTGGCGACGGAGCTCAGTAAGCGCGCCACGGGACGCACCATCTATATCCTCGACGAACCGACGACCGGCCTCCACGCCGACGACGTGCGGCGGCTGCTGGGCGTGTTGCAGCGGCTGGTGGACGCGGGGAACACGGTGCTGGTCATTGAGCACAATCTGGACGTGATCAAGTGCGCGGACCACATCATCGACCTCGGCCCGGAGGGCGGCAGCGGCGGCGGCACCATCGTCGCGCAGGGCACGCCGGAGGAGGTCTCCGGAGTCGAAGGCTCCTACACCGGGCAGTACCTCAAAAAAATGCTGAAATAACAGGAAAACCGCACCGTTTCCGGTGCGGTTTTCTATTCACTTTTTCGCGCCGAGCTTCGCGAAGTACGGGAACGTCAGCGGCCAGACGCAGCCCGCGAACACCACCATCAGGAAGTAGCGCAAGCCGCTCGTCACCATGAGATACAGCACCGGGTGGTCAGCGGCGTCTTGGAACGGTGCGCTCAGCACAGGCTTCAGACCCGCACGGATGCCCACCAGCAGCGCAAGACCCAGCGCCAGCTTGCAGAGCTGCCCCGGCAGCGGCGCTTTCGTGTCGAAGTGGAGTTTTTTCTCGTCCACGTAGTACGATACGCACAGACCGAGCGCACAGCCGAGCAGCGTCCAGCCGTTTTTCATGCCGTGCCGCAGGTTCTCCGCGTCCACATCCGCGGGGAACGCGGTCACGTTCACCCACACCGCGTAGGCGGCGGAGAGGCACAGCAGGGCGCAGAGCACCGCCCTGGCGGTTTTGTGGAACGCTTCCTCGTCACGGAAGCATCGCCACAGCGCGATGACCAGTACCACGGCGCAGGCGAACGCGACGCCCACGTCCAGCGGGGTATGCACGCCTAAGTACATGCGCGAGAACGGCACGAGGACGATGAGCACCCCGCAGCAGACGCGCAGCCACCTTTGCCGGTTCGCCACGGCGATGCATCCCAGCGTGCCGACGATGTTCTGTGTATGCCCCGACGGGAACGAGTACCCCGTCGCCGCCGCGCGCGCGGACTCCACGATGGTAAACTCCGGGTCCAATACCCACGGACGCGGGACGCGAAAGATCAGCTTCAGCCACTGATTGACCACCGTGCCGCCGAGACCGACCGCGAACACATAGTAGCCCTGGCGCTTGCTGACGCACCAGAACATCGTGATGGCGAGCATCATGAACACGGTCTCGTCGCCCATATAGGTGATCGCCGCCATGAACGCCGTGACAGCCGGTGTGCGTACTGCCTCCAAAAGCCGCAAAAACTCCATTTTTCTCAACCTCCATGGATAAAACACTTTCAATCAGTTTAGCATATTTGACAGGACACGGCAAGCCGTTTATACTGCTGAACAGGAAAGGTTGTGACACGATATGCGGCTGCAAAGCGCGATATTTTCCATCGAAGACGCCCTTGTGGGGCACGAGGGCGTGGATAAGGTGCTCTCTATTTTGAAAATGGAGGGCGTCTGGATGTACGCCGTTACCGATCTCCCCCGCGCGGCGGCGGAGCAGGCGCTCCGTGACGCGGGTCTGTCCGACTACTTTCGCGGCGTCCTGACCGCGCAGGAGGCAGACTGCGCCGCTTCTGACGCGAGGATGTATGAAAAGGCGATGCGCCGCCTGCGCTCCACGCCGCGGGACACGGTGGTATTCGTCGGGCGCATGGAGGCGCTGGAACACGCAAAAGCCGCCGGGCTCCGCGTCGCGGCGGTGAAGGGCGCGGCGGACGCGGACGAGTGGGCGGCGATGTGCTCAGCCGCCGGGGAGATCGTGGAGGACTACCTGGATTTTCTGTCGTGATTTTGCAATTGACTGTAGCTTTTTTATAAAATTGTGGTAGAATAACCACGCGACTAAAGACAAAGGAAGAATCAAGATGGATTTTACTGCCAACGACAAGAAAAACGTCACCATTGAGACCAGCACGGGTAGCTATGACCGCTGCGCCATTCAAACGCACTTCATCGAGATCGGCGAAGATTACAACGAGCTGGTGGAGCGCTACGTCAAGCCTCTCTGGCAGGAGGGCGACCTGCTCGCCATCAGCGAGAAGATCGTTTCGCTGTGCCAGAAGAACGTGGTCTACCGCAAGGATATGAAGATTTCATGGCTCGCGAAGTTCCTGAGTCGCTTCGCCACGCAGCACAACAGCGCGGGCATCGGCGTGGGCGACGTGTACAAGATGCAGTTTGCCATTGACCGCTGCGGCGCGTTCAAGGTGTTCTGGGCGGCGGTGTGCGCGGGCTTCGGAAAGCTCGTCGGCAAGAAGGGCATCTTCTACGATATGGTCGGCGACGAGGTGCGCGGGCTGGATGGCTTTTATCCCGACGTATTTCCCGTTTACGGCGAGTTCGGCATTCCGCTGCCGAAGAACCCGAACGGCGTGTGCAACGAGATCAGGGAAAAGACCGGCGTCTCGACCATGATCATCGACGCCAACGACTTCACCCGCGACATTCTCGGCAAGTCCGACGACGTGTCGCTCACGGACGAGCAGCTCTGCGAGATCATCCGCGACAACCCCGCGGGGCAGGACGACCAGTGCACGCCGTTTATTTTGATTCGGAAGAAGGAGACGGTTTCCTGACACCGCCTTTTCTCTTTCCTCTTGCGGAAAGAGAAAACGCGGTTTCAGACTTCCCCAAAAGAGAAAGGACGCTTACGCACCGCCGCGTGAGTGTCCTTTTTTCTGCGCAGTACGACACGCTGTTTTGTCCGAACGTCGCATTGACTTCCCTCGACCGCCGGACACCAGCCGGCCCCGCCGTGTGCAAGGCGGAACCGTGTACGTCGTTCGTTCCTGCAAAACGGCCCCCTTTGCGAAAGGGAGCCGTTTTCTGGGCTTTCTATCCCAAAGCCGGATCAAGGGGTGCATCGTCAGGATCGGAACGTCAAACAGCGTATCGTACTGCGCAGAAAAGAAAAACGCTTCCACGGCAGTCCGTGAAAGCGTTTTCTCTTTTTGGAAGTCTGAAACCGTTTTTCTCTTTCAAGAAAAGAGAAAAATGGTTTCAGTTCGCACCCTCGGCGGCAGCCTTCTCCGCCGCCTTCTTCGCCGCAGCGGCGCGTTCGGCGGCAGCCTTTTGGGCAGCCTTGAACTTCTCCTTCTCCTCCGGGGTCGGGATCGGCTCGATGGCGTTCTTCGGACACGCCTTGGCGCACAGACCGCAGTTGACACACTTTTCGTAGTCAATCACCGCGACGTTGTTCACCACATGGATCGCGTCCTTCTTGCAGGTGCGCTCGCACATGCCGCAGGCGATGCAGGAGTTGGCGCAGACCTTCGTGACGGCAGGACCGCGGTCCTTGTTCGCGCAGTTGACGAACACCTTCTGCTTGTAGGGCACCTCGACGATGATGCGGCGCGGGCAAGCCTCACGGCAGGCGCCGCAGTTGGTGCACTTCTCCTTGTCGACCTCGGCGACGCCGTGGTCGTTGATGTGGATGGCGTCGAACTGGCACGCGGCGACGCACTCGCCGAAGCCGAGACAGCCAAACTGACACGCGGTCGGACCGGCGGCGACCTTCGTCGCGGCGAGACAGCTGGGCGTGCCGACGTAGTCATAGCGCTTCACGCAGTTGTCACCGCCGTTGCAGATGACGTGGGCGACCTTCTTCTCGCCCGCGCCCGCCTCGACGCCCATGATGGCGGCGATCTTCGCCGCGCCCTCCGCGCCCGCGGGGGCGCATGCGGTGACGGGAGCCTTCCCGTTCAGGATCGCCTCGGCGCAGCCCGCGCAGCCGGGATAGCCGCAGCCGCCGCAGTTCGCGCCGGCGAGGGCGCTCTGAATCTCCGGGAGTCTGGGGTCGACCTTGACCTCGAAAATCTTCGCCGCGAAGGCGAGGATCAGACCGAAGATAATGGCGGTCACACCGAGGATCAAAACAGCATATACAATCGTCATATTCCTTACCCTCCCTTACATCGGCCAGACCTGCAGACCGGAGAAGCCCATGAAGGCAAGCGCCAGCAGGCCGGAGGTGATCAGCGCGATGGGGAAGCCCTCAAAGGATTCGGGATAGTCCGCGAACTCCGTGCGCTCGCGCACCGTGGAGAACAGGTAGATCGCCAGCAGGAAGCCGAGACCGCCGGTGACGCCGTAGACCACGGATTCGAAGAAGTTGTACTCGTTCTGCACGTTCAGCAGCGCAACGCCCAGCACCGCGCAGTTGGTGGTGATCAGCGGCAGGTACACGCCCAGCGCCGTATACAGCGACGGCATGGACTTCTTGAGGAACATCTCGATGAACTGCACCAGCGACGCGATGACCAGAATGAACGCCACGGTCTGCATAAACTCCAGACCCAGCGCCACGAGGATCAGGTTCACCGCGTAGGTGATGGCGGAGGCGATGCCCATGACGAAGGTCACCGCGAGACCCATGCCGATGGCGGTATCCGACTTCTTGGACACGCCGAGGAACGGGCAGATGCCGAGGAATTGCGCGAAGATGAAGTTATTGGTCAAAATCGCGCCGAGGGAGATGGCGAGCAATGTTGTGATTTTCATGCCTTCTCAGCCTCCTTCTTTTTCTTTTCCGCCTTCTTGAGGCCCCACTGCATCGCGGCGATCAGCGCGCCGAGGCAGAGGAAGCCGCCCACCGGCAGCACCAGAATGCCCGCCGGGACGTAGCTCTTGGGCATGATCTGCACGCCGAAGAGCGTGCCGGCGCCCAGCAGCTCGCGGAAGAAGCACAGCACCAGCAGCACGGCGGTGTAGCCGATGCCCTGGCAGATGCCGTCCACCGCGGAGGCGAGGACGGTGTTCTTGCTGGCGAACGCCTCGGCGCGGCCGAGGATGATGCAGTTGACGACGATCAGCGGGATGAACACGCCCAGCGACTTCGCGATTGCCGGGAAGAACGCCTGCAAGCTCAGATCGACCATGGTGACGAAGCCCGCGATGACGACGATGAAGCAGGCGATGCGCACCTCATCGGGGATGACCTTGCGCAGCAGCGCGATGAAGATGTTTGCCAGCGTCAGGATGACGGTGACGGAGAGGCCCATGCCGATACCGTTCGCCATCGAGGTGGTGATGGCAAGCGTGGAGCACATGCCCAGCAGCTGCACGGTAACGGGGTTGTTGGTCAGAAGACCTTCCTTGAACTGTTTACCGAAATTCATATCTGTGTCCTCCCTTCTCAAGCGATCGCTTCCGCGACGGCGAGCGCCGCGTTGACGCCCTTGGTCACGCCCTTGGAGGAAACCGTCGCGCCGGAGATGGCGTCGACCGTCTTGCCCACGATCAGCGTACCCGCGCCGGACATGCCGATGAACTGATCCAGCACACCTTCGCCGGAGGGCAGCGCGTTGTTCTCCATGACCTTGGAGCCGATGCCCGCAGTCTCCTTGTTGTTGACGATGGACACGCCGGTGACCGCGTTATCCGCGTCCACGCCGACGATCATCTCAATGTTGCCCTGGGAGCCGGAGGCGACGACCTTGAAGGCGTAGCCGATCTTCTCGCCCGCCGCCTTGACCTCGTACGCCTCGGTCAGCTTCGCGCCGGCGGCGGAGGCGGTGGCGGTCATGGCGTCGGTCAGCGCCAGCGGCGCGAACTCGTCCGCGCCCTCGGACACAGCGTTGAGGGACGCTTCGGTGTTGGCGGCGTTGATCGCCGCGATCTTGTCCGCCGTGATGGCGTTCACGCCGCCGAGCAGCGCGGAGACCACAAGGCAGATGGCGGTCAGCGTACCGGCGACCCGAATGATGAACTTGCTGTCAATTTTCATTTCTTCGCTGCCTCCTTTACCACGCCAAACCGGGTGGGCTTGATGTGACGGTCAATGATCCAGGTGGTGCAGTTCATCAGCAGAATGGAGTAGCACACGCCCTCCGGGAACGAGCCGAACGTGCGGATGAACACCGTGATGAGACCGCAGCCCACGCCGAAGATGAGCTGACCGGTTTTCGTGACGGGGCTGGTGACGTAGTCGGTCGCCATGAAGAACGCGCCGAGCATCAGTCCGCCGCCGAACACGCTGTAGAGCATGTACTGCACAGGGTCGTTGCCGTGGGGGAAAACCAGCGCGAGCAGCGCCACCGTGCCGATGTACGCCACGGGAATGTGCCAGGAGATGACCTTGCGGAAGATGAGGTACAGTCCGCCGAAGAGCAGCATCATCGCGGAGATCTCACCGGCGCTGCCGCCGATGAAGCCGATGAACATGTCGCTGACGCTGTAGGTGGCGGTGAGGCCGGCGAAGTCCTCGCCGATCTGCGCCATCGGTGTCGCCGCGGTCAGACCGTCAAGGCTCTGGCCGATGAGGGACACGGGCGCCTTGACGCCCTGCGCGTTGTTGGGGTCGAACCACGTCGTCATCTGGGACGCGTAGCACGCCACCAGCGCGGCGCGGCCAGCGAGGGCGGGGTTCATGAAGTTCTTGCCGAGGCCGCCGTAGAGCTGCTTGACGACCACGATGGCGAAGAAGTTGCCCAGCACCAGCATCCAGTACGGAAGCGTCACGGGGCAGACCATCGAGAGCAGCAGACCCGTGACGGCGGCGCTGAGGTCGCCGAGCATCTGGGGCTTGTGGAGCGCCTTGCGGTACAGCCACTCCCAGCACATCGCGCTGCCGACGGACACGATAGCGGCGATGAGCGCGCGGAAGCCGAAGCGGTAGATCGACCACACCAGCGCGGGACACAGCGCGACGATCACATCCAGCATGATCGAGCGGGTATCGTCGTTGCTGCGGATGTGGGGGTTCGAGGAAGCAATGAGTTTCAACGCCTTGTAATCCATAACCCGCTCACGCTCCTTTCTTCTCCGCCGCAGCCTTCTCAGCCTCCGCGGCGGCTTTTTTCTTCATGGCGTCGTCCTTGACCATCTGCTTGCCCGCCTTGAACGACTGGGTCAGGTGCAGGCGGCCGGGACAGATGTACGCGCAGGCGCCGCACTCCATGCAGTCCATGATGTTGGCGGCGTTGAGGTCGTCAACGCGCTTCTTCTGCACATACATATATAAATAGAGAGGCTCCAGATGCATGGGACACGCCTCGACGCAGCGGCCGCAGCGGATGCAGGTCGGGTTGTCGGAGACCTTGTTCTCGTCGGCGGCGAACGCGAGCAGCGAGCCCATGCCCTTGGTGACAGAGATGTCCGTCGTGTACTGCGCCATGCCCATCATCGGACCGCCGGCGATGAGCTTAAAGGTACCGTCCTTCAAGCCGCCGCAGGCATCCAGCACCAGGCTCACCGGCGTGCCGATGGGACATTCGATGTTCTTCGGCTCGTTGACGCCGGAGCCGGAGACGGTGACGACCTTGCGCACCACGGGCATACCGGTGGTCATCGCCTTGTAAATGGAGCAGACCGAGTTGATGTTGAACACCGCGCAGCCGATGGCGCTGGGCAGTCCGCCCGGCGGCACCTGCCTGCCGGTGATCGCCTGGCACAGCTGCTTCTCGCCGCCCTGGGGATAGCGGGTGTGCAGGGGCTGCACCACGACCGGCGCCTTCATCTCGTCAATGGTCTTATTCAGGGAATCGATACCGTTGCGCTTGTTCATCTCCACGCCGATGATGACCTTGTCCACGCCGAACATCTTCGCGAGGAAGCGGCAGCCGCCGACGATCTGTTCCGGACGCTCCAGCATGGCGCGGTGGTCGCCGGTGATATACGGCTCGCACTCCGCGCCGTTGATGATGACCGTGTTCACCTGACCGATGCCGCCGGAAATCTTGACGTGAGTGGGGAACGTCGCGCCGCCCATGCCGACGATACCGGCATTTTTGACGATCTCGATCATTTCCTCCACGCTGAGCAGATCCGGGTTCTCCGGTGCCACGACCTCTTCGCTGACCTCGTCCTGAAAATCGTTGTCGATCACCACGGACATCACGTCGCCGCCCATCGAGTACGGGCGCGGCTCCACCGCCGTCACCGTGCCGGAGACCGACGCGTGAATGGGAGCGCCAAGACCTTTTGTTTCGCCGATCTTCTGACCGACCTTGACATGGTCGCCCTTCTTCACGATCGGTGCGCAGGGTGCGCCGAAGTGCTGGGACATCGGGATGATGACCTGCTTCGGCGGCGCAAGCTGCTCGATGGCCTTTTCATTGGTTGCGGCTTTCATGTCATTGGGATGAACGCCGCCAAAGAACGCTTTTGCCATTGTCTCACCTCATCTTTTTTCCACAGGCAGTTCGGCAAATACCGACACTGCCCCAAAATTGGATTGATTATATCGCAGTTTGTGATTCTTGTCCAGTTGATTCTCTGGTATGACAGCATTTTTTGGCACAATCTCTGTTTTCCCGGTTGGATTTGCCTTTTTTCGTTTTTTGTGCTATGGTATGGTATCCGTTTCTCTGGGGAGGTCTGCCCATGCCCGATTCCTTTGATCCGCGCGCGCTGAAAGAATCCGCGTGGCGCCTGATGCGCACCGCCCGCGTTCTGCCGCTGCGCATGACGGCGCTGCTGCTCGCCGTTACCCTCGGTCTCAATCTCATCGGCGTCGCCGCCGGAAGGCTGACGCCCGCCGCAAACGTGAACGGCTTGTCGTTTTCTTTCTTTGACGTGCTGATCCTGCTGATCTCCGCCGTGCTGAACGCGGGGCATCTGCTCTACTGCCTGCGGGTACGCCGGGGCGCGTCGCTGCCCTATGACAGCCTGTTCGACGCCTTCCCCTTCGCGGGTAAGGTGGTGCTGCTGGACGTGGTGCTGTGGTCGCTGGTCGTTCTGGGCTTTTCGCTGTTCATCGTGCCGGGCGTCCTGTTGCTGTTCTCCTACGCCATGGCGATGCTGCACCTTGTGGACGAGCCGGAGCTGGGCGTATTTGAGGCGCTGCGCCGCAGCCGCGCGGAGATGCGCGGGCACAAGTGGCAGCTCTTTCAGCTCTACCTGAGCTTCTGGCCGCTGCTGCTGGCGGAGATGGCCGTCTTTTCCCTCTGCCAGTTTACGCTCGGTCCCGCGCTGCCAAACTCCGCGCTGGGCGACGCGCTCTACATCCTCATCAGCGGAGCGCTGCTGGCGCTGGTGGAAATCTTCCTCACGCCGTACCTGCGGCTGTCGCAGGCGGGCTTCTACGAACTGGTGAAAATCCCCACCCCAAAAGAGGACGCCCTGTAACGCAAAACCTCCCGCCTGACGGCGGGAGGTTTTTTCAGTGGTTTCGATCCAGCCAGATCATCAGCGCCGCGATGTCCGCCGGGCTGACGCCCGAAATGCGGCTCGCCTGCCCCAGAGAGCGGGGGCGGATGGCGCTGAGCTTCTCCCGCGCCTCCAGCCGTAAACCGTCTATGCCGGAGTAGTCAACCGTCTCCGGCAGCGTCTTACGCTCCAATCTCGCGAACTCCGCGACCTCCGCCATCTGGCGCTTGATGTAGCCCTCGTATTTGACCGCGATCTCCACGCTCTCGGCGAGCGCGGCGGGGAACTCCGCGCAGCCGGGGTCGAAGCGCCGCAGGTCGTCGTAGGAAAGCTGCGGGCGGCGCAGCAGGTTCAGGAGCGTCGCGCCGTCGTGGACTTCCGCGGTGCCGCGCTCCGTCAGCAGGGCGTTAAGCGCGTCCGAGGACGCCACGCCCGTATGCTCCAGGCGGCGGACTTCCCGCTCGACGGCGGCGTACTTCGCCTCCACCGCGGCAAGGCGTTCGTCGGACACAAGCCCGATGCGGTTGCCGATGGCGGTGAGCCGCTGATCGGCGTTATCCTGCCGCAGCAGCAGCCGGTACTCGCTGCGCGAGGTCATCATGCGGTACGGCTCGTTGGTGCCCTTGGTCACCAGATCGTCGATCAGCGTGCCGATGTAGCTCTGCTCGCGGCCCAGGATCAGCGGCGCTTCGCCTTTGAGCTTCAGCGCGGCGTTCACGCCCGCGACGAAGCCCTGCGCCGCCGCTTCCTCGTAGCCCGACGAGCCGTTGAATTGTCCCGCGCCGTAGAGGCCCTTGATCGCCTTCGTTTCCAGCGTGGGCAGCAGCGCGGTGGGGTCGACGCAGTCGTACTCGATGGCGTAGGCGGGGCGGGTCATCTCCGCGTGCTCCAATCCCGGAAGCGTGTGGAGCATGGCGATCTGCACCTCCTCCGGCATGGAGGAGGAAAAGCCCTGAATGTACAGTTCCTCCGTGTTTAAGCCCATCGGCTCGATGAACAGCTGATGCCGCGCCTTGTCGGGAAAGCGCACGATCTTCGTCTCGATGGACGGGCAGTAGCGCGGACCGACGCCCTCGATGACGCCGGAATAGATCGGGCTGCGGTCAAGATTTTCGCGGATGATGCGGTGCGTCTCCGCGTTGGTATAAGTCAGGTAGCACACCGCCTGATTGTTCGGCGCGTCGGTGGTGGTAAACGAGAACGGCACCGGCACGTCGTCGCCGTCCTGCCGCTCCAGTTTGGAAACCTCCACGCTCCGCGCGTTGACGCGCGGCGGCGTGCCGGTCTTGAACCGGCGCATGGGCAGCCCCAGCGCGGCGAGCCGCCGCGCGAGCGCCGTCGCGGCGTGCATCCCGTCGGGGCCGCTGTCCTCGATGCACTCGCCGATGATGGTGCGCCCCGCGAGATACGTCCCGGTGGAGAGCACCACTGCTTTGACCTCGTACACGCCGCCGGTGGCGGTGACGACGCTCCTGACCGCGCCGTGCTCCACGCGCAGATCGACGATCTCCGCCTGACGCACCAGCAGGTTCTCCTGCCGCTCCAGCGTGTGCTTCATAACCTCCTGATACCGCCGCCGATCCGCCTGCGCGCGCAGCGACCACACCGCGGGGCCCTTGCCGCGGTTCAAAAGCCGGTACTGGATGCACGCCTGATCCGCCGCCTTCGCCATCTCGCCGCCGAGAGCGTCCAGCTCGCGGACAAGGTGACCCTTGCCCGTGCCGCCGATGGCGGGGTTGCAGGGCATGTTGCCCACCGCGTCCAGGTTGATGGTAAAGCACACGGTTTTCATGCCCAGCCGCGCGCTCGCCAGCGCCGCCTCGATGCCCGCGTGTCCCGCGCCGATGACGGCGATATCGTATTGTCCTGCCGGAAATTCCTTCATGCGTTATCCTCTGCCAGCCGCCAGCGCAGGCCGCTGTATCGTCTTTGTCGTTTGTCGTTTTCGGTCATGCGGCGCACGGTGCTGTCGTCCCCCACGACGATCAGCAGCTCGCGCGCGCGGGTGATGGCGGTGTAGAGCACGCCGCGCACCTCCAGCCCCGGCGCGCAGGGCGCGGCGACGAACACCACGCCGCGGTACTCGCTCCCCTGCGCCTTATGTACCGTCATGGCGTAGGCGATGTCCAGCTCCGAGAGCATGTCCGCCGTGTAGGTCGCCACGCGGTCGTCGAAGGCGACGGTCAGCAGCTCGCCGCCTGGGTCGATCCGCACGATCTGCCCCACGTCGCCGTTGAACACGCCCGTGCCGGCGGTGCCGTCCTCCCGCTCCCAGATCACGTCGTAGTCGTTGCGCGTCTGCATGACGCGGTCACCCTCGCGGAATACCGCGTCAGCGAACTGCCGCTCCCGCTTGTCCGGTGACGGCGGGTTCAGCGCCGCCTGCAAGGCGCGGTTGAGCGCGGCGGTGCCCGTCGCGCCCTTGCGGGTGGGGGTGAGCACCTGTATCTCCCCCGCCGGAATGCCCATCTTGTCGGGCAGGCGGGTTTTGCACAGCTCCACCACCGTATCCACCAGCCGCGCGGGATCGCGGCGGGGCAGGAAGAAAAAGTCGCTGTCCGCCGTGTTTTGCAGCTCCGGCGTCCTGCCCTCGTTGACGGCGTGGGCGTTGCGGATGATGGCGGACTGCTGCGCCTGGCGGAACACCTCGGTGAGCGCCACCGTCCGCACCCGCCCGCTGCGGATGAGGTCGGAGAACACGTTCCCCGCGCCGACGCTCGGCAGCTGGTCGGGGTCGCCCACCAGCACAAGACGGCACCCCGGACGCAGCGCCGCGAGGAACGCCCGCATCAGCGCGAGGTCGACCATGCTCATCTCGTCCACGATCACCGCGTCCGCCTTGATCGGGTCCTTTTCGTTTTTGGTGAACTTCACCCGTCCGGTCTGCTCGTCCCAGCTCATGCCCAGCATCCGGTGGATGGTCTGGGCGTCGCGGCCGCAGACCTCGCCCATCCGCTTCGCGGCGCGGCCCGTGGGCGCGGCGAGCTGCACGTCTAAGCCCATGCGCTCAAAGAGCGTGAGGATCGCCCGCACCGAGGTGGTCTTGCCCGTGCCGGGACCGCCGGTGAGGATCAGCAGTTCCTGCTCCGCCGCCAGCTCCACGGCGCGGCGCTGGAGCGGCGCGTATTCGATGCCCTGCTCCCGCTCGATCTCGTCGATCGCCTTCTTCGCGCCCCGGAGCACGTCGGGCTTGTCCGCGAGCATCGATCGCAGACGCAGCGCCACATAGCGCTCGGCGTCCAGACAGCGGGACAGGTAGCAGCCCGTGACGTTCGCCACCGGCTCCTGCGCGACGCGCCCCGCGTCGATCAGGTCATCCAGTGCCTTTTCGATCTCGTCCTCCGGCACGTCCAGCAGCTGCGCCGTGGCGGCGACCAGCTTCGGACGCGGCAGGAAGATATGCCCGCCGCTGGATTCGTTGTAGCTCAGTTCGAACAGTACCCCCGCCTCGGTGCGACAGGACGCGTCCCCGCCGAGCGCGAGCGCGATCTCGTCCGCCACGGCGAAATCCACGCCGAACGGCTCGTCCACCAACAGGTACGGATTGCGCCGCAGCATCTCCATCGCCGCGGTGCCGAAGCGCCGGTACAGCGGCACCGACAGGCTCACGGGCAGGTCGAAATGGGTCAAAAACGACATCAGCCGCCGCAGCCCCATCTGCTCGCGGAAACCCTCGGTGATCTCCCGCACGCGCTTATCCGTGAAGCCCCTGAGCTTGCGCAGCTCTTCGGGCGCGTTTTCCAGCACGTCCAGCGTGTCGGGACCGAAGCGGTCCACCAGCTTCTGCGCCGTGGCGGGACCGATCCCCCGCACCACGCCGGAGGCAAGATAATCGATGATCGCGCTCTCGGTGGCGGGCAGGTGCCGCTCCACCTCGGTCGCGGAAAACTGCTCGCCGTGCTGCGGATGGGTGATGAATCCCCCCGTGGCGGCAATCTGCTCACCGGGCGCGGCGCAAGGGATGCAGCCGACGACGGTGACAAGCTCGCCGTCGTCGGTCACGACGCGCACCACGGCGTAACCGTTCTCCTCGTTTTGGAAAACGACCGCCGCAACGGTTCCGATCAGCGTCTGTTGTTCGTCCATGGTTCACTCCGATTCGTAGAATTCTGACAGGTTATTACAAATGGTAACGTCATAGCTCTCGTGGCACAGCAGCACCGCCGTCCGGCGCGTGTCCTCGTCCATGCCCCGGTCGAGGATCACGATGCGGCAAAACCCGCCGCAGTCGTAGCGCGAGCGTTCCAGTGCGTGCACGGCGCGTTCCAGCGCCGCGCCCTCCCCCGCCCGGCAGGGGACGACGGCGAACGCCTCCGCCGCAGCGCCGCGGCGCGGCAGCCCTGAAATCAGCAAAAACAGCACCGTCACCAGTCCGATCGCCGCCAGCGCGGCGAGGACGCTGTCCTCCAACAGTTCCATCCCATCACCTCACGCCAGTGTATGCCACCGGACGCGGGCGTGTTACCCGCGGCGCGTGAGGAGGATGACCGCCACCTGCGGCGGGTTCCCCAGCCGCGGGACGTTGCGGGGCGAGTTGCCCAGCCCGCGGGAGACGAACACCGTCGCGTGTCCCCCGTCGGCGCAGGAATAGAACCCGCTGGTATAGGACGGGAACCAGTTGCGCCCGCTGTCGATCAGCCCGTCGGTGAAGGGCAGCCGCCAGATGCCGCCGTGGGCGTGGCCGCTGAGCGTCAGATTCGCGCCCAGGCGGCAATAGCGCCCGCTGAAAAGGTTGTTGCGGTGCGCCAGCAGCAGCCAATAGGGATCGTCCTCGGCGGCGTAGACCTCCTCCGCCAATTGCTCCGGCGTCTTCTGGTCGGCGTAGCCGTTGGGGTCGTGGATGCCCGCCAGCAGGATGTGTTCCCCGCCCCGCTCGATGGTGGTAAACTCGTTTTCGAGGCAGAAAACCCCCAGCGTCCGCAGGGTGCGCAGCACCGTCTGCGCCTGTCCGCTGCTCCACTCGTGGTTACCGGTGACATAGTATACCGGCGCGATCGCCGTCAACCCGTCCACAAGGGGAAGGATATCCACGACGCTGCTGGACTCGTCCACAAAGTCGCCGGTGAGGGCGATAAGGTCGGGCCGCGCCGCCTCCACGGCGGCGATCAGGCGGGCGTTGCCCTCCCCGAACTGTCGGGCGTGCAGGTCGGAGAGCTGCACGACGCGGAAGCCCTCAAACGCCTCCGGCAGCGCCGGATCGGCGTAGGAGAACTCCTCGGTGACGAGACGCATATTGTCCCAATACACCCACAGCAGCAGCGCAGCCGCGGCGGCGATGGCAATTTTGCTCCATTTTCGTTTCATACTGCCCTAGTATATGAGACAAACGCGGGAAACACAAGCCTTTTTCCAGTCTTTCCCTTGCTTTTTTTATATGTGTATGGTAGAATCCCACAGTTAAATGCAGAAGGTAGAAAGGATAATGATACTATGGCAGTGATCGAATACGACAGCTACAAGCAGAAGCTGCACAGCATGGACGACACCATCGACAACCTCTACAAAGCGCTGGAGATCGAGAGCGCGAAGCACGAGATCGAGCGTCTGCTGGCGGAGGCGGAGGAGGAGGGCTTCTGGAACGACGTGGAGCGCAGCCAGAAGAACCAGACCCAGCTCAAGCAGCTGCAAAGCAAGGTGCAGCGCTACGAAAAGCTGGTCTCCGAGCGAGACGACCTGCTGGCGCTGGTGGACATGGGCACGGAGATGGACGACGACAGCCTGCTGCCGGAGCTGGAGGCGGGCTACGCCGAGCTGGAGCAGAAGCTGGACGCCGCGCGGCTCACGACGCTGCTCTCCGGCGAGTATGACCACTGCAACGCCATTTTGGAGTTCCACCCCGGCGCGGGCGGCACCGAGGCACAGGACTGGGCGGAGATGCTCTACCGCATGTACATGCAGTGGGCGAACAAGCACGGCTTTGAGTTCGAGATGCTGGACTATCTGGACGGCGACGAGGCGGGCTTAAAGAGCGCGACGGTGATGATCCGCGGCGAGAACGCCTACGGCTACCTCAAGGGCGAGCACGGCGTGCACCGGCTGGTGCGCGTGTCGCCCTTTGACGCCAACGCCCGCCGCCAGACGTCGTTCGCGGCGCTGGAGGTCATGCCGGAGCTGCCGCAGGACATCGAGGTGGAGATTCGTCCTGAGGACATTGAGATGCAGGTGTATCGCTCCTCCGGCGCGGGCGGGCAGCACATCAACAAGACTTCCTCCGCGGTGCGCCTGATCCACAAGCCCACGGGCATCGTGACCGCCTGCCAGACCCAGCGCTCGCAGTTCCAGAACCGGGACTACGCCATGGAGATGCTCAAGGCGAAGCTGGTGCAGCTCAAATTGCAGCAGCACGCGGAGAAGATCAGCGACCTCAAGGGCGTGCAGCTCAAGATCGAATGGGGCAGCCAGATCCGCTCCTATGTGTTCATGCCCTACCAGTTGGTGAAGGACAACCGCACGGACTACGAAACCGGCAACATCCAGTCGGTGATGGACGGCGAGCTGGACGGCTTCATCAACGCCTACCTGACCAAGGCGGCGAACGGCGAGCTGAAGAAATAGAGGACAATCATGGAAACCAAAGAAAACAAAATGGGCACCATGGCGGAGGGCAAGCTCCTCGCGACCATGGCGATCCCGATGATGATATCCATGCTGCTCCAGGCGCTGTACAACGTGGTGGACAGCTACTTCGTCTCCCGCGTCAGCCAGGACGCGTTCAACGCGCTGTCGCTGGCGTTCCCGCTTCAGTCGCTGATGATCGGTCTCGGCGCGGGCACGGGTCTCGGCGTCAACGCGCTGATCTCCCGCTCGCTGGGCGAGAAGTGCAAGGACATGGCGGACCGCGTGGCGAACACCGGCGTGGTGCTCTTCGCGCTGTGCGCGGCGCTGTTCGCGGTGATCGGCTTCACCTGCTCCGCGCCGTTCTTCCGCACGCAGACCGACGTCGCCGCCATTGTCGAGGCGGGCACCGTCTACTGCACGATCTGCCTCGGCTTCTCGTTCGGCATCTTCTTCCAGTTCTGCTTTGAGCGGTTCTTGCAGGCGACGGGGCGCACGTCCCTGTCCATGATCACCCAGATCACCGGCGCGGTCATCAACATCGTGCTCGACCCCATCCTGATCTTCGGCTATTTCGGGCTTCCCGCCATGGGCGTCAAGGGCGCCGCCATTGCCACCGTCGCGGGGCAGATCATTTCCGCCGCGCTCGGCTTGTTCATCAATGTACGGTACAATCAGGACATTTCCCTGAACGTGCGGGAAATGCGCTTCCGGGTTGACATTACAAAAGAGGTTTACAAGATTGCGTTTCCGTCGATTTTGATGCAATGTGTCGGCTCTTTCCTCGTTTATGGTATGAATCAGATTCTGCTGACCTTCTCCACGGTAGCGACGGCGGTGTACGGCGCGTACTTCAAATTGCAAAGCTTCATCTTCATGCCGGTGTTCGGTCTGAACAACGCCATGGTACCCATCATCTCGTACAACTACGGCGCGCGGCGCGCCGACCGCGTGAAAAAAACCATCCGGCTGAGCGTGCTAACCGCCGTTGGCATCATGCTGGCGGGCGCGTTCCTGTTTGAGGTGTTCCCCGCGCCGCTGCTGCGCATCTTTGACGCGGACGCGGCAATGCTCCGGGACGGCGTCCCGGCGTTCCGCATCATTGCGACGAGCTATTTGTTTGCGGGCTTCTGCATCATCGCCGGCTCGGTGTTTCAGGCGATCGGCAATCCGATGCACTCGCTGATCGTGTCCATCTGCCGTCAGATCGTGGTGCTGCTGCCCGCGGCGTACCTGCTGAGCCTGACCCGGCGGCTGGAGCTGGTATGGCTCAGCTACCCCATTGCGGAGATTTTCTCGCTGATCCTGTCAGTTTACTTTCTGCGAAAGACGTTTACCATGATGCACGAACAGTTTGGAGAATGAAAAAAGCTCCCGCCGCTGGCGGGAGCTTTTTTTGTGGTCAGATTTGCGGCAGGTTCGCGCGGAACTTTGCCAGCTCCTCATCGGAGGGGATATCGTCGTTCATCTCGCCGTTGTGGAACTTCTCGTAGGCGACCATGTCGAAGTAGCCCGTGCCGGTGAGTCCGAAGACGATGGTCTTTTCCTCGCCGGTTTCCTTGCACTTCATCGCCTCGTCGATGGCGACGCGGATGGCGTGGCTGCTCTCCGGCGCGGGGAGAATGCCCTCCACGCGGGCGAACTGCTCCGCCGCCTCGAAGACCTTCGTCTGCTCAACGCTGACCGCCTCCATGTAGCCGTCGTCGTAGAGCTGAGAGAGGATCGGGCTCATGCCGTGGTAGCGCAAGCCGCCGGCGTGGTTGGCGGAGGGGATGAAGTCGCTGCCGAGGGTATACATCTTCGCCAGCGGACAGACCATGCCCGTGTCGCAGAAGTCGTAGGCGTAGACGCCGCGGGTGAAGCTGGGGCAGGACGCCGGCTCGACGGCGATGATGCGGTAATCCGCCTCGCCGCGCAGCTTTTCGCCCATGAACGGGGAGATCAGTCCGCCGAGGTTGCTGCCGCCGCCGGCGCAGCCGATGACGATATCGGGCTTGATGCCGTACTTGTCCAGCGCGATCTTGGTCTCCATACCGATGACGCTCTGGTGCAGCAACACCTGGTTGAGCACGCTGCCGAGGACGTAGCGGTAGCCCGGCGTGGAGGTCGCGACCTCCACCGCCTCGGAGATGGCGCAGCCCAGCGAACCGGAGGTGCCGGGATGGGCGGCAAGGATTTTTCTGCCGACCTCGGTGGTCTCCGACGGCGACGGCGTGACGGACGCGCCGTAGGTACGCATGACCTCGCGGCGGAAGGGCTTCTGCTCGTAGCTGACCTTGACCATAAACACCTTGCAGTCGAGGTCGAAGTAGGAGCACGCCATGGAAAGCGCGGTGCCCCACTGCCCCGCGCCGGTCTCAGTGGTGACGCCCCGGAGCCCCTGCTTTTTGGCGTAGTACGCCTGGGCGATGGCGGAGTTTAGCTTGTGGCTGCCGGAGGTATTGTTGCCCTCGAACTTATAGTAAATTTTCGCGGGGGTTTGCAGCTTTTCCTCCAGGCAGTACGCCCGCACCAGCGGGGACGGGCGGTACATCTTGTAGAAATCCAGAATCTCCCGCGGGATCGGGTATTCGCGGGTGTCGTTGTCCAGCTCCTGCGCGATCAGCTCGTCGCAGAACACGCCCGCCAGCTCTTCGGGCTTCATGGGCTGGTGCGTCGCGGGGTTGAGCAGCGGCGCGGGCTTATTGGTCATGTCCGCGCGGACGTTGTACCAATACTTCGGCATCTCCGATTCTTCGAGATAGATTTTGTAGGGGATCTTCTTGTCTGCCATGGTGCTTGCCTGCCTTTCTTCGTCCGGGGACAAAAAATCCTGTCCCCGCAAAATTCTTTGCTGGGACAGGATCGTTCATCGTCCTGCGGTGCCACCCGGCTTGGCGCTTGCGCGCCCACTTTACGCGTACTGCATACGCTGACCGTTGTTGACGGGGAGTCCTGCCCCGGCGCACATACTAAGGCGCGTCGCAACAGGCAACCCGCCCGTTGTCGGCACCCTTTCCGCTTGCCCTCGGAAGTCCATTCCGCCCCGCGTTTTCCGCCGCGCTTCCACCGCCCGCGGCTCGCTTTTGGAAAAGAGGTGTGGCGTACTCACTCTTCCTCATCGGTTTACTGCGGTAAAGTATAGCACCGCCGCTTTCGTTTGTCAACAGGGCAAAGTAAACTTTTTGGTAGTCGATTGCTGCGGTCTATCAAAAATCAGTTCAAAAATTCGGAAGGATCGACATATTCCCCGTCTTTTGTGACGGCAAAGTGGAGATGCGGCGGCTCCGCGGACTCGCCCAGGGCGGTTTTCCCCACCGAGCCGATCACCTGTCCGGCGGTGACGTAGTCCCCGACCTCCACCGTGGGCGCGGTTTGCAGGTTGGCGTAGACGGTGTCGTAGCCGCCGTCGTGGGAGATGACCACGGTGGTACCCATCCAGTCGTCGTCGCGCACGTCCAGCACGGTGCCGGAGCTGGCGGCGCAGACCTGCGTGCCAGGGTCGGCGGCGATGTCCACACCGTCATGCGTGCGCCAATCGCCCATGGTGGCGCTGTATTGCAGCGTGTCCATGGAGAATGCCGCCACGGTCTCCCCCACCAGTGGGTCGACGATCAGCACCGGCGGCGTGGGCTGCACCTCCGCCGGCGGCTCTTCCGCCGGCAGCTCCAGCTCCACCGTACTCTGCACCGGCGCGACCGGCTTCGGGACGACCGGCGTTTTGACGACGGTCTCCGGCGTCACGGTCTTCACCGGCGCGGGCGCCGGAATGTCCTCGACGATCGGTTCGTCGGCAGTGGTGCGAGGGATCAACGTCCAATAGCCCGCGACGGCGAGCGCCGTCACCACGAGGAACAGGGCTATGTAAGCCCCGGTCCCGTCAAAAAAGTGCCGCGTGCCGCGGCTCGCGTTGTTGCTCATGCTTGTTGTCCTTTCCGCCGCCTGCGCGGCACACAAAACAAAAATGCTTCGACGGTATTGTGTACCGCCGAAGCATTTTTTAAACATGAGCTTATGAAATTTATCGAAGGATCAGGGTTTTGCCGGTCATCTCCGGCGGCTGCACCAGACCCAGCACGTCGAGGATCGTCGGCGCAATGTCCGCGAGTCTCCCCTCCCGCAGCTCGGTACCCGCGCCGCAGAGGATAAAGGGCACGGGATTGGTGGTGTTGCGACCGGTGGGATTGCCGTCGGCGTCCACCATCTGCTCCACGTTGCCGTGGCTGGCGGTCACCATGGCGATGCCGCCCATGCTCAGCGTCGCGTCCACGACGCGTCCGACCTGCGCGTCCGCTTCCTCCACCGCCTTCACGGCGGCGTCAAAGCTGCCGCTGTGACCCGCCTCGGCGCAGCCGGGCAGGCGCAGGATCACCACGTCGTACTCCCCGCTGAGAACGCCCTCGACGCACGCGTCCGTGTCGATCACGCGAAGCTGCTCCATACCCATCACCGTGAGGTACGAGCGCAGGTCGTTCTTCGCCTCCGGCTTGGGGAACGCCACCAGCGTGTTGGGTATGGCGGCGTCATAGTCGGTGTTGCACACGAAGGTCACCGGGAACCGTTCCCGCTGGAACCCGACGAAGCCGGGGTCCACAAAGGCGCGGGTCAGCTGGCGCGCGCCGTCGGCGCGGCAGTTGAAAAAGATCACGCTGTCGTTGTCGCCGATCATGCCCTCGCGGTCGCAGACGACCGGCTCCACGTCCGCGTCGTTGAGACCGTCGCGGTAGGCGGCGTCGATGGCGCGCAGCGGGTTTTCATCCTGCCTGCCCTCGCCATACACCAGCGCGTCATAGGCGATCTCGGTGCGCTCCCAGCGCTTGCGGCGATCCATGGCGTAGTTGCGGCCCATGACGCTCGCGATCCTGCCCACGCCGTACTCCGCGCATTTCTTCTGCACCCGCTCCACGAAGCGTTTGCCCGACCGCGGCGCGGTGTCGCGCCCGTCGAGGAAGCCGTGGATATAGACCCGTCTGAGCCCCTTGATGCTCGCCATCTTCAGCAGCGCGAACAGATGCTCCACCGACGCGTGCACCATGCCGTCGCTCAGAAGCCCCATCAGGTGCAGCGCGGTCCCCCGTTCCAGGCACGCGTCCATCGCGCGGTTGTAGGCGGCGTTCTCGAAGAACGTGCCATCGGCAATCGCGGCGTCGATGCACGGCAGCGCCTGCGGCAGGACGCGCCCGCCGCCGATGTTGTTGCGACCCGTGGCGCCATTGCCGGGCTGACCCTCCCCCAGCCCCACGTCAGGGCCGGCAGCGGCAAGCACCGTGTGGGCGTAGGCGCCGCACAGGCGGTCGAGCACCGGGGTTTTCGCCGTGAGCACAGCGTTACCCTCGGTCTGCGCGCTGAGACCCAGACCGTCCAGAATGATTAAGGTTGTGGGAGCTTTTTTCATAACCGTCCCCCTGAGATGCAATATGGTCAGGCTCCGCAGGTTTCGCCGCCAGCGGGCGGCAAATGAACCGGATCGTTTTTTCTGCGCGAAGTGAACGCGCACCCATCGGGCGTGCGTCAAGCGGAGCGAAACCTACTCAAAGAAGAGGCAAAGCCTCTATTTTGAAAGGATCAGTTCTGGTTCGCCGCGTGGACGATCGCCATGAGCTGATCGGGCTTGAGCGCCGCGCCGCCAATCAAGCCGCCGTCGATGTCCTCGTGGGAGAGCAGTTCCTGCGCGTTGCCGGGGTTCATGCTGCCGCCGTACTGGATGGTGACGCCGCGGGCGATGCGCGCGCCGTAGAGACCGCGGATCGTGGCGCGGATGAAGGAGCAGACCTCAGCAGCCTGCTCGCCGGTGGCGGTCTTGCCGGTGCCGATCGCCCAGATCGGCTCATAGGCGATGACGCACTTGCGCACCTGCTCCGGCGCGACGCCCGCGAGCGCGGACTTGACCTGAAGCGCGATGAGGTCCATGGTCACGCCCATCTCGCGCTGCTCCAGAGACTCGCCCACGCAGATGATGGGGTTCAGACCGACGCCCAGCGCGGCGTGAACCTTCTTGTTGACGGTGATGTCGGTCTCGCCGAAGTACTGGCGGCGCTCGCTGTGACCGATGATGACATAGCGCACGTCGAGGTCGGCGAGCATGTCGGCGGAGACTTCGCCGGTGAACGCGCCGGACTTCTCAAAGTACAGGTTCTCCGCGCCGACGGCGACGCGGCTGTCCTTGAACGCGCGCACGGCGGCGGGCACGTCGATAAACGGCACGCACAGCACCACGTCGCACCACTTGGTCTTGGGCAGCAGCGCCTTGAACTCCTCGGCGAACGCCTTGGTCTCGGACGGGGTCTTGTTCATCTTCCAGTTGCCGGCGATAATGGTCTTACGATATCTGCGGTTCATAGTGATTCTCTCCTTCTATTCTATACATTTTCATGGATTTTGGTTCCTCTGCGGGGATCATCTTTTTTATCCTTGCGCCGATTCGATCGACTTACAGAATATTTTGGTAAAATCTATCGACTTATGTCTTAATATTCATTCGGTCTATCGAGATTGATTTCCCGCAGCCTCTCGTTATTTGATTCAAAGGGGCAGGCTGCGTCGAATCATGTCCTGATTTGTCCGGCAGGCAGGCGACGCCTGACAGCATCCCCCGTGGGGACGCCCCTGATTTTGATACGCGCTCACGCGCGGCTCCCTTGCCTTCGCTCGGTCGCGTCGCTGCTTTTTATTTGTCCAGCAGGCAGGCGACGCCCGGCAGCTCCTTGCCTTCCAGGAACTCAAGGCTCGCGCCGCCGCCGGTGGAGATGTGGGTGATCTTGTCGGCAAAGCCCAGCTGCTCGGCTGCCGCCGCGCTGTCGCCGCCGCCGATGATGGTCACCGCGCCGGACTCGGCGAGCGCCTTCGCCATCGCCTTGGTGCCCACGGCGTAGGTCGGGAACTCAAACACGCCCATGGGGCCGTTCCAGACGATGGTACCCGCGTCCTTGACCGCGTCGCAGAACAGCTCGATCGTCTTGGGGCCGATGTCCATGCCCATCATGTCCGCGGGGATGTGGCCCGCCTCCACGGTGAGCGGCTCGGCGTCCGCCTTGAACTCCCTGGCGCAAACGCAGTCCACGGGAAGCAGGAGCTTGACGCCGTTCTTCTTCGCCTTTTCGATCATTTCCAGCGCGTAGTCCTGCTTGTCAGCCTCCAGAAGGGAGGTGCCGATCTCGCCGCCCTGCGCCTTGGAGAAGGTGTAAGCCATACCGCCGCCGATGATAACGGTGTCAGCCTTTTCCAACAGGTTGTTGATGACGTTGATCTTGTCGCTGACCTTGGCGCCGCCGAGCACCGCGACGAACGGGCGCTTGGGATCGTCCAGTGCCTTGCCCATGACCTCCAGCTCCTTGGCGACCAGGAAGCCGGACACGGCGGGCAGGTACTTGGAAACGCCCTCGGTGGAGGCGTGGGCGCGGTGGACGCTGCCGAACGCGTCGGAGACGTAAACGCCCTCGGCTCCCGCCAGATCTGCCAGCGCCTTGGCGACGGCGGGATCGTTCTTGGTCTCGCCCTTTTCAAAGCGGGTGTTTTCCAGCAGCATGATCTCGCCGGGCTTCAGCGCCGCGGCTTTCTCCTGCGCGTCGGGACCGATCACATCGGCGGCGAAGATGACCGGCTTGCCCAGCAGCTCGCTCAGGCGCTGCGCCACGGGGGCGAGGGTCAGCTTTTTGAGGCTCTTCTTCCACGCGTCCTCGGTGATGTCCTCTGCCTTCTTGCCCTTTTCGACCTGCTTTTTCACATAGGAGTCAAACGTAGCCGCCGGCTTGCCCAGATGCGAGCAGGCGATGACCGCCGCGCCCTGCTCCAGCAGATACCGGATGGTGGGCAGCGCCGCGACGATGCGCTTGTCGCTGGTGATGGCGCCGGTCTCCTTGTCCTGCGGCACATTGAAATCGCAGCGCAGCAGGACTTTTTTGCCCTTTACGTCGATGTCCTTGACCGTCTTTTTGTTGTAATTCATCCTATCTCTATCCTCCTGAAAATAGTGGGGAAACGCTAACGATTGATTACTCCGTCGCGGCAGTGCGATTCCCGCGGCTTTCCGCCGCGCCAATCGCGCCGCTTCCTCGCGGGCAGCTCGCTTCGCCGCCCGCCATTTCGCCTGTCCCTTGCAGTCCGGGGAAGCCCAGCTGCCGCAGCGCCTCGAAGGTCACCACCGCGACGGAATTGCTCAGGTTCAGGCTCCGCGCCTCCGCGCGAATGGGGAGCCGGATGCAGCGCTCGAAGTGCGCCATGCGGAAATCCTCCGGCAAGCCCGCGGTCTCCTTGCCGAAGAAGAGCCAGCACTCGTCCCGGAACACCGCCGCGGTGTAATCCTGCGGCGCTTTGGTCGTGGCGAGCCAGCAGTCCTCCGCCGCCTCCGGGTGCCGCGCGAACAGGTCGCTGAGTCCCTTGTAGGTCGTGACCTCCACCAGATGCCAGTAATCCAGCCCCGCGCGCTTGACCGCCTTGTCGCTCACGTCGAAGCCCAGCGGCTCGACCAGATGCAGCCGTGCGCCGGTGGCGGCGCAGGTGCGGGCAATGTTGCCGCAGTTCTGAGGAATTTCCGGCTCGACGAGGACGATGTTGAGCATGACGCGCTTCGGCTCCTTTTCCGACGGGTGCTGTAAGCGGCATTTTACAAATTGTGTAAATGCGCACTTCCCTTTAAGGTTGCACCATTATACCCTACAAAGTTCAAGAAATCAACAAGAAAAACGGGTTTACTAAACATTGTTTTGCAATATGTCCGTCGCAGGCCGCATTGGCAAAAGAAAAATGAATTTTTTCATGCAAAACAGTGGATTTTTTGGGCATCTGCTGTTATAATGTCTCAGTAAATAGAATTAGAAAGGGGGAGTATCCGATGGACTGCAACAGCGCGATCCTGTTTCTGCCCGACGATATTGCCTTAACCGAAAAGAAAACGCCGCTGATGCTGCAAAGCGTCTGGTTTTGCCCCGTCCTGACCTGGACCTGCGTGGAGCTGACAAACTCTGGCATCGAGCGGCTTTTTGTTGTTTCCGATCAAAGGGTTCACGAGACGCTGCGTCCCTATCTGCCCGCCCACGCGACGCTCATTGACGGCGCGAACCACGCCGCCGAGCTGCTGGCGGCGCTGGACGGCGAGGACGGCGGCGTGCTGGTGCTCAACGGCGTTGTGCTGCCGGTGGGCGTATTCTCCGGCGGCGCGGTGTACCGCGCGCAGGCGGAGTCGGTTTGCCGTGTGCTGCGTGAGCGCGGCGCGTTCGCCGCGTTCCCGGAGGGCGCGGAGATCGAGCAGGGCTTCCTGCCCGTGGGCGACGAGGAGGAGCTGCGCGCGGCGCTGCCCATGTGCCGCCAGAAGATTCTGCAAAAGCATCTCGACGGCGGCGTCACGATCCTCGACACCAACAACTGCTACATCGACCCCCGCGTGACCATCGGCGCGGGGACGGTACTGCTCCCCGGAACGATCCTGCGGGGCGAAACCGTCATCGGCGAGAACTGCACCATCGGTCCCAACACCATGCTCACGGACTGCGCCGTGGGGCACGACACGGAGGTCAACGCCTCCCAGGCGACGCAGAGCCGCATCGGCAGCTTCACCAATGTGGGACCGTTTGCCTACATGCGCCCGAACAGCGTCGTGGGCGACCATGTGAAGGTCGGCGACTTTGTGGAGATCAAGAACAGCGTCATTGGCAACGGCACCAAGATTTCGCACCTCACCTATGTGGGCGACAGCGACGTGGGTGAGCGGGTGAACTTCGGCTGCGGCACGGTGACGACGAACTACGACGGCTTCAAGAAGTACCGCTGCACCATCGGCGACGATGTGTTCATCGGCTGCAACACCAACCTTGTCGCGCCGGTGTCGCTGGGCAACGGCAGCTACACCGCCGCCGGCTCTACCATCACCAAGGACGTACCGGCGGACGCGCTGGGCGTCGCGCGGGAGCGCCAGACCAATCTGGACGGCTGGGCGGCGCGGAACCGTGAGCGCAAAGGGAAAAAGTAAGCAACGGCATACATGACATAGGAGGGCAATATGATTTCTCACGGCAAGGACATCAAGGTATTCACGGGCAACGCAAACCCCAAGCTGGCGGCGGACATTTGCAGAATCATCGGCATCAAGCTGGGCGAGAACGAGGTCAAGGGCTTCGCCGACGGCGAGGTCTCCTGCTCGCTGTACGAGACCGTGCGCGGCAGCGACGTATTTCTGGTGCAGTCCACCTGCAAGCCGGTCAACGACAATCTGATGGAGCTGCTCATCATGATCGACGCCTGTCGCCGCGCCAGCGCGGGACGCATCACCGCGGTGATGCCGTACTTCGGCTACGCACGTCAGGACCGCAAGGCGAAATCCCGCGACCCCATCAGCGCCAAGCTGGTGGCGAACATGCTCACCGCCGCGGGCGCCGACCGCGTGCTGACCATGGACCTGCACGCCGCGCAGATCCAGGGCTTCTTTGACATCCCCGTGGACAATCTGCTGGGCAACCCGATCTTCGTGGACTACTACGCCAAGAAGTTTGGCGAGCGCGCGAGCGAGATGGTGGTCGTCTCCCCGGACGTCGGCTCCGTGGCGCGTTCCCGCGCGTTCGCGCAGAAGCTGCACATGAGCCTCGCCATCGTGGATAAGCGCCGCCCCAAGGCGAACCAGAGCGAGGTCATGCACGTCATCGGCGACGTGAAGGGCAAGGAGTGCATCCTCTTTGACGACATGGTGGACACCGCCGGCTCACTCTGCGGCGCGGCGAAGGCGATCGTGGAGATCGGCGGCGCGACAAAGGTCTACGCCTGCGCGAGCCACGGCGTACTCTCCGGTCCCGCCATCGACCGTCTGGAGAAGAGCAACATCGAGGAGCTGGCGCTGCTCGACACCATCCCCGCCCATCCCGAAGCCGCCCGCGGCCGCATCAAGTACCTGACCGTCGCGCCCATGTTCGCCGAGGCGATCGAGCGGACGTATCAGGAAATTTCGATTGCAAAGCTGTTCAACTGATTCTATTATAAAATAGAGCGTTACCTGAAACCGTTTCTCTTTTGGTCTTGCCCAAAAGAGAAATGGTTTCAGACTTCCGTAGAGAAAAAACGCTTTTCGGCAGGTTTCCGATAGATTTGATGATACCTGCCATATTCCGACGCGCTGTTTCCGCATGTCGAATCGACAGTGCAAGTTGCCGCTCCCCGCGGCATGACCTTTCATCGCAAAGAAGCTGGTGCGTCTACCGCTTGGAACGAACGACGCACACAGCCCTTCCTTGCACACGGCGGGGCGGCGGGGAGCCGCATACGAGGGAAGTCAATTCAGCGACGGAAAACAGCGTATCGTACTACGGAACACGTCATCTCAATCACCCGAAATCCACCCCGACAAGCGCCCTTTTCTCTTTGGAAGTCTGAAACCGTTTCTCTTTTCGGCAAGGCGAAAAGAGAAATGGTGTCAGGCGCACTCCGCCCGCAGGCGGAACTTCCTATAACAACCAACAAGGACACAACCATGATATTTCAAAAATCCACCGGCGCCGTGGACTGGCTCCTTGTCTGCCTCGGCAATTACGGCAAAAAGTACGAAAATACCCGCCACAACATCGGCTTTCTGGCGGCGGAGCGGCTCATCGCCAGGCGCGATCTCAAGTGCAACCGCCTTCGGTTCAAGGCGCTCACCGAGGTCATCGACTTCGGCGGCGCCAAGGTGCTGCTGATGATGCCGCAGACCTACATGAACCTCTCCGGCGAGGCGGCGGGCGAAGCCGCCCGCTTTTACAAGATACCGCCGGAGCATGTACTCGTCATCTCCGACGACGTGTCCCTCCCGCTGGGCAAGCTCCGCGTGCGCGGCAGCGGCTCCGCCGGCGGGCACAACGGGCTAAAAAATATCATCGCCCACCTCGGCACCGATCAGTTCCCCCGCGTCAAGGTCGGCGTTGGTGCGCCGGAGCACCCGGAGTTCGATATGATCGACTGGGTGATCGGCTCATTCAGCAAAGACGAACGCAAGATCGTGGACGCCGCCCTTGACCGGGCGCTGGACGCCGCCGAGTGCGTGATCGAAAAGGGCGTCACCGAGGCGCAGAACAAATTCAATGGTTAACATGAATTCCCTATCCCAAGCCATCGGCGCGCTGCCGGAGCTGCGGGAGGTACGGGAAGCCATCGAGGCGGGGCGCTGCCCCGCGTCGGTCTCCGGGCTGTCCCCCGTCCACCGCGCCATGGTCGCCGCGGCGCTGCGTCAAGCGATGCAGCGTCCCTTTGTCGTGCTCTGCGCCGACGAGGGCGAGGCAAAGCGCATGGCGATCGACCTGCAAACCCTCACCGGCGTCGAGCCGGCGCTGCTGTTTGCCCGCGACTGGCAGCTCCGCGACCGCGTCTACGCCTCCCACAGCTTTGAGCAGCAGCGGCTCGGCACGCTCTGTTCCCTCGCCGCCGGCAAGGCGGCGGCGCTGGTGGCGACCGTGGACGGCGTCATGCAGCGCACGCTGCCCCCCGACGCGCTGCGGGACGCGGCGCTGACGCTCAAGCCCGGCGACCGCCACGACTTAAACGAGCTGGCGCGGCGGCTGGACGCCTCCGGCTACGCCCGCGCGGAGCAGGTGGAGGGCGTGGGACAGTTCGCGCTGCGCGGCGGCATTCTGGACGTGTGGTCGCCGCTCGCGGAGCCGACGCGCGTGGAATTCTTCGACGACGAGATCGACGCCATGGGCGAGTTTGACGTGACCACCCAGCGCCGCACGAAGAACATCAGGTCACTGACCGTCCTCCCCGCCGCGGAGGTGCTGCCCGACGCCGCCGAGGGCGGTCGCGAGGGGCTGTACGCCCGCGTGGAGCATGTCATGAAGCAGCTCGGCCGCAAGAAAGGCGCGGATAAGGCGATTGACACCCTCCGCGCCGACCTGGAGCGTTTTCAGCAGCGACTCCCTGTGGGCGGCATGGACCGCTATTTGCTTGCCTGCTACCCCACGGCGGTGACCGCGCTGGACTATTTCCCGCCTGACGCGCTGGTGTTCCTCAGCGACGGCGCGCGGCTCGCCGAGCGGGCGAAGAACTACCTCTGGGAGCTGGAGCAGGACAGCCTGCCCGTCATCGAGACCGGCGAGCTGGCGGGCGCGTTCGCGGAGGTCGCGCTCTCCGCCGACACGCTTGCCGAGAAGCTGAGCGCGTTCCCGGCGGTACAATTGAACGCGCTGCCCACCTCCCGCGACCTGCTGCCGCCCCGGACGCTGCTGAGCATGAACGTCAAGCAGCTGCCCAGCTACGGCGGCAGTCTGGAAACCGCCGCGGCGGACATGCAGCACTACATCTCCACCGGCAGCGGCGTGACGGTGCTCTGCGGCAACGAGACCCGCGCGAGGAACTTCCTGCGCCTGCTGGAGGAGCGCAAGATCAAGGCGCGCCCCGACTTCAAAAACGAGACCCTGCCCCGTCTGGGCGAGATTGTCATCGGTCTCGGCATCCTTTCCGCGGGCTGCGAGCTGCCCCAGCTCAATCTGGCGATCCTCACCGAGGGACAGCTCACCGCGCCGGTGGCGGGCAAAAAGTCCAAATCCCGCCAAACGAAGGATTCCAACCGGCAGAAGCTGCAATCCTACACCGACCTCTCCCCCGGCGATCTGGTCGTACATGTCCACCACGGCATCGGGCGCTTCGTGGGCATCGAGCGGATGCGCGTGGACGGCGCGGACAAGGACTACATCAAGATCGCCTACGCCGGAAGCGACAGCCTTTACGTCCCCGCGACGCAGCTTGACCTCGTGTCCAAGTACATCGGCGGCGGCGAGGACGAGGACGGCCGCCCCACCACCCGCCTCAATAAGCTGGGCGGCACGGACTGGACCCGCGCCAAGGCGAAGGCAAAGGCGGCGGCGAAGGATCTCGCCAAGGGTCTCATCGCGCTCTACGCCGAGCGGCAGCGGCGGCCGGGCTTCGCGTTCTCGCCGGATTCGCCATGGCAGCGTGAATTTGAGGATTCGTTCGACTATGCCGAAACTGACGACCAGCTCCGCGCGATTGCCGACATCAAGAGCGACATGGAGCGCAAGACGCCGATGGATCGCCTGCTTTGCGGCGACGTGGGCTACGGCAAGACGGAGGTAGCGCTGCGCGCCGCGATGAAGTGCATCCTTGACGGCAAGCAGGTGGCGATCCTGGTGCCGACGACGGTGCTGGCGCAGCAGCATTACGCCACCGCCATGGCGCGGTTCCGGTCGTTTCCGGTGCGGATCGAGGCGCTGAGCCGCTTCAAGACCCCCGCCGAGAAAAAGAAAATCCTACAGGACACCGCCGAGGGGCACGTCGATCTTCTCATCGGCACCCACGCGCTGCTGCAAAAGCGCATGCGGTTCCGCGATCTGGGGCTGCTCATCATCGACGAGGAACAGCGCTTCGGTGTGAGCCACAAGGAGCGGCTGCGCGAGCTGGCGCGGCAGGTGGACACGCTCACGCTCTCCGCCACGCCGATTCCGCGCACGCTGAACATGGCGCTCAGCGGTCTGCGGGACATGAGCACCATCGAGACCCCGCCGGACGGCCGGCAGCCGGTGCAGACCTATGTGTTGGAGCACGACTGGGGCGTCGTGGGGGACGCCATCCGCCGCGAGCTTGCCCGCGGCGGGCAGGTGTACTACCTGCACAACCGGGTGGAGACCATCGAGCGCTGCGCGGCGCGGCTGCGGCAGATGCTGGGCGACGAGGTGGGCATCGGCATCGCCCACGGCAAGCTGGACGAGCGGGGGCTGTCCTCCGTCATGCAGGACATGGAGACCGGCGCGATACAGGTGCTGGTGTGCACCACCATCATCGAGACCGGTATCGACATACCGAATGTGAACACCCTCATCATCGAGGATGCCGACCGCATGGGGCTTGCCCAGCTCCACCAGATTCGCGGGCGCATCGGACGCAGCGCCCGCCGGGCGTATGCCTACATGACCTACCGCCCCGGCAAGATTCTGACCGAGATCGCCAACAAGCGGCTCACCGCCATCCGCGAGTACGCGGAGTTTGGTTCGGGCTTCCGCATCGCCATGCGCGATCTGGAAATTCGCGGCGCGGGCAATCTGCTGGGACCGGAGCAATCGGGCTACATGATGTCCGTGGGCTACGACATGTACCTGCAATTGCTGGAAGAAGCGGTTCTGGAGGAGCGGGGCGGCAAGAAGTCACGCCGCGAGGACTGCTCCGCCGACCTCACGGTGTCCGCCAACCTGCCGGAGAGCTATATCCCCTCCGCGGAGCAGCGGATGGACGTGTACCGCCGCATCGCGGCGCTGCAAACGCAGGAGGAGTCCCGCGACCTGCTCGACGAGCTGATGGACCGCTACGGCGACCCGCCCAAGAGCGTGCTGGCGCTGATGGACGTGGCGCTGCTGCGCACCGCCGCGGCGGAGGTCGGCGTGCGGGACATCACCCAGCGCGGCGAGACCGTGACCTTCACCTTCAGCGGCGACGGTTTCCCGGTGGAAGCCGTCATGCGCCTGTGCGCATCGCCGCGCAACCGGCGGCGGCTGACGCTGTCCGCCGGCACGGAACCCAGGCTCGCGCTGAAGCTTGCGCGCGGCGAGGACGCGCTGGACAGCGCTCTGACCCTTGTCAACGAACTGCATGTCAACACAAAGGAGTGACCGAAAATGCTGAAAAACCGTTTGTTATCCGCTCTGCTCGCCGCCGCGGTATCCTTTTCCCTCGGCGCGGCAATCCTGCGCTTTACCCCCGCCGCGCCGGCGTACAATCCCACGCAGCTGGAGCAGGGCATCACCTACGACGCCGTCGGCGTATCCGGCGGTGAGACCATTCTCACCGTGGACGGCAACACCGCCCCCGCGGAGCTGCTGACCTATCAGATCGGCTACAGCTGCGCGTACCTTGATTATATGCTGCGTTCCTTCAACGGCACGGGGCTTGACCTCAGCGAGCCGCTGCCCGGCGGCGGGGACGCGCGGCAGACCATCCTCGACGAGTCTGTGGATCTGGTCAAACAGCAGCTCGTGCTGGAGAATCTGGCGGAGCGGTACGGCGTCACGGTCTCCGCCGAGGACGAGGCGGGGATGGCGGAGCAGCGCGCGGCGGACATCGCCCAGTTCGGCGAGGAGGGCTATCAGGCGGAGATCTACAAGCTGGGTCTCAGCGAGGCGAGCTATGCGCGCATGCTCCGCGCCGAGGCGCTGTATCAGGCGTTCCACGACGCCTACAACACCCCCGGCAACGCGCTTTACGCCGACGACGACGTGCTCCACGCCTACGCCGCCGGGGCGGGCTACATCACCGCCGACCACATCCTGCTCTCGACCGTCGATCCCGCGACCATGGAGCCGCTGGACGACGAAACCGTCGCGGAAAAGCGCGCGCTGGCGGAGGACCTCCTCGCCCGTCTGCGTTCGAGCGACGATCCGCTTGCCGACTTCGCCGCGCTGGCGGAGGAGTACGGCGAGGACCCCGGACGCGACGCGGCGGGCTACACCTTCGCCCAGGGCGACATGGTGGAGTCCTTTGACGCCGCCGCCCGCGCGTTGGGCGAGAACGAGATCAGCGACATCGTGGAGTCGGACTACGGCTACCACATCATCCTGCGCCGCCCGCTGGACGCCGCTGCGGCGGTGGAAATCGTGCGCGACACCTATTTTGACGTGTTCTTCACCGCCGAGGTCGACCGTGCCGAGGCGGAGGTCAGCCCTCTGGTGGAGCGCTTCGACGTCGCGGCGATCTACGACGCGCTGCGCGCGGCGCAGGGCGCGGAGTAAAGCGCGGGAAATATGCCGCGCTAACGCTTGATTTTTCCTGTTTCGTGTGTATAATTAAAGTGCTTTGAGTAGCGAATACCTGAGTTAAAATTTTAACAATGTAAGGAGAAACGCCCATGAAAGACCTGTATGTAGTCAATTGCTGCCGTACCGCCGTCGGCTCCTATGGCGGAAGCCTGAAGAACACCCCCGCCGCCGACCTCGGCGCCATCGTCGTCAAGGAAGCGCTCAAGCGCGCGAACGTCGCCCCGGAGAACGTGGATGAGCTGATGTTCGGCTGCATCCTGACCGCCGGTCTTGGTCAGAACGTGGCGCGTCAGGTCGGCATCAAAGCCGGTCTGCCCTATTCCGTCCCCGCCTACACCGTGGGCATGGTGTGCGGCTCCGGCATGAAGTCCGTCATTGAGGCGGCGCGCAGCATCCTCGCCGGCGACGCGGACATCGTGGTCGCGGGCGGCACCGAGAACATGAGCGCGGCTCCCTACTGCCTGCCTGACGAGCGCTGGGGCGCCCGCATGGGCGACAAGAAGGTCGTCGACGAGATGATCAAGGACGGTCTGTGGGACGCGTTCAACAACTATCACATGGGCACCACCGCCGAGAACATCAACGACGTGTGGGGCATCTCCCGTCAGGAGCAGGACGAGTTCGCGTTCTCCTCCCAGAGCAAGGCGAAGGCAGCCATCGAGTCCGGCCGCTTTGACGACGAGATCGTCCCCGTCCCCGTCAAGGTCAAGAAGGAGACCGTGGAGTTCAAGGTGGACGAGTTCCCGCGTCTTTCCCCGCTCGACAAGCTCGCGAGTCTGCGCGGCGCGTTCCCCGTCGGTCCTGAGTCCCCCGCCCCCGCCGTCACCCACACCTTTGAGCCGATCGGCATCAAGGACAGCGACGACAAGGGTCAGCAGCGCGTCACCGCGGGCAACGCCTCCGGCATCAACGACGGCGCGGCGGCGATCGTCCTCGCCAGCGGCGAAGCGGTGGAGAAGTACGGTCTCAAGCCCATGGCGAAGCTGATCGGCTGGGGTCAGGGCGGCGTTGACCCGAAGATCATGGGCGTCGGCCCGGTGGTCGCCACCCGTCAGGCGATGAAGAAAGCCGGCTGCGAGGTCAAGGACATGGACCTCATCGAGGCGAACGAGGCGTTCGCGGCGCAGAGCATCGCGGTCGCCCGCGAGCTGGGCTTTGACATGGAGAAGGTCAACGTCAACGGCGGCGCGATCTCCCTCGGTCACCCCGTCGGCGCCTCCGGCGCGCGCATCATCGTCACGCTGCTGCACGAGATGCAGAAGCGTCCCGACGCGAAGAAGGGTCTCGCCACTCTCTGCATCGGCGGCGGTCAGGGCGTTGCCACCGTGTTTGAGAAGTGCTGATCGCTCCCTGAGTAAATCAAAAGAGACCGACTTTCGTCGGTCTCTTTTTTTGTCAAAACAACTCTTTAGCGCGTTACTTGAAACCGTTTCTTCCTTTTTCTTGAAAAGGAAGAAACGGTTTCAAACTTCCGTAGAAGGAAAAGCGCCTTTGGGGGCGGGTTTCTTGGGATTTGCAGATACCTGCCGTATTCTGATACGCTGTTTATCGGGCGACGAATTGACTTCCCTCGACCGCTCGCCACTGGGCGAGCCCCGCCGTGTGCGAGGAGTTGGTCTGTACGCCGTTCGTTTCAAGCGGTAGACGCACGCACTTCTTTACGATGAAAGGTCGTGCCGCCGAGCAGGCGGCGCATTGCAGTGTCAATTCAGCTTACGAAAACAGCGTAAAAAAGACGCCTTGCAGCAGCAAGTTACCAACAAGCTGCCGCAAAGCGCTTTCTCTCTTTGGCGGGCGACACCGTTTCTCTCTTTCAAGAAAAGAGAGAAATGGGGTCGCAAAACGTTCCTTTGGGCAAGACGAAAGAAGAAACGGTTTCAAGAAACGTTCCTTATACCCTTATCCCAGCTCCAGCACCACCGGGCAGTGGTCGCTGCCCATGACCTCCGGCAGGATATCCGCCGCGGCGACGCGGTCGCGCAGGCGCTCCGAAACGATAAAGTAGTCGATGCGCCAGCCCACGTTCCGCTCGCGGGACGCCGCGCGGTAGCTCCACCATGAGTACGCGTCCGCCGTGTCCGGGTGCAGCGTGCGGAAGGTGTCGAGGAAGCCGCGATCGAGCAGCTCCGTCAGCTTGCCCCGTTCCTCGTCGGAAAAACCGGGGTTGAAGTGGTTGGTCTTGGGGTTCTTGAGGTCGATCTCCTCGTGCGCCACGTTCAGGTCGCCGCAGTACACCACTGGCTTGACCTGATCCAGCGCGCAGAGGTACGCGCGCAGGTCGTCCTCCCACTGCATGCGGTAGTCCAGCCGCCGCAGCTCGTCCTGTGAGTTGGGCGTGTAGCAGCACACCAGATAGAACTCCGGGTACTCCGCCGTGATGACCCGTCCCTCGTGGCGATGCACGTCCTCGCCGAAGCCATAGGTCACCGACAGCGGCTCCTCCCGCGTGAACACCGCCGTGCCGGAGTAGCCCTTCTTGTCCGCGTAGTTCCAATATTGATGATACCCCGGCAGCTCCAACGCCACCTGCCCCGCCTGCACCTTGGTTTCCTGCAAACAGATCACGTCGGCGTTGATGGTCTGGACGGACTCCAGAAACCCTTTGTTCATACAGGCGCGCAGCCCGTTCACATTCCACGAAATCAGGCGCATCAGCGCTCTCCTCTCTCTCTGTTCAATATGTACCGTTTGGTTCTGGGTCATTCCGGTATGACCAGATATGTTTCGCTGTCAGGCTCCGCGGTGAGCATCGGCACCAGCTCGGCGGGGTACGGCTCCAGCGCGGCTTGCAGCGCCGGGAGCTGTTCGACCGTGGTGGGGACGTAGACGCGGTCAAAGAGGTTCGCCAGCGTCGACAACTCCTGACCGGTCACCTCGTTGCCGCCGCTGAGCACCGTCGTCTCGTCCAGCACCACCGACAGGCGCACGTCGTGCGCCGTCGCGACCTCGCGCAGGCTTGCCGCCAGCGTGGCGAGCGCCTCCTGCTTGGTGACGGTGCGGGCGCTCTCGTCGATGTTGTTCAGCCGTCCCCGCGCCGGGTAGCCGAACTCGTCAAAAAGCAGCTCGTCGAAGCCCAGCTCCGCCACCTCCGCGGCGATCGCCGCGAGGTACTCGCGGGTCAGCTCCTTCTCCGGCGCGAGGTAGAAACTGCTGTCTGGCGCGTACCAGATGTTGTTGCGGTACGCCTTTTGCAGCACGCCCGCGTCGGTCATGTGGGCGAAGGAAAAGCGGCTGTCATGCAGCGCGGAGAGCCGCGCGATGGTGTAGTATTCCGTGGCGGTCACGTCCTCAATGGCGCTGCGGGCGATGCTGCTGCCCTGCACCGCACCCGCGGAGAGCGCCAGCTCCAACGCCGACGGATAGAGCAGGTCGCCATCCACGTTCTTGACGCGGATGGCGACGGCGTTCATGGACGCGGGGAGCGCGGCAAGGCTGCGCTCCATACCTCCGGTGAGGGCGGAGCTGTCCAGCTCCTGCGCGTGGAGCAGCGCGGATGGCTGCGGTTCCGCCGCCGGCGGCTCCGGTTCCTCTTCCGGCTGCTCAATGACGATTTCCAGCCCCGCCGCTGTTTTTTGCGGCGCTTCGGTCTCGACGCTGTGGCGCTCCCAGGGCAGCTCGAAATGATGGGAGCCGTCCCCGCTGAACACCAGGTAGCGCTGCACCACCAGAAAGATCACCGCCGCCAGCAGAACCAACAGCAGCAACAACAAGGGGAGCAGCGGGCTTCCGCCGCCGCGCCTCCCCCGGTAGCCGGAATATCCTCTTGTGCCGGTATTACGCATCTCGCGTCACATCCTTTGTGCCCCGCCGGGCGGCGGGCTTATTTCTTGAATTTCCCGAAGAACCCGCCCTTGTCCTCTTCGTAGTTTTTCTCGCCCAGCAGCTCGCTGAATTTCCTCAGCGCCGCTTTCTGCTCCTTGTTGAGGTTGCGCGGGGTCTCGATGTACACGGTGACGTACTGGTCGCCGCGTGCGCGGCCGCCCATGCCGGGTACGCCCTTGCCCTTGAGCCGGAACGTGGTACCGGACTGGGTGCCCTCCGGGATGGTATACTTGACCTTGCCGTCGATGGTGGGGATTTCCAGCTCGGCGCCCAGCGCCGCCTGCGCGAAGGTGATCGGCGCCTCGCAGAGGATACTGGTACCCTCGCGGTGGAACACGTCATGGGGTCGCACGGCGATGACGATGAGCAGATCGCCGGAGGGACCGCCGTTCTTGCCGGCGTTGCCCTGAGCGCGCAGGGAGATGGTCTGACCGTTGTCGATGCCCGCGGGGATGCTGACCTTGATGGTCTTGCGCTTGCGCACCTGACCCCTGCCGCCGCAGGTCTTACAGGGCTTGTGGATGATCTTGCCCTTACCGCCGCACCTGGGGCAGGCGGAGGTGCTCGCCATGAAGCCCAGCGGCGTCTGCTGGCGGCGCTGCACCACGCCGCGCCCGCCGCACTCGGAGCAGACCTCCGCGGTGGTACCCTTCTCGCAGCCGCTGCCGTGACAATCGTCGCACGGCTCCACGCGCTCGATGATGACCTCCTTCTCGCAGCCGAAGCACGCCTCCTCGAAGGTGATGTTCACGCTGGTGCGAAGGCTCTCGCCGCGCTGGGGGGCGTTGGGGTTGGAGCGTCCGCCGCCGAAGCTCCCGCCGAAGAAGCTGCCGAAGATGTCGCCAAGGTCGCCGAAGTCGAAGTCCATGCCGCCGCCGTAACCGCCGCCCGCGCCGTAGCTCGGATCGATGCCGGCGAAGCCGAACTGGTCATAGCGCGCCTTCTTCTCCGGGTCGGAGAGGACTTCGTTCGCCTCGTTGACCTCCTTGAACTTCTCCTCCGCCTCTTTGTCGCCGGGGTTCATGTCCGGGTGGTACTTCCGCGCCAGCTTTTTGTATGCTTTTTTGATCTCTTCCTCCGAGGCGCCCTTCTGTAAGCCCAGTACCTCGTAATAGTCCCTTTTATCTGCCATGGATAACTCCCCTAAAACGCCGCATTCGGGGGCGGCCCGATCGAGCCGTCCCCGCTGCGGTGTACATTCTGATTTTACTTGTTCTGGTCGTCCTCGTCAACCACTTTGTAATCGGCGTCATAGTACCCGCCGTTCGGCTGACCGCCCATGTCAGGTCCGGCGCCGTAAGCGCCCTGTGCGCCGGCGCCCTGCGGGTTCGCGCCCTGATAGAGCTTTTCGCTCATGGCGTAGAACATCTGGGTCAGCTCGTCGGTCGCCGCCTTGATGGCGGCGGTATCGTCGCCCTTGAGGGTCTCCTTGAGCTTGTCGATGCCGGCTTGCACCTTCGCCTTCTCGTCGGCGGGCAGCTTGTCGCCCACCTCGCCGAGGGTCTTTTCGCTCTGGTAGACCATCTGGTCGGCGGCGTTGCGGGTCTCCACCTTCTCCTTTGCCTTGGCGTCCTCGGCGGCGAACTGCTCCGCTTCCTTGACCGCCTTCTCGATGTCCTCCTTGCTCATGTTGGAGGACGCGGTGATGGTGATGTGCTGCTCCTGACCGGTGCCGAGGTCCTTGGCGCTGACGTTCACGATGCCGTTGGCGTCGATGTCGAAGGTGACTTCGATCTGCGGCACGCCGCGGCGCGCGGGAGCGATGCCGTCGAGATGGAAGCGGCCGAGGCTCTTGTTCGCCGCCGCCATTTCACGCTCGCCCTGGAGGACGTTGACCTCAACGGAGGTCTGACCGTCCGCGGCGGTGGAGAAAATCTGGCTCTTCTTGACGGGGATGGTAGTGTTGCGCTCGATGAGCTTGGTGCAAACGCCGCCCATTGTCTCAATGCCGAGGGACAGCGGGGTCACGTCCAGCAGCAGCAGGCCCTTGACGTCGCCGGTGAGCACGCCCGCCTGGAGCGCCGCGCCCATGGCGACGCACTCGTCGGGGTTGATGCCCTTGAACGGCTCCTTGCCGGTGAAGTTCTTCACGGCGTCCTGCACGGCGGGGATACGGCTGGAGCCGCCCACCATCAGGACCTTGGCGAGGTCGCCCGCCTTGAGACCGGCGTCGCTCATCGCCTGACGCACGGGGCCCATGGTCGCCTCGACCAGATGCGCGGTCAGCTCGTTGAACTTCGCGCGGCTCAGCGTCACGTCCAGGTGCTTCGGGCCGGTGGCGTCCGCCGTGATGTACGGCAGGTTGATGTTGGAGGTGGTCACGCCGGAAAGCTCGATCTTCGCCTTCTCCGCCGCCTCCTTGAGGCGCTGCATGGCGACCTTGTCGCCGGAGAGGTCGATGCCTTCCGCCTTCTTGAACTCCTCGACGAGGTACTTCATGATGCACTCGTCGAAGTCGTCGCCGCCGAGGCGGTTGTTGCCCGCGGTGGCGAGCACCTCGATCACGCCGTCGCCCATTTCCAGTATGGAAACATCGAAGGTGCCGCCGCCCAGGTCTTAAACCATGATCCGCTGCTCCTGCTCCTTGTCGACGCCGTAGGCCAGGGCCGCGGCAGTCGGCTCGTTAATGATACGCTTGACATCGAGA
>JAFXPO010000024.1 GCA_017527825.1 Oscillospiraceae bacterium
CTGCCGTACCGTCCAAACGGCATTCTTGGTCCATCATCAATTTGGGGTGTCATGTCATCGTTCCTGCTGTACCGGAGCGGCGATCCGGTACGTTTGCGCAGATATATAAAAAGACACGGTAAGACTGTCTCTGTCCCATGACGGGATTCTTCAAGTCTTCTCGTGTCTTTTAAAAGCTCTCGGTTATTTTATTTTCTCGGTCGTAAAAATCTTCTCGGTCGATTTGCGGAAAAGCAAAAGGGCATAGTACCCCCTTGTCTCCATGCTCCGCCCTAAGAAAGATCCGCCCTAAAAAATGATCCGCCCTAAATCCGACGATTTCCGTCCGCTCATCATGTGCGGCAGCATCGTCGATCAAATACATTCTTATTATATCGGGTAAATTCTGCCTGTCAAGCAGAAAAAATCGATATTTTGCAACTTTTTACGGTGATTGTGTTGAGCCGTGTTATCTCGTGTTATTGCGTCCTGCGCGATTCTCGTGGAGCGCGCAAAAATGCTAAAGCCTGTGCTTTGCGCAACGACAGCGAACGGACGAGCGCGCAAAGAAAACGCTGTTTCTGATTATGCCTTTCGGCGGTGAAACATTAAAAAGGACGCAGTACACCTACTGCATCCTTTGCGTACAATCCAACATAACGTGTGCAAGGCGGAAGCACAGGGCTTCCGCAATAGGAGGCACTTGGCCAACTCCCGTACTGGGACGCACATACAATCAATTACATATTGATATATAACACAAGATGTTGTGTTTGTCAAGGTAAAAATACCGTATATTGTGTCGTTGGCAATGTGGATCAAGCTACACCGCTATCTCTCCACGGAATAACTTGTGGAGCGCCGTATCTTCACAGCGGCAAAATAGATCATAGAGCGACGAGGACGAAACGCTTTCAAGCAAAGATAGCGTTCAGTTTACTGACGCGCGGGTACAACACCTGTTACTGCAACAACATCGCGCCGGGCGAGACGACGCGCACCTGCCGCAAGGTCGGCGCGCACACGAAGGAGAAGCGGGAGCGTGAGGAGGCGTCGCCGGTGCAGCAGGAATACCAGCGCACCTACAACCGCCTGAAGCAGCAGCACCAGCGCCGCAAGAAGGACGACACGGAGTACAACCGTCAGGTGGCGCAGGCGCAGGATATCCGCGACGCCTACGCGCGCGGCGCGCTCGGCGAGGAGGACGCCATCGCGCGGCTGATTGCGATCGGATGACAGAGACACCCATGAGGCCGGAGCGTCCAGCATCATGGGTGTAGTTCTTAGTTACTGTGGAGATGGATTTGCGCGATATACCTATCTCATCGCCGCGCGCAGAAATCCCGTGAACAGCGGATGCGGCTTGTTGGGGCGGCTCTTGAACTCCGGGTGGTACTGCACACCCACATAGAACGGCAGCTCGGACAGCTCCACCGTTTCCACCAGACTGCTATCCGGCGAAAGTCCGCTGAGCGTCAGCCCTGCGTCCGTCAGCGTCTTGCGGTAGTTGTTGTTGAACTCATAGCGGTGGCGGTGGCGCTCGGTGATCTGCGTTGTGCCGTAGCAGCGCGCCATGGTGGTGTCCGCCGCGATCTGACAGGGATAGCTGCCGAGGCGGAGCGTGCCGCCTTTGTCAATCTCGTTGCTCTGCCCCGGCATGAAGTCGATGACCTTGTGGCGGCACTGCGCGTCAAACTCGCCGGAGTTGGCGTCGGGGATGCCTGCGACGTGGCGCGCGAACTCGATCACCGCAATCTGCATCCCGAGGCACAAACCAAGGTATGGCACCCGGTTCTCCCGTGCATACCGCGCGGCGAGGATCATGCCCTCGATCCCACGGTCGCCGAAACCACCGGGGACGAGAATGCCATCCAGACCGGCAAGTGCGGCTCCAACGTTCTCCGCCGTGATCTGTTCCGAGTCGACCCAACGGATCTCGACCTCTGCGCCGAGGGCGCTGCCCGCGTGGCGCAGCGCCTCTGTGACGGAGAGATAGGCGTCGTGGAGCTGCGTGTACTTGCCGACCAGACCAATGGTCACGCTGGACGTTGGGTGCTTCATGCGCTCTACCATGTCGGCCCATTCGCGCAGGTCGGGCGCGGGCGTGTCCAGTCCCAGCTTGCGGCAGACGATGCCGGAGAGGTTCGCTTCCTCCAGCATCAGCGGCGCTTCGTACAGACAGGGGACGGTGCGGTTCTCGATCACGCAGTCCGGCTGCACGTTGCAGAAAAGCGCGATCTTGCGGAAGATGCTCTCGTCCTCGATGGGCTCGTCGCTGCGCAGCACGATCACGTCGGGGTGGATGCCCATGCCCTGCAATTCCTTGACCGAATGCTGCGTGGGCTTGGACTTGTGTTCATCGGAACCCTTGAGATAGGGCACCAGCGTCACATGAAGAAACAGGCTGTTTTCACGCCCCACCTCCAGCGACACCTGCCGCGCCGCTTCGATGAACGGCTGGCTCTCAATGTCGCCGATGGTGCCGCCGATCTCAGTGATGACCACGTCCGCGTCCGAATGCTTGCCGACGCGGTAGATGAACTCTTTGATTTCGTCGGTGATGTGGGGAATAACCTGCACCGTGGAGCCGAGGTACTCGCCCCGCCGCTCCTTGTTCAGCACATTCCAGTAGACCTTGCCGGTGGTGAGGTTGGAGTAGCGGTTCAGATCCTCGTCGATGAAGCGCTCGTAGTGCCCGAGGTCCAGGTCGGTCTCCGCGCCGTCCTCGGTGACATAGACCTCGCCGTGCTGATAGGGGCTCATGGTGCCGGGGTCAACGTTGATGTATGGGTCGAGCTTCTGCGCCGCGACGGTCAGGCCCCGCGCCTTGAGCAGCCGCCCCAGCGACGCCGCCGTAATGCCCTTGCCCAGCCCGGATACCACGCCGCCGGTTACGAAAATGTACTTTGTCATAGCGTCCTCCGTTAAAGCGTTCTTTCACAAACGGCAAGCCGTTTGTGAACAGCCATATTTCGCGGTTGTCCCACAGGGACGAGCGAAATGGCGATAATATGCTTTTTTTTCAGGCGAACGCCTGAAAATAAAAAAGGCGTCCATTGGGGGCACTTGTCCCTCAATGAACGCCTTTGTTCAACAAATGGGAGAATACTACGCTTTTTTGCGCTTGTCAATAGGTTTTGATGATGTTTTCCGCAACCTCTTTCCGCGGGAGGCGCAAATCCATCGCCTGTTTCTCAATATAGCGGTGGGCTTCGGCCTCGGTCATGCCCAGCCGCTCGATCAGCAGCCACTTGGCACGGTTCACGGCGCGGATCTCCTCAATCTTTTCCTCCACCGTCGCCTGCTTTTCCTCCATGCGGCGCAGCCGTTCCCGCGCGGCGCACAGGATGCGCAGCGTCTGCGCCACCATTTGTGTGGAGGTGGGCGTGGGCAGCACCATGACGCCGTGCTCCATGACTTTGGCGTACACGTCGTCGTAGACCTCGCTTTTCACGAACAGCAGCACACCCGCGCCGGAGCTTTGGCAAATGTCGGTGGCAAGGCGGCTGCCGAATTCATCCCGCAGCGGCGTCTGGATCAGCACAAGGTCAAAGGCGCCTTCCAGCAGCGAGCGCCGCGCCTCGCCCGCGCTGTGGGCGTTTTCCACCGGGTAGTAATCCGTGGGCGGCAGGAGCGCGCGGGTCGCTTCGATGAACTTGTCGGACGTGGAAACGATCAGGACGCCGTAGGTGCGCTCCTGAAATACCATGCGCGTTCCTCCTTCAGCGGTCGCAGTAAGCCGACAAAATCAGCTCGGGAAGATGCTCTTTAATGAAGCTGCTGCTCTTTGCGGCGGCCTCCGCCTCATGCAGCGTGGCGGGGATGCGCTGATACTGCCGGAGCGTCTCCGCGTCGGCGGTGTAGAGGTTCACGTCCGCGCTCTTTGGCAGGGGCAGACGGTTTTCGATGCCGTGCAGCCCCGCATAGATGAGCAGGGCGTAGGCGAGATACGGATTCGCGGCGGGATCGGGGGAGCGCAGCTCCGCACGGTACTGTTCCTGCGGCGCGGCGGGGATGCGGATGAGCTGGGAGCGGTTTTCACTCGACCAGGTGATGTAGCCCGGCGCCTTGCTGCTGCCGAGGCGGCGGTAGGATTCCTCGATAGGATTCAGGAACACCGTCAGCTCCCGCACCTTGTCCATGATGCCCGCGATGGCAAAGGGGAGCTTATCCTGCCCGTCCTCTGCGCGGACGGAGAAGTTGATGTGCATGCCGTTGCCCGCCTCGTCGGGGAGCGGCTTGGGAGAGAAGTCGGCGGCGAGGCCGTTGCGTGCGACAATAGTCTTGACCACCGAACGAAACGTGATGGCGTTGTCCGCTGCGGAGAGCGGATCGGAGTAGCGGAAGTCGATCTCGTTCTGCCCCGGTCCCTCTTCGTGGTGGGCGCACTCCGGCTGAATGCCCATCTGCGAGAGCGTCAGGCAGATTTCCCGACGCACCGCCTCACCCTTGTCGTCGGGGGCAATGTCCATGTAATGGGCGCGGTCGTAGGGGATCTTTGTCGGCTCGCCGTCCTCGTTGGTCTTGAACAGATAAAATTCCATCTCCGCGCCGAAGGCGAAGGACACGCCCGCGCGCTTTGCGTCCTCCACGGCGCGAGCGAGCAGCGCACGGCAGTCGCCGGCAAAGGGTGTGCCGTCCGGGTGGGTGATGGAGCAGAACATCCGCACTACGCGCCCGTTCTCAGGGTGCCACGGGAGGCTGGACAGCGTGGCGGGATCGGGGTGGAGGATGAGGTCGGAGCGCACCTCGCCGCCGAAGCCGGGAATGGCGGAGGCGTCGAAGGGGATGCCGAAGGAAAACGCCCGCTCCAACTCGTCGGGAAGGATGGCGAGATTTTTTTGCCGCCCGAACACATCGCAAAACGCGAGGCGGATGAACTTTACGTCCTCCTCTCTGACGTATTGGATCACTTCTGCCGCTGTGTATTTCATAGCCGCACCCTCCAAAAGTGTAAAAATACTGGAAAAGAATACAACGAAATTCCTAAAGCTGTCAACAAAAAGATTGACAAACCGGCGTATGCCGCCTATACTCTTTTTTGTTGAGACAAGGGCGTCTCAAAGGGCTTTCTATACCCTTTGAGGCGCTCTCTTTTTGCTTTGGAGGAAAATCTATGCAAGAGAAAATCCTGATTTTGGACTTCGGCGGACAGTACAACCAGCTCATTGCCCGCCGCGTGAGAGATCAGCACGTCTACTGCGAGCTGAAGCCCTATTCTACCGGAATGGAGGAAATCCGCGCGTTCGACGCGGCCGGTATTATCTTCACCGGTGGGCCGAACAGCGTCTATGATGAAAGCGCACCGCACGTGAATCCCGCAATCTTTGCACTGGGCGTTCCCATCCTCGGCATCTGCTATGGCTGCCAGCTCATGGCGCAGCAGCTCGGCGGTCAGGTCAGCCCCGCGCAGAGCGACACCGCACGGGAATACGGCAAAACGCCGACGCACTACGACACCGCCTGCCGCCTGTTTGCGGGGCTTGCGGAAGAAAGCGTTTCATGGATGAGCCACGGGGATTATATCTCCAAGCTGCCGGATGGGTTCACCGCCTGCGCCCACAGCACCGCCTGTCCCACCGCTGCGATTTGCGACGAAGCGCGTGGCTTCTACGGCGTCCAGTTTCACCCGGAGGTGGCGCACACGGAGCAGGGCGCGGAGATGCTGCGGAATTTCCTCTACAACGTCTGCGGCGTGTCGGGGGATTGGAGCATGGGCAGCTACAAGGACAGCGCTATCGCTTCGATTCGAGAAAAGGTTGGGAACAGACGGGTGCTGCTGGCGCTGTCGGGCGGCGTGGACTCGTCCGTGTGCGCGGCGCTGTTGGCGGAGGCTGTCGGCAGTCAGCTCACCTGCGTGTTCGTCGACCACGGCCTGCTGCGCAAAGACGAGGGCGACGAGGTCATGGCTGCGTTTGCCCGGTGGGATATCCGTCTGATCCGTGTCAATGCGCAGGAACGGTTCCTTGCGCGGCTCGCCGGCGTGACGGAACCGGAGGAGAAGCGCAAGCGCATCGGCGAGGAGTTTATCCGCGTGTTTGAGGAAGTGGGGAAGCAGCTCGGCGCGGTGGACTTTCTGGCGCAGGGGACAATCTACCCGGACGTGATCGAATCCGGCAAGGGTGACGCGGCGGTCATCAAGAGCCATCATAATGTCGGCGGATTGCCGGACTTTGTGGACTTCAAGGAGATCATCGAACCGCTGCGTCTGCTGTTTAAGGACGAGGTACGGGCATTGGGCCGTGAGCTGGGGCTTCCCGATTATCTGGTGAACCGCCAGCCATTTCCCGGCCCCGGCCTTGCCATTCGCGTGCTGGGCGAGGTGACAGAAGAAAAGCTGGTAACGCTGCGAGAAGCGGACGCTGTCTTCCGGGAGGAGATCGCGCGTGCCGGTCTATCAGGCGCGGTCAATCAGTATTTTGCCGTGCTGACCGACGCGCGCTCGGTGGGCGTCATGGGCGACGGCCGCACCTATGACCGGGTTCTGGCGTTGCGCGCTGTGACCACGGATGACTTTATGACGGCGGATTGGGCGAGGATTCCCTATGAGGTGCTGGACCGCGCGTCCTCGCGCATTGTCAACGAGGTTTCCGGCGTCAACCGTGTTGTTTATGACATTACAGCAAAGCCACCGGGGACGGTGGAGTGGGAATGACAGGCAGCTTGACGAATTTTCGCGGTATCATTATTTGTAAATTGTGATATTATAACGATTGATTTTAACTTTTCCCTGTTTTATACTGTCTGCATTGAGACAAAGGCGTCTCAGAGAGTATTTTGCACTCTCTGAGACGCCTTTTCTTTTTATTTCGTTTCGAAAGGGTGTTGGATATGGCAGGTATTCCCGATGATTTTGGCTCTCTGGTATTTGATGAGCGGGCGATGAAGGCGCGGCTCCCCGGCAAGGTCTATCATTCCCTCAAGCAGACCATCCGCAGGGGCGAACGCCTCGACCCGACTGTCGCTGACGCGGTGGCGGACGCCATGCGGGACTGGGCGGTGGAGCGCGGCGCGACCCACTTCACCCACTGGTTTCAGCCCATGACCAACGTGACCGCCGAGAAGCACGACAGCTTCATCTCTCCCGCGCCGGACGGCGGCGTCATTCTGGAGTTCTCCGGCAGGGAGCTCATTCAGGGCGAGCCGGACGCGTCCAGCTTCCCCTCCGGCGGCCTGCGCGCAACCTTTGAGGCAAGGGGCTACACCGCGTGGGACCCGACCTCTTACGCCTTCCTCAAGGGCAGGACGCTGTGCATCCCGACAGCGTTCTGCGCCTACGGCGGCGAGGCGCTGGATCAGAAAACCCCACTGCTGCGCTCCATGGAGGCCATCAACAAGCAAGCCATGCGGGTGCTGCGGCTGTTCGGGAACGAGGGCGTGAGCCACGTCACCACCTCCGTCGGCCCCGAGCAAGAATACTTCCTCATCGACAAGAGCGTGTACGAGCAGCGCCGCGACCTCATCTACACCGGGCGCACGCTGTTCGGCGCAAAGCCGCCCAAGGGGCAGGAGCTGGACGATCACTACTTCGGCAGCATCAAGCCCCGGGTGCAGGCGTACATGGACGAGCTGAACGAGGAGCTGTGGAAGCTCGGCATCTACGCCAAGACGGAGCACAACGAGGTCGCGCCTGCCCAGCATGAGCTGGCGCCGATTTACACGACCACCAACCTCGCCACCGACCAAAACCAGCTGACCATGGAGGTCATGCAGAAGGTGGCGGCAAAGCACGGCCTTGTGTGTCTGCTGCATGAGAAGCCCTTTGCCGGCGTCAACGGTTCCGGCAAACACAACAACTGGTCGATTGCCACGGATACCGGCGTCAACCTGCTCTCTCCCGGCGATACGCCGCACGAGAACGCGCAGTTTTTGCTGTTCTTAGTGGCGGTCATTCAGGCGGTGGACGAGTATCAGGAGCTGCTGCGCACCACCGTCGCCACCGCCGGCAACGACCATCGCCTCGGCGGCAATGAAGCGCCGCCCGCCGTCGTGTCCGTCTTTCTGGGCGACGGGCTGACCGCCATTCTGGAAGCGCTGGAAACCGACACGGCCTACAGCGCGGCGGAGAAAACCGTGGTCAAGCTGGGCGTCCACGCCTTGCCGCGCTTCGCCCGGGACATGACCGACCGCAACCGTACCTCACCGTTCGCGTTCACAGGCAACAAGTTCGAGTTCCGCATGGTCGGCTCGTCCCAGTCCATCGCCACGGTGAACACCGTCCTCAACACGGCGGTGGCGGAATCCCTGCGGCAGTACGCTGACGAGCTGGAAGGCGCGGAGGACTTCAACGCCGCGCTGCATACCCTCATTCAGAAGGCAATCACCGCCCACAAGCGCATCATCTTCAACGGCAACGGCTACGATGAGGCGTGGATTCGCGAGGCGGTGGATAAACGAGGACTCAGTGAGCTGCGCACCACGCCGGACTGTGCGCCCTCGCTGCTCAAGAAGAAAAACGTGGAGCTGCTGACCGCCCACAAGGTCTTTACGGAAAACGAGCTGCGTTCCCGCTACGAGATCATGCTGGAAAACTACAGCAAGACCGTCATGATCGAGGCGGCCGCCATGGCGGACATGGCGCGGCGGGAAATTCTGCCGGCGGTGTCGGCGTACTCCGCCGCAATCGCGGACGGTGCGGCAAAGAAAAAGCAGCTCTCGCCGTCGCTGGCCTGCGCCTATGAAACGAAGCTGACGGAGCGGCTGTCGGGTCTTGCGGACTGCATCGCGGACAAGACCGACGCCTTGGAGCGCTCGATGCTCGCCGTGCAGGACACCGAGGAAGCAGTCAACGAGGCGTTCACCATCCGCGACATCGTGCTGCCGCGCATGGCGGAGCTGCGGGCAGTCTGCGACGAGGCGGAGACAATTACGGCGAAGTCGTTCTGGCCGTTCCCGACCTACGGGGAACTGCTGTTCAGCGTAAGATAGAGGAGGAAAAGCCATGTGTTCTATTATGGGATATTGTGACCCCATCGTGCCGGTGGACGCTTTCAAGACCGGCTTTGAAAAGACCGTTTCCCGCGGCCCCGACACCAGCGCTGTCGTCCACACCGGCGGCGGGGTGCTGGGCTTCCACCGTCTTGCCATCATGGGTCTGCACCCGGAGGGAATGCAGCCATTCAAACGCGACGGCAGCTATGTGGTCTGCAACGGCGAGGTCTACGGCTTCGCCGCGCAGCGGCAAATGCTGATCGGCAAGGGCTACACCTTCGTCAGCGATTCCGACTGCGAAATTCTGCTCCCGCTGTGGTTTGAGTACGGCGTGGAGATGTTCCCGATGCTGGACGCGGAGTTCGCGCTCATCCTCTACGACGGAAGAACGCGGGAGTTTATCGCCGCCCGCGACCCCATCGGCATCCGTCCGCTGTTCTACGGTTACGATGATAAGGGCGTCATCGTCTTTGCCAGCGAGGCGAAGAATCTGGTCGGCCTGTGCGCCGAGATCAAGCCCTTCCCGCCGGGACACTACTGGAAGGGCGGCGCGTTTGTCTGCTACGACGACATCGCCAGGGTGGACGCCGTCTGCCGCGACGGCCTCGAAACCGTGTGCCGCAACATCCACGATAAGCTGATTGCGGGTGTGAAAAAGCGCTTGGTCGCCGACGCAAAGGTGGGCTTCCTGCTTTCCGGCGGGCTGGATTCCTCGCTGGTCTGCGCCATCGCCGCGCGGGAGAGCAAAGAGCCCATCCGCACATTCGCCATCGGCATGGACGTGGACGCCATCGACCTAAAATACGCCCGCGAGGTCGCTGACTACATCCACAGCGACCACACCGAGGTCATCATCACCAAAGCCGACGTTTTAGCGGCCTTGGAGCCGGTAGTGGCGCTGCTGGGGACATATGATATCACCACCATCCGCGCGTCTATCGGCATGTATCTTGTCTGCAAGGCGATACACGAGCAGACGGATATTCGTGTGCTGCTGACCGGCGAGATCAGCGACGAGCTGTTCGGCTACAAATACACCGACTTCGCGCCATCGGCGGAGGAATTTCAGAAAGAAGCGGAAAAGCGGCTGCGGGAGCTTTATATGTACGACGTGCTGCGCGCCGACCGCTGCATCTCGGTGAACTCGCTGGAAGCGCGGGTCCCGTTTGGCGATTTGGACTTCGTGCGCTATGTCATGGCCATTGACCCGACGAAGAAGCGGAACACCTACGGCAAGGGCAAGTATCTGCTGCGCCACGCCTTTGAACATGACCACATCCTGCCCGACAGCATCCTCTGGCGCGAAAAAGCCGCGTTCTCCGACGCGGTGGGCCACTCGATGGTGGACGACCTCAAGGAGTATGCGGAGAGCCGCTATGCCGATGAGGAGTTTCATCTTCGGCGGCTCCGCTATGCCCACGCGCGGCCGTTCACTAAGGAATCGCTGCTGTACCGTGAGCTGTTTGAGAAATATTACCCCGGACAGGCGAATATGATCGTCGATTTCTGGATGCCGAACAAAAGCTGGGAGGGCTGCGACGTGGACGATCCCTCGGCGCGCGTACTGTCCAACTACGGCGCAAGCGGAACATGAGGAGAGACAATACCTGCTGTTTTAGTCCTCATTGCCGAAGTCGTGAATTTGTAAAAACCAACAAGAAACCGATATACAGAAAATGATAATACCAGTATCATGCATTGATGCGATCTATATCAGAAAAGCTTGGAGGAGATTGGTGCGATGACGGATGTAAACGGAAGATGGGCGCTGATTACAGGCGCAAGCAGAGGGATCGGACGATTGGCGGCGCTGTTTTTGGCGAAGCACGGCTGTAATCTTGTCTTGCATGGCAGAACGATCGGCCATTGCCAAGGGGTGCTGGAGGAGGTGAAAGCTCTGGGCGTGGAAGCCCGGGCGGTAGAGGCGGAATTGTCAGATTTCTCCGCGATAGAGGCTATGCTCGCTCAAATTGACAGACAGGGGACGCAGATTGACATCGTCCTCAACAACGCCGGAGTGCAGGTCGCCTATCGGGAGTCGTTTCTGGAAACGCCGATGTCCGACTATGAGCAGAGCTTTCTTGTCAATACGATGGCTCCCATGCTGATTTGCTATCATTATCTCCCCCAAATGGTGGAAAGAGGCTTTGGGAGGATCGTCAACACAACCAGCGGAATACAGTTTGAGCCGCAGCAGGCGGGGTATTCCGCAAGTAAAGCGGCGCTCAACAAGGTTACAATCGACCTTGGCACAAAGTACGAGGGAACGGACGTGCTGATCAATCTGACAGATCCCGGCTGGTGCAGAACTGACCTCGGCGGGGCGCAGGCGCCCAACACGCCGGAAAGTGCGATCCCCGGCGTGGTAGTCGGAGTGTTCATAAACGACGGGAAATGCGGTCGCTGCTTTTCGGCACAGGACTACCGCGGCCTGACGATTGACTCTGCGGTAGAAAAAGCCGAGCGTGAGTCCGTGAGTCCTTACGATAATCTGTTCGGCAGAGCATCAATCTGATATTATCAGCGGTTCTTTGATATAACATAGAACAGGAATTTAATAAAATGAACGCACCAAACGAAAGCGAGGTGCGTTCTTTTATGCAATATGGCCATTTTGACGATGCGCGCAAGGAGTATGTGATCACCACGCCCCACACGCCGTTGCCTTGGATCAACTATCTCGGCAGCGAGGATTTCTTTGGCATGATCTCCAACACGGGCGGCGGCTACGCCTTCTACCGCGACGCCAAGCTCCAACGTCTGCTCCGGTATCGCTATAACAGCGTACCCGCCGACGTCGGCGGGCGCTTCTACTACATCAAGGAGCGCGGCAAGACCGCGTGGAACCCAGCGTTCCTGCCGACCAGGACGCCGCTGGACGCCTATGAGTGCCGCCATGGGCTGGGCTACACCACTTTTTTGAGCGAGAAGGATGGGCTCGCCGCCGAACTGACGCTCTTTGTCCCCATCGGCGAGACCTGCGAGCTGCACGACCTGACGCTGACGAACCGGGGCACATTGGAAAAGCGCGTCCAAATCTACGGCTGCATGGAATGGTGCCTGTGGAATGCCGTGGACGATGCGCAGAACTACCAGCGCAACCTGAACATCGCGGAGAGCGAGGTCGAACCTTCGACCATCTATCATGTGACGGAGTACCGCGAGCGCCGCAATCACTATGCCTACTATGGCGTCAACGCGGAAACTAGCGGATTCGATACCGACCGGAACACCTTCCTCGGGCATATGGGCGATTGGAGCGCTCCGCGAGCGGTTGCGGAGGAAACCTCCTATGCCTCACACATCACCGGCTGGTATCCGATCGCGTGCCATCGGCTCGATGTGACGCTCGCACCGGGCGGGAGCGTCCGCGCCTGTTTTGTTCTGGGTTACGGCGAGAACCCAAAGGATGCGAAATGGGACGCGGATGGACGTGTCAGAAAGGACACGGCACGGCGGGTTCTTGCCAAGTTCGCGGACAGCGCCGCTGTCGACGCGGCGCGTGCGGAGCTTGCCGCCTACTGGGACCGTCTGCTGTCCTCGTACCGGCTTGTGTCCCCAAACGAAAAGCTCAACCGCATGGCAAATATATGGCACCAATATCAGTGCATGGTCACCTTCAACATGAGCCGCAGCGCGTCCTATTACGAGACCGGCACGGGGCGCGGCATGGGCTTCCGCGATTCCTGTCAGGATCTGTTCGGCTTTGTCCACATGGTTCCCGAACGGGCACGGGAGCGCATCATTGACATTGCGTCCATCCAGTTCGCGGACGGCTCGACCTACCACCAGTACCAGCCGCTGACCAAGCGTGGGAACGCCGACATCGGTTCAGGCTTCAACGACGACCCGCTCTGGCTTGTCGCGGCGGCCGTCTGCTATATCAAAGAGACCGGCGACTTCGCTGTTTTGGAGCATCCCACGCCGTTTAACAACAAACCCGGCAGCGAAGCGCCGCTGCTGGAGCATCTGCGGCGGAGCGTCGGTTATATCCGGAGCCACCTTGGCCCTCACGGCCTTCCTCTGATCGGACGCGCCGACTGGAACGACTGCCTGAACCTCAACTGCTTTTCCGAGACATCGGGGGAAAGCTTTCAGACCAGCGGTCCGTCTGAAGGCCCCGTTGCGGAATCGGTGTTCATTGCGGCGATGTACGTCAAGTACGCGGCCGAATACGCGGAGCTGTTGGAGCAGGTCGGGTATGAGGCGGAGTCGGTTTCCGTCCGCCTGTCCGTGCAGGAGATGGAACGCGCGGTATTGAAGCACGGCTGGGACGGCGCATGGTTCCGCAGAGCATACGACGCCTTTGGCGATCCGGTCGGAAGCAAAGAATGTGACGAGGGCCGGATTTTCATTGAGCCGCAGGGCTTCTGCGTTATGGCGGGCATCGGGGTGGAGACGGGCGAAGCAAAGAAAGCGCTTGACTCGACGAGGGAGCATCTGCTGGGCGAATACGGCGTAGAGCTGCTGGTGCCCTGCTACACAAGGTACCGCAAAGAGCTTGGTGAAATCAGCTCTTATCCGCCCGGTTTTAAGGAAAACGGCTCCGTGTTCTGTCACAACAACCCGTGGATCGTATGCGCGGAAGCCGTGATCGGCAGAGGGAACGAGGCGTTTGATGTTTACAAGCGTATCTGCCCCGCCTATCTGGAGGACAAGAGCGACGTTCACGAAACCGAGCCGTATTGCTACTCTCAAACCGTAACCGGACGCGCCTCCGGCAATCCGGGACACGCGAAGAACAGCTGGCTGACAGGAACGGCGTCCTGGTCGTTCGTGTCCCTCTCTCAGGCAATCCTCGGCGTTAAACCGGACTACGACGGACTGCGCGTCGAGCCCTGTCTGCCGGATGAGCTGGATGAGTACACGGTGGAGCGGAGGTTCCGCGGCTGCCTGTACCGCATCCATGTGAAGAAAACCGGCGAGCAGTCGCTCACGGTGGATGGCAAAAGGGCTGATCGCATTCCACTGCAAGACAGGGAGACCGTGACGGTCGAAGTGACCGTGTAAAAGGAGGGCGTGATGGTGAAGCTGCTGGGGCCCCGCAATCCCGTGATCCGCTTTTTGACCCGTGTGTGCGACCTGATGATCCTCAATATCATTTTGACTGTTCTCTGCATTACTGTCGTCCTGTCAGGTACGGCGCTCACTTCGCTTTATACGCTGACGCTCAAAATGGTGCGCGGTAAGGAGGGCGAGATCACAAAAACGTATTTCCGGGCTCTGCGCGAAAACTTTACGCCCTCGGTACCGGCGACGGTTTTGCTGTTTGCGGATCTGACGCTGCTGGCGTTTCTGCGCTATGCGCTCTATGCCGATGTGTTGTTGATTTCTCCCTACGCGTTCATTCTGCTTTGCATCGCCGCGCTTCTGCTGACGGCGTGGCTCGCATGGCTGTTCCCGCTGCTGGCGCGTTTTGACAATTCCTTCCGCGCTCACGCGGGCAACGCGGCGAGGCTGGCGCTGGCGCACCTGCCTGTCACCTTTCTGCTGACGCTGATCGATCTGGCACCGCTTCTGTCTGTCATGGCGCTGCCCCGCGCCATCGGAGAACTGGCTGCCTTTTGGACGCTGTTCGGTATCGCTGCCGGCGCGTATGTGAACTCGTTTTATCTGCGGCGGGTATTTGATGGGGAGTGACGAAAATGAAAGAAAGAGAACGCCTTTCCTATGACGGATACACGCTTGCTTTTGCAGATGACTTTGACGGTGCGGAGCTGAATCGGAACGACTGGAGCGTCGAGCTGCACGAGCCCGGCTGGGTCAACGAGGAGTGGCAGCGGTATGTCGACTCGCCGGAAAACATCCGGCTTGCGGACGGAAAGCTGATGCTGCTTCCGGTCAAACGCACGGAGGCAGACGGAAGCGTGAGCTACACTTCGGGACGTGTTTCCACGCAGGGCAAGCGTGAGTTTACCTATGGCATTTTCGAGGTACGGGCAAAGGTTCCGCGCGGCAAAGGCTATCTGCCCGCTTTCTGGCTGATGACGGGAGACGAACTTGTCTATGAGCCGTGGCCTGTCTGCGGCGAGATCGACATCATGGAGGTACTCGGCCACCGGACGGACACGGCATACGGCACGATCCACTACGGCCTGCCGCACAAGCAGAACCAGGGCATAATGACGCTAAAGCGCGGCGATTTTGCCGAAGAATATCACACCTTCGCACTCAAATGGGAGCCGGGACGTCTGCGCTGGTATGTAGACGGCGGTCTTTACCATGAAGCACGAACGTGGTTTTCGCATGGCCGGAACGGAACCGACCATCCGTTTCCCGCCCCGTTTGACCATAATATGTATCTCATTCTGAATCTGGCGATCGGCGGAAATTGGGTAGGCTATCCGGACGAAACAACTGATTTTGAACACGCGGCATACGCCGTGGACTATGTAAAAGTATATCAAAAAAGCGAGGTGAAGTGAGTGGACAGGATTCGATTTTTGGACGATGAGGGGACGTTTGCCCTTCGGAATCCGGAGGAAATCAGCTATCTGTATTTTCCGCTTGCTGGCGAAGCAGGGCTCAAAAGCGCGATCACTCCGACGCTCGGCGGCGACAGCAAGCTCGATCAGGAGACTTTTCTGTTGGAGCCGGTCAGCGCGGAAAACCTGCACAACAATCGAAGCACACGCAATTTCTGGTGTGTGACGGAGGACGGCTGCTGGTCGGCGTCGGGCGCGTCGGCGGAACAGGAAGCAATGCGGTTTACACCCGAGCAGGACGAAAGCGAGCTGACCGCGGGGCTCCTGTGGCAGACGGTGCGGCGGGAAAGCAGATGGTACGGGCTTCACGCGGAGCTGACGTCGTTTGTGCCACCGCGGGAAAATGTTGAGATCTTGTATGTCCGTATCATCAATACAAGCGACAAGGCGCATAGCGTGCGCGCCGTTGCGGCGATTCCTATTTACGGCAGAAGCGCCGATAACGTCCGCGACCATCGCAATGTGACCTCGATGCTGCACCGCGTCCGCACGACGGAGCGCGGCGTGCTGGTGAAGCCAACCATGTCCTTTGATGAAAAGGGGCACCGGGAAAACCGCAGGATCTACTATGTGCTGGGCTCGACAGGGAACGGCGGGCTGCCGGAAGCGTTTTATCCCACATTGGATGCTTTTCTCGGCGAGGGCGGCACATTCCTTCGCCCGCGCGCGGTATACGAGAACCTCCCCGGCGTTGGTGCGGAAACGTCCGTCGACGGGCGCGAGGCGATGGGCGGCGTTGCTTTCCCCACGGCAACGTTGCAGGCGGGAGAAAGCGCGGAGTACATCGTTCTGCTGGGCGTATCGGAGGACGCGGCGGAAATAGAACGCATCCAATCCGCCTACGGCACGGCGGAAAAGGTGCGTCAGGCGCTGGAGGAAACCAGGCAGTATTGGCGGGAGCGGGTCAATCTGCGCTTCCATACGGGAAGCGCGGAATATGACCGCTGGCTGCGCTGGGTCGGCTTGCAGCCGTTTTTGCGGCGTATCTACGGCTGTTCCTTCCTCCCCCACCACGATTACGGGCGCGGCGGCAGAGGTTGGCGCGACCTGTGGCAGGACTGCCTGTCGCTTCTGCTGATGGACCCATCCGGCGTGCGGGAGATGCTGGTGAAGAATTTCGGCGGCGTGCGCCTCGATGGCACAAACGCTACGATCATCGGCGAAGGCGACGGGAACTTTATCGCGGATCGCAACGGCATTGCCCGCGTGTGGATGGATCACGCGCTCTGGCCGCTGATGACGGCGAAGCTTTACATTGACCAGACCGGCGACCTCGGTATCCTGACCGAAACCGCGCCGTATTTCAAAGACCCGCAGGCGGCGCGCGGCACGGAGATCGACAGGCTGTGGGAGGAGACGGATGGAAACCGCCAGCGGACAGAGAATGGCGAGGTCTATCCGGGGAGCGTTTTGGAGCATCTGCTGATCCAGCACCTTACCGGCTTCTATGAGGTCGGCGCGCACAACGTCTATCGTTTGCGCGGCGCGGACTGGAACGACGCTCTGGATATGGCGGGTGCGCACGGGGAGAGCGTTGCTTTCACCTGCGCCTATGCCGGCAACCTGCGTGACCTCGCGGCGCTGATACGAAGTTTGGACGCCCCGGAGATTTCCTTGCCGGAGGAGCTGTCGGTGCTGCTGACGGACGACCGACAAGTGTACGAAAGCGTGAGCGAGAAAACGGCGGTGCTGGAACGCTATACACAAAGCTGCAAGCACACGCTGAGCGGAAGGAGAGTCACGGCAGCGCGGGACGCGCTGGCGGACAACCTGGAAGGCAAGGCGGACTGGCTGATAGAACACCTCCGTGCGCAGGAGTGGATCGACGCGGGTGACGGCAAGGGCTGGTTCAACAGCTATTACGACGACCATGAGCGGCGCGTCGAGGGAATCGCGGAAAGCGGCGTCCGCATGATGCTGACGGGGCAGGTGTTCGCCATTATGAGCGGCACGGCGACCGACGATCAGATCGCCGCGATCACGCGGAGCGCGGACAAGTACCTCTACCGGAATGAACTCGGCGGGTATCGGCTGAACACCGATTTTCACGAGCTGAAATTCGACATGGGCAGGATGTTCGGGTTCGCCTATGGCGAGAAGGAGAACGGCGCGGTCTTTTCGCACATGGCGGTCATGTACGCCAACGCGCTCTATCGCAGAGGCTTTGCGCGGGAGGGGCATCGCGCGCTGCAATCGCTCGCCGACGCCGCGCTGAACTTTGAGACAAGCAGGATCTATCCCGGCATTCCGGAGTATTTCAGAGCCGACGGGCGCGGCATGTACCACTACCTCACCGGCGCGGCAAGCTGGTATCTGCTGACTATGGTCACGGAGGTGTTCGGCGTACACGGCGAGCTGGGCGACCTTGTAATCGCTCCGAAGCTGCTGCGGGAGCAATTTGACGAAGGCGGCAAAGCCATACTGGATCTCCGCTTTGGCGGCAAGCGATTCCGCGTAACTGTCGTAAACCTGCAGGACAAGGACTACGGCGAATACGCGGTCAATAAGGCTTGCCTTGCAAATCCCGCGGCAAAACAGCTCCGGAAGCTCACCGTTGAGAGCGGCAGAGCAATCCTGCGCCGCGAGGATCTTGCGGCGCTGCCGGAAAACGGCAACGAAATCGTTGTGGAGCTGATGTAAAGGAGAAACGATGCAGTACGGATATTTTGACGATGAAAACAGAGAGTATGTGATCACGCGACCCGATACGCCGGCGCCCTGGGCGAACTACCTCGGCTCCCCGGAGTACGGAGCGCTGATCTCCAACAACGCGGGCGGATACAGCTTCGTAAAGTCCGGCGCGAACGGACGCATCCTGCGCTATGTGTTCAACCAGTTCGACCAGCCGGGACGGTACATTTACATCCGCGACAATGCCGACGGCGATTACTGGTCGGCGTCGTGGCAGCCGGTTGGCAAGGACTTGAAGGACTACCGCAGCGAGTGCCGCCATGGAACCGGGTACACAAGGATCGGCGCGGACTACCGCGGCATCCGCAGTGAGGCGGCGTATTATGTGCCGCTCGGCAAGACCTACGAGGTCTGGGCGCTCACCGTGGTCAATCACTCCGCCGCGCGCCGCGAGCTGACGCTGACGGGCTACGCCGAGTTTACAAGCCACGGCAACTATGAGCAGGATCAGATCAACCTGCAATATTCGCAGTTTATCACGCGGACGCTTTACGACCGAAACCGCATCCGCCAGCAGCTCCACGGGAATCTGGACGCTCTTGCCGGCGGCGAAAAAGTGGACGACAAGGCCGTGACGGAACGTTTTTTCGGAATGACCGGCGCGCCGGTGTCCTCATTTTGCGGCGACAAGGCAAAATTCCTCGGCGCGTATCACAGCTACGGAAATCCCACTGGCGTGGCAGACGGCGATCTGGGGAACCATCTGAACTACAACGGAAACAGCTGCGGCGCGCTATCCGCAATTGTCGCGCTGGAACCGGGCGAGTCGAAAACCGTCGCGTTTGTGCTGGGTGAAAAATCCCCGGAGGAAAGCGCCGCCATTCTGGAAGCGTATTCGGCGCCGAACACGATTTGCGTGCGGGAGATTAGAGAGCTGCGGGAGGAATGGCGCGCAAGGTTTTCCCGTTTTCGGGTCAAGTCCCCATCCCCCGCGTTCGACACGATGCTCAACACCTGGAACGCCTATAACTGCTTTATGACCTTCACATGGTCGCGGGCGGCGTCGTTCACCTACTGCGGTCTGCGCAACGGCTACGGCTACCGCGATACGGTGCAGGACATTCAGGGGGTGATCCATCTCGCGCCGGAGCAGGCGAAGGAGAAGCTGCGCTTCATGCTCTCCGCGCAGGTCGACCACGGCGGCGCGCTGCCGCTGGTAAAATTCACGCACAACGCGGGGCATGAGGACACACCGGAGGATGAGAGCTACGTCAAGGAGACGGGGCATCCCGCCTATCGCGCGGACGACGCGCTCTGGCTGTTCCCGACGGTTTTCAAGTACGTCGCGGAAACAGGAGATACCGCGTTTCTGGATGAAACCGTTCCCTTTGCCAACCGGGATGAAGGTACGGTCTACGAGCACCTCAAGCGTGCGCTGGCGTTTTCCCGGAACCATCTCGGCCCACACGGTCTCCCCGCGGGACTGTATGCCGACTGGAACGACTGCCTGCGCCTCGGCGCGAACGGCGAATCCTCCTTTGTAGCGTTCCAATATTTCTATGCCTTTACTGTCCTGCGGGAATTCGCAAAGGAGAAAAACGACGCGGACTATCTCGCCTGGCTTGAGCGGGAGCAGGCGGCGCTGCGTGAGAAGTTAACCGCGCTGTGCTGGAATGAGGACCGTTTCATCCGCGGCTTTACCGAGGCAGGCGAGACGATTGGCGAGCGCGGCGCGCCGGAGGCAAATCTCTGGCTCAACCCGCAGAGCTGGGCGGTCATTAGCGGACTTGCCGATCAGAAGCAGGCAAAGGCGGCGCTCGAACTGGTCAGCGAACACCTGAACACCGCTTACGGCGCGATTTTAATGGCTCCGCCGTACCATGACCATGCCTTTGACGGCGCGCTTGCTGTGATCTACAACGCGGGCGTCAAGGAAAACGCGGGCATCTTTTCCCAATCGCAAGGCTGGCTGATTCTGGCGGAGGCGCTGCTGGGCAACGGCGAGAGGGCTTATCGGTACTTTTGCGAAAACGCGCCCTCTATGCAGAATGACCGCGCGGAGATTCGCGGCATTGAGCCATACTGCTACGGGCAGTTCACCGAGGGGCCAGACAGTCCGAACCACGGCCGCTCACACGTCCACTGGCTCACAGGCACGGCGTCTACGGTCATGGTCGGCTGCGTCGAAGGCATCCTCGGTATACGTCCCGACCTGCACGGCATAAAAATCGCTCCTTCCATTCCGAGGGAATGGAAGGAGCTGGAGATCGACAAGCTGTTTCGCGGGAAGAAGCTGCACATCGTTGTGCGGAACCCGAACGGCAGGGAATCCGGCTGTGAGAGCTTTACCGTGAACGGAACGGAAGTAAATGGGAATTATGTGCCGGAGGAATTGCTGACAGAGGAAACGGAGATCGTGCTGACGATTTAACGATTGGCGTCCCAGTTGTTCATGAAATTCTTGTCGCGGTATGCCTTCGGGGTCATGCCGACCGCGGCGCGGAACTGCTGGATAAAGTGGCTCTGCGACGAATAGGACAGCATACTCGCTATGTCGGAAAGCTCATACCGGCTGTAGCACAGAAGATTCTTCGCCGCGTCGATTTTTCTTTGGCGGATGTATTCGCTGACGGAGACGCCGACCTCCTGCTTGAAGATTCGCGAGAGATAGGTGGGCGATATGTTGATCGCATTCGCCAATTCATCTACCGTGATGCGCTCGCCCAGATGGGTGTAGACGTAATCGATCGCATCAGCAACCTGCTTGCTTGATGCGGCGAGTTTTTTCAGCAACCGCATCCGCCCGGTGAAATCCAGCGCCATTTGGTCGTGGAGCAGAACGATCTTCGCCAGGCTGCCGCTGCGATCCATTTTCTGGATGTAGTGGTCGCTGAGGGCAAACGCCTCGTTGACCGGCATGCCGCCCTCCGCGCAAAATCGGGCAAGCATCGCCGCCGTGACGACAAAGTGATATTTCAGATTCCTGACCGGGTCGTCTGACAAATGCCCCATGTGTTCTGTGTCCTCAAAGACGCCGCGGGTGCAGTTGTCCTGCACCAAATGGATGGCTCCGGAGGCGACCGCGCGATAAAACATCATTTCTTCGGTGGGATCGCCGCGTGAGACATTCTGCTCTTCGTCGATCTGATCGATTTCCATCGGACGTATCAGCATTTTTGCGGCGTCATCCATAAAACCGCCCCCTTTTCGCACAGCATAGCATGGATCTGATGTTTTTTCAAGCAATATGATACAGCGGTTTGCGGGCAGCAAACTTCGCTGAAAAGTAGTCATGGATCTGACATTTTTTTGATTTCTTTTGATATACCGGGGTTTGTGGAATTTCTATAATTGACATTGCAAATCAGCCTTTGGGCTGGACAAAAATAACAAAACAGGAGGAAACGGATCATGAAGAAAAGAGTACTGAGTCTTTTGCTTGTGGCACTGATGACGGCAAGCCTGCTCGTCGGCTGCGGCGGCAGCAGCGGCAGCAGTTCGGGCGGCGGCTCAAGCGCCGAGACCGCCGCGCCCATCGACGCGCCGGAGGGCAAGATCATCAACATCTACAGCTGGAACACAGAGTTCCAGACCCGCGTGGAGGCCGTCTATGACAAGGTTGACCACACCTCCGATGACGGTACGATCACTTACCTGACGGACGGCGCGGAGATCCACTGGATCATCAACCCCAACACCGACGGCGTTTACCAGAACAAGCTGGACGAGGCGCTTCTGCGCCAGAGCAGCGCCGCAACGGACGAAAAGGTCGATATGTTCCTGTCCGAAACGGACTACGTCGTCAAGTACACGGACGCGGACGTCAACGTCGCGATCCCGCTGACGACGCTGGGCATTGATCCGGCGACCGATCTCAAGGATCAGTACGACTTTACCAAGGTCGTTGCCTCTGACGCCAACGGCGTGCAGCGCGGCTCCACCTGGCAAGGCTGCCCGTGCCTGCTGGTCTATCGCCGTGACATTGCCAACGATGTGTTCGGCACCGACGATCCCGATGAGATCGCCGCCATCTGCGGCGATTGGAGCAAGATGAAGGACGCTGCCGCACAGCTTAAGGCAAAGGGCTATTTCACCTTCGCGTCCTACGCCGACACCTTCCGCAGCTACGGCAACAGCATCTCCGCGCCGTGGGTCACCGGTACGACGCTGACAGTTGATCCCCGCATCATGGAGTGGATCTCTGACTCCAAAGAATGGGTGGACGCCGGGTATCTCGATAAGACCATCAAGGGACAGTGGAACGATGACTGGAACAAGTCCATGAGCTCCAAGTCCAAGGTGTTTGCGTTCATGTTCCCGGCGTGGGGCATTGACTTCGTTCTGACGCCCAACTGGGATGGCCCCGCGGGTTCCTGGGGCGTCACCACCGGGCCGCAGGCATTCAACTGGGGCGGCTCCTTCATCCACGGCTGCGTCGGCACCGATAACCCGGAGCACGTCAAGGAAATCATCCTTGCCCTGACTGCCAACGCGGACAATATGACCAAAATCACGCGGGAATACACCGAGTTCACGAATAACCGCCCTGTGATGAATTCGTTCGCCACCGATGAATCCTTCGGTACGGAATTCCTGGGCGGGGAAAACCCCTTCAAGTACTTTGGGCCCGCGGCGGAAGGCATTCAGATGACCACGCTCTCGCCCTACGATCAGGGCTGCGTCGAGCTGATCCAGAACTCCTTCGGCGACTATCTGCAGGGGCTTGTCGACTTCGACAAGGCGAAGAGCAACTTTGAAATCGCCATCAAGGAGCGTTATCCCGACCTCACCGAGATCGTCTGGCCGTCCTGATTTGACGAACTGACAAGATGAGCGGGGTTTGCCCCCGCTCATTCTCCAAAAAATAGTGTAAGGAGTGAGAACGTGGACGACAAGAAACAGCAAAAAAGCATCAGCTATGCCAAATGGGGATATATTTTTATCCTTCCGTTCTTTATCTGCTTTTTTATCTTTTCCTTTATCCCTCTGCTGGACACCATCCGCTACAGCTTCTATGAGTATTATCGCTCCGGCCTCAAGGAGGTCGGCCCGAACTTCGTGGGTCTTGGAAACTACATCGCACTGCTGAAATCCGACCTGCTCAAGTATGCCGGAAATACGTTCATCCTGTGGATGATCGGCTTTGTTCCGCAGATCGTGATCGCGCTGATCCTCGCCGCGTGGTTCACAGACGCGCGGCTCAAGATCCACGGCGAGCAGTTCTTCAAGGTGGTCATCTACTTACCGAACCTCATTATGGCTTCTGCGTTCGCCATGCTGTTCTTTACAATGTTCTCCAACGCGGGGCCGGTCAACAGCATTCTGCAAAGCCTCGGCTGGATCAAAGCGCCCATTGACTTTATGGGCAGCGTCGGTGGGACGCGCTCGCTGGTCGGACTCATGAACTTCCTCATGTGGTTCGGCAACACGTCGATCATGCTGATGGCGGCGATCATGGGCATCAGCCCGGAACTGTTCGAGGCGGCGTCGCTCGACGGATGCAACCATACGCAGATCTTCTTCAAGATCACGCTCCCGCTGATCCGCCCGATCCTCTCCTATACCCTCATCACCTCGCTCATCGGCGGATTGCAGATGTTCGATGTTCCGCAGATCCTGACCAACGGCCAGGGCTCTCCCGACCGCACATCCTATACGCTCATCATGTTCCTCAACAGCCATCTGAAGGCTTCCAACTACGGCATGGCCGGTGCGCTGTCAGTGTATCTGTTCATCGTCAGCGGGATTCTCTGCTTCATCGTGTACCGCATGATGAACGATGACGGCGAAAAGAAGCCGAAGCGGAACAAGAAGGAGGCGGTGAAATGAATAACAAGAAGCCGAGCAATGCGCGAAGCATCATCGCGCACGTCACGCTGATCATCCTATCGTTCATGTGCCTGTTCTTTTTCTATATTCTGCTCATCAACTCGACCCGCTCGCACGCGGAGCTGCAAAAGGGCTTCTCCGCGCTGCCCAGCTCGCACTTCATGGAGAACTTCCGGGCGGTGGCGAACGACGGCACCTTCCCGATGCTGCGCGGCATTGTCAACAGCCTGATCGTCTCCGGCTGCTGCGCCGCCATCTGCACCTATTTCTCGGCGCTGACTGCATACGGTCTTTACGCCTATCGCTTCAAGCTCAAGAACGCGGCGTTTACGTTCATCATGATGATCCTCGTCATGCCGACGCAGGTCACGGCAATGGGCTTCCTGCGCCTCATTACCAAGATGGGGATGTACGATACCCTTTGGCCGCTGATCATCCCGTCCATCGCGTCGCCCGCTGTGTTCTATTTCATGTACAGCTATCTCCAATCCTCCCTGCCGCTGGCGTTGGTTGAGGCGGCGCGCATCGACGGCTCGGGCGAGTTCCACACCTTCAACCGCATCGTGCTCCCGATCATGAAGCCGGCGATCGCCGTGCAGGCGATCTTCACCTTTGTGGGGTCGTGGAACAACTACTTCGTTCCCGCCCTCGTTCTCCAGTCCAAGGACAAGATGACCGTGCCGATCCTGATTGCGACGCTCCGCGGCGCGGACTACATGAACTTCGACATGGGCAAGATCTACATGATGATCACGGTCGCCATCGTGCCGATCATCGTTGTGTATCTGTTCCTCTCCAAGTTCATCATCGCGGGCGTGACGCTCGGCGGCGTGAAAGAGTAAAGGGGGATATAAAAATGGCAGAAGTATCGCTCAAAGGCATCAAGAAAATCTATGACAACAAGGTGACTGCCGTACACGACGTCAACCTTGAGATCAAGGACAAGGAATTTATCGTCCTTGTCGGCCCGTCCGGCTGCGGCAAGTCCACGACGCTGCGCATGGTGGCGGGTCTGGAGGAAATCTCCGGCGGAGAGCTTTACATCGGCGGCAAACTGATGAACGGCATTGCGCCGAAGGATCGCGACATCGCGATGGTGTTCCAGAACTACGCGCTCTATCCGCATATGTCGGTGTACGACAACATGGCGTTTGCCCTGACGATGCAGAAGGTGCCCAAGGAGCAGATCGATAAAAAGGTGCGTGAGGTGGCGGAGATCCTCGACATCGCACAGTATCTTGAGCGCAAGCCAAAGGCGCTCTCCGGCGGCCAGCGCCAGCGTGTCGCCATCGGCCGCGCGATGGTACGCGACCCGAAGGTGTTCCTGATGGATGAGCCGCTCAGCAACCTGGACGCGAAGCTCCGCAATCAGATGCGCGCCGAGATCATCAAGCTCCGCTCCCGCATCAACACGACGTTTATGTATGTGACCCACGACCAGACCGAGGCCATGACGCTGGCTGATCGAATCGTCATTATGAAGGACGGCTTTGTCAACCAGATCGGCACGCCGCAGGAGCTGTTCAACAAGCCGGTCAATCTGTTTGTCGCGGGATTCATTGGGATGCCCGTCATGAACTTCTTCGAGGGCTGCCGTCTGCTGCTCGACGGCGACAAGTACTACGCCGAAATTCGCGGCGTCAGGTTTGAACTGGACGCGTTCCAACAGAAGACGCTCAAATCGAACGGACAAAAGCCCTGTGATATTGTCTGCGGCATTCGTCCGCAGCACATCACGGTGGGCGAAGGCGACCTGACCGCGACCGTCGAGGTCAACGAGCTGATGGGCAGCGAGTACAATATCCACGCCAGAAGCGGAGACGATGAGGTCGTCATGGTGATCCCCACCGTGGGACTGGCCACCGACGTTTCCATGGGCAGCAGGATCAACTTCACCGCGCACAGCGACCTGATCCAGCTTTTTGACAAGGAAAGCGGCAACAACCTCATCTGGTATGACGCAGGCTCGGCAGCAAATAACGCGCCCGTCTGCAAAGATTATCCATTTTAACCTCTCATACTCCTCCTTCATCTTTTTGGAATATTCCGCTCCGCATCCGCGAGGCGGAATATTTCCATATCTGAGATTGAGCCGCGGCGAGTTTCGTGTTAAGCTATCAGCAAATCATCAGGAGGTATCTGCCATGCCAAGGATATACGCAACAAAAGACCCCGCTGTTACCAAACGGGAATTGGATCATATGGAGCTGTCCCGCAGGGCGGCCGGTGAGTGCGTTGTGCTTCTGGAAAACGACGGCGCGCTGCCGCTTCACTCCGTTGGCAAGATCGCGCTGTACGGCAGCGGTGCGCGGCTGACGGTCAAGGGCGGCACAGGCTCGGGCGACGTCAACAGCAGAAGCAGCGTCAGCGTCGAGCAAGGGCTGGAGAACGCCGGCTTCACGGTCACGACAAAGGCGTGGCTTCGACGGCATGACGAACAGTATGCCCGTGCGCGGCAAGCGTACCGGGAACAGATCGCGGCGCTTGTGGAGCGGGAAGGCATCAGCGAGTCCTTCGCGGTGTTCTATCAGCTTTTTCAGGTACCGGCTCCCGCGAACATCTCCGAAGAGGACGTTGCCGCTTCGGATACCGACACTGCGGTCTATGTGATCTCCCGCACCTCGGGCGAGGGCTCCGACCGCTTTTGCAGGCGCGGCGACTACCTGCTGTATGAGGAAGAAAAAACGCAGGTAGAGCAGCTTGCCGCAGCATATGACAAGCTGGTGGTTGTGCTGAACGTCGGCGGCGTGATGGATTTAAGCGAGCTGAGCGCAATTCCCGGCGTCAACGCCGTGCTGCTCATGTCCCAGCTCGGCGCGGCGGGAGGCAACGCGCTGGCCGACGTGCTTACAGGCAAGGTCAATCCCTCCGGCAAACTGACCGATACCTGGGCGAAGCGTTATGAGGATTATCCGTCCTCCGAATTTTTCAGCCATAACGACGGCAATGTGGACGACGAATACTACACCGAGGGCGTCTACGTCGGCTACCGCTATTTCGATACCTTCCATGTGGAGCCGCTGTATCCCTTTGGATACGGCAAATCCTACACGACCTTCGGCATTGCCCCGGAGAGCGCGGCAGCCGACGGCGAGACCGTCCGGCTTTCTGTCAGCGTGCGGAATACCGGCGCATATGCCGGCAAGGAAGTCGTACAGCTCTACTGCTCCGCCCCAAGCGGGACGATTGCAAAGCCGTGGCAGGAGCTTGTCTGCTTTGCCAAAACGAAGCTGCTCTCGCCGGGTGAAGCAGAGACCGTCGAGCTTACTTTCTCCGCGCGTGATTTGGCGTCCTATTGCGAGGACTGCGCCGCGTGGGTGCTGGAAGCGGGCGATTACATCCTGCGCGTGGGCGGCAGCTCCCGCGACACGGTTCCCGCCGCCGTCCTGACGCTGGATCGGACGGTGAAAACGGAGCAGCTGAAAAACCTGTTTACGGACGCGGACAGCGTGCGGGAAATCACCGCGCCGCCGGTCGAACGCGCCGCCGTTGATGAGAGCGTGCCGCACGTCGCGCTGTATGCCGACGCCATAGAAACCCGACAAGCTGTCTATCAAGAATCACGAGAGCCGTACACGACGGCGCAGAGCAAGACCCTGACGCTGGAAGATGTGCGTCACGGCGTATGCGCCGTGGAAGAGTTAACCGCGCGGCTGACGGTGGAAGAAATGGCGACTCTCTGCGTCGGAACGCTGCGGCTGGACGAAGGCTCGGTGGTGGGCAACGCTTCTTATCTTGTGCCAGGCGCGGCGGGCGACACCAGCGCGATTTTGGAGCAAAGCCGCGGCATCCGACCGCTCATTCTCGCGGACGGCCCCGCGGGGCTGCGCCTTCAGCCGATATTCAAGACGGACAAGGCAGGGTGTCTGCTCCCCGGCGGCGAAGTGGTGGAGGGCAAAGGCGCCCCCTTCGATCCCGGATATACAGAGGACAATTCGGATACTTATTACCAATATTGCACGGCAATCCCCGTGGGCTGGGCGCTGGCGCAGAGCTGGAACACCGTGCTGCTGGAGGAGATCGGCTCGATGGTGGGCGTGGAGATGGAGCTGTTCGGCGTCGATCTCTGGCTGGCGCCCGCGCTGAACATTCACCGCAATCCGCTGTGCGGGAGGAACTTTGAGTATTATTCGGAGGACCCTGTCATCAGCGGCAGGGCTGCCGCCGCAATCACGCGGGGCGTCCAGCGCCATGCCGGCAAGGGCACGACCATCAAGCACTTTGCGGCGAATTCGCAGGAGGACAACCGCTACTTTTCCAACGCGCACATCAGCGAGCGCGCGATCCGCGAGATCTACATCAAGGGCTTTGAGCTTGCCGTCAGGGAGTCGCAGCCGAAATCCATCATGACCTCGTACAACCTGCTCAACGGCGTCCACACTGCAAACAGTTACGACCTGCTGCAAGCTGTGGTGCGGGACGAGTGGGGATATCAAGGAGTGGTCATGACGGACTGGTTTACCTCGCAGGAGCAGCCGGAGCAGGTGGGAGAGCACACGGATCGCTACCCGATTTCCGCGTCCACCGGCTGCGTCTATGCCGGCAACGACATTCAGATGCCGGGCTGTCAGAAGAACGTGGACGACATCATCGAAGCGGTCACGACCAGCAGGGAGATCGACGGCTATCGCGTGACGCTTGCCGATTTGCAGCAGTGCGCGGCAAACGTGATTCGCGCAACTCTGTGAATAATAAACAAAATAACATATCACGCCAAATCGCAATACGTCATGCTCGCTTCCCACAGCTCCTGTGCGTTTTCCCGGCTGTACGAAAGCGCCGACGACTTTGCCGTGTTCGTGCTGCGGTCGAAGTATTGGCCGCTGATTCCCCGATAGGCGTCATTTGTGATCAGTTCCGCCAAAGCGTCGGACGAACTCTCCAGTTTGCCGTACCGATCCGGCATGGTGGTCTTAACCACCAGTTCCCGCGCTTTGCCGCCGCCCTTGGAGAAGTTTGTGCTCGCCATAAACCCCGGATTGAAAGCGTTGACTGTGATCCGCGAACCGTTCTCACGAAGACGACGATCCAGCTCATGCGTAAAATAGATCATGCACAGCTTGGAATAGGCGTATTTCCTGCGGTCGTCCTCTTTGGGATGAGCCAGCAGCTCCGCGCCCGGCCAGTCGATGCCACCGGGCGGATTGTGCATATCGGACGACACGTTGAAGATCGCGGCCTCCTCCGTCATGTGCGGAAGCAGGAGCTGCGTCAGAAGAAAATGTCCAAGGTAATTCGTCGCAAAGACCAGCTCGAAGCCGTCCTCTGTCGTGCCGGTATTGCCCATCGAAGAGATGCCTGCATTGTTGACTAGAACGTCCGACTTCTCTCCGGAGGCAATGAAATTTTCCGCAAATGCGCGGACTGAGACAAGGGATGATGTATCCAGCGGCATGACTTCGATATGGGCGTTTCCTGTTTCGCCGACGATCTGCTCCTTCGCCTTTTGCGCCTTCTCCGGATTGCGGCAGGCAAGTATCACTTTGTATTCCGGGTTTCCGACGACCTTTTTCGCGGTCTCAAAACCGAGACCGGAGTTGCCGCCTGTGATGATGATTGTTTTCATAGTTCTTTTCCTCCCCGAATATCCGTGCCTAATCCCCAACGCCCAGCAGCTTTTGCAGAAGCGAGACAAGCTGCTTGCGCTCCTCTTCATCAAGCCGCTGCGTAAGCCGGCTTTCGAGCAACGCGCCGATTCCTTCCAGTGTCTCCCGTTCTGAAAGAGCCATTTCCGTAAGCGAGATTGCCTTGCTGCGCCGATCCCCTGGATTCTCGACGCGCGTGACAAACCCCTTCTCCTCCAGCGCGTCCAACAGCCCGATTGCCGTGGGGTGCGTCAGAGAATAGCACTTTTCCAAATCGACCATCTTGACCGTTTCGTCTTGGTGCATATAGAGATACTTCAAAATCTTATACTGCGCCGCCGTCAGATTATGGGAGAGAAACAGAGGATTTGATATCTTATCAAACTCCAGCGACGCCTTCTTTACCAGAATGGCAACCTTGTCAATTTTCATTGCAACCTCCAGAACAATAAGTAGCTCCCTGCCATAATAAAGTAGGAAGCTACTTTTGTCAAGCGTATATCAAAAGTGTTGAAGAAAACGATTGTATTCTCAACAACAGCCGATTCATTGGGCCAGCTATGATAACAACTAAATCATAATTGGTCGCATTGCAAAACCTGAGGCGTAGCGGATCAAGCTAATCTTTAGTTACTGCGCCGAAGGGTTTTCGTCGCTCGAGAATGGGATATCTTTGACCACAGCGCAAGTCATAGACCGCAACCGCAACATGCGGAAGCAGTGGAGCGGAGATGTTCAAAAAGCAACGATTACTGCAACAGAAACGCCTGTGCGGAACGTAAATTGTTGCAAAAATATAAGAATAGCCGCTGGGGGTCAAGAGGCCGTGAGTTCAAGTCTATGCGCGGCTGTAGAAGTATTTTAAAACGAAAAAAGTTAGATTTTCTCCACGCGGAGCTCTAAAATGTTAACAAATATTAAGTGTCCACAACTGGTTTACTGAAAATTACTGCAAAATCGACATGCCAAATGCAGTAGTAGCGGTTTGCAAGACGTGAAACCCTTGCTTTTAAGCGGCTTACCGGTGTTTGAGTCACCTGCGCGATTTATGCTTCAGTTCTTCACACGCAGGAGGTCACTGGTTCGAGTCCAGCAGTCTCCACCATGAAACACCTTGAAATCGAAAGATTTCGAGGTGTTTTTCTAACTTCTGGGGCAAGAAAAAATCGTCGTAAAATGTGTACGACAAAAATACGACAGTTTTGCGAAAAAGCTGTCACGAAAAAAGAGAAAAGGAAGCTGCTTTTGGCAACCTCCCTTTCACTCTTTCTTGTCCTTTTCCTTGGTTTCCAGCAAAGCGTTCCGCAGGGTCTCGGGGCTGGTGTGGTCGTAAATCTTCGTGAGCATTTTCAGGTCGCTGTGTCCCAAGAGGCGGGCAACCATGTACGGGTCGATACCCTGTGCGATCCAGAGCGTCGCTCGTGTGTGTCGCAGCTCGTGAGGCGAGAGGATCGGTATGTCGGGGTGCTCCGCATTCAGCCTGCGCATGAAGGGATAATAGACCCGATTTGCCCAGTTGTTCGGATTGTAGGGCCTTCCCTCGGGACTGTGGATGACGTACTCGGTGGGAATCTCCCGTTTGCCGACCTTGACGGTGCGCGGAGCCTGTGATAACCTAGTCCAAAGAGCCTCGTCCGTGATGGGAACGATGCGCTTGCGGAATTTGTTTTTGAGACCATCGCTACTGAGAACCTGCTTGTCCGCATCGGCGTCGTGGTAGACGACCAGCCCCTGTGTGATGCAAATGCTCCGCTGCTCTGTGTCAATGTCGTCCCAGCGGAGGCCTAGAAGTTCGCTGCGGGATACTCCGGTTTCGAGCATCAACATGAGCGACAGCCCGTTTTCCGCCTCCTTCGCGGCGCTGTAAACGATGTCATACTGCTCCTGTGTGAAGGCGTGCTTATCCTTGACAGTCTTGTACTGAGGGAGTTTGATGCTCTTTGTGATGGGACTTTTCGCGCAAAGCTGGTTGTCTACGGCGGTGTCAAAGATCAGCTTCAAGCAGTTGTAGTCCTTTTTCACAGTTTCCGGCGCATATTTTTGTGCGGCTTGATTGAGATATGTCTGAATGTGGATGGGCTTGATGTCGTCCATATTCATCTTGCCGAAGTACGGAATCAGATGGCGCTGCACCGGCTCCAAATAGGTTCCGCTATATGTGTTGGGCTTGACATAGGGCTTTTTGTAGGTTTCCAGGCAGGAGAGCGCCCATGCCGAAAACTTCTCCGCCTTGATGACGCTGCTGCCCGTGACGCACAGCTCCATTTCGTAGCGGAGCTTATAATCCTCGGCCTTGCGTTTTGCGTCCTTGAGGCTCTTCGTGCTGTAGAATGACTTGCGGATCGTTTCGCCCGTAACCGGATGCTTTCCGAGCGTCGCCTTGTACTCATAGCGTTTCTTCGCCTTTGGCATGGTCGCACCTCCTTTCGGCTAGGATTGCCGGGGAGAGGACGAGCCCCTCCCCGGTGGTGATTTACGCGGCCAGTGTATAGACGCCCTTGGTCAGCCACGCTACGAACGTGATCGTTGGGATCTTGTACGCCGACCGATCGCCGAGCCGCCACGAGAACCCGAAGGGGCAGTTGCCGCTCTCGATGCTGGCGCGGAGCGCGGGTTCCTTGATGTGAAGGAAGTCTGCCGCCGCGGCAACGGGAATGTAGAGCGGGTATGCCTCTACGAGCGCGCTGAGTTCGTCGAGACGGGTGGATAGCAGGGTTTGCGCGTTGGTGTTCATCTTAATCGCCTCCTTTTTGCGGTTTGTAGATTGTCGGCTTCTTTATACTACTTGTATAGTATATATTTTCTTTCCTGCCGGTTTCGGATGATTACCGTGCTGGTTCGATATCCAGTCCCCGTTCATAACCAAGGCTGCGCTGGCGCTGCCGTTCCTCATTGCGTTCCTGAATGGCGCGCTTCTCATCGCCCCGTTCGGTGCGCTCGCCGCGGAGCTCCTTCTGATAGTCCACGAGGCTAAGGTAGATCGTGGGCTCTTTGTCATAAATGCCTTGCACCTCGTAAGAGTCCGGGCTGACACGCTCTTTCCGGCCCGCGCGCTCGTAGCCGAGATTGACCACACGCGCCCAGCCAGCCCTCCACGCATTGACATAGCTGCGCTTGTTGTGTTCCCGATCCTTCTTCCTGCTGAGGCCGTCGCCATCAAGGACTCGCGTGGCGATCAAAACGTGCGCGTGCGGGTTGTTTTTCGATGGATCGGTAGGATTGCGCTTGTCGTGAATTGCCACGACGGCACACAAGCCCTTGTCCGTGAAGTTCTCGGTCACAAAATCCTTCGTGATTCGAACGAGATCTTCTGCGGAGAGTTCGTTTGGCAAGGAGCACTTGAACTCTCGCGCCGTACGGGCATCATAGCGGGCTTCGGCCGCATCAAGCCGGTTGCAGAGTATCTGCATGCTGCGTAACTCCTGCGGAGCACCGACCGGCAGGAAAACCTCGCAATAGAGTACGTCCGAGCGATGCCTATAGTGGGGAGTATCCAAATACAGGTCTTGCATCCGCTCACCGCTGACGTAATTGAGGCGGCAAGCAAGAGAGTGCCCCTTGCCGCGGCTTACATTGCCAATGTCGAAATGAAAGTTTGCCATTTTTTAATCCTCCCGAATAAAACCGTCAATTACCCCGGATAAGTAATCTGCTGCCTCGATCGTGCGTTCCAACCGATATCTGGCGTGAGCCCGCTTGATACGCTTACGCAACCTAACGTTCCAATTGACAAAGGCGTCATCCGCTGTTCTGCGAGCGAAAGCCTTATCGATCTGCGCCTTCTCTTTGATCGCCTGCTCGGCGGTGACGGCTTTCAAGCGGAAACGGACAGCTAGGCACGCGATCGCCTGATAGGCGGCCTGATCGGTCAAGGACAGGTTTTCGGGCATTGGTTCGTTAGCCTTCGCCAAGGCTTCCAGACTGCGTTCCATCGCGCACCTCCTCCTCGCTTCCGTCCGATGTGTAAGTGGACGCGCAGAACAGATCACACTGTTCACCGTAGATCTCGCAGACGGTGTTCTTCAGCATGCCGATGAGTTCAGGGCTGTCGGCCATGAGCTTGAGAACATGGTTCAGCATCAAGAAACGCACGGCGTTCTCTGCTTTGGTGCCCGGTTCGATCTGGCGCAGCTCCGGGAAGTGCTCGCAGACCATCCCGCCGACGATGTAGTTCTGGCGCTGGACTCGCCTGCGCAGGCGAGTTCGCTCCTCCCGTGCCGCGAGGCGGCGCTGACGTTCCGCCGCCTCGATTCTGTCGTTTGCCGCGTTGAGATCTTCAATGGATATCATCGCTTATCCTCCTTGTATTTGTTGTATTGATGTGTCCGGGGGCGTCATTGCTGTCCTAACAAAAAACGCTTCTTCGGATTTTCGTAGGTTTTGTTTCGGTCAAACTTGTCCACACGCACTGTCCCATATGGCGTAGACAAAACGCCGTCCTTTATGGTTGCCCATTCATGCGGCTGGATGAGCCAGTCGCGGGTCTCGCTGATCTGACGGCTGTAACCGGTCAACTCACCTCTCCGGTTATACTGCTCAGCGATGCCGTGCGTCAGATAGGTGCGCTTGCCCACCAGTTCGGATAGCTCCGCCTGTGTGTCGGGATCGCCGGCGCCAAAAACCAGCTTAAACTGGCAATTGTCCAGAATGATCCTGCGCTCATCTCTGCCATAGATAGCGTCCAACTGAGCGAGAGATTGAATCACAGGGCAAAGCGTGACGCCCTTGCTGCGCAGCGTAGTGACCGCTGGAAGAATAGCTTCCAGTTTCCCCAATCGCGGGAACTCGTCCAGAAGCAGCAGAACGTGAGGCATGCTTCGCCCCTCCGGACTATACTTCTCCGGGCGACGCATCAGATAGGTAATGAGTTGAGCGTACATCAGGTTGACCACCGGCCCCCATACCTCGACCTTGTCGGCTGGGATACGGAGGAAAATGTTGTGAGTCTCAAGATCGGCCCAAGTAAAGCGCGGGCGGCATCCATTAGGCGTCCTAAGCGCGTCGATGATGCGAGAATCAGCAGCGATGTTCATGATTGCGTTGCGGATGCCACGATCCACATTGGCCACAACCTCCGACTTCATCTCCGCAGTTTGACCCAGCAGCGTTTTGACGACTTGATCTTCATCGCAAACGAGAGTTTTGCACAAGTCTGAGAGGGGCCTGCCTGCGACACCGAGAATGGCGTCTGAAAAGCTGACAGAAAGTTGAAAAAAGTGCCAAAGTGCTGCCGCAAGCACACCGCGTTCGGTTTCGGTCCAGAAACGGTTGATGTCATTTCGCAAGTCGGGAATCAGAGTGTAAACAAGCTGTAAAAGGTTGCCTACAAGATCAGCTTCATCACCCTGCCTAAGCAGCCAAAACGGATCATAGGAAGGGCTATCCTCGTCAAGAGGGTCGAATACGAGATAGGGTGTGGTAACATCCCCATCCTCGAAGGCGTCCGCGTAGGCTTGCGAAAGCTCGCCCTTGATGTCCGTGGCAACGAAGGTTCCGCCCCACGTTCGCGTGGTTTGCATGATCGTGCTGCTCTTGCCGCTGCCGTTGCCGCCGATGAGAACGACGTTACCTTCGGTGCCGGTCGGGATGCCGACATATTGGCCCTGCCCAAACTGGTTCAGCCCTCCGAAAAAGAAACCGGAGTCGGAATCTTTGCGCAGGAGCATATCCGGCGGGACACCGCTGCTATTGCCGTTCAGTGAATTACTTCGTTCGGGCTTAGGAAAGCAAAGCGAGCCGAGACGCTCCGTGAAATCATCCGGGTTGCCGATGCCGACGTCATATTTTTTCTTACTCATTGCCCATCATACCTCCGCCATACATATCTGTCGTATACAGCCATTGCTGCGCCGCCATCACAGCCCAGTCGGGCGCTTTGCTGCTGCTGGGCAAAGGTATCTCCGTTGCGTAGTCAGCCTCGATGCCCATTAGGGCCTCCAACATGGTATCAGGGTCAGCCGCTCCCGCAAATGCAAAAGCTGTCCTTATCTCTGAGTAGGTCATGCTGACACCTCGATTTCCTTGCATAATTTATTCTTGAGATTATCCGATGCATTCCATGCAACGGAATCAGTTTGGGAAGCATCTGCCTGCACAACTGGCAGCCTCTGTTGCAGGAGCTCATCGAGCTCGCTCTGGTGTCGATCGAGCAGTGCCCGTATCACCTCGACCATTGCCTGAGCGGTGGTCCCATCGGGGAACCCGACACCGAACGCATCCTTGACGGTGTACTGCTCATTGCTGTCGGTTGCGCGTTCCTTAACGTCAGGTTCTGCACTCATGATTGCCTTGATCACATCGCTGTCAAGTTTTTCGCCCGCCGCCCTCTTGAGCGCCTTTGCCTGTGCGCCTGTAGGAGGATAACTTTCGCTGCGTGTGATATACTCTACAAGCAGCTTCTGCTGTTCGCTGCTGAGGTGAGCAAGGTCGTAACCGGAGATAAGGCCGATTTTGCCGCTATCGACCATATCAAGCAGAGGCTTTTCAAGACTATTTAGTTTTTTGAGTCGCTTGACCTTGTCCTTGCTGATGCCGAGTCCTGCACCGACCTCCTCCACCGTCAGCTTCGGCGCATTTTGCGCCGAGGCTTTTCCCTGATGTTGGAGCGCCTCGAACTTCATCTTGATGGACGCGGCTTGCTCGGACGGCAGAAGGTTCTGCCGATGCAGGTTGCTGTCGACCAGCGTGATTGCAGCGGCATCATCATCCAGATCGCGGACAAGGCACGGTACCTTCCTTAAGCCAAGCTCTTTTGCCGCGCGCAGGCGGCGGTGCCCGGAGATGACCTCGTATGTTTCCGTAGCACCGCTCTTCGGGCGCACGATCAGCGGATTGAGGATTCCTCGTTCGCGGATGCTCCCTGCCAGAGCCCGAAAGTCCCCATCGTTTTGTACGCGATAAGGGTTTTGGGCACACGGTACAAGGTTTTCAACGTCGAGGTCGATAGGATCCATCGGAAGGATGCAGATGGTTTCCGGGTTGTCTGTTGTAGGTAAGTGGTTCATGCATATTAATCCTTTCATTTTTGTTCAGTGCCGTTTGTTCAGTTTTCAAGGTACACACCGGTGCTCTGACCACCGATTTGCAGCAGATACATATTTCTAACTGCAAATACAAGAGTACTAGGCTTTTCGAAAGGTATAGTGCCTTGGGGTGCAAACGAGAGCCGGAAATGGGGATATTTTTTCCGAGATTTGTTTACTTTGCCAAAAACCGCATCGAATACAGATGCGATCTCCAGAATTTTTGTATATTATTTTGAACGGAGCGGAAAATTATGAAAACTTGTTCGTGTGATTTTGTTGAGCTGATCAGAAAGAACCCCGTGACGGACGAGAGCAATGGGATATCGTCAAAAACACAAAGGGGCGCCATAGGGGATTTAACGAGGTTTCGCGATATTTTGGCGGCATATGCTCAAATGGACGCCGTGACTTTTTTCTGCATCTTATACATTGATAACATATTTGAAGATAGGACTCAGGGCATCAAGTTTTTTCTGATTTGTTGGCAGATACGGGATTCCTTTTTGATGAAGCGAGACCTATTGCCAAAAACTTCTTGTCCCCGGAGAATGAGATCGCACAAAAGCGATCCATGAGTTGGAGAGACAGTAGCGGCTACCATAGCAATAGCGGGAGAAGTGACACTCTTGTTCGACGCGAGTGGGACAATGCGGCGATGATCTCCGAGGCAGAAAGGCGGTTGTATCAAGAGCTTCGATCAAAGGGCGAAAAAAGCGACCTCGAACGGCCGCCGGCTATACTTGCTGATTTGACCGATGTGGCTGCAAGAAATAAAGAGTGGCTGAGAGTATATCTTTTGTTGCGGTTTGGCGAATTTGATGACAGTCAGCACAATGCAGCCAAGATCATTGGTGAAATGGATCTTGATTTACAGATGTACCGAGGGCGAGACGCCCACGGCGTTCTGTCAAACGAGATCAATCAGGACGAATTGGAACGGGACGGTTACGGTGAACTCCGCGTCTTTTCTCTCCGCTCGGTTTTGACAAGGCTAAATCAAATCTGCAACGAAGTCGAAGCCGACTTCAAAGCGGTCCAAAATCAAGCCATTCCTATCAGCAAAGAGGCATATAAACGCTATAGAAGGTTTAAGCAAATAAACCAACGACTGCAAGGTGAAATCGCTCTGATAGATGAAGTAGGAATTGATCCGTATGAACATGCCAAGAAATGGCTCGCCAACGCCAACGGCGCAGCTGACTACGCTGCTAAAGACGCTCAGAGTGTGCGGAAAATGGCAATGGCGGAGGGAACAGAGTCGATAGTGTATAGAAATCTGGGCTTACGTCATCTCAAGACGGTAGATCCTGTTATTAATAATGAAAAGTATGCTTCTATGCTTAGCAAACTGGAAACGAGTTTTTTGCAATTTGCAGGGCTTGATGCAGGTTCATGTCCAGCGGTCCTACATGGTAATATGGAAGAAATAGCAAAATTTTGCTTAAATGATGCGTTTGTCTTCTATGTGGGTGAAGATGATACAGACCTATCATTTGCTCCCGTCGTCTGCTATTTGATATCACATAAATATCGTGCGGACATCCTCAAAAAAAACATAAAAAGCTCATCGATTTCTTTGCACGCGATTTTTGGCGGTTATCATATGGCGCACGATGCCATGACATCAGCAAGTCGAGACTTCAGCTTTTATATGAATCTTCGCACCACGTTTTCGGAGTATTATGGGGCAGCAGCAACGGACTCTGTTAAAGCCTTGTGGGATAATACATTCCTGCGTTGTTCTCGCTACTTGGATAGGTCTTATAGATTCCTTATGGATGTCCTGCGCGAACAGTCATTCTCCGAATCAGATGCTTTCTTTATGCTCCGCCGGATACATCAAAGCGCAAAAAGCAACGTGAGCGCCAATCTCGCGCATACGACTCATGCGAAAATCAACGAGCTTACTGCCCTTTTTTTTACCATAGATGACTGCGCGCCATGGCAAACATCGATGTCGCTCATCCGCGAGCTGTTGAGTGCAGGTAGCGAAGAAAAGTATAACAATACGATCACAGCATACCTTGAGATGGTCTCCAAACCACATACGGGACAAGATATTGTTGACTTTTTGAACGGCATCACAAATCCAACTACTTCAGCGCAAATTGCGCAGAAGAAATTCCTTTATCTTGAACTGGATCGTATTTTTCCTGAGGTCTTCATCCCGCAGGATGGCACAGTCAATCTCCTGTGCAGTGCGCTTGTAAATGCGGCAGTTGAATATACTATCCGAACCGAGTTGGCGGAACGCTGCGAAGAGAAGCTGTTTTCGTGGGCCTCAATATATTTGAGCATGAAACATGGCGATTCATAATATCTTTAAGGTGCCGTTGTAAAATGGCAGAAATCAAAACCTGAAATTGAACCCATGTGGGCGACTTTTTCGCCAGTCAACTGGCCTACACCCCAACGCCATATAATATAATAGGAAGAACGGCTGGGGATTCACGGCACTGCGGTGCCGTGGCACCCGCAGTTTCTGTGTCCCCGCATATGCGGCAACACAGAAACTGCGGGTTTTATAATGTGGATCGAGCCCCTCAGCATTCACGCACCTTTCTATAGAACGTACTCGGTTTCATATCCAGCCTTCTCTGCGCCTCGACCGCCGTGATCTCGCCCTTGCGCCAAAGCGCGACCACGGCGTCGAAGTTGCTCCGCACGATGGGCTTGCGGCCCTTATAGACGCCGTTCGCTTTGGCAATCTCGATGCCCTCCCGCTGGCGCTGGCGGATATAATCGCGCTCCAGCTCCGCGATGGCGGCGAAGACGGTAAGCATGAACTTCCCCGTGGGGGTAGAGGTGTCGATGGCCTCCTTTTGGCTCACGAACTCCACACCCTTTTCGTGCAGCCGCTCGGTCAGCTCCAACAAATCGCGGGTGTTGCGTGCAAAGCGGCTGATGGACTCTACAATCACGGCATCGCCGCGGCGCACATACTCCATCATCTTTTGCAGCTCCGGGCGGTTGATGTCCTTGCCGCTCGTGCGGTCGATATAGACCTCGTCCACGCCAAGCTCCTCCATCAAAACCTCCTGCCGCGCGGTATTCTGCTCGGCGGAAGATACGCGGATGTACCCGATCCTCATTGCATTGCCTCCCTCGCCAGATCCTCGCTCTCTTGCTCATACGAATACGGCGGGATCTTCGCCAGCTCCCGATGGATGCCGTCGGCAAGCCGGAAGCCGGAGATATTGCCGCCGATCAGCACGGCAATAAAGGCGGCACGGAAACCCGTGACGGCCATATAGTGCTGGATTTGAAGGGCATATTCGTCGGGGATGGCGTCATCCCACTCGCTAGCTTTGTAGGCGGTGGCGGTCTTTGCCTCGAAGATGCAATCGCCGTAGTCGGGGTGGTGGCATACACCGTCAAGGTTGGCGAGCATGAACGGATTTTCCGTGCTTTGGAGAAGCTGCTTGACAATCTCCACTTCAATGCCCGTGCGCTTCGTGAACTCCGCGCGGACAATGCTTTCCAGCTGTGTCCCCCAGTAGGCCGACTCGCCCGCTTCTTGGTAGGGCAGTTGTCCTGTTTTATCCAGCCACAGCTCCACCGGGGACTTATAGCGGTTGATACCGCACACCACCGAGGCGTCCGAGCCGCCGATGCCGCGCTTGCGGTATTTCAACCAGTCCTCATAGGGGAGGTTCTCGGTGGAGGTCAATACCCGCGCCGTCATGCCGCCACCCCGCACAGCCTTACGGCCTTGTCGATAATCGCGTGGCCGTCCATGACCCGCGACCAGTTGTTCTCGGCGTAGTTCTTCGTATTCCGATGGGGCATGGAGTGCGTGGCGAGGTCGCTGGCGGCGTTGATGACGCCCCACGCCGTGCCGCGAAACCGC
>JAFXPO010000008.1 GCA_017527825.1 Oscillospiraceae bacterium
AATCTCGGCGTTTTGACGCCGATGGAGAAGCACGAGCTGTACCTCGCGGCGTAAAAAAGCGGCCGGTAGCCGTAGCTGCCAGCCAAGAAAAATTTTATAGTTTTTCATTGTCCTCTTGACGGGGTGCGGTTCAATTTGGCACAGGGTCAGTCTGCGTTTCTGCTCGTTTGTGATTGAGATGGTGCAGAATTCTGCACCATCTCAACAGTTCCTGCGAGATCCCGCAGAATTCTGCGGGATCTAAGCAAAATCGGGCATCAGGCGCCTGACCTCTGGCAAATTTGGCAGGGATGGGCGCGAAAATGGCTGGAAATGACGGCGTGAACGGGGCGGCAGCGCCGTCCTGTTTACGCGTAAGGTTTAGCTGTTCCCGTTTTCCGAGTGCTCCCTGCTGAACGCTTCCTGCGCGCACCGCTCGTTCTCGTCCTCGTAGGAGCACGGCGCGCCATGATAGGTCAGGTCGCGATACTTCTCCAGATCCGCGCCAATCGGTCCGGCATCTTTACGACGACATTGCCAACGTGACGTTCTCCCTTGCCGACGCCGCGGCGTACCGCACGACGGGCGCGAGCAAGGCAATCCCCGGCTTTGATGTGATCGACTACGGGCAGGAGGACTATGTTTTCGGCAGCAGCACACAGGACGCGCGGCATTGGAGCGGATCTGTGTGCAAGGTGTTTGAGGAGCGCGAAGATACGCTGAGTCCGCTGTTTAACAACAGTTAACAATATGAGACTCCCAGCCCAATTGGGCTGGGAGTCTCGTCTCTGCAAACTGTCAGTACATTTCTCCGCAACGGCTTCAGCGCTGCTCTGTCATCATTCGGATGATTTCCTGATCCGTTTCCCTCATGCCGACACGGGCGAGACGGCTGAAGCTGGCAATGGAGTTTTCCACGCCCTTGACGACCAAGCCGTCCCCACCGACGAACTGTTGCCCCTGCGTATACATTTCATAGCCGAAGATACCGGCCTCCGTCGCCATGGCAATCTTCGCTGCGCAGGAGGATTTTGCCCCGTCGCATACGATGCCGCTGGTGACAGCCAGCGCATTGACGATCGTGTGCGCCACTGCGCGGACGCGGCCGCCGTGGAGCCACGCGATGCCGGCTCCGGCTCCGGCCCCCGCGCTCACCGCGCCGCAATAGGCGGACAGGCGCCCAATACCGGCCTTTTCGTGGAGCGTCACCAGATTGGACACCGCCAGCGCGCGCAAAAGCTCATCCTCGCTCTTGCCGAGCGCCCTTGCGTATTCGATGACAGGCAGCGACGCGGTAATGCCCTGATTGCCGCTGCCGGAGCAGATCACAACCGGCATCTCGCAGCCGTTCATCCGCGCGTCCGACGCCGCGGCAGCCCGCGCCTTGGCGTGGGTGCGCACGTCGTTTCCAGTCGTTAGAAGGACTTTCCCGATGTTTGCGCCGTAGCTGTTTTCCAGTCCCTCCTCGGCAATCGCGCTGTTCAGCGCTATCTGCCGTCGTAGGATGGGCGCGACGTCCTCCAATTCGCAGGTCGCGGCAAAGTCGCAGATACCCTCGACCGTCAGCAGAGAATAATCCGGGCCGCTTTCAGGAGCTGCCACGGCGGGTTCCCGCTTTTCAAACAGAATAGCTCCGTCGCGTTCAATGCGGACAATGTTGGTATGCTCATCGGCGATGCAGACCGCCGCACTGTGTCCCGCCGCGAATACGGTGACGGCAATATCGAGGACACGCTCGGACATTGACGGAATGACCTTGACCGGCGTCACCGCCAGATAGTCCGCCAGCCGCTTCTTTGCTTCATCGCTCACATGGGAGATGACCTCCAGCTCCGCCGTCTCATCTCCGCCCAGAGCGCCGACGGCTGCGGCAGCGGCAATGCCGCGTCTTCCGTTTGTGCCGGGAACGACGACGCTCTTGACGTTTTTGATGACATTGCCGCTGGCGCAAACCTCCATGCGCTCCGGCAGCACACCGAGTATGGCACGCGCCTTGGCGGCGCAATAGGCTATGGCGACCGGCTCGGTGCAGCCCATGGCGCAGATCAGCTCTCGACGAAGAATCTCTACATAGGTCTGATAGATATGTGATGAGCGCTCCATGACCAGTCCTCCGAGTCCGCCTTACGCGCCGCAGCAATGCCCACCGTCGTGGGCGCAGTCATGCCCTTCTCCGGCATGGTCGTGGTGGTCACAATGCGCGTCCGGATCATAGGCAAGCCTGTCCTCCGCCAACGCCTTCGCCGCGGCGTCCGCATTGCCGCTGACGCCGCCGTATAGCGTTACGCCGGCTTCGGCAAGGGCCATCTGCGCCCCCGGCCCGATGCCGCCGCAAATCAGCGCGTCGACCTGCGCCGCGCGGAGAAAACCCGCCAGTGCGCCGTGACCGCTGCCGCCGGTTTCAACGATTTGTTCGTTTGTGATGGTTCCATCCTCAATGTCGTAGAGCTTGAAGTGCTCCGTGCGCCCGAAATGCTGGAAAATTTCCCCGTTTTCATAAGTCACTGCGATTCTCATAGCTGTCTGTCCTTTCTCAATGATCTGTCTCATTTCATGCCGGATGATTTGGTAGCTGCCACCGGATATCCGAAGGCGTTTTCCGTCTACGATCACCTGCGCGAGCTTGGCACGCGCGTTCTCATAAATCGCTGTAACTGTTGTGCGGGCAACGCCCATCCGCGCGGCGCACTGCTCCTGCGTTAACCGCTTCCGGTCAATGAGTCGGATGGCCTCATATTCGTCCAGCGCCAGTATCACTTCTTCAGCGTCGTCGGCGTTGTCCGGCGAAAAGCTCCAGTGCTCAGGATATCCCTCGATCCTTCGGCTGCGAGTGGGTCTCGGCATTTCTGCGCCCTCCTCTTAGTTTTCCACACCAGTATATCCGTCTTATTGACATTTGTCAATAAGACGGATATACTGAATATATGCGATGTTGCCGCTATCCGGCAGTTCCATGGTGGAGATAGGAGGGATTATGAACAATTCGTTCAAGCGGGCTTTCTCCTGCGTGATGGTTTTGCTGTTTCTGTTTTCCGCCGCCCCGCTTTGCGCGGTATCCGCTGTGAGCGACGGAGCGGCGAGTCGCAGGGTGCGTGTGGGATGGTACAATTCCGACCACTTTCAGGAAGGAACCGGAGAAACAGCACAGAAAAGCGGCTATGCGTATGAGTATTTGCAGCGTGTGTCGAATTACACGGGCTGGGAGTATGAATATGTAGACGGAGGCTGGGCGGAGCTGTACGACGCGTTTCTCAAAGGAGACGTCGACTTGCTTGCGGGCGTATCCTATACGGAGGAGCGCGCGGGGCTGATGAACTATCCCGGTTATGAAATGGGCTTTGAGTCCTACTATATCTACAAAAAAGCGGGGAACGAGGACATCAGCGGCAGCGATCTGTCCACCTTGAAGGGGAAGCGCGTTGGGACGCTGACAAACAACCTGATGACCGATTTCTTTGAGTCGTGGATGGAGGAGACCGGCACGGACTGCGTGGAAATTCTGTTTGACGATTTTCAGACGCGGGATGAGGCGTTTGACGCGGGAGAGATCGACGCGCTGATCGCCGTCAACAACAACGTTCCGTCAAACGCCGGCTATTCACCCGCAGTCAAGGTGGGAGAGTCTTCGTACTACCTCGCGGTGACCCGAGGCAGGGCAGACCTGCTCGCCCAGCTCAATCAGGCTTTGGCCGCGATCAATGAAAGCAACCCGTATTTCACGCAAAGCCTGCAAATCAAATATTTCCAAAATACCGCAGTCAACGCCGCGCTTTCGCCGGAGGAGAGCGCGTGGGTCGCGTCGCACGATTCCATATCGGTTGGGTATCTTTCGGACTATCTGCCATACTGTGGCCTAAACGCTGACGGAACCGTCAGCGGTGTGATTACGGATATCTTCCGCGAATGGCAGAATCAATTGGGACTCTCCGGACAAATCAGGATCGAGTACGTCCCCTACGAACGTTATGCCGATCTGATCTCCGCGCTGCGGGCAGGAGAGATCGACGCCGCCTTCCCGGTACACGACAATATATGGGTCTCCGAGCGGCAGGGGATTGTACAGACCAACGATCTGATCGAATCCAGCATCCATATGGTCTATCACGGCGAATACAGTGAGAAAACCACACGGGTGATCGCACTTTCCGATCGAAGCCCTTTCCAGAGGAATTACGCCGAAACACATTATCCTGACAGCGAGATATATCTTGCGGACTCGCCGGAGGAATGCCTGAAGGCGGTAAAGACCGGCAGGGCGACCTGCGCCTTCTTTGGCAGCGGGAGAACAGACGGCCTTCTCGCGTGGCGGAAATACAATATGCTCAACCATGTGACGCTGGATGAGACGATCAACTACTGCATCGGCGTGAGAAAGGGCAACAACACGATGTACTCCCTGCTGGAGCGCGGAATATCTCTGATTGATAAGTCGAATATGACCAACGCAATGTACCGCTACGTGTCCTCTGACAGCAGGTATACGGCATCAGAGTTCATACAGGATAACGCGCTTGTTGTGCTCGCGGTTGCTCTGCTGATCATAGGGCTGATCGTCGTGGTGGCGCTCATGCTGGCGGTCAATCTGCGAAAGGCCAGAGAACAGCAGGAAAAGGAGCAGAAAATGCTGGATCTCGTCACGCAGCAAAAGGAGGATCTTGTCACGGCGAAGGAGCGCCTACAGGGAGCGCTGGAGCGGGCGGAGCAGGCAAGCCGTTCCAAATCGGCGTTTCTTTCCAATATGTCCCACGATATCCGTACACCCATGAACGCGATCATCGGCTTTACGAACCTCGCGAGACAGAGCGCGGACGACCCAGATAAGACGCGGGATTATCTGACCAAAATACAGACCTCCAGTGCGCATCTTCTAGCGCTGATCAACGACGTCCTCGAAATGAGCAGGATCGAGAGCGGGAAAATTGAGTTGGACGACGGCCCCTGCAATTTGCCGGAGCTCGCAAATGGCCTCTACACGATGACCGCGCCTCTGGCGGAGGAAAAGCGGCAGACGCTGTCACTGAACCTGAGCGGGATGGCGGACGAGGATGTTGTCTGTGACAAGCTTCGATTGGAGCAGGTGCTTTTGAACCTTCTCAGCAATGCGGTGAAATACACACCGGACGGAGGCGCGATAGAACTGCGCATCGCGCAAAGCGGAAGAGGAGAGGATGGGCGCGGGCACTACTCGTTTCATGTGAGGGACAACGGCATCGGCATGACTCCTGAGTTTGCCGCAAGGGTGTTTGACGCGTTTGAGCGTGAAAAAACCTCCACCGTCAGCGGTATTCAGGGTACGGGTCTTGGCATGGCGATCACAAAAAGGATCGTCGATCTGATGGGCGGCACGATCGACGTGATCACCACGCCGGGCGCCGGCAGCGAATTTGTTGTCCGGGTCGACTATGCGCTTGCGCCGAAAGACGCCCACCGCCAAGGAGCGGAGCGGGAGGAGACCGCGGAAGATGCTTTCTCCGGAAAGCGGCTGCTGTTGGTGGATGACATGGCAATCAACCGCGAGATCGCCTCAGCTGTTCTGGAGATGAACGGATTTCTGGTCGAAGAGGCGGACGACGGCACAAAAGCGGTTGAGATGGTGAAAAATTCCGAGCCCGGCTACTATGCCGCCGTTTTGATGGATATTCAGATGCCTGTGATGAACGGATACGAAGCGGCGAGAGCGATCCGCAAGCTGGAGCAGCCGCAGCTTTCGAAGATCCCGATCATCGCCATGACCGCAAACGCCTTTGAAGAGGATCGAAAAGCGGCGTTTGACGCGGGGATGAACGGTCATGTCCCAAAACCCATCGATGTCGACGCCCTGATGGAAACGCTTCGGACGGTCTTGGACTCCTGACGGATGAGAACCTGACCAATCTGGCACATCTCAAGAGTAGGAACCGGATGTTCAGATGCCTGATTCAAGACCCTATGAAAGATGGTATAGATCACAATTCAGATACCATAAGACGCTGGGAGAACCGCCTGGTCAAGCGTACCCTGCATCAATGTCTGCCCGCGAGATGTGTGACTTGCTTGGCATACCGCTCAATAATACAGGGTATGCACTGATTCGACGTCACCTTTTCGACTCCTTTAATATCCGGTTGGAATTTTGAGAAAAAATAGTTGCAAGACAAAGCCGTACCTTGAGATTTTTGAAACTTTTTCGCAGTGTGGAAATTTCGCCGCAATACTCAAGTGCTGCTCCGACTCCGAAGGTCGCTGGTTCGAGTCCAGTTGGGCGTACCAACGGCAGACTGACCATGTGCCAAATTGAACCGCACCCCGTCAAGAGGACAATGAAAAACTATAAAATTTTTCTTGGCTGGCAGCTACGGCTACCGACCGCTTTTTTACGCCGCGAGGTACAGCTCGTGCTTCTCCATCGGCGTC
>JAFXPO010000025.1 GCA_017527825.1 Oscillospiraceae bacterium
CGTTGCCGCCGGTCGCGTTGACCGTGCCGCCGTTGATGGTGACCGTGCCGCCGTCGGCTTCGTAGCCGCCGCCGCCGATGCCCGCGCCGCTATCGCCGCCGGTCGCGGTGACCGTGCCGCCGTTGATGGTGACCGTGCCGCCGTTGCCGCCGGCGCCGCCGCCGCCGATGCCCGCGGCACCGTTGCCGCCGGTCGCGTTGACCGTGCCGCCGTTGATGGTGACCGTGCCGCCGTCGGCGTTGCCGCCGCCGCCGATGCCCGCGCCGTTGCTGCCGCCGGTCGCGTTGACCGTGCCGCCGTTGATGGTGACCGTGCCGCCGCCGTAGCTGGTAAAGCTATTATTGTCGAAGTAGCCGCCGATGCCCGCGGCGCCGCTGCCGCCGGTGGCGGTCAGCTTGCCCATGTTGTCGCCGGTGCTTTGCGCGTAGATGTTCAGCGTCGCGCCGGTGGTTGTGATACCCTTGGTTGCTTTCAGCTCCGCGCCGTCGCAGAGGATCAGATGCACCGTGCCCGTGACGGCGACGCGCTCGTCAATGGTCACGTTCTTGTCCACGACGTACCAGCCGTTCGACCATGTCGGCGTGTAGGGCCTGACGCGGGTGTAACCGGGATTATCAATCAGACCGGCTTCGAGCGTCTGGCTCGCGCCCTTCTCGTCCAGATAGGTGACGTTGGTGAGCGGCGTGCCCTTCTCGATGTAGACCCACCGCTTCTGGCTGCTGTAGCTATCCACCGGCTGCGCGTCCGCGGCGCTGTCGCCCGCGAGGATGGTCATGCCGTCGCCTACAGTGGCGTTGTACGTGGCTGGATTGCCGATTGCGGTGACAGTGCCGCCGTTGACAGTAAAACTACCAAATATCGCAGGACCGTTTTCGCTCGTCGCTTCAACCGCACCACCGTTGACAGTGAGCAAGATCGACATTGCGCCGATAGCTGGATCATTGGCATTCGTTACAATCAGCTTGCCTGTACCCGCGCTCTGCCCGTAGATGGTCAGCGCATTAGTACCTAGGCCCTCATCAATACGGCATGCGTTCAGCGTCGCGCCGTCGCAGAGGATCAGGCGCACGTCGCCCGTGACGGTGACGGTGTCAATCGTCACATTCTTATCCACGACGTACCACGTGGTGATTGCGGGATCCCCTACCTCAGCCTGTTGGCCCCACGCCGTCATATCCGACGTGACGTACAAATAGTCCATGCCGCTCGTGGCAGAGACGAGCTTCTTTTGCGTATCGTTCCAATCCAGATACGCAACCGGCTCCTTCGCGGGGACATTCACGCTGACGGTCATCGTCGCCTGATGGTTTTCCGTGTCCTGCGTGATCGTTTTTGTTGTCGTTGGTTCATCGTCCGCTTTGGCGGTGACGCCCGCGCCGGGGACAAGCCCGACGAGCATCGCCAGCACCAGAGCGGCGCTCAGGATTCGTTTCATGTTCATGGATACACCTCTCTAACCTTGATCTAGTGTACGGATAGGGTCAGCTTGATCTCCGCTCCGTTGAGCGGGGTGTTGTCGTTCAGGGAAAAGCAGTCGTAATGGAGCGTCGCGGGGTACTCGCCCGCGCGGAGCGCCCGTGAAAGCGTGATGCGCGTGAACGCCTCGCCGGGTTGGAGCGCCTCGCCCGTCCAGAGGGCCGTGCCGTCGTCGAGCGCGAGGGTCATGACGAACGCCGCGGCGTTCTCCGGCGGGTTTTTGAGGTAGACCGTCTGCGCGGTCTTGCCCGCCGCGAGGCTGAGCGTCTCATAGCCCGGTATGGCGATGTTCTCGCCGCTGCCGGGATTCGCCTCCGCGAACCGCTCCACGCTGTCGCCGCCTGCGCCGCAGGCGGTGAGCAGCAGGGCGAGGACGAGAAAAGCCGCAAGGAGATGTATTACCCTCCGCATCATTTAGTCTGCCTCAAACTCGTATGTAGCGCTTGGATTGATCGGTTCGTTGATATTTACCGGAGAGCTTCCGACATAAAGAACGATATCTTGACCGCGCCAAATTTGGGTGCCGTGAATATAGATTTTACCGGGATTTCTGTCAACTATCTGTGCCCATGTATCACCGTCTGCGTAAATTAGTTCAGTGCTATTGACGCCACCGATGGTTATACTATTGAGCAAGCTCTTCACCTCCGCCGTAAAGGTCACGGTGTCGGTGTAATCGCCCGCTGGCTTGTTGATGTATTCCTCCACGACCGCGCCCATGGGCTTGGTCGTGCCATTGCCGGCGAGGTCAGTCACAGAGAAGTCCCACACGGTTTTTTCCGTCGCGCCTGCGTAGGTGGTGGTGCTGTCGCCGCTCTCCGCCAGCTTGTAGGCGATCGTCTCCTGCTGGCCGGCCTTCGTGAGCGCCCAATTGTTCGCGCTCGTCGCCGTGACGGTCAGCTTCTTGTCCTCGGCGATCTCGCCCTTGGCGGTGATGCCCGCCGTAGCGTTCCATCCGGCGTTCTCGACATCCAGCGTCGCGGGGATGATGATGGTATAGGTGTTGTCTTTGATTTCAAAGATCACGCTGGCGGTCTGTCCTCCGAGCGTGACGCTCGCGGCATAATAGCCTATTTCCTTGACGTCCGCCGCGTTGACCTCGGCGTTATTCTTCGTATAGGTAATGGTCAACGTATTCACGTCCAAGCCCGGGATATTGTTCTCGACCGTCGCTTCTTTTGCGCTGCCGCTATAGACGAGGTTTGCGGGCGGCTTGATGGTCAGCGTGGCGGTGTGGTTGCCGTCGCCGTCGTCGGGCAGCGGGCAGTATCCGTCCGTGTTTGCGCAGGTCGCGGTGATGACCGCGCCACTGGCGGTGTAGGTGAAGTCGTGGGTGTGGAAAATGCCGATGCAGACCCACTTGTATGTGGTATAATTTGCCGTAAAGGCCGCGTTTTTGATGATCGTCTCCGTTGCCGCAGCGCCGGCCTTGACCTGCATGCCGGTGATGGTGGGAGCGGCAGTCAGTTTAAGCGCTTTCTCAGTCCCGCCGCCGGTCGCGGTCAGCGCGCCGGTACCGCTGACGGTAAGGGCGCCGCCGTTGCCGCCGTGGCCGCCGCCGATGCCCGCGCCATGTGCTCCGCCGGTCGCGGTGACCGTGCCGCCGGTGATGGCGACCGTGCCGCCGTTGCCGCCGGTGCCGCCGCCGATGCCCGCGGCAGCAGTACCACCTTGCGCGGTGACCGTGCCGCCGTTGATCGTGACGCTGCCGGCGTTGCCGCTGCTGCCGCCGCCGATGCCCGCGGCACCGCTGCTGCCGGTCGCGGTGACCGTGCCGCCGTAGATGGTGACCGTACCGCCGCCGCCGCTGTAGCCGCCGCCGATGCCCGCGCCCTGGTTGCCGCCGGTCGCGTTGACCGTGCCGCCGTAGACGTTGATTATGCCGCCGGCGAAATTCGCACCGCCGCCGATGCCCGCGCCCTGGTTGCCGCCGGTCGCGTTGACCGTGCCGCCGTAGACGTTGATTATGCCGCCGGCGAGATTCGCACCGCCGCCGATGCCCGCTTTATAATCGTCAACACTGTTAATGAGCAGGGAACCTGCGGTATCACCCTCGCTCTGAGCGTAGATGTTCAAAGTATTGCCGTCTGCAACCGTAATGCCCTTTGATGCGGTAAGTGTGTTGCCGTCCGTAAGGATCAGGTTTGCCGTGCCTGTGACGGTGATGCGGGTTGAGATTTCGACCCCGTCGGCAGGTACAACATACCAATTTCCGCCTGTCCATGCGGTTGTGTTATTTGTAAGCGTTGTCGGGTTTACTGCTTTCTTTGCTGTGTACGTCACGGAATTGTTGCTCCAAGAGCCTTCCTGATAGGAAACCTCGGAATCCGCCATTGCCGTCATACTCATCCCCGGTACAAGCGAAAACAGCATGGCGAGGCTGAGCAGCCAGCTCAGGGTTTTTGTGCGTGTTTTGTGTTCCATAGATTTTTCTCCTTTTCGCGCCGCCTGTCCGTGCGGCGATTGTTTACGGTTTGCATTGCGGAAGATCATCGGTTTACGGTCTCCCGTAAACCGTTTTCGCATATGCGAAAACGACGCCTGTTCCATTCGGCGGCGGCTTCGCCGGTGGGGATGCTCGTCGGTGCTTCATTGCGGCCTCCTGTCTCAAAATGCAGCACATTGTGCATTTTGTGATTACATAGTCTAAGATGCCACATTATACCGCAAGCGCGCGGAAAATACAATGCCGGATTTTCGCGGGGCTGTACTGCCCAAAAGGCGCTCCGCAAAGACGCGGCAGGATATCCGTGCTCTACAGCACAGTTGATGAACCGGAAAACGTCCCGGCAGCCTGACCGGCAAGCACGCCCCCAAGTGGATTCCGGCGTTTTGATTATCTTTCCGAACTGACCCCATTTCCGAACAAGTATGTCGTCAACCAGTACATCCTGCCGTCCCTCGACAACTGTATCCCGCGTGAGATCACCCCGATGCAGATTCAAGCGGTCATGGCAAACATGGCCGACAAGAGCAATAGCCTTCAATCGAAGGTTTTGATCGCCCTGCGGGACATTTTCCGCGCCGCCGTGGAAAATGGACTGATTGCGAAGTCCCCGGTCAGCGACCGCCTCAAGGCGAGAGGAAAACCCACCGAGGAAAAGGTGACATTGACCCCCGACGAAGAAGCTGCCTTGCTAAATACCGTTAAGAATCCCCGTGCCAAGACCTTTTTGCTGCTCTGCCTTCGCACCGGCACCCGTCGCGGAGAAGCGCTTGCACTTCGGTATGAGGACATCGACTTCACCGGCAAGCGCGTACATATTCGCCGCAATGCCATCGTCAAGGAACATGAGACGACGATCAGCGACGAACTGAAAACCAAGGCGGGGCGGCGCGACGTTCCGCTCTCTGAGGATTTGGAGGCTTGGTTGCACGAGTATGGCCCAAAGGACAAAGCCGGGTACATCTTCTCCATGCGGAACGGGCAACCCCTAACGCTCTCGGCGTTCCGTAGCATGTTCCGTCTGATCTCTCGCGAGCTGCCCGAGAAGCACATCACAGCGCACATTCTCCGCCACGCCTATATCACACGGCTCTTTGAGGCGGGGCTTGATATCAAGGAGATCCAGTACCTCGCGGGGCACAGCACGGTGGATATGACGCTGAGCGTCTACACGCACTATGACCGCGAGAGCCGGGAGGCAGAAACGGCGGAGAAGGTGCGGGCAGCCTTTGCCTGAGAGGGCCGCAAAAGTGAAGATATAGAAAAAGTTCCAGAAACCATCCGTTTTCGGACAATTTCCGGAACTTTTTGGTGGAGACTGCTGGACTCGAACCAGTGACCTCCTGCGTGTGAAGCGAACAGGAGATTTCGCCAAGCCGCTGAAACAGTGGATTTTCCGCCATTTTCCCATACGACAGATACGGTTGAGATACACTTGATTCGCCGTTTCTGTCGTATTTTTGTCGTACAAAATCGACGTGCGTTTATTAGGCAGAAATGGCGTTCTCGCTCAAACACCAGAGCAGTGTGTGGATATCCAACAGGTGCATTACATATATCGTCAAACACGACCTCAACGATCACCGACCAGTTGATGCCCTCATAGTCATGCACGAGTCGATGCCGCAGACCGGATATCAGATTCCATGGTATATCGGGATAACAGCTCTTCAGCTCCGGACTGAGCTTGTAGACCTGCTCACCAATGTTGTAAAGGGGGCGTGGTAAGCGCCCATTGGGAGAACTCATCCTCCAGCAGCACTTTATGGGTAATCCCGCGGGAGCGAATCTGTGTTTCGGCGGTCTCCCATGTGTGAATAATCTTTTTCAGGCGCTCCAAATCCGGCTTCTTCATGCGATTCTCTTTCCCTCCCGCATGACAGTCTCATAAAACGGCGTTCCAACATTGACCTCGCAGATTTCAAACGCATCTACATCTTTCCCAGTCAGCATCCGCAAATCCTCCGCAAACGCGAAAATGTCGGTCTTGCTGAACTTCTCACCGCCGAAGACCACTACATCAATGTCGGAATCCTCCGTGGCGTCCCCGCGAGCATAAGAGCCAAACAGCAGAGCGTATTCCGCGTGATACCGTGACAAAAGTTCCCGGATCGCCTGTTCGATTGTTGTATCTCTATTCTCTCAACGGGGAACAAAACAAAATCGTCACCTATCAGGAATCCAAGCGAAGCATCCGATGCACCGCATTCAACGCGCACGGCATCAACATCACATTGGAGAACAACGCAGGTAAGGACGGGAGCTATCAGGCGATGACCCTCCGCATCTTCATCTCTCCGCGGAGGCTTCTCGACCCGGACACATCATATCTCGGCATACTTCCGTCACACAAAAAATCCATTGATGACGTATTCGAGGTCTTTGACGAGCTCTTTGCGAACTCGCCGATCCCCGCAGATCTCAATGACTACATCCTCACGCGGGTCGATCTATGCACCAACATCCGATGCGATAAGACAAAGCTATTCCGCGAGCTGGTGCGCGTGATCCACAAGCTTCCCACGCCGCCGAAGTATGAACACAGGCTACATAAGAACGTCACCAAGGGCATGAGCGACGCCCAGAAGAATACGACGCGGAAAGAAGACAGCAAGTACAACAAGCACTACTTCAAGGTGGCGTGCGACAGCATGGCGCTCGTCATCTACGACAAGACCTATCAGATGTCCGCCGAAAGGCTTAGCGAAATAGCCTACGAGGACTACGACTACGGTGTGCTACGCTATGAATGCCGTCTCAGCCGTGACCCGCTCCGCAAGATTATGAAGGATGAAGAGATCGGCACGACCGGGAAGCTATTGAAGCATTTGATCGTCCACAGCGAGGATATGATGACCGAGGCGTTCTCCCGATGCTTTGCCGAGGAAGATTTTTGCCGTTTGGAAGAAATCGAGCGCGCGGTGCAGCAGTCCTCGTTCCGCAAGGAGACGAAGGACATCATGCTTGAATTGAGCAGCCGCATGAGCCGCGGGAAGATCATGGACAAGGTCTTTGAGCGCATGGAGAAGGACGGCATAGCGTTTGACCGCAAGGACATTCTCGACCGCTTTGCAAAGCTTGGGATCAATCCCATCCCGCTTTGGAAGAGCTTTTGTGCGGAGCGGCTCCCGTCGCCGGTCACGCTGCTCAGAGGGATATCGGAGGGAGAGATCAAGGTCGACTACATCCTAATCAAATGAAAACAACGGGCCGAAGCCCGTTGCTTTCATAGAACGTTGTGTGTGGCGTTACTTCGCTGTGCTGTAGCGCATGAGCATCGTCGCCACCTGCGCGCGGGTCGCGTGATTGACCGGTGCAAGGTTGCCGTCGATGCCGTTGATGATGCCGGAGCTGACCGCCCACTGCATCGCGGAGGTCGCCCAACTGCTGACGGTTGCCGCATCGTTGAAGCTGCCAAGGTCGGCGTTCGCGCTCACATCAGCCTTCTTATACTGCGCGTACCGATAGAGCATCGTCGCGAGCTGCTCGCGGGTGACCGCGCCGTTGGGATTGAACTTGCCGCCATCGCCTTCGACAACACCCTCGGCGTTCGCCCAGCGAACCGCTTCGGTGTACCATGTGTCGCTCTCCACATCGGAGAAGCTCATCGCGTAATTGACGGCAGGAGAGTTCTCCATGCGCCAGAGCATCGTCACGACCATCGCGCGGGAGGTGTCGCCGTTGGGGGCGAACAGATTGTCGCCGACGCCGTTCATCACGCCGTTGTCCAGCGCCCAGTGTACGCCGTCGTGATACCACGCCGTCACACTGGCGTCGGTAAAGGCGGTGATCGGGCAGATGGCGTCCTTTTGGCAATTCAAGTGACTGTTCGCTGCTCTCTCCGCGTCGTAGGCGATGACGTAGTTGGAGAAGTGGGTGACGGTGAACACGACCTCGCCGTTGCGGAAGCTGGCGGGAATCTGCGTGCGCGTACCGTCATCGGCAACGTACCAAACCACGATACCCGCGGGGCTCTGCGCGGTGTTCAGCTTTTCGGTGCCGATATCGTCCAGATTGACCTTCAGGCCGTCGCCCTTGGTCTCCGCCGCAATCGCTTTCACCGCGTCGGCGTCAAAGGTGACGGGACATGTGACAAAATCTATGCGGCATGTCAGGATAACCCCTTGACAATCTGCGTACAATATCGCCATGCTCTATCAAGGGAGGGATGGCATGACGATCACAAAAGAGGACTTAAACGCCTACCGCTCGCACCTGCGCGCCGAGGAGCGCAGCGCCGCCACCATCGCGAAGTACCTGCACGACGCGACCGCGTTCGCGCAATGGCTGGGCGAGCGCGCGCTGACCAAGGAAGCCGCCGCGGCTTGGAAATCGGAGCTATTGCGCCGCGGACAAGCCCCTGCGAGCATCAACGCCGCGCTGGCGGCGCTCAACGGATTGTTCCGCTTTCTCGGACGCGAGGATTGCCGCGTCAAGTTTTTGAAGGTGCAGCGCCGCGCATTTCGCGACGAGTCACGGGAATTGTCACAAGGTGAATACACCGCGCTTGTCAGCACCGCGAGGTCACGGGGCAAGCCGCGGCTCGCGCTGCTCATCGAGACCATCGGCGGCACAGGCATCCGCGTCAGCGAGGTCGCGTATATCACCGTCGAGGCGGCACAGCGCGGACGCGCGGAAATCGCCTTGAAAGGAAAAATCCGCACGATTCTCCTGCCTGCCAAGCTTTGCCGCAAGCTGCTCAAGTACGCCAAGGCACAGCACATCGACCATGGGGCAATCTTCCGCACCGCTACCGGACGACCGCTCTCGCGGCGCCAGATTTGGGGCGAGATGAAAGCCATCTGCAAGGCGGCGGATGTGGAGCCGTCGAAGGTATTCCCGCACAACCTGCGGCACCTGTTTGCCGTGGCGTTTTATCGCGTGAGCCGAGATATCGTGAAGCTCGCCGACGTGCTGGGACACAGCAGTATCGAAACGACGCGCATTTACTTAATGACGACAGAAAAAGAACACCAACGGCAGCTCGACCGGCTGCGATTGGTGTCGTAGGACGGAATACACATTCTGTTCTATGCTTCAGATGGCGAAATAGTGACAATGCCACTGATACATAATTTTTATACCATAAAAATCCCGCATAATGCAATACATTTTTTCGATATGAGCACAAAAATCTAAGCCTCGCGGCTGAAAAAACCGCTAGGCTTAGTTTAGTGCGTCCTCTCGCTCCCAAAACGGGAACAAGAGGGCGCTTTTTTATGTTTTGAGGGGGCTTTGGGTGCTTCGCCCTGTCAACAGAATGTGTATTCCGTGATAAGGAGATGCTGACCCATGGCTCACACCACCGCCCGCCTTGACCTGACCGGACAGCGCTTCGGCAAGCTCACCGTCGTCGCGCGCGCCGAGAACGTCGGGCCGCGCACCGCGTGGCTGTGCCGCTGCGACTGCGGCGGCGAGCGCGTCGTCAAGACCGTACACCTCCGCGCGGGCAAGGTCAAAAGCTGCGGCTGCGTGCGAGCGCTGCACAGCGATAGCGCGCTGGGGCTGCACTACGTCGACGGCACCTGCGTCGAGATGCTGCGCGCGAACACCCGCCGGAGCAACAACAAAAGCGGCGTGGTCGGCGTGGTATGGCAGCCGGAGAGCCGCAGGTGGCAGGCGACCATCATGTTCAAGGGTACGCGCCACAACCTCGGCAAGTATGAGCGGTTCGACGACGCGGTTCAGGCGCGCAGAGAGGCCGAGGCGCTTTATTACGAGTCGTTTCTGGCGGACTACGACGCGAAACAGGCTATGACCGAACCGGCGGGAGCCGGGTCGTGAAATAGAAATCATCTTAGTGGGATGACAAGGCGGAAAGGATATGTGCGATTGTAGTGTAAGCGAGGTTGCTTATGGACGAGGATAGGTTGCATATACAAACCCTCGGTCTGTTCGCGATCTCATGTGCCGGCAACACAGTCACGGCAAACGCGGGCCGCTCCAAGGCGTGGCTTATGGTTGCATATCTCATTTGCAACCGCCACCGCAAGGTATCGCGGGACGAATTGATCCGTCTCTTGAGCGAAGATGCGGATAGCGGTGACCCAATCCGTATGCTGAGGAACACGCGGTGGAATGCGCGGCGAGCAATTGAGCCGATATCCTCCGAGCTGGGCTGCGAGCTGATCGTCAATGCGGACGGCACATTCGGATGGAATCCGGACGTCCCTATCACAGTTGATGCGGAAGAGCTGGAAGCATTGTACAAGGCTGCAAATGCCGCCGGAAATGATAAAGAACGCAAAAATCTTCTATCGAAGGCTGTGAAACTGTATCGCGGCTGTTTCCTCAGCTCATTTGGCGGCTCCTTTTGGGTGAGCCGTCTTGTTGCGTATTATCAAAACCTCTATTTAGACGCCGTTAAACAACTTTTGCCGCTGCTTGGATCTGATGAAGCGTCGGGCGCCGTTGAGCTGAGCAGGGAGGCGCTGCGCATTTCGCCTTATGACGAGGCGCTTTGCCGCCACCTGATGCGTGCGCTCACGGAGTTGGGGGACTATGGCGGCGTCGACGCGGTGTACCGGCAAATGCGCAGGCATCTGTCTGAGGAGTTGGGAGTGCTGCCGGAGCGGCAAACGCTGGAAGCCTATCAAAAAGCGACGTCACGCATGGGCAGCGGCCTGCTTGCACCCGATGCGCTCCGCGTGCAGCTGCGCGAGGAAGCCGCGCCAAAAGGTGCGATGATCTGCGATTATGCCTCTTTCCGTCTGCTCTATCGGGCGGAGGCACGGTCGGCAGACCGTCGCGGCGACGCGATCCATATCGCGCTTTTGACGATCAGCGGCAAGGGCGGCAAGCCCCTTTCGGGGCGCAGCCTGACGTGGGCGATGAAGCAGCTCGAGGCGCAAATCGCCAAGACGCTTCGCACCGGTGACGTCGCTGCAAGCTGCAGCGCCTCGCAGTACCTCGTCATGTTGCTGCAAACAAATGAGGAAAACGCAAAAATGGTTTGCGACCGTTTGATCGACGCCTTTGAACGCGACCATCCGAATGCTGCCGCAAATGTGAGTGCGGTGGTACTTCCGTTGGAGCCACTGCAAACGATGCCCGAAGGGCGGATCCATAGCAACTGGCAGTATTCTACAAAATAAGCGGAAAAAGTTTGTGCACTTTTTTCTTGAAGGTTCCTGTGAGCGCTGGCGTCTAAGACGCTTTTCAAGACGCTGGGCAATTATAGTAGAGGCAGAAAAGACGGAGGTGAAGCGCGTGGCAGAAAAAAGATCCGGTGAACAGTACCGAAAGCTGAGGCTCTGCATCGACTCTTACGACAACAAAATCTTTATGGGACGGCTCTGCTTCCCGGGGCTGGAGACCGAGAGCTTTGCGTTTCACAGCCTGACGGAGCTGCTGCTGAAGGCGGAAGACCTCTTTGAGGAGTCGCACTTCCCGCAATCCTACACAGCCAGGCGCAGTTTCGCGCCGACTGCGCTTTCGGAGCCCGATATGCACTCTGACGCGATGGCGGTGAAGGGGAGGCTGGCGACCTTCGTCATCCGGGTGCTGTTCCGCCAGCACGCGAGCTGGCAGGGCAGCGTGACATGGGTGGAAGGAAACGGCGAGCAGAGCTTCCGCAGCGTATTGGAACTGGTTTTATTGATGGACAGCGCGCTGAGCGGCGGCTGAATCGAATGAACAATCACACTATGGCATAGAGGAGGATCAGACATGAGGGAATACGTGAGAAAGTGGATGAGCGGTCTGTTGGTGCTGGCGCTCTGCCTGTCGCTGCTGCCCGCGAGCGCATTGGCGGCGGTGCAGACCGAGGCGGGACAGTCGTTCGGCACGAAGTTTGAGCATACGGACAAGTATTTGTACCGCGTGGGAAACGGGAACGCGGTCAAGCTTGACAGCCTGTTTAAGCTTGGGGATGATTTTGTCAGTGCAAATTTTTCAAAGGATCCAACAGCAGAAAAAATTAAAATTACTGCGCTTGCGGGAAACGTTGGGAGTGAAATTTCTAACACATCCATTAAGTTTACGGGAACCGGAATTGTGCAGGTTACGGTAGCTGCTGATGACACTTACGGCGCCGAACCTTTTACGCTCAACCTTGAAGTCGTGGACGCAAAGAACTACCCCAGCGCAGATGCGGGGGCGTCATTGAGCGCGACGGCAAATAACGTGGTGCTGCTGGCGGATATTACAACCGGAAGTAACACGATCGAAGTTTCTAACGGTTATTCTTTCTACGGTAACGGATTCACGATCATGAATCGTTATAACGGCCAAGCGTTGAATAGCGGCGGCATGGGTTCCGGATTCATTTCTGTCAGCAGCGATGGCACGCTGGATCATGTGAAGCTGGACTGTGCGATTTATCCGAGAGCGTTTATTTATGCTACCAGTGGAACGGAGTATGTCACGCAAGCCGACAACAAAACTGACACAATTGGCACGAAAAACTATTACGGCTATCAGTATTCCGGCGTAACGGTATCCGGAGGAGGTACGGTATCCAACTGCTACATCAAGGGTGCGCGCAACAATATTCTTATTAACGGAAGTGCAACGATCACCAACACCACCTGCGACCGCGGCTCGCTGGCAAATATCCACATGAAGGGTTCCAGCAGCGATATCGTCACACTCAATAACGTTACGACGGTCCAGTATCTATCCGACGATGATTTCAACCAAGGAAAGAAGGTCGAGGGTGTCGGCGTTCTGGTGGGTGACGAGAGCGGAAACAATCCCAGCCTTACCATCAGCGGCGCGCTAACACAGCACAACTGGGTATGCTCGAAGGACGGCGATGACATTACCAGCTCTACGGTTGCAAAAATGATTGTGGGGACAGCACTTAAACAGACGAAATTTATCCACAAATACAATGACACCAACTATGTGAACATGGGATTGATCGTGTTTAATAACGCCGAGATCAATCTAACGGACAACAGTACGAACCAAGGAAAGTACGACTGGGCTACCATTTCGCTCGGGTTTTCAAGTGGAAAGGTCTATTCTCTGACAACGGATAATGGATCTGTTTCTCTGGAGCATCCGGAATATGTGTATCGTGCGGATGAGAACGGCACAGGAACTGACGAGGTGAAGCTCTGCTATGTCGGTAACGAAGAATACACGGTAAACGAGGTTTATGATGTCTCGTCCCATTCTTTGATTCCGACCATCAGAACCGAGATTGGCGAAAACGAAAGCAGACAAATTGCCGTCAAAGATATTGTGGCGGTCAGGATGGGTGAGTCCTACAATGCGACAAGTTATACTGTCAATGGAGAGTCCGTTGATGCCGAGTATATATTAAATTGTGACGAAGCAGGTCCATACTCCATTGGATTGAGCGGGACAACAGCCGGCTATTATGATAAGAACGGAGACTTTGTCGAAGACGAGAAGAACTTCAACTTACTGTTTAACTTCCTTGTCATTTCGACGGCAATTGAAAAGCCGCAATTGATTTTTGACTCAGAGTACAATACTTATGCCAATATGTATAAAACAGGTAACGGCGATTGGAAGGGCGTATGGAAAGCCTTGAGCGATGTAGACGTAAGGTATTTCAGCAGATCACGTGGGTGCTATGTCCAAGTACCGCTGGATGTTTTTACCCCTGCCGCAAACGGAAAGCCAAGTGGAACTTATAATTATTGGACGGGTCGTTTTGACGATTGTACCTTAACCCTAACCAGCACGTCGGTGATTCATTCCAAATATAATGATTGTGGCTACTTCACCGTGTATGACGGCGAGTTATATCTAACGCATAGCAATGATGTTAGTAACGCGACTACAAGCAGATCATCTACAATAAAATATGAATTTACAGACTGCAATTCATACAGTATAAGCGTCTCAAAATCGCGCACCGTTGAAAAAAGTTCCGCAATCGTTAAAGCGGTCACGGGTACCAGCAGTAAATATTATTTGCGTCTTGACCCCGGCGCGGGAACCGTATCGCCGAACGCTTTCGGCCCTTATAACAGCAATGTGACTGTAACGTTGCCGACGCCTACGCGGACGGGCTATAGGTTTCTTGGCTGGTTCGATGCGCCAACCGGTGGAGCAAACAAGGACAATTCTTACAAAACGACTGCAGGTAACGTTGTTTTGTATGCGCATTGGGAAGAATTAGTCAGGAGCACGGTCAAGTTCGATGCGGATGGCGGAGTGTGCGAGGAACCCATGTTTACGGGTTATGCCAATGACGTGCATTCGTTGCCGGAGGTATCGAGAAGCGGCTACTGGCTCGACGGTTGGTATGACGACGACGGCCGTGTAGGAGGCGCAGAGGACGACTATATCCTTCCGAAGCACGACGTTACCCTTTACGCACACTGGTCACCCAAGTACACCGTGACCTACAACGCCAACGGCGGCACGGTTGGCCCGGAATCTGCGGTCTATGAGGGTACGGCGCTGATGCTACCGGCGCCCACCAACGGCAGCAAGACCTTTGAGGGCTGGTACACGGCGGCCGAGGGCGGCAACTTAATCGGCAAAAAGAACGAGCAGTACACACCTGCAGCTGACATCGATCTCTTTGCCCAATGGTCGGATAACATCCTTGTGGAATTCGACGGCAACGGCGGTACCGCCGACACGAACAGCGATACCTACGACCATGTGAAGCCCATCACACTCCCCGACGCGACCTGGGTTGGACACCAGTTCAACGGCTGGTACACTGAGGCGAGCGGCGGCACAAAGGTCGGCGACGCGGGCGCCAGCTATGCCCCGATGGTACCGGCTACGCTCTACGCCCAGTGGACGGCGTACACCGTGAGCTTTGACGGCAACGGCGGGACGAACCCGAATTCGCAGTCCGCGGGTAACGACGGAACGGTCACGCTCCCCACCCCGACCCGCACAGGCTATACCTTCAACGGCTGGTACACGGAGACGATCGGCGGCAAGAAGATCGGCAACGGCGGCGCGAGCTACACGCCGACGGCGCATATCGCGCTCCACGCGCAGTGGACGATCAATTCGTACAAAGTAACGATCGCTACCAGCAACAGCACGACTGCGGTGACCGTCAACGGTACAACGGTCAGCAGCGGCGGTAGCGTCGAGTACAACAGCGTGGTCAAGGTGGAGCTGAGTTACTCTGAAAGCAATAGCTTGACGTTCACGATCAAACAGGGTAGTACGAACGTGACTCGCTACAGCAACGAGACATGCACGACTAGTACGACAAGCACCGATGCCGGGACGTACTACTTCAAGATGCCTGCGGGAGCTGTGACGATCAACAGCAGCAGCAGCAAAAGTAGTAGCAGCAGCTGCGTCGCAGCCGGTACGCTCATCACCCTCGCGGACGGCACGATGGTGCCGGTGGAGAACTTGACCGGTGATGAACTCCTGCTCGTGTGGAATCTCGAGACCGGCAGCTACGACGCCGCGCCGATGGTGTTCATCGACTCCGATCCCGAAGCCGAGTACACGGTCATCCACCCGTATTTTGACGACGGCACAGATGTGGAAATCATCTCCAGCCACGGATTCTTTGATCTCAATCTCGGTGAATACGTCTACTTCTACGAAGACGCGGCGCAGTACATTGGACACTCTTTCGTGAAGGATAACGGCGACGGGACATGGTCGACGGTCAAGCTGACCGATGTGGTGATCGAGGCCAAGACCACGACCCCGTACAGTCCGGTTACCTTTAAGCACCTTTGCTATTATGTCAATGGAATGCTCTCAATGCCTGGCGGTATCTCCGGCCTGTTCAATATCTACGACGTCGATACCAATACCATGGCTTACGATCCCACAAAGAAGGACGCCGACATTGCCGAGTATGGCCTGCTCACGCTGGACGACTATGGCGGAATGATTCCGGAAATCGTGTTTGAGGCATTCAACGGCGCTGATTTGGGCGTTGCAATCGGGAAAGGTATCCTTACTTGGGAGGACATCGAGTATCTGGCGAACCGCTATGTTCCGCTTGTAGACCTCGCGGAAGCACCCGATCCCAACCCCGCCCCCGCGCCCGCCGAGGACGCGAAGCATGAAGAGCCCGTCGATCCCGCCGCCCCTGTCGAGGGCGGCGGGGCCGAGGGAGAGCACGAAAAGGAGGAATGAACGATGAAACGTAACTTTACCCGCGCGGCAGTCCTCCTCCTGTCGCTGGTCATGAGCATGAGCCTGCTTGCCGTCCCCGCGTTCGCGGGTAATGAAGTGGAGGGCGAAAGCAGCGGAGGATCTCAGCAGACGAAAGTCTCGGTCTCGACGAAAGATGGCCTCATTGCAGCCGTTTCTGATGGCAAGAACGTCAACAAGATCGTCGAACTGACCGCAAACATTACCCTGACTGACGTGTTACGAGTCGGACAGTCACTCACCATCGACCTGAACGGCCACACAATCCAACAGGACACGGGCAAGAACTGGGCAAGCACCCGCGCCGACACCAATTACGGCTTGATTCAGGTCATGCCGGGCGCTGAGCTAACCATCACCGGAACCGGCACAATCAATTCCCAGCGCTACGTCAGCGGCGACGCCAAGGGCCCGCTCTCCGCAATCTGCGCGTTCGGCACGGGCGCGACGGTCACGATCAGCGGCGACATCACCGCGACAAGCGACAACATCGTGCTCTACGCCTATCGCGGCGGTAAGATCAACGCCAGTAAGGGAACGTACACCAACACCGCCGCCGGCTATGTGGGGTATAACAACGGCAGTGAAGGTAATCTGACGATTGGCGACTTAAAGCCGACAACGGCCGACAACGTCTGGTTTTTTGCTCCGGCGACTCCGAAGGCGACTGGAAACACGCTGAAGGACACGTCTATCACGCTGGACGATGAAATCGGTGTGAACTTCTACATGACTCCGACGACTGAAGGAGATGATAAGCCCGATTATGCGGTACTCTACGGTCCCAAGGGCGCAATGAAAATTACGATTGAAAATGCGAAGGAATCTGCAATCAAGGCGGGGAAAGATGACGGCTCATGGCTGTTTTCTTATCCCATCAATGCCATGCAGATGCAGGAACCGGTTACAATCAAGCTGTTCAAGAACGATGGCACAGAGCTGGGCCTGACGCAGGAAAGCAGCAGCGAGTGTTCTGTGCAGGACTATCACAAAGCTGCCGCAAACAAGAACGTGACAGCGGTGACAGCGGTGACAGAAAAGATGCTGGACTTCGGCACCTACGCGAACTATTACTTCCGGAGTCGCAACAAGGAGGAGGGACTTACCAAACCCACCCAGGTCGCGCAGCTGGAAGATGAAACCAATAAAATGTCCGGTTTTACTGCACAATATGCAGCAGCGCAAACGCTGCCGAGCGGCTTTTCCTATAAGGGCGCAGCGCTTGTGCTTGACTCAAAGACATCCATTCGCCTCTATTTTGATGGATTAAATGGTCTCACGTTCAGATATAGGATATCTGACACAAAATCCTTTGTGGGCAAGGATGACATGTTTGACGCAAAGACTGGCTCAGACGATAACGGCACCTACATTGAGATTCCCAATATCAAGCCGACGGATCTCGCAAGCTTCTATAAGCTTTATATTTATAATGAGCAAAATGATGGGCAAAGCAAATTGATTTACACGAGGACCTACAGCCCAATGTCTTATGTTAAATCGGTCTTAGATAACGAGTCATCCACACAAGCCGCAAAGGATCTGGTTCGCTCACTCTATAACTATTACGAAGCGGCGACGAACTATCAAACAGGGGGCTGAAAAATGATGAAAAAGCGATATGAAAAAGCGGCAATGGAAACTATCCTTTTCAACGATGTGATCACCATGAGCGATCCTGTAACGGCTGTGGAGAATGAGCAGGGCGAGAATACAGGAAGTCCCGAGGAATAACACGGAATGAATTTAGAACTGCCGAATATGAAACACATCACAAAATCCACGGCTGCAGCGTTGCTGTGTCTGCTCTTGAGCGTGACTGCTTTCGCAGACAGCGCGCTGGAGCTGCCGCCAATCCGTATCCCGCCTAAGGCATCCGCTGAGACCCGACAGGAATCACCCGCCCCTACCGAAGAACCCTATATTCCCTACAGCGGCAGCGGCGTGACGCAGCTCATTCGGGAAGAAGCGGTAGAGCAGCCCGTGCTTGCGGAGCCCCGCACCCTCTCCGAGGTCCGCGCCATCGTGGGCAGCGACGTCGAGATCATCAACATCGACGGACTGAACGTTCCGCTCTCGGACGGGAGCTTCGCCTACATTCCCTTTGTAGACATCGCCGCCGACGTGTATTACACCCCCGCCGTGGCGTGGGCGTATGCCAACAATATCACGGCGGGCGTCACCGAGCTGAGCTTCGGTCCCAACGCGACCTGCACCCGCGCGCAGATGGTCACGTTCCTCTGGCGCGCAGCGGGCTGTCCCGAAGCCGCCGATACCGCGTCCTTCACTGACGTTGTCTCCGACAGCTGGTACGCGCAGGCGGTGCGCTGGGCGGTGGCGAACGGCATTACCAACGGCGTGGGTGACGGCCGGTTTGACCCGAACGGCGTCGTGAACCGCGCGCAGGCGGTGACCTTCCTGCATCGCGCCAAGGGCAGCCCAGCGGCGACGGCAAGCGAAAGCTTCACCGACGTGGCAAGCGGCGCGTACTACGAAGACGCGGTGCGCTGGGCGGTGGCGAACGAGGTCACCAACGGCGTGGGCGACGGCGCGTTTGCGCCGAACGGCGACTGTGTCCGTGCTCAGACGGTCACGTTCCTGTATCGTACCTACGCGGAAGCATGAATCAAACCTGTGAGTGGACTGCCGTGCGGCAGGCCAACGGCATAGAATTTGACGAGAGGGAGGTGATCGCCAAGCAGAGGCGAGGCTGTAACAGGCGGCGGAGGCGAGTTGTCGCCGGCCGTTGCGCAAGCTGACGACAGGCGCTTTTACGCCCCCAGCAGCACGCGAGAAGGATGAAACACAGTATGCGGGCGGAGGTGCTTTCAACCGTGCCAAACCGCAAAATTGCAAAGAAAGGATGATGAATATGAGACTGAAAGCAAAACGCACGCTATCTCTGGCATTGGCTCTCGCCATGTGCCTGAGTTGCCTGTGCGTGACGTCGTTCGCGGCAGTTACTTACCCAAGTCAGGAAGTCATAGACGCCATTCTTGCCGTAAACGACTATTCGAAGGAAGTGCCCGATAAGACGCCCCAAGCGAGAATGGATCGCACAGCGACACCTCAGCCTGTCAACGTGACGTTAGAAGCGAGCGCGACCTTCACCACAGATCCAATGACAGCAGAGACAGCGAAAGATATTACCGAACCGCAGTTGTTTTTCGGCAAATGGGAAGCGGAGTTTCTCATCTCCGTAAACAAGGATGTCGATGCCGATGTATTGAAGGCTTGGGGCTACTACGAAATGTATGGCGACTGGGTTGGTGTTCCCATGGGCGCTTGCACGGCGAATCAGCCGATTCGCGTGATTCGCGACGGGCTCCCCACTGAATTTAAGGATTTGTTCGCCCCGATGTTTGGTAAGGTCGAGCGAGACGCGGACGAAGAGACGGGGACTGCGGCACAGCATGATCTGTATGGCATTCCCTATGCTGCGGTGGCCTATGCGGTACAGGAATTTAAGTGCGGCATTGATGTTGAGAAGTTTAACAAGGTCGATCCGGACACGGTTGCGACGCTTGAAATGCGGCTCTATGCTCCGCGGCCGCTGAAAGGCGAAGAGGTCGACGCAATCAAGGAGAAGAATATTGACCTTGTTTGGGACGAGGCCGTCGGGCTGTACTACATTCCCTACGGCGCGGAGGTATTCCCCATCGGTCCGGCGGCCAGCATCACAAGGGGTGAGACAACCGAGTACTATCTCACCCTCGCGGAAGCGGTAGCGGCTGCGACTTCCGGCGATACGATCAAGCTGCTCAAGGACTACGACATGGAGGCCAACGAGCCGGGGTACGGGTATACGACGTCCTTCCTTGTACAGGGTGAGACCACGGCCCGTAACAATATGCTTGAGTTCTCTGCAAACAATATTACTTTCGATCTTGGCGGCCATACATTGAGCAATCTGTTCAACAACACCTTCAGCGTTACCGGCAGTAATGTTACCATTAAGAACGGTGAAATGAGGGTGGGCGAGCTGTATTACAGCAGCTTGGACGGAACGAAAGTCTATACATCCGATAACGACAAGACCTGCTCGTACATCGTGTATGTGACCGGAGCGCAAAACTTTGTCGTTAATAATCTGACCACCTATGGCGGCATCAACGTCATCGGTGCGGGGACGACTGGTTCTGCTACGGCGACAATCAACAATCTGCACTTCAGCGGTACGAAGTTCTACGCGGTCTGCTCGCAAGAGGGCGCATCTGTTACGCTGAACGGCGGAACATATGATAAGTCCATGGCGGGCTCCGGAAAGAACCTGTTCTATGTCGGCTCGGACGATCCGAATATGGGCGATTCGTATCTGTACATTACAGGCGGTTACTATGAGCAGGGCGAACAGGCAGGTTTTTCCGTTATTGGCAATGATCCTCACATTGTCATCAGTGGCGGCACCTTCGATAAGCAACCGGCACAAAACTATCTTGCCACGGGTTATACGACCGAGCAGATTAGCGGAGGAACTTACGATAAGTGGTACACGGTCGTGGCGGATTCGGATGCGTTTACCGAAGTGACGAAGACGAGCAATGACACGAGTAGTTCCTCCACAACCGCCATCGACGTGACCAAGGAAACGATTGTTGATAACACTACGACCACGCAGACCTTCGCGTTTGCCACGACAGACGCAACGTCGGATGACGCCTCCTACGCCATCAAGGTTGAAACGCAGGTGACGGTGAATGAAGTTGCTGGCGTTTCGACCACCACCTACCAGCCCGTCCAGACGGCGGTGACCAACGCGGGCGAAGTGAGCGGTACCCTTACCGTTAATACCGCGGATGAAAGTCTGAATGGTGTTGCAGGGGCTACGATTGATGCGGCAAAGGTTGAGACGGAAGCCGCGGTCACGAAGGAGTCCAGCACCACGATCACCGCAAAGAAGGACAATTCCAACATCAGCATTCTTGGCACGCAGGCGGCGGGCAACGCCTTCGCCAAGGCTGCCGCACAAGATGGTGTGAATAACGAGCGGATCAAGAAGGCCGAGGTCGAGATGCGCAGCACGCTCAAGGCTTACACCCTCAAGGACAAGGGCGAGGGCGTGACGGCGACCAGCGTGACCGTCAACATCGATCCGTACGCCATCCTGAAGGATGCGAACGGTAATCAGCTCGGCGATGCGGTCAAGCTGGAAGACTCCGACCTGACCGCAGAGGGTATTGTGATCACCTTCAAGCAGGCGGTTCCGTTCGAACCGGGCACTTTGGTCAACGTCAAGCACGATAAGGACGGCAACGGCGTCTTCGACCTTGCCGCAGGTGATGAGCTGCTGGAGAACCTCGTCGTTGACGCGAGCCGGGAGATCACCATCACCACCAGCTACGGTACGAGCCCGTTCACCATCGAGCGTATCAGCGAAACGACCGTGGACAGCGGCAGCTTGAGCACCGTGAACTACGTTGATAGCTATTCGCTCACCTTGACGGATATGATCGGCGTGAACTTCTTCCTGCATCTCACCGGTACGGTGAAGGATGACCTTGCAAGCTATAGCTTGAAGTTCACCTTCCCCGGCAAGTATGAATCGGGCAAAACAGTTTCCCTGAGCAGCGGAGAACTACAGACCGACGGCACGTATATGTTCACCTATTCCGTTGCTCCCGCTGAGGCGGACAAGGGAATCACGTTGTCGCTCTGCAAGGGCGAAACGATCATTCCGCTCTATAGTAAAGCTGGTGAAGTTTCGGACAACGGTACCTACACCAGAACGCTGAACGCTGTGACGCGCGTGGCAGTTACTAATGGTTCGGTCAAGCTGAAACCTCTGGCAAGTAAGCTGCTTGCGTACTGCGAGTATACGAAGCAGTACTTCGATGGCGCAACTGTCGCTGTGGAAACGGACGTCGATCTGGGCGATAAGGTTGCAGCGACCACCGCGCTGTCTGCTTATGCAAAGACGGTCGGGTCTACCGAAAGTGGTGTCAAATACAACGGAACGTCCCTGCTGCTGGGTACGGAGACCACGATCAAGATGTTCTTCTTGGCGAGCGGAGAACATACATTTGTCTGCAAAGTTCAGGGCGGTTCTTCTGTTAACGACATCATTGTCGAACAGTCCGGCGGCGAGTATATTGTGAAGATTCCGCACTTGACCGCTCCGGAGCTGGATACGAAGTATGAGATCTATGTCGATGGCGAAGACACTCCGTATGTTACCTACAACGCTTTGTCTTGGGCTTATAACGTGATCCAGAAGACGGACAGCTATAAGTACAATCTTGGCAACGCGATGTATTGGTACAACAAGGAAGCCAATGTTTATTTTGAGAACTGATAGTCCCATGAGTAAAAAAGAACCGTACTCAAGCGCTGAATTGGAGATCATTCCCGTTGAGGACGTCATTGTGACCAGCGGCGGCACAAGTAAGCCGACAACGGAACGTTTCTCCGAGTAATTTTGCAAAAGGAGGAAAACCTATGAAAAAACCCTATTCAGAGGTTGAATTGATCGTTGTGCCTATTCGTGATGATGTTATCACGGCGAGCGATCAGTGGGAAACACCCGAGGAGGACAAGGACTAATCAGAATGGTGTGGGGACAGACGCTGCGGCGTCTGTCCCCACCGCAACACAAGTCAAGCGGAGGAATACCGGCATGAAGAAAGTTTGGACGATTGCTATTTCGCTGGTGTTGGCGATGTGTTTGATGGTTCCAGCATTTGCCGCCGGCATGACAACGGAACGATTCAGCGAGTCACCGTCAACGGAGACGAACAGCAATACAAACAATACAACAGAGCAGGAAACACAGCAAGAGAATGTCTCAACACCTTCTACACCCGATACAAGCAATACAAACGATACAAGCGTGACAAACACGGGGGATCAGTTTGAAACGGAGCGGGACAACGGGATTCCGGCTCCGACGTCCTCCTCCACCGCAAACCCTACTACGTCCTCGTCATCGTCCCAGTCGCAGCAGCAGACGCCAACCGCTAACAACAGCGGCGGTTCAACCGGCGGCGGTGGCGGCTACGCCTCCCCCATCGTGAACATCGATGCCATCGAGGTTCCGCTGGCCGACGGCACCACCATCGTCCTGCCGTTCCTCGACGTGCCGCAGGACGCCTACTACACCGAGGCTGTGGCGTGGGCATACAGCAACGATATTACCGGCGGCGTGGCGGATGACCGCTTCGACCCGTTGGCGACCTGCACCCGCAGCCAGATGGTGACCTTCCTCTGGCGCGCGGCGGGCAGTCCGGAGCCGACCGGCACCGCGCCCGGATTCTCTGACGTGGCAGCGGGAAGCTGGTACGAAAAGGCGGTCGCATGGGCGGTGGAGAACAAGATCACCGACGGCGTAGGCGACGGCAGATTCGACCCGAACGGCATTGTGAACCGCGCGCAGGCGGTCACGTTCCTCTACCGCGCCAAGGGCGCACCCGAGACGACGGCAAGCGAGGGCTTCACCGACGTTGGAAGCGGCGAGTACTACACCGACGCGGTGGCTTGGGCGGTCGCGAACGGCGTCACGGACGGCGTGGGCAACAACGCGTTCGCCCCGAACAACAACTGCGTCCGCGGCCAGACGGTGACATTTTTGTATCGGGCGTACAAGTAACAGCGACGTTCGCCTGTACATTTACTACTGAAAAACGGGCGCAGCGGCTTAAATGGAAAGGCAGCTGCGCTCAACTTTTTTGCTCCGGTGGCGGCAACCGCATTTCGCTGAGTCGGCGTGTTTTTCGTAATATATTCCTAAATTTCCGTGCGGTTCTGTTTGGGTCGCAGTTGGAGGACGAAACGCCCCTTTCATGACCACAGCTTGACCAAAAAAATCCCGGTAAAACAGTATCATATTACTGCACGGGAAGACAACGCATGATGGCGCAGTTTGGGTGGGGCGAGGATAGTAACATTGATTCCGAAGAGGACCGAGGGATGCGCTCCCTCGGTCCTACTATTGTTTGCAAGGAGGAATCTGCCATGCGTGAAAGCGCCGCCGAGGTCGATTACAGCGAGATCACGATACTCGGCAAGCCTGCCCTGTTCTCTGAATGGCGTATTGACCGTTCGCTCCTGCAAAACTTAACTTAAACAGTTTTGTTTGGGCGGTTTAGCTTATGGTGTTTCTATGATTTATTACACGTTGCCTGTTGTTTTCTGAGCCTTATCAAGACTATTACGTTATGAGCCAATCGGCAACATCCACGATTTGCACACCCTCGTACTGATATGCTTCCTGCCGGGTACGGGTTAGGATCATTTTCGGATAAGCGTCCTTAATCTTCAGCAGGGGATCGACCTCACGCTGGAAGGTATCGGGATCGTCGATACTGCTGGCAACCTGGATATACAGCTTCTCGCTGCGCTTGATAGCTACGAAGTCGATCTCTTTTTTATAGAGCACTCCGGCATACAGCTCATAGCCCCGGCGAAGAAGTTCGATGGCAACGATGTTTTCGATCATTCTGCCATAATCGGCGTTTTTCGTGCCCAACTTGGCATATTTGAAGGAATGATCGCTGAGATAATACTTATCGTTGGAGCTGAGATAGCGTTTCCCTTGAATGTCGTACCGCCTCACCTTGTAGAAAGCGAAAGCGTTGCAGAGATACTTGATATAGGCGCTGATAGTGCGGTCATTCGTTTTGACCTGCTCACTGGTGAAAGCCGCCGCAACGCTGCGGGTGGAGGTTTGATTGGAGATGTTGTCAATAAGGAAGTCGCACAGGCGCTCCATCAGCGGCATATTACGCACACGGTACTTGCGCTGAATATCCCGGACAATCAACGTGTTGAAAACATCGGAAATATAATCGTATTTCGATTCCGGCGTCTTGTAAAGGTAAGAGCCGGACATGCCGCCCTCCTGAATATAGCGATTAAAGGCCGTATATTGATCCGTCAGCTCAAAATACTGCATGAATTCAGCAAAGGAGAAGGGAAAAACCTCTATTTCAAAGGTTCGTCCTGTAAACAGCGTTGCCAAATCGCTGCTCAAAAGGAAGGCGTTGGAACCGGTGATATAAATGTCGTATTTCTCAGATGCGTGGAGGCTGTTGATGGCCTTCTCAAAGCCGGAGCACATCTGAACCTCGTCTATGAAGATGAAGTTGTTTTTCCCCGGAAGATAAGCCATTTCAATGTGGTCATTCAACGCATGATACTCGGTCAGGCTCTCAAACGCATTCATATTGAAGTTGATATGAATGATGTTTGCATTCGGATCATTGGTCCGGACATAGGCCATGAAAGCCTCCAGCAGCTTGGACTTTCCGCTGCGTCGGACACCGGTAATGACTTTGATGTCCGGAGTACCCATGACATCCTTCAGCTTGTTCAGATAGAAGTCACGCTCAATTAGTCGCACGGCAAATCACCTCGTTCGTATTATACCACAAGCTATTTCGCAAAATCAAGAATTTTTTAAAATGCGAAATAGAAATGTGCAGGGGCAGAAGGAGCGTGGCTCCATCTGCCCTCAACACTTTACCTTGCCTCGATCTCGTATCTGTGCTGCCGTTCCATTCTGCGCTGCTGCCGTGCAGCGGCCTCCTGCTCCTGAATTGACCGGACGCGGGCGGCGATCTCTTTTTCGCCATAGCCTTGGCAGAGAGTATCATAGTCTTTGACGAGCGCTTTTCAGCTCCCGGTTCATGGCATGGATGATCTTACGAGCTGCGCCATGAGGACGAGGATTGGGGAGCGCCCTGTCAGGTCGCAAGGGGCGTGTTGGTCAACTTCTATGGCACGGTGCTGACTGCCGAGCCGCTGAAACTGGACGAGGACGGACGCCGCGACATGGAGGCCACGGACATCGTGTACCTACCGCGGAGCAATCCAGCAATCGAGCATTTTCTGGCGCGATACGGAGTTGAAGGGAGCTGCGGTCATCAAAGTACGCCGACTACAAGATGATTTCTTCCGAACTGACCCCATTTCCGAATATGTAATATAGTTGTAGAGCAGCCCGAGGCGTCGTGCCCCGGGCTGCTACTTTCATATTCGGAGGTACCACCATGAGCGAACCCACCTTTATCTGCACCCGCTGTCACGGCGAAGCGCCCATGTCGGAGCGGCGCGAGTTCGATGGCCGCGACTACTGCCCGCGCTGCCTCGACGCGATCACGGCAATCTGCCACATCTGCGGCACGCGCTTTCCCCTCACCCACAACCACGGCACCGAGGACGTTCACCTCTGCGAAAAATGCCTGCATATCCGCAATCACGCGGGCATTGAGGACTATTGCTACAAGCCCCACCCGATCTTCTATGGCAAAGGCCCGCGCTACTATGGCGTGGAGCTGGAGATCGACGACGGCGGCGAGTCCGATTCCAACGCCAACGAGATCATGTCCGCTGCAAACAGCGAATGCGAGTACATCTACTGCAAGCACGACGGCAGCCTTGATGACGGCATTGAGATCGTCACGCACCCCATGTCGCTGGACTATCACATGAACGTCATGCCGTGGCCGGAGATCGTCCGCAAGGCGCGGGAGTTGGACTATCTCTCACACAAAGCCGGGACCTGCGGGCTGCACGTCCACGTCTCCCGCGCGGCATTCGGCACAACCGAGACCGAGCAGGATGCCGCCATCGCCCGCGTCTTGTACTTCTTTGAAAAGCATTGGGAGGAGCTGCTGAAATTCTCCCGCCGCACCCAGAAGCAGCTCGACGACTGGGCATCACGCTACGGCTACAAGACCGAGCCGAAGGAGATCCTCGATCACGCGAAAAGCGGCGGCGGCAGAGGCCGCTACACCGCCGTCAACCTCACCAACACCGACACGGTGGAGTTCCGCTTGTTCCGGGGGACACTCAAACTGAATACCATCCTCGCCACGTTGCAGCTGCTCGACCGCATCTGCGACGTGGCGATCCATTTGTCGGACGACGATCTGAAGGACTTTTCGTGGACGACCTTTGTGGCGGGCTGCACTGCGCCGGAGCTGGTGCAGTACTTAAAAGAGCGGCGCTTGTATGTCAACGAGCCGGTGGAGCTTGCCGAGGAGGAAGAATAATGTGCTGCTTGTTTGGGCTGATCGACACGCAGCAGCGGTACAGCGGCGCGGAGAAGGCGCGAATGCTCCATGCTTTGGCGACGGCGGCGGAGGCGCGGGGAACGGACGCCGCGGGCTACGCCTATCTCGGCTCCGGCAGATTGATCGTTCGCAAGTCTCCCGTTCCCGGTCATAAGCTGCGCTTCGCGGTTTCGGACGACACCGTGAACGAGATGGGCCACACCCGCATGACCGCGCAGGGCGACGCGCGGCGCAACCGCAACAATCACCCGTTTGCGGGCAGCATCAACGGCGCACGCTTCGCCTTCGCGCACAACGGCGTGATTTACAATGACCGTGAGCTGCGGGAGCAATTCGCGCTGCCCCACACGAAGATCGAGACGGATAGCTAACGTAGAAACCATGATGTACGTCCGCAATAAGCCGTGGCACGGCCTCGGCACGATGGTACCCGAAGCCCCCACCAGCGCCGATGCGCTCCGCTTTGCGGGGCTGGACTGGACGGTGCGTCAGGAGCCAGTCTACAACGCCCACGGCGGCGTGATCCCCGGCTACAAGTCCAACGTCCGTGACACGGACGGCAGCGTGCTTGGTATCGTCGGCGACCGCTACAAGGTCGTGCAGAACATCGACGCTTTCAACTTCACCGACGATCTCATCGGCGGCGACGTGCGCTATGAGACGGCGGGAAGCTTGCGCGACGGCAAGCAGATCTGGCTCTTGGCGAAGATGCCCGTGCGCCGCGTCGCCAGCGACGATGTGGAGCCATACCTGTGCTTTACCAACAGCCACGACGGGGGCGGCGGCCTCAAGGCCTGCATGACGCCGATCCGCGTGGTCTGCAACAACACGCTCAACCTCGCCCTCGGCTCCGCGAAGCGAATCTGGAGCATGAGGCATACCGAGAACATCCGCGAGCGGATGCAGGAGGCGCGGGACTGTCTCGCCCTCGCGGACGAGTACATGAGCGGCCTCGCCCGCTACGCCGACCGCGCCGCCAACAAGACGCTGTACGACCGCGACATCAAGGCGATCCTCGAAGAGCTGTTCCCGATCACGGACAAATCCACCGAACGTGAGAAGGCGACGGCGGAGAAGTGCCGCAACGAGTTCATGGTGTGTTACTACGCGCCGGACATCAAGCGGTTTCGCGGCACGGCGTGGGGCGTCATCAACGCCGCCAGCGACCTCGCCACGCACTCCATGCCCCATCGGAATACGAAGAACTACGCCGAGAACAACTGGTCGCGGGTCATGGACGGC
>JAFXPO010000026.1 GCA_017527825.1 Oscillospiraceae bacterium
AGTGCCCCAACCGTTACCGCCATTCCAAAGGCGGTTGTGATGCCTGCTGCCGTCCGGCGCTTCATAGTTGATCAACAGCATATCCTTCTTCAGACAGTGCACCTCAGTTTCCATTGCTGCATGAATATTCTCCTGGCGCACTGGTCCTATGTCAAGATTTAGCACAAAATAAAATGAGAAATTTCTCACCGTGATGGGGGTGCAAATTAAGGGTTTATGCGGCAACTTTTGCGTACAGCTTCTCAAACTGGTCCGGTGACATGTAGTTACAATGGCTGTGAATGCGAACCGTGTTATAGAAAGCTTCGATGTATTCAAAGACCAGCCGATAGGCATGATGGTAATCCTCAATCCTGAACCGGTCAAGCCATTCGCGCTTGATTAGGGAATGGAAGGATTCGATGCAGGCGTTATCATAAGGATAACCCTTATGGCTGTAGCTGAGCTGAAACTTCTCCGTGGCCTCCCGATAGGCTTTGGAGACGTACTGGCTGCCCCGGTCAGAGTGAAGGATCAGCGGTTCATCAGTATTGCGGCGGGCTTTTGCTTTGTTAACGGTATCGATCACACAGGAGACCTCCATTGAGCGGGAAAGGGTCCAGGCGATGATCTTGCGGGAGAAAAGGTCCATGATGCTTGTAAGGTAAACAAAACCGTCAACCGTCCAGATGTAAGTGATGTCGGTACACCAGACGGCATTGGGGCGGTCGGGATTGAATTGTTCATCCAGTATGTTGTGCAGTTCCTTTGAGAAGTCAGAATCCTTCGTGGTGGCGATCCATGGCTTTGACCATTGGGCACGGATCCCCATTTCCCGCATGTATTTTCCGACAGTCCGCTCGGAGATCATCTCCCCAGACTTGCGCAGCTCGACGGTGATCTTGGGGGCGCCGTAGTTCTGGCGGGACTTGTCATAGATCTTCCGGATATCCTGCTTTATGGAATCCTTGCGTTGCTGAGCAGCAGACGGCTTATGCCTTGTAAAGGCGCGATAGCCGGAGCGAGAAACGCCTAAGTATTTCAGCATCCCGGAGATGGAGACACGGCGTCTGGTCACTTTGGATGTCTCCACCTTGGCAGCAACCTCTGTGTAGATGGCTGTTGTCAGTTTTTTCCCAGAATGCTGATAGCTTTTTTTAGTACATCAAGGGCGTCCTGGGCATCGCGGAGTTCACGCTTCAAACGGGCAATCTCCTTTTGCTCATCAGAGGCGTAGTTGCCGGAACCGCGGAAGGGCATATCACCATCGTTCTGGGCATACTGGGCTTTCCAGCGGGCCAAGGTGCTGAGACCTATGCCGAGGTTCTTACAGCATTCTTCCTGAGTGAGATCAGGATGCTCCTGAACATACTTGAGGGCATCCAGCTTAAACTGCTTGTCGTGTTGCTTGCTCTTACGTGACATGATGGGATCCTCCTTTGAATTCAGATATATCATAACACTGATCACTGGAGAAATCTCAGTTTTACTTGAGCTATTTATATACTAACACCAAAATGACAAGTAAAAATCGAAAGACAAGGGGGGACGCTTTGCACCCCCTCTTGTTTTGATTGTACCCCCCTCAAGTGCGCATTTGCACCCCCTCAGCAAGCTTTATCAATGTCGTGGCCATTTCACATACTTGGACGTCAGCATGGAGAACTTGCTGGCGTCCACCTTTTTTATTGAACGACCCCTATATTTTAGGGGTTATTCTTTTTGCTTGCACCACTTACGATTCTGTTCGACTACCAACGGATAGACTACCCTGCAAACGTACTATGAGAGCAACGCGGACGGGCTCCTGAGCGCCTATGATCGGGATGTTAAAATCCCTGATACCGTAACAACGCAGGCACTTGAAAAATTGTCGCCGCGCCGCTATGATATTGCCACAGGAGGCGAGTGCTATGGAAGCCTATCAATTGACCGAAACCGAATATCAGCAGGTGCTGTCGCTGCGGCACGACCTGCATCAGCACCCGGAATTGTCCGGGCAGGAGGTGCGCACCACCGTGAAGCTGCGGGAATTTTTTGCCGCGCTGCCGGAGTTCCGCGTCCTGCCGCCGATCACGCCCACCGGATTGGTCGCGCAGATCACGGGCGGCGGCGACGCGCCGGAGGTTATGCTCCGCGCGGACATCGACGCGCTGCCCCAGCACGAGGACGTTGACTGTCCGTGGAAATCCCGGACAGACGGCGTGATGCACGCCTGCGGGCATGACCTGCACACCGCGGCGCTCGCGGGCGCGGCGCTGCTGCTCGCGCGGGCAAAGGCGGACGGCGTACTGCGCGGCACCGTCGATCTGGTGTTCCAGAGCGCCGAGGAGACCACCAACGGCGCAAAGCAGCTCATCGACGCGGGACTGTTCGCGCACATCCATCCCGCATACTGCTTCGGCATCCACAACTGGCCGTCCGTCCCCACGGGCAGCGTCGCCTGCCGCGAGGGGGCGATCATGTCGGCGAAGAAGAACTTCGAAATCCGCGTCCACGGCTTCGGCGGGCACGGCTCCATGCCGCAGCTCAACATCGACCCCATCGTCTGCGCCGCCGCCATCGTGCAGTCGCTCCAGACCGTCGTGAGCCGCAACACTGCCCCGCAGGACGCGCTGGTGCTGACCGTCAACGCCATCGAGGGCGGGAGCGAGGCAAATCTGGTGGTGGAGGACGCCGTGATGTCCGTCACCCTCCGCGCCCTGTCCGAGCAGGCAATGGCGCGGGCGACGGAGCGGGTCTCGTCCATCGTGGCGAACACCGCCGCAGCCTACGAGTGCCGCAGCGAGATCGTCTGGCACGAGGACATTCCCGCCGTGTGGAATTCCCCGGAGATGACCGCTCTTGCGAAGCGCTGTGTAAAGTCTGTTGACTTGACACTCGCCGACGCGCCGGCGTCCATGGCAAGCGAGGACTTTGCCCTCTACCGCGGCTTTGCGCCGTCGTTTTTCTACTGGGTGGGCAGCACCGCCCCCGGCGCGCCGGTGGAGGAGTTGCACCGTCCCCGCTTCCACGCGGACGACGAGGCGCTGCGCGGCGCCGCGGCGCTCTATGCCGCCTCCGCGTTAATAAACAAATAGAAATATGTCATTACTATAATACAGGAGGTATTCGCTATGGACAAGCCCACCGAGTACACATTGACCTGGACGGTCACGGACGACATGACGGCGAAGCGCATCGGCTCCGCCGGATCGAAGATTCTCTCCACCCCCAACATGGTGGCGCTGATGGAGGCGGCGTCGCTGGAGCTGGCAAAGGCGTACCTTGACGAGGGCATGACCACCGTCGGCGCGGAGATTCACTGCCGCCATCTTGCCCCCACGCCGGTGGGCATGAAGGTCAGCGCCACGACGCGCCTAAGGAGCATTGAGCGGCGCAAGATGTGGTTTGACATCGAGGTGAACGACGAAAAGGGCAAGTGCGGCGAGGGTTCGCACCTGCGCATCATGGTCACGCCCCAGGGCATCCGCGACAAGGCGGGGGAATGACGAAAAACCGCTCCCGGTTGGGAGCGGTTTTTTCGCGGTCTCGTCTGCCGCCAGTATTCCTTCATGCGGAAGCTTCTCTGCTCCGTGGTCTCCGTGCCGAACCACGCGGGCGGGTTGAACGCGTTCGCCGCCTCGACGCTGGGGAACTCGATCTCGGCGTAGGTGAAGCGGGTATCGCGGTCGGGGTCGACGGTGGAAAACTCCAACTCGTACCCCTCGTAGTCATACGTCCGGTGATCCTTGACCACCGGCGCGCTGCCCTGCGTCATACGCAGCAGCGCGTCATACTCCTCCGCCGTCAGATCCTTGATGATCTCGTCCCGCGCCAGTGTGCCGTCGGACTTGACGGTGAGGTCATAGCGCTCCGGCGCGCCGTGCATCAGGTCCTCATACTTGCGAATTCGCACCTCCGGCGTCAGCGACAGATAGCTTTGCGACATGCGGGTGTGGGTCAGTGCCGGCAGCTCCGGCGCGTGGGGCATGTGCCACTTGCGTTCGATCTCCATACGTCCTCCTTTTTAATAACCTCTGGTGCGAAAGCTGCGCTCGTCCTCCACAAGGGGGATTGTGCGAATCTCCATGTCGTCGATGAGGATGAAGCGCTGGGTGCGCAGAGCGCGCAGCAGCTCGGCGATGGCGTCCTCGTCACCCTGCACCTCCATCTCCACCCGACCGTCCCAGAGGTTCTCCACCCAGCCGGTCAGCCCCAGCGGACGGGCGAGGTAGATGGCGCTGTAGCGAAACCCGACGCCCTGCACCCGCCCGGAAAAATAGATGTGTTTTCTCACGTTCATCGCCGGATCGCCTCCCACGCCTGCGCCAGATCGGGGAAGATGCCCCAGCAGCGCCGCCGCGCCCCGTCGTCCGGCGGCACGAGATCGGGAACCATAATGACCCGGCAGCGCGCACGCGCTCCCGCCTCGGTGCCGCTGAGGCTGTCCTCAAACACCCAGCACTCCTCCGGCGGCACACTGAGACGCTCCGCCGCCAGCAGAAAGATGTCGGGCGCGGGCTTGCCGTGCGCCACCTCGCGCCCGGAGGTCAGCGCGTCGAAGAACTCCTCCACGCCGTTCGCGCGGAGATTCTTGCGAATCATGTCCATCGGGCTGCTGCTTGCCACCGCGACGCGGTATCCCGCGCCGCGCAGTCCCTCCAGCATCACGCGCACGCCGGGCTTGAGCGGTACCCCGTCCTCCTCCAGCGCATGCACCCGCGCGGAGCACTCCCACAGCACCGCGCCGGGATCGTCGGTGTGAAAGTGCCGCGCCAGCACCGCGCGCGCCTGATCGCCGCCGGTGCCGCAAATCTCGTTGGGGAAGCACGCCGGCAGGGTGATTCCCCGCTCCGCCGCGATGGCGTGAAATTCCTGCTGCCAGAGCCGCTCCGAGTCAATCAGCAGACCATCCATATCAAAAATTGCGCCGCGCATGGTTCTCTCCTCTGTCATTTATTCAGTAGATGTATTATATCGAATCCGCGGCGATTGCACAAGGGAAAGTGTGACCGATCAAATCATCCCGATAAACCCATTAAAAATTTTAATTTTACAAAAAAATACAAATCGTGTACAATTATCAGGCTTTTTGCGAAACAACACAAGGGAGAGATCATTTACCATGGAAAACAATCGCGCGCAATGGAGCAGCAAAGTGGGCTTCATTCTTGCTGCCGCAGGCTCCGCCGTGGGTCTGGGCAACATCTGGAAGTTCCCCGGCAAAGCCTTCGAGGGCGGCGGCGGAGCGTTCCTGCTCATGTACCTGCTGATCGTGCCGCTCATCGGCATGCCGGCGATGCTCTCGGAGCTTGCCGTCGGCCGCGCCAGCCAGTCCAACGTCGTCGACTCCTTCCGCAAGCTGGGTCACAAGGGTTACACCTGGGTCGGCTGGGTGGGCTGGGCAGTCGCGTTCATCATCACCTGCTACTATTCCCACGTCGGCGGCTGGGTGCTGCGCTACGTCGCGAGCTACGCCACCGAGTCCGGCAAGGTCTACAGCGACCCGCTGGGCTACTTCTACGCCATGCTGGGCTATGACGCCGCGGCGGGCACGACCTTCTTCCCGCTGACGGTCATTCTCTTCGCATTTGTCTTTATGGCGGTGTGCGCCTTCGTGATCATCAAGGGCGTCGAGGACGGCATCGAGCGGTTTAACAAGGTCGGTATGCCCGCGCTGTTCCTCATCCTGATCGTCCTCTTCGTCCGCGCGGCGACGCTGCCCGGCGCCGCCGAGGGACTGAAGTACATGCTGTCCATCGACGCGAAGAAGGTCTCCCCGCAGACGTTCCTCATCGCGCTGTCTCAGGCGTTCTACTCGCTGTCGCTGGGTATGTCCATCATGGTGACCTACGGCTCCTACCTGCCCAGGCATGAGAACATCGGCCGCAACACCGCGCTGGTTTGCACCATGGATACGCTGGTCGCCGTGCTGGCGGGCTTTATCATCATCCCCGCCGTGTTCGCGACCCTCGGTCCCGACGGCGTGGGCAAGGGCGGCGGCTTCGCGTTCGTGTCGCTCGCGGGCGTGTTTGAGCACATGCCGGGCGGCGTGTTCTTCGGGTTCCTGTTCTACCTGCTGCTGCTGTTCGCGGCGCTCACGTCCACCGTGTCCCTCATCGAGGGCATCGTGGCGTTCCTGACCGAGCATCTGCACTGGGGTCGCACGTTCACGACGCTGCTCACCTGCGGCGTGATGTTCCTCATCGGCTGCCTGTACACCTGCTCGCAGGCGGCGTTCCCGCTCAAGGGCATCTGGTTCGACTTCGCCAACGGCGTGACCTTCCCGCCCCTGTGCGACGCGATGGAGTTCCTCACCGACCGCATCATGATCCCGCTGTGCGCGCTGGGCACCTGCGTGTTCGTGGGCTGGACGTGGAAGCCGGAGAGCGCCGTCGCCGAGGTGGAGCGCTGCGGCGTGAAGTTCAAGCTCGCCAAGGCGTACAGCTTCCTCATCAAGTTCATCGCGCCGCTGGCGATCATCGTGATCCTCGCGGTGAGCCTGTTCACCGGCACGACGCTTTCCTGATTCGCGCCAAAATGCCGCTGCGGAAGCAGCGGCATTTTCATTTTCCCGTAGACTTTTTCCCGGTTCCATGATACATTGAATAAAATAACAAGCAGCAGAAAGGTGGGATCGCATGCCGAAGAACAGCGACTTCTCCCGGCCCAATTTCCACGCGGTCAAGGTCATCGGTCACCGCAACCCGGACACTGACTCGATCTGCGCCGCCATCTCCTACACTCGGCTCAAAAACGCCATTGACCCCGACCGCTCCTATAAGCCCTGCCGGGCGGGTCAGCTCAACCGCGAGACAACGTTCGTGCTGGACTACTTCGGTGCGCAGCTGCCCCAGCTCTACACCGACGTCAGCCCGCAGGTGCGGGATGTGGACATCCGCCTCGCCGAGGGCGTGGACGGCGGTCTGAGCCTGCGCGAGGCGTGGACGCGGATGCGCGACCAGAACCTCGACACGCTCTGCGTCATCGACGGCGAGAAGAACCTCAAGGGGCTTATCACGGTCAAGGACGTCGCCACCGCCAACATGGACGGCATCGACCCCTACATCCTCGCCAAGGCGGAGACGACCTACGACAACCTCATCGACACCATCGACGGCACCGTGCTGGTGGGCGACCCCACAGGCAAGCGCATCGAGGGGCGCATCATCATCGGCGCGGGCAACTCTGAGATGATGGAGCGCGCCATCAAAAAGGGCGACGTGGTGATCGTCAGCAACCGCAGCGAAAGCCAGCTCACCGCCATCGAAATGGAGGCGGGCTGCATCGTCGTCGGCGCGGACTCCAAGGTGTCCAAGACGCTGCGGATGCTCGCCGAGGAAAACGACTGCATGATCATCAGCACGCCGCTCAACACCTACGCCACGGGGCAGATCATGCCGCAGGCGGCGCCGATCAGCTATTACATGAAAAAAGACGACCTCATGACCTTCACGCTCAACACCTCCGTGGAGGCGGCGACGAAGATCATGGGCAGCGTCCGCCACCGCTACTTTCCCGTGCTGGGCGACGACGGGAAGTACCTCGGCGTGGTCTCCCGCCGCAACCTGCTGAACCTGCACAAAAAGCAGCTCATCCTCGTCGACCACAACGAGAAGTCCCAGGCGGCGGAGGGTCTGGAGGACGCCGAGGTGCTGGAGATCATCGACCACCACCGCATCGGCTCGCTGGAGACCGACAATCCCGTGTACTTCCGCAACATGCCGGTGGGCTGCACCTGCACCATCATCTACCAGATGTATCAGGAAAACGACATCGCCATCGACAAGCAGACCGCGGGGCTGATGCTCTCCGCGATCCTCTCCGACACGCTGATGTTCCGCTCCCCCACCTGCACGCCGCTCGACGAGCGCGTGGCACGCAAGCTCGCGGTCATCGCGGGCGTGGAGCTGGAGGCGTATGCCGACGAGATGTTTGAGCACGGCGGCGACATCAGCGGCGAAACCGCGGAGCAAATCTTCGGCACCGACTACAAGGTGTTCAACAGCGGCCGGTTCCACTTCGGCGTGGGTCAGGGCAGCTACATGAGCGAAAAGAACCGCAAGGCTGCCGAGGCGCTGGTGGGACCGTATCTGGAAACCGCCCGCGAGAAGCAGGGACTGGACTTCGTGTACTACCTCTTCACCGACGTGCGCGGCGCGTCCAGCGAGGTGCTCATGGCGGGCAAGGGCGCGGAAATTCTCGTTGCCCACGGCTTCGACGCCGAGGTGAAGGACGGCGTGGCGGAGCTGCCCGGCGTGGTGAGCCGCAAGAAGCAGTTCATCCCCAAGCTCATCGACACGATGAAGCACGAAACCGATCTATAAAAAATCAAATTCAGGCGGAACAAACGCGAGGCTTGTTCCGTCTGATTGATTATCACGAATGATTGGGAGGATATCACCATGCATCGTTTTACCGCATTTCTTCTCACCGCGGCGCTGCTGACGGCGCTGTGCGTCCCCGCCATGGCGGCGGCGGAGACCGCCGACGCGCGGCTCACGCGCGTCACGCAGACGGTCAAGGACACGCTGGACCTTGACACCGAAGTCTACACCGACTTCTACGGCGACGTGTACGAGCAGGAGCTGGGCACGGTCTGGACGCTCCGATGGAGCGCCAACGGCTCCAATCTCAACATCGAGGCGCTGGAGGACGGCACCGTCATCAACTACTACCGCAACGACGCCGAACCGGAGCGCTACAGCTACGGCGACACCCTGCCCACACTGCCCAAGACGGACGGCGCCGCGGCGAAAGCCGCCGCCGAGGCGTTCCTCCAAAAGGTGCTCGACGGCAAGACCGAGACCGTCAAGCTGGATGACCCCTCGCCCGTCCATCAGCTCGGCGGCAGCGCCGTCACCCGCTTCAACGGGCGGATCCTGCTCAACGGCCTGCCCTCGCCGCTCAATTACGCCCTCACCGTGCGCGGCAGCGACAACGCCGTGACCTCGTTCTACCGCGACGCGCTGGCGACCTCGTTCCTCGGCAATGTGCCGTCGGCAAAGCCCGCCGTGACGAAGGACGCCGCCGCGGCGACGCTCAAGGAAACGCTCAAGCTGGAGCTGATCTACGTCAGGGACGAAACCGACGAGAACCGCGCCGTGCTGCGCTACGTTCGCAAGGACTACACCGAGCAGTATGTGGACGCGCAGACCGGAAAGCTGGTCAAGCCCGACGGCGACATGATCTTCTTCGGCGGCAACGCGCCCGCCGTGGCCGAGGAAGCCGACATGGACACCGGCAGCTCCAAGCAGCGCGCGCTGACGCAGGTGGAGCTCAGCGGCATCGAAAAGCTGGAGGGCGTGCTGGACAGCGCCGCGCTCGACAAGGCGATCCGCGCGGAGAGCGCGTACCGGCTGGACGGCTTCTCCCTCTCCCGCGCCAACTACCGGCTGGTGAAGGACGGCGAGACGGAGCGCGTGCTCTGCTCGATCCAGTACATCGCGCCGGAGGACGAGGACGGCTACATTCCCTCCCGCAGCTTCACCGTGGACGCGCGCAGCGGCAAGGTGGAGTCCCTCTACTCCTACAACCGCTGGGATAAGGACGTGAAGAGCGTCGTGACCCTCGCCGCCGCGCAGAACAGCGCCGAGGCGTTCCTCAAGCGCTTCACCGATCACGCGGAGGAGTTCGCGCTCTATCGCACCGACGACCGCACCGCCGACGGCGCGCCGGGCTACGGCTTCACCTTCGCGCGGAAGGTCAACGGTTACTTCTTCCCCGCCGACGCCTGCGCCATCCAGATCGACCGCGTCAGCGGCGCGGTGACCGGCGTCAGCTATGCCTATGACGAAAACATCACGTTCGACGGCGCTGACGGCATCGTCGGCGACGCCGCCGCGCTGGACGCGTGGATGGGCACCTATGATGTGGTGCTCGCCTACCGTTCCATGCCCAAGGCGCTAGACAAGAGCGTCCCCGTCGAGTCAAATCTCCTCGACATTGGCTACCGCAGCTTCCGCACGCTGCTGCTCACCTACGGTCTCGATCGCGAGGGATATTTTCCCGGCATTGACGCCAAGACCGGAAAGCCCGTGGAGCTTCCGCAGGTAAGCGGCAAGCTCGCCTACAATGACGTGGCGGCGCACTGGGCGGCGACTGAGATCAACACGCTCGCCGAGTGCGGCGTGGGCTACGCCGCCGACGCCTTCCGCCCCGACAAGCAGTTGACCCAATGGGAGCTGGTGGCGCTGATCGCTTCCAGCCGCGGCTACTGCGTCGATGTGGACAACGTCTCCGCCGAGGAGCGGGACGCCGTCTACAAGAGCGCCTACCGCATGGGCGCGCTCACGCCCAACGAACGCGCCGACGACGCGCTGGTGTTCCGCGGCGATCTGGTTCGCATTCTGCTCAACAGCGCAGGCTACGGACCGGTTGCCAACCTGATCGGCATTTATACCTGTTCCTATCCCGACGCCGCCTCCATCCCGCTCGGCGACCTCGGCTACGCCGCGCTGGCGCAGGGCTTCGGCATGGTGAAGGGCAATTACAGCATGGAAACGATCGCGACCCGCGCCGTCGCCGCCGTGATGCTCTACCGGCTCATGCAGCGCGAGGCATAAATCAAAAAAGGACGCCGTCAGGCGTCCTTTTTTCATGCCAGAAACAGCATCAGGATCGGGATGACCAGAAAGCTCGCCAGGGTGGAGAGCGCCGCGCCCTCCGCGGCAAGCTGCTCGTCCGCGCCGTACTGCGCCGCGGCGACCACCGACTGCGTCACCACCGGCATCGACGCCTCCACGATGAACGTGCTACGCGCAAGCCCCGCCACGCCGAAGAAGCGGCAGAAGAAAATGTACAGCGCCGGCGAGAGCAGGAAGCGGAACGCCAGCATCACCGCAAGGCTGCGGTTCAGGCGCAGTTTGCCCCAGCCCATCTCGTAGATGATGTAGCCCGTCAGCAGCAGCGCAAGCGGCGAGACGATGTTGTTCATGTAGCGCAGATATGACATGACGAACGACGGCAGGCGCACGTCCAGCAGCACCACCGCAAAGCCCGTGAACACGCCCAGCACCGTCGGCGAGGTGAGGAACCTCAGCGAGTCCCGCCAGCCGCCGCCCGCGCCGTCTCCCGACCGGCGGATCAGCCACATTGCCAGCGTCTGCGTGAAGGTGGTGTTGGAGAGGTAAAAGAGCATCACATAGGGTACGCAGGCGTCGCCGAACAGCTCGGTGCACATAGCGTAGCCGATGAACATGGCGTTGGACAGGCTGCACATCACAATGAACACGCCCGACTGCTTTTTCGGCAGCTTCAGGAGCTTCGCGAGCAGATACGCCAGGAGGAAGTTCAGCGCGTTGCACAGCATCGCCGTCCCCAGCAGCTTCGCGGACCCAGCGATCATCTCCCGCGTCAGGTTGTTCCGCAGACCGTACACGCACATGCACGGCACCGCCAGCGAGAGCAGGAATTTACTGATGAACGCCTTGGTCTCCGCCTTCATCCAGCCCTTCGCGCCGCACAGCCAGCCCGTCGCCGTCAGCAGCAGGATGATCGTGACCGACGCGACGGAGTGCAGAAACTGCGCCATATCAGCGCCCCAGCCGCCGCTCCATAGCGGTCACGTCCTTATCCTTTTTGAGCAGCACGCCCGCGAACGGAATCTCCTTCGCGATGCGCTTGGGGTCGATCCCGCCCAGCTCCAGCGCCCGTATCCAGTCCACCAGCTCCGAAGTCGACGGCTTTTTCTCGATACTGTCGATGCCGCGCAGGAAATAGAACGCCTCCATTGCCTGACGCAGCAGCGTCTCGTCCAGACGGTCAAAGTGGACGCGGACGATTTTCTCCATCTGCTCCGGGTCGGGGAAGGCGATGTAGTGGAAGATGCAGCGGCGCAAAAACGCGTCCGGCAGCTCCTTTTCCGCGTTGGAGGTGATGATGACGATGGGGCGGTGCTTCGCCCTGACCGTCTCCTTGGTCTCAGGGATATAGAACTCCATCTTGTCCAGCTCCCAGAGCAGGTCGTTGGGGAATTCGAGGTCCGCCTTGTCGATCTCGTCGATAAGCAGCACCACCTGCTCGTCGGCGGAGAAAGCTTCGCCCAGCTTGCCGAGCTTGATGTATTTTGCGATGTCGTCCACACCGGCGGAGCCGAACTGGCTGTCATAGAGACGCTGCACCACGTCGTAGACGTAAAGCCCGTCCTGCGCCTTGGTGGTGGACTTGACGCTCCAGATGATGAGCCGCTTGCCCAGCGCCTCCGCCACCGCCTGCGCCAGCATGGTCTTCCCCGTGCCCGGTTCGCCCTTGACCAGCAGCGGCTTTTGCAGCGCCGTCGCGATGTTCACCGCGCCCAGCAGCTCCGGCGACGCGACGTAGTTTTTCGTTCCCTGAAAGGCTGTTTCCATGTCATAATCCTCACTGACTCTTGTTTTTTGCCGTTTTGCATGATTATACAACAGCGCCGGGCGCATTTCAACTTTTGGAATTGACTATTCCGCAAAAATTTGGTATGATGTAGGGTAGATTTCTGGAGATTTTTGACGAAGCAAATCATATTTTAGGAGGCTATACCATGGCAGATTCCTTCAGGAAGGATCAAATGGCTCAAATGATCCTCGCCAAGCTGCGCCGCAACTTCGGGCGCACCGCGGAGCAGGCGACCAACGCGCACATGTTCCAGGCATGCGCGCTGGTGGTGCGGGACATCATGTCCGCCAACAACATTGCGACGGAGAAGCTCGTCCAGCTTGGGCAGCAGCGTCAGGTCCACTACCTGTCCATGGAGTTCCTCATGGGCAGGTCGCTGGAGAAGAACGCCTTCAACCTCGGCGTTCTGGAACCGATGAAGGAGGCAATCAAGTTCCTCGGCTTCGATCCGGGCGAAATCTTTGAGTCCGAGCCGGACGCGGGTCTCGGCAACGGCGGTCTCGGTCGTCTCGCCGCCTGCTATCTGGAGGCGATGACCACGCTGGAAATTCCCGCCACCGGCTATTCCATCTGCTATGAGCTGGGCATCTTCAAGCAGAAGATCGTGGACGGGCAGCAGGTGGAGCTGGCGGACAACTGGCTCGATCTGGGCGACTCCTGGCTCATCACCCGCACCGATGAGACCGAGGAGGTCAAGTTCGGCGGACGCATCATCGACCACTGGGAGGGCAACATCAACCACCCCGAACATGTGGAATACACCAGCGTTCTCGCCGTACCCCGCGACATGCCCGTCGCCGGCTACAACACCGACCACACCAACGTCCTGCGCCTGTGGGACGCCAAGTCCCCCACGCCGGTGGACATGTCCCTCTACTCCTCCGGCGACTATCTCAAGGCGGTGGAGCGTCAGGCGATGGCGGAGGTCATCGCCAAGGTGCTCTATCCCGACGACAACCATTACGAGGGCAAGTCACTCCGCCTGCGCCAGCAGTATTTCTTCGTCTCCGCCACGGTCCAGTCCATCATGCGCAAGCACCGCGCCCAGTACGGCACACTGCGCAACTTCCACGAAAAGCACGTCATCCAGATCAACGACACCCACCCGACGCTGGTTATCCCCGAAATGATGCGCATTCTGCTCGACGAGGAGAGCTACGAGTGGGACGAGGCGTGGGAGATCGTCACCAAAACGGTGGCGTACACCAACCACACCGTGCTTGCCGAGGCGCTGGAGCGCTGGCCGCAGCAGCTCTTTGAGTCCCTATTGCCGCGCATCTGGGGCATCGTGTGCGAGATCGCCCGCCGCTACCAGATCGAGCTGGAGCGCCACTTCGGTCAGGGCGACGGTCGCGTCGCCCGCATGGCGATCATCTGGGACAACGAGGTGCGCATGGCGAACCTGTGCATCTGCGCTTGCTTCGCCGTCAACGGCGTGAGCGCGCTGCACTCCGAAATCCTCAAGCACGACGTGTTTGCCGACGCCTACCGTCTGGATCCGGGCAAGTTCAAGAACGTCACCAACGGCATCGACCACCGACGCTGGCTCTCCGAGATCAACCCGAAGCTGGACAGCCTCATCCGCGACTGCACCGGCGGCGACGATTACCTGCTCCAAGCCTACAAGCTCAAGGAACTGGAAAAGCACGCGGACGACGCCGCGGTGCTTGAGCGCCTCGGTCAGATCAAGCGCGACAACAAGCTGCGCTTCGCCGACTATGTCAAGTCCGAGAGCGGCATCCTGCTCAACACCGACGCGCTGTTCGACGTGCAGGTCAAGCGCCTGCATGAGTACAAGCGCCAGCTTTTGAACGTCCTGCACATCATTTACCTCTATCAGCACATGAAAGAGGACCCGCACTTCGATTTCCAGCCCCGCACCTTCCTCTTCGGCGCGAAGGCGGCGCCGGGGTACTACGTCGCCAAGCGCATCATCCGCCTCATCAACTCCGTGGCGGACATGATCGCCAAAGACCCCGTCTGCAAGGATCGCTTGCAGGTCACGTTCCTCGAAAACTACCGCGTGTCCCTCGCTGAAAAGCTCATGCCCGCGAGCGAGCTTTCCGAGCAAATCTCCACCGCCGGCAAGGAGGCGAGCGGCACCGGCAACATGAAGTTCATGATGAACGGCGCGCTGACCATCGGCACGCTGGACGGCGCGAACGTGGAGATGCACGATCAGGTCGGCGACAACAACATCTTCATCTTCGGCCTCACGGCGCAGGAGGTCAGCGACCTCAAGGCGAAGGGCTACCACGCCTACGACTACTACATGAACAACCCCGACCTCAAGTGGATCATGAAGTTCCTCAACGACGGTTTCCCCGACGGCGAGAGCTACGGCGATCTCACCCGCCGACTCATCTCCGGCGACGGCTGCCCCGCCGACGAGTACCTGTTGCTCGCGGACTTCGAGAGCTACAAAGCCGCGCACGAGCGCGTGGGCAAGGTCTACCGCGATCCGAAGCAGTGGAACAGGATGTCCCTCATCAACATCGCGCGCAGCGGCATCTTCGCCGCCGACCGCTCCATCTGCGACTACGCCGAGACCATCTGGGACGTGCCGCACCGCGGATAAGCTGACAAACAACAAAAAGGACGCTGCCGATTGGCAGCGTCCTTTTTGTTCAGTCGCCTTCCCTGCCGAACACCTTTTCGCGCAGCGCCTTGCCCGTGGGCGTGCCCGCAAGTCCGCCGATGGCGGTCTCCTTGAGCGCGGCGGGCAGGGCATCGCCCACCTCGCGCATCGCCTCCACGCACTCATCCGCCGGAATGTAGGGACGGATGCCCGCGAGCGCCATGTCCGCCGCGGAAAACGCGGTCATCACGCCCGCGACGTTGCGCTTGATGCAGGGAATCTCCACCAGCCCCGCCACGGGGTCGCAGACGAGACCCATCTGGTTGACGATGGCGATGGCGCAGGCGTCCGCGCACTGCTGCGGCGTACCGCCCATGACCTCCACCATCGCTGCCGCCGCCATGCCCGCGGCGCTGCCGCACTCCGCCTGACAGCCGCCCTGCGCCCCCGCGATGGAGGCGCGCTGCGCGATGACCATGCCGAACGCGCCCGCGGTGAACATGCTCATCACCACCGCGTCCCGCTCCGCCCCGCGATCTTCCAGCAGCGAGGCAAGGCACGCGGGCAGGATGCCGCAGCTGCCCGCCGTGGGCGCGGCGACGATCTTGCCCATGGACGCGTTGCAGCCCGCGACCGCCAGCGCCCGCGACATGGCGCGCGCCATGAACGCGCCGGAGATTCCCTCGCCGCGCTTGCTGTACTCCAGCATCTTCCAGCCCTCGCCGCCGGTAAGCCCGGACATGGAGGTCTGCTCCTGACGCTGCCCGAAGGCGATGGCGTCCTCCATGACGGCGAAGTTCTTGTCCATCTGGCGCAGGAGCATGATCTCGTCCTGCCCCATCTCCTCCGCCTGCTGCCGGAGCGTCAGCTCGCCGATGGTGCAGCGCGCGGCGTTTGCCGCGTCCACCAGCTCCTGAATGGATTGATACGTCAACATATCGGCACCTCCCTACACCCGCTTGATGAGCAGCGCGTTGATGACGTTGTCCACCTCGCGCAGGTCCGCCGCCATGCCCTCGGTGGCGACGCCGTCGATCTCAATGGTCATGATGGACTCGCCGCCGCGCTCCTTGCGGGAGAGGCGGAAGTTCGCGATGTTGGCGTCGGGATACTTCGCGCGCATGAGCTGCGTCACGTCCGCGATGACGCCGGGACGGTCGAGGTGCATGACGAGGATGGTGCTGTAATCGCCGTTGAAGTCCACGCGCAAGCCGTTGACCTCGTCCACGCGGATGTTGCCGCCGCCGACGCTCGCGCCCACGACCTCGCCCTCCGTGCCGTCGGGCAGGAGATAGCGGATCGCGGCGGTGTTGGGGTGGGCGTTGGGGATGTCGCGGCAGACAAACTCATAATTGAGCTTCCGCTCACGCGCGATGTCCAGCGCGTTGCGGATCTCCGCGTCCCAGCTGTGGTAGCCAAGGATACCCGCCAAAATGGCGCGGTCGGTGCCGTGCCCCTTATAGGTGCGGGCGAAGGAACCGGAAAGCGTGATGGTGACCTTCTCCGGCTGTCTGCCGTCCATGATCTTGTTCACCACGCGTCCCAGACGCACCGCGCCCGCGGTATGGGAGCTGCTGGGACCGATCATCACCGGTCCGATGATGTCAAAAACGTTCACGCCGCGCTCCTTTCAGTGCTCCATCAGCTTTGGCAGGAAGTAGCGCAGCTGCTGGAACCACCACGGCCAGTCGTGGTTCACGTCGTAGCCCCAGAAGTCGCACCAGGCATGGATGCCCTTTTCGTGGAAGATGCGTTCCAGGTTGCGCAGCGTGCGCACGCCGTCCTCTTCCCACGCGCCCTGACCGACACAGAGAATGATGCGGCGGCTGTTGTAGAGCTTGACGTAGGGATGGTCGGTGGGCATATTCTCCAGAAAGCACTCCGGCGAATTGTCATAGAGGGTGGGGTCCATCCAGCCGTGGAAGAACAGATTGCTGTCGTACACGCCGGAGAGCGCCACCACGCCGCGGAACAGCTCCGGGCGGCGGAAGAACGTGATGACCGCGTGGTTCGCGCCCATGCTCAAGCCGGTGACCGCGGGAGCTTCGTCGTTGCGCTCATACATCAGCGGCACGACCCCGTCCACGATGTAATGATAATACTGCTCCTGCCGCGCGGAGCGCCAGCTGTTCTCGCCGTTTTTCACCGACCAGCTCTCCAGATCGACGGTGTCCACCACGAACAATTGCAGCTTGCCGCCGTCAATCCAGTCCGCGAGCTGGTCCACCACGCCGAAGTCCTCATAGTTATGGCAGTTGGAATCCTGCGTGGGGAAGCACAGCAGCGGCATTCCCCGCTTGCCGTAGACCATGACGTGCATCTCGCGATCGAGCGAGTGACTGTAGTGGGTGATTTCTTCTCTGTACATGGATTTGTCCTTTCTGTGTTCCTCAGCTCAGCGCGAAGGCGAAAAATTCACGCATTTCCTCCTCAGAGCGGAAGCGCGCCATAAACGCGTAGCGCCCCATCTGCGGCCATTCGATCGGCGGCATCTCCTCGCGCATCACGAGGCTCTCACCGTAGCGCGCCGTAATCTCGTCGAGGCTGTGCCGGTAATCGTGCCCGTCCTTGCGTCCGGCATAGGCGCAGTACCAGCGATCCTCCGAGTCCGGGAAGCGACGCTTGTCCTCCGTCACCATCTCGGCGTAAATGCGGTACACGTCCACCGACTGCGCGTAGTTCATCATGTCCGGGTCGTGCCCGCCGGAGGGGCGCATGTTGACCTCCATCGCGGCGTAGTCCCCCGCCTTGCCGATGCCCTTGTGGTCGCGAGCCAGGTGGATGAACTCAAAGTGGACGAAGCGCTGTCCCGCACCGAACGCCTTGGCGGTCTTGCAACCCAAATCGCGCAGCGCGGCGGGCGGCTCCGGCGTGACGTAGAAGTACACATCCTCGTCGTTCATCACAGCGTCCATCACCGGCGGGTAGGTGTTCGTGGATTCGAACAGCGGCTCGCACGCGGAATTGAGGATCGCGTCGTAGGTGCAGATATCGCCCTCCAGAAATTCCTCCATGACGTAGGGGACGGCGGGCAAATCGGCGTAGAAATCGTCCAGCTCCGCCTGGGATTTGAGCTTCCACGCGCCGTTCGCGCCCACGCCGACGCTGGGCTTGACGATCACGGGATAACCCACTTGCTTTGCGAACGCGCGTCCCGCCGCGCGGGTGGATACGACGTGCTGGCGCGCGGTGGGAATGCCGGCGTCGAGGAACACCTGCTTCATCCGCGCCTTGTCCACCAGACGGTCGATGCCGTCTGAGCGTGTACCCACCGCGATGTTGAAGTCCGTGCGCAGCCGCGCGTCCGTGGGCAGCCAGTATTCGTTCAGGGATTCCAGCCAGTCGACGCGGCCGTACTTGTGGATGAAGAACGCCACGGCGCGATAGACCTGGTCATAATCCTCCAGCGTGGAGACCTGATAGTACTCCGTCAGCGCCTCCTTCAGTTCCGCGCTCAGCCCATCGTAGGGCGCGTCGCCGATACCGAGAACATTTGCGCCGGCTTGGTGCAGCCGGTCACAGAAACAGGTGCAGGTCAGGGGGTAATTCGGAGAAATGAAAACATAGTTCATGGCTCTCGCCCTCCTATTGATTCGTCCGCGTCGCGCGGCTTTGGGGTGATGTCAGTTGCAGTATAGCACGGTGTATGCGGAAAAGCAAAATATTCTTTGCCGCTATGGCATCTTGCTTCCACACGCGCTTTTTCTCGCCTTGATGCACCGTTTTACAGAAAGGTCAAAGCGCAGTCCGGTTCAAACAGGAAGCCTCCGATGGGGCGTTTCTTTTCGCGCCGCACCGGAGGCTGCTCTTCAGATGAACTCATGCCTCTCTAAAACAAAATCACCTATACGGTGAGAGTTAGCAATGATGATATTGATGCGGGCGTCAGTGTCACGTATAAAATAAAGGAATGGCAGGCGCTCAGTGATAAAAGAAGTGCGGCTTCTGTTTTACGAGACGTGGAAGCCGCCTCTCAAAGAAACAAGTCTACCGTGATACCGCCCAGCGCGCAACCTATGCCATCTACTCGTCACGTTCCGCGTCTTGGCGCAATTGCTTGTGGCGAACCTATCCTTGCCGAGCAGAACATCGAGAACTACGACGAAGTGCCGGACTATATAAAATGCGATTTCACTCTACTTTGCAGAGGGGACAGCATGATAAATGCGCGCGTCTACGACGGCGATGTCGTGTGCATTAAGCAGCAAGAGCGTGTAGAAAACGGACAAATTGCAGCAGTTCTTGTGAACGATGAAGCGACGCTCAAGCGGGTTCGATACCTCCAAAATGGCATAGCTTTGTGGCCGGAAAACCCAGAGTACGACCCGCTAGTTTTTACTGGTGATGAGGTGGAACGAGTCCGCATACTCGGACTCGCTACACATTTTATTAGCAAAATCGTATAGCGCGCGATACCTCTTTATTTATGCGCACGTGTTGGGTGTCGCATGGCGGGGGCTGCCGGTATGTGAAAAAGGCGGCAGGAAGGAAACCGAGAGGGAAGAAAGAACTTAACAAGAAAGAACGGAGATTTGACAAGGGCTCCAAGGTTCGTATAATAGAGCCCATCAAACTTCACGAGGAGGACACCCCATGCAGATGTTTTATGGAGCGATTGTTGGAGACATCGTGGGCTCGGTGTACGAGTTCAACAACATCAAGTCAAAAACCTTCCCGCTATTCAGTAAGCACAGCTTTGTAACAGACGACAGCGTGATGACTCTTGCGGTTGCCCGTGCCCTGCTGGACGCAGTGGACGGCGGCGTGTTTGACACGCTCACGGACGACGAGTGGCACAGCCTGTTTATCGACAGCATGATCGAGGTTGGCCGCCCCCACCCGGAGGGGTACGGCGGCAAGTTCCGCCGTTGGTTGTACGGCAATGAGTTCGAGCCCTACAACAGCTGTGGCAACGGAAGCGCCATGCGCGTTTCGCCAGTGGCTTACTTTGCCCGCTCTCTTGAAGAATGTGAGCGCCTTGCCCGACTCTCCGCAGAGGTCTCGCACAACCACCCGGACGGGGTTGCCGGTGCGAAGGCTACAGCAGGCGCAACGTATCTCGCGCTGCACGATGGCACAAAGGAGGACATCAAAGCATACGTAGAGAGGTTCTACAAGATTGACTTCACGCTCGATGAAATCAGGCCGGACTATTATTTTGGCCACGAACAGGCGCTATGTAGAGGCACCGTCCCCTACGCGGTGGAGGCGTTCTTGGAAAGTAAGAACTTTGAGGACTGCATCCGAAACACCATCTCCATCGGCGGTGACAGCGATACCCTCGCCGCAATCTCCGGCGCGATTGCCGAGGCGTACTATGGAACCCCATACGAGTATTTTAAGGAAGTGTGGAGGCGCCTTGCCCCTGATCTCCGCGAAATCATGGAACGGTTGGATGAGGTGGGCTGGCCCATCGAAAGTGAGGTTGGGGCAATGACTGAGCAGAAGAATTTGACGCCGCAGGACGTCGCTGCGTTCCTGCGTTCCCGTGACAACTATCTCATCCTAACGCACATACGACCCGACGGCGACACCCTCGGCTGTGCAGCAGCTCTGTGCCAAATGCTACGTGGTCTCGGAAAGACGGCGGCAGTGTTGCCGAACAGTGGCACCTCCGCGAACTATGCTGCGTATATGGCTGGCTTATGGGCGCCCGATAACTATGCGCCAGAGGTGGTCGTGTCCGTTGACATTGCTGCGCCGCCCATGTTCACAGAAAACGCGCTGCCCTATCAGGGCGCGGTTGATCTCGCCATCGACCACCATCTGAACGGCGGGCAGTTTGGGCGCCTCCGCTGCGTGTACCCCGAACGCGCTGCCTGCGGTGAACTCCTTTTCGAGGTTGCCGTCGAATTGGGGCAGTTGACACCAGAGGTTGCACTGCCGTTGTATGTGGCTGTAGCCACGGACACAGGCTGCTTTCTGTACTCCAACACCACGGAAGATACACACCGTGTCGCGGCAGCGCTTATCGGTACTGGTATAGACTTCCTTTCTGTGAACAAGCGCCACTTCCGTACGAAAACAAAACGCCGGATTGCGATGGAAGGTGAACTCCTGCGAGGGTTGGAGTATTTCGACCGTGGTCGGGGCGTATTTGTCACCATCCCGATGTCTCTAATTGAACGACTCCATCTTGACGAGGATGACTTGGACAATGTTTCCGCGCTCGGCACACAGGTTGAAGGCGTAGATTGCTCTGTCACGCTGCGCGAACAGCCGTCCGGCGATTGGAAGGTGAGCGTTCGCACCGGGTCGCGTGTTGACGCAGCGAAGCTCTGCCGTCGCTTTGGCGGGGGCGGTCACGCGGAGGCGGCCGGCTGTATTCCGCTCGGGCTGTCTTTAGAGGAGGTGAAGGCATCTATAGCAAGGACCGTTGCTGATGGCGCGTAAAGACAAATAAAAAAATGCCCGCCGGATGCGGGAACATCCGACGGGCGTACCAACCGACGCTTGATTTCATCAACACCCACGTATCAGAAAGGAGCCTGTTGACTCCTCCATTCTACCCGAGGCCGTAGAAAAATGCAAGGAGGAAAATATGAACGCGAGACCCAAAAAGAAAGCAAGCCCCAAAATCCACGCCACGCACGTCACCACTCCCACCGGCGAACGGGTCTATGTGCGCGGCAGAACAAAGGAGGAACTGTCCCAAAAGGTACTGCAAGCGAAGATCGAGCTCCACGCCGGTGTGGACATCACCAGCACCGTGACGTTTCGCGACTACGCCCCCGTGTGGCTGAAAGCCTACAAGAAGGGCAAGGTACGTGAGACGACCTATGACCTCAACGAGAGCATCCTAGACAAGCACGTGATCCCGTTTTTCGGCGACGCCGAACTCAAGGACATCAAGAGCACCCACATCCAGCTTTTCCTCACCGCCATCGCCCCGTACAGCAAGAGCTTTCAAGACAAAGCCTTCCGCCTCGTCCGAAACATTCTGCAAGCGGCGGTGGACGATGGCCTGATCGTGAAGACGCCGGTGCGAAAGGACGACAAGGTGAGTGCCGATGCCTCACCTGAGGAGGAGCCCCTGAGCGACAAACAGGCGCGGCGTCTGCTGGAGGCGCTGGCGGGCACACAAGCTCACACGTTCTGCCTGCTGGCTCTGTCCACCGGGATGAGGCGCGGAGAGCTCCTCGGGCTCATGTGGGACGACATCGACTTTGAGGAGAACGTGATCCACGTGACCCACAACAAGGCGTTTCCGATGAACGCATCGGACGCCCCCGTAACCGAACTCCTTAAGACAGAGGCCGCGCGGCGCGATTTGCCAATGGGCCAGTATCTCAGGGAGTATCTGCTATCCCTCAAAGCGGAAACTGAATCACCCTACGTCCTGCACATGGGAAGCGGCGAGAGCCTCACCAAGAGTGCGTTCCGTGCCATGTGGAGTGCCGTGGATCGTCGCACGGTCGGAAAGGGGCGTGTGCCCCGTGAGCTAGGGGCGAGCTACGGTGGTGTGAAGGTCACACTGGACTTTGACGTTCACCCGCACCTGCTCCGCCACACCTTTGTCACGAAGCTCTTTGAGGAGGGCGTAGACCTCAAGCAGGTACAGTACCTCGCCGGTCACGCCACGCCGGAGATGACGATGCGCGTCTACACCCACTACCGCAAGAAGCAGCGCGCCAAGGAGACACATTCTCAGGTCTGTATGGCGGTCAGCTACTTGACCCCGTCCAGAGAGGAGGCGCGGGCATAGGTTGACATAATATTTCGACACCACGCTGCAACTTTTCGCAACCAACCACTCGTAACTACTCGTATCCAAGCGCAACCTTTGTGCAACCCGACAATTTCTTCACAATCTTTTCCACACCAAAAAATAAGAAAAATACCTCAAAATCTTTCGATTTCAAGGTATTTCATGGTGCCTCGTCGGGGATTCGAACCCCGGACACCCTGCTTAAAAGGCTTGGGGTATGAAAACCCGCAAACCCTTTATCCATGCGGGCTTGCGGGCTCAGCAAGAGCAAAATTTGCAACAAATTTGCAACAACGCGGTTGGAGAAAGTTTTGATTTGTTCGCATTTTTGCAACAAAATCGAAGTAAAACAACATGCCACCCTTGCGATACGGAACGATAGAAAGCACTAATATACTTGTGATTATTATACTCTGAATTATTATAATCGCAAGAATAATTATCTGCTGGTCAATAGAAAGCAAAAGACGTCCAATCTCCACGCGAAAAAGCGAGCGAAAGAGTCACTCTCCGCCCGCTTTCTCCTTACTTGCAGTATACCTCGATGGCCGCGGCGGCGAACGCCGCAGTGCCCTCGCCGCCAGAGCGGTCGATGTTGGCGGTCATCTCTCCGCCGCCAGTATACATCCGGCCGAGACCGCGCAGGATGTCGTCCGTGCAGGTGTAGTAATGCTCGCTGATGAAGCTCTGCAATTTTTTCACCAGCGCCTGCGCGGCGTCGGAGGCCGGGTCCTCCCCGCGGATTTTGCCGAACTCGGCGAAAATGTCCATCATCTGTCCGCCCAGCAGCCGGTTCTCCTCATCGGTCCTGCCCTCGGATTTCCTCTCGTACTCCCGGTACGCCTGCGTCGTGCCCCAGCTGGCCTTCGCCTGCGCGGCGTACTCTTCCAGTTTTTTCGTGTCGAATGCTTCGAAACTCAATGGTCTCACTCCTGTCGTTTGGATTCCGCGAGCGAGGTCAATCAGGTTCTCGATATGCTCCTTTTTCAGCGTCAGCAACTCGATTTGCTGCTCCAGCGCTTTCTCCCGGTCGAAGTCCGGACGGCTCACGATGTCCCGGATGTCCTTCAGAGGAAATTCCAGCTCACGAAACAGCAGAATCTGCTGCAGGCGTTCCAGGCTCGCGTCATCATACAGCCGATAGCCCGATTCGGTGTATTCCGCCGGTGGCAAAAGCCCGATTTTGTCGTAGTATTGCAGGGCGCGGATGCTCACCCCGGTCAGCCTGCTCACTTCATGGACTGTCATCATAAGCTGTCTCCTCCTCTCGCGTGACCACAGGATAAACTATGACGCAGCGTCGGAGTCAAGAGTTTTTTATTCAATCTGGCTGCTGGCCGTCGTGGGCTTTCCACGCGCATTCCGTCAGGTGCATGTCGCTGAACACGGCGGTAAAGGACGATTCCTCAGGCGAGCAGGCATAGATGCCGAATCGCACGGTTCCCGCGCCCTCCAGCATGTGGCAAATCCGCATCTGCTTCCAGCGCGCACCGTCCTCGGAGCATTCGATGCAATAATCGTCCTCTCGTCGGCTCAGGCGATACCACATGCTTTTGACGCTTGCCGGAATCTCCGTCGTCGCCCAGTCGGAATAGCCGTGGTTCGTAACCACGCTGCCGAGGTGCTGATACGCTTCGTTTTCATACTCAACGGAGGCTTTCAGCCAGTTCTCGCTGTCGAGGTACATGACGATGCCACATTGGTCGAAGCGCTGATGACTTTCGGCAAAAGAGGTTTTTACAATAAAGCTGAAGAACTTTTCGCTTGATTCCATCTGCAAAACCGGCGCGTTATCGTTGCGAAAATGGTAGTAAGTCCTCTGCCACAGGTCGGTATGCGGCGCAGTGGTTATCGATACCGTGCCGTTTTCCATTAAAAAGGATTTGGGTTCCCGCGTCCAGCGGAACGATTCCATGTTCATGTCGTCACCCCCACGTTTTCCAGACGTCGGGCTGATAGCCCACCGTCGCCTGTTTGCCGTTGCGTACCACGGGCGTCTTGATGAGCTGCTGGTTCTCAAACACCTTATCCAGCTTGTCCGCGTCCGCAAGGTACTTCACCAGCGCCAGCGTCTGTGTGTCCTTGGCGTTGGGGTCCAGCAGGTTGTCGAGGTCTTTCACGGCTTGCACCACGCTTTGCAGCTCGCCCCGGCTCATCCCCTTCTCTTTGAGGTCTATCATCTGGTACTTGACGCGGCGTTCCTTGAAATAACGCTCCGCCTTTTTCGTGTCGAAGCACTTCTTCGTGCCGAAAATCTGGATGTTCATTTGACCCACGCTTTCGCGTCCGACGGGGAGGAGAGCAGCTTCGCCTCCACGACCTCCGCGCCGGGGGCGTAGGGCTTGAGCTTCTCGGCGGTTTTGCCGATGCCGCTGCCGCCGGAGGTGGCGAAGGCGTAGAGTTTCTTCCCAGTCAGGTCGTAACCCTTGAGGAAGGTGTTCACCACGTTGGGCGCGCAGCAGTACCAGATGGGGAAGCCAACATAGAGCGTGTCGTACTCCGCCATGTTCTCCACCTTCCCCGCGACGGGGACATCCTTCTTGCCCAGCTTCTCCCGGTTGCAGCGGGCCATGGGGTTCATGTAATTGAGGTCCGCGTCGGTGTAGGGCTTCTCCGGCTTGATTTCAAAAAGGTCGGCGCTCGCTGCCTCCGCCACGGCCTGTGCGACCCTCGCGGTCACGCCGCTGGCGCTGAAATACGCTACCAATGCTTTCATGTTGTTATCCTCCATCATATTATTTAAGCCTCAAACTTACATACCAAGGTTATAGAACACATTAATTAACAACAGAGAGTTGATATTGCAATACCCTTAAAAACAATATATACTCTTGATGAAAGAGAATTTCTTTATAATGCATCTATAATACAAAAGAAAGGGTTGGGTTTTACTGTGAATGTTCCAGAGGCTGTATATAATGTACTTAAAGCGCATCCAGACGGGCTATCCGCGAAGGCTATCACTAATGAAATAATAGAGAAAAAACTGCGTGCTATCCCTGCAAAAGACCCCGTTGCAATTGTTACACGAGCAATCAATCGGCACTGTATTGGCATTGATAGAAGCTATTCGTGTCAGGATAAGTTTTTTTCGGCAGGAAAAGATGGCACAGGGACAACAATATATAAAGTTGCTTCATCCCCCAGTTCCAAAACACCATCCTATGATTTTGTATATCCGCAACAACAAATTGGAGTTATTAACGGTGCGCAAAGTTCATCTGCTACCATGAAAACCAGAATCATGGATGCTGTAAACTTGAATCCGTGAAACTCAAGCCTGTCTGAATTGCGGAAAGCCGCACAGTCAAAGGGCTTGAGGACCTTAATAGAAATGTAGAATTTCGCACCCACTGGGTGAATCGGATCGCTGCCTGTGGTATAATGGAACCAACC
>JAFXPO010000027.1 GCA_017527825.1 Oscillospiraceae bacterium
CCGCAAAGCGCGGGAGCTGGATTATCTCTCACACAAAGCCGGGACCTGCGGGCTGCACGTCCACATCTCCCGCGCAGCGTTCGGCGCGACCGAGGCCGAACAGGACGCTGCCACCGCCCGCGTCCTGTACTTCTTTGAGAAGCATTGGGAGGAGCTTCTGAAATTCTCCCGCCGCACCCAAAAGCAGCTCAACGATTGGGCGTCGCGCTACGGCTACAAGGCCGAGCCGAAGGAGATCCTCGACCACGCGAAAAGCGGCGGCGGCAGAGGCCGTTACACCGCCGTCAATCTCACCAACACCGACACCGTGGAGTTCCGCCTGTTCCGCGGTACGCTCAAACTGAATACTATCCTCGCCACGCTGCAGCTGCTTGACCGCATCTGCGACGTGGCGCTTCATTTGTCCGACGACGATTTGAAGGCTCTGTCGTGGACGACCTTCGCCGCGGGCTGCACCGCGCCGGAGCTGGTGCAGTACCTCAAAGAGCGGCGCTTGTATGTCAATGACCCGGTGGAGTCGGGCGAGGAGGAAGAATAATGTGCTGCTTGTTTGGGCTGATCGACACGCAACAGCGGTACAGCGGCGCGGAGAAGGCGCGAATGCTCCATGCTTTGGCGACGGCAGCGGAGGCGCGGGGCACCGACGCCAGCGGCATTGCCTTTAATGCCGGGACGCACCTTGTGATCCGCAAGGCGCCCATCCCCGGCCATCGCCTCAAAACCCGCGTCCGGGACGATACGGCGGTCATCATGGGGCACACCCGTATGACCACTCAGGGGGATGCGAAATACACGAGAAACGACCATCCGTTTCGCGGGAGCACCCCTGCAGGGGGCTTTGCGCTGGCGCATAACGGGGTTTTGTACAACGACCGTCAGCTGCGCGAGGCCCTGCATCTTCCGGACACCAACATTGAGACCGACAGCTACATCGCGGTGCAGCTCATCGAGCGCAAGAAAGCCCTCGACCTCTCCACACTGAAATACATGGCGGAACAGGTCGAGGGCTCGTTTTCATTCACGGTGCTGGACGGGGAGAACAATCTCTACATCGTCAAAGGCGACAGTCCCCTGCACATGCTCCGGTGGTCGTCGCTGGGCGTCTACATCTACGCGTCCACCGAGGACATCCTGCGTGCCGCGCTGCGCATGGCGTCGTTCTCCCTGCGTGGTGCGGCGAAGATCAACGTCGCCAGCGGCGAGATATTGCGTATTGACCTGCATGGCTGTCTCGCGCGGGGCGAGTTCGACGATGTGGGAACGTACCGACGGTATTGCTCGCCGTACTCGTTCGACCTGTGGTGGCCGACGTCGAAGACTTCAAGGGCGAGCCATGTGGACGAGCTAAAGTCGGTTGCCTACGCCTACGGCTACACCCCGGAGATGATCGACCGGCTGATTGCGCTGGGGCACACGCCGGAGGAAATCGAGGAAAATTTGTATGAGATTTAGGAGGATACCATGAGCTATCATGCACTTATATCCACCGCCGATCTGCCCTACGAGGACCGGCTGGAATACCGCAAGCGCGGCATTGGCGGCTCCGATGCCTCGGTGGTCTGCGGCATCAACCGCTACAAATCGCCCGTCGAGTTGTGGATGGAGAAAACAAACCAACTTCCCTACCAAGAGGCGGGAGAGGCGGCGTATTGGGGGACGCAGTTGGAAGCTATCGTCCGCGCCGAGTTCACGAAGCGCACGGGGATTGAGGTGGAGATTGTCAAGCAGCTGCTCCAAAGTATGGAAAACCCCTTCATGCTCGCCAACCTTGACGGTGTATGCCACCACCCCGACTACGGCGATTGCATCTTCGAGGCAAAGACGGCGACGGCGTACAAGACGGGTGAATGGGAAGACGCTATCCCCGACGAATACGCTCTCCAGATCCAGCATTACATGGCCGTCACGGGCTTTCGGGCGGCCTTTATTGCTGTGCTGATTGGCGGCAACACGTTCAAATGGAAGCTGGTGGAGCGCGACGACGAGCTGATCGACATGCTGATTCCCTTTGAATCCGTCTTCTGGCGGCATGTGCAGGATATGACTCCACCGCCGCTGGATGGCTCCGACGCCTCGGCGAAGTTTCTCGCCGAGCGATTCCCGAACAGCGTCCCGCAGTCGCAGATCGCGCTGCCGCCGTCCGCCTCGGAGCTGCTGGCGCAGTACGACGAGGCTTGTGAGGATCTCGACGCCGCCACCGAGCGCAAGCAAAAGGCCGAAAACCTGCTCAAAGAGATGCTTGGGAACAACGAGATCGGCACGGTGGGCGACAAGATCATCACATGGAAATCGATCTCGCAGGAACGCCTTGACAGTAAGACGCTGAAAGCCGAACACCCCACACTCTACAAGCAATATGCTAACAAAATTAGTTATCGCCGCTTCTCGGTAAAGGCGGCGAGTTAAGGAGGACAAACTATGGATAGCACGAAGTTAAAAGCAAAAATGACCACAAAGGCGCAGGAGTTGACCGCTCCCGCGCCTTTGCCCTTTGAAACCGGTCTCATGCCGATGGAGGCGGAGTACATCGCCCTGAACAACAATGCCCTGTCCGTCATCCGCGAGAACCTGAAGAATCAGCCGATGTCTCTTGACCTGTTCGATGTGGTGAAGTCGCCCTCGGGCGGCTCCACGGTGTTCGCTGTGCCAGGGCTAAGCGGTGATGAGCCGGAAACGGAGCTGACGGGCATTATCCTCGACTATACCACCCCGCGGGCGTATTGGGACACGCCCGACCCCGTAGAGGGCACACCGCCGGTATGCGTGAGCCAGAACAGCATCATTTCCCACGACGGCAAAGCCTGCGCGACCTGTCCCTATAACGATTTCGGCTCCAAGGCCGGCGAGAGCAACGCCAAGGCTTGCAAGGAATCGGTGCTGCTGTTCCTGCTGCGTCCGCACAACGTCCTGCCGTTGCTGGTTCGTGTGCCGGTGACGAGCAAGGCGCGGTTCCTCAAATACACCGCGAGACTTGCGGGTGCGCTGACGCCGCTGAACGGTGTGGTGACAAAGATCACCTTGGAGCGGGCAACAAGCCGAGGCGGCAAGCCGTTCGCGCTGTTCAAGTTTGAGGTAAGCAGCACCCTCGACATGGACACGACCATGCAGGCGAAGACATACGCGCAGCAGTTCATGGAGATCGTCAACGCCGCCGATCTGACACCCGAGCTGGACGAGGCGAGCTGAAATGTGGGACTACATGACGGCGCTTCAACGGCGTTTTCTGGTGGTCTCACAGCAAACGCAAGACGCGGAACGCAAGGCGAATGCTGCCTACGACACCCTGCACGCGGAGTTGGATCGAGAGCAGCAACGGCTTTTGCTTCGCCTTCACGATGCCTACACGCTCCACAAAGATGATGCGGCGCTGGATAGCTTTATCTCCGGCTTCCGGCTTGCCGACGGCATCCATCGGGAGCTGGCGAAGATCCCGCCGTATTCGTATGAGCAGGAAAACGAGGATCTGGCGAGGGAGGATCTGGCGAGGGAGGTGCGGGGCGGGTAACACCGCTCCGCGCCTATTCACATATTCTACCCATGCAGGCGATTACAACCGTGAGGTAGAAGAGAGAAACGCAAATAGAGTACAAACCCGGATGCTCGAGCAAGAACTGTCGAGGTGAAGCTCCACATCCGAAATGACGTTAATACTAAATACATAATATAATATTAACACGGCATAGAATCAAGAGAAAGGGGGGAGCGGGTGAGGACGGCTGCGCCGATAAAGCTAAAGGTGTACTACCCTGCGACCGATGAAGGTCGACGGATGCTGGCGCAGCGCGTCGCTGATGTTCACGCCGACTTCGTCACCGCAAAGATCAAAGACCTTGACTGTCCAGCCGAACAAAAGCGTGCTCTGGCGGATGCGATTGCCGCATCGGCGCGGGCGGGAAAGTGAGCATACGCCTTCCGGTGTGAACCGGGAGGCGTTTTGCTTTTTTGATAGGGCTTTCTGCCGGGGGCTGCACCCCCAAGCGAATATTGCAAAAGCCGGAGACTTTATGCTGCCCCTGCGAGCTTACGAGTAATTTGATACGCCGCTGCTGAGGTTTACCGCGACGGATGACACTTCGTCGCCGGAGATCGAGATTCTTTGGGTGAATGAAGAGAAGCGCGACCTGCTGCCGCTTGATCTGGAACTGACCCCGGAGAGCCTTGACAGCTGGCTTCGGCACCGCACGATTCCCAAGAACCGTGCCAATGTCCATGCGATTTTATCCAAGTGCAGCCTGAATCTGAACCGCCCTATGAGCATCATCAACGTCTGCAAGGGCCTGTCCCTGAATGACAGCTATTGGGTGGTTGAGGAGGGCTTTTCCGGCACGTTTTCGGATTATAGCCTCTACGACAACCGATTCTGCAACATTCTGGCGCTGATTGCCTTCACCGGCTACGGCAGCAGCCTGCGGTCGTCGCTCCGGTCCAGCCCGGAGTTTTCCACAAACGGGATGCTGCCGAAGTGTTGGCGGCGCGTGGACGGCAAGAACGCATATGGACAGCTCCGACCGAGAAAAGGTGCGAAAGCTCCTGGACTATCGCTTCAAGCGCCACAGTCGATACAATTTGCCGCCGGAGCGGTTGAAAATGATCGAAAAGCAAGTACAAAAGAGAGCCAGAAAGCTGCTGGAATAGTCAAACGGCGTCAACAAGATTTCCGGATCAGCGAAGGTCCAAGAGCGTCGCTAATTTCCCATCTCCGAAGTACCGCTCCCACGAGGCGCGGCTGATTTGCTTTTGCCCGGTCTCCCAACCCTTCAACGATGTTTCTGGGATACCGGTCAAATGAGCAAAAGCCTTGCGGCTGAGTCCGGTTTTTTTGCGCTGGTCTTTCAACAGCTGTGCCGGGTCACGGGAAAGAAACTGATTGTAGTCGTCCAGCAGCAGCTCCGGAGCTATGCCATAGAATTTACTGAGTTTGTCAACAACGTCAAGTGGATATACTTGACAAGCTCCGGTTTCCATTAAAATATACTGATAACGGGATAACCCGATTTCTGCGGCAACTTCTGATTGCATCAAGCCCATTGCGTGACGACACCAGCGCAACCGATCGGGGATGTTATCGATTTTCTCCAAGCTCGTATACTTTCGGTGAAAACGTTCCGCGTCTAACTGCCTGTGCGGTGCAATCAGACGGAATGAGAAGCGGATCAGCGGCGCGCAGTTTGGGACTTGGTGAGCATAGCACGCAAGAATGTCGATCCCGGATTCTGTGTGCGAAAGTGTGTGCCAACGCGTGCCCTTCACCGCTTCAGATGGAAAAGAATGGACACCGTTTTGGAGTTCTGCCGCTCTCGCGAGAGGATAGCAAATGAGATCCTGATGTACTTCCGCAGCCGCAGGAAGACCCAGAACGAGGTGTCGCTCTCCGATTCGCTGGACACTGACGACGACGGCAACTCCCTCAATCTCATGGACGTGGTGGGCGTGGACGATACCATGTACGCCGACTTGCAGGATCGGGACGACTGCATCCGCGTCCGCGCGCTGGTGGGGGAGGTGCTCACGCCGCGGGAGCGGGAAATCATCACCGTGCGCTACGGGCTTGCGGGGCAGATGCCCCGCACCCAGCGGGAGATTGCGTCAAAGCTGGGCATTTCCCGCAGCTACGTTTCCCGCATCGAGAAGCGAGCGCTGGAGAAGCTGGAGGAGGCGCTGGGAAGATAGCAAAAAGGGAGGACGCCTGTCGGCGTCCTCCCTTTTTGGGGGCAATTGCTTATTTTGCGGTCCACGTCTCCATGCCGTCTGCCGTGCGGGTGTATTCGTGGGCGTTGGTTGCCTCGACGACGTCGAGGTAGTACCACGCGCCGGTATCCTGCAAATCACGGAAGCTCTTCAGCTCGCTCTGGTGGGCGAGGACGTATTCCGGGTCTGCGGCGCGGCACAGCATGCGGTTGACGATTGCCGCGGCTTCGGCGCGGGTGATGCTGTCATCCGGGCGGAAGTAGCCCTTGTAGCCGTTGACCCAGCCGTAATCCGAGGCGGTGGCAATGTTGCTGTACGCCCAGTTGCCGGAGTCGACGTCCTTGAAGCTCACGGTGCCGTTGGTGGGCGTGGCGAAGCGCGTCGCGATGGCGGTGAACTCGGCACGGGTGATCGGACGGTTGGGTCCGAACGTGCCGTTGGAGTAGCCGTTGATGATGCCGAGGCTCGCCAGCGTGTTCACCGCGTCGGCGTACCACGCGTCAGCCGGAACGTCGGGGAAGGTCTTGGTGATCTCCACCTGCGGATCGAGGAGCAGGCGATAGAAGATCGTGGCGACCTCCGCGCGGGTGATGTTGTTGTTGGGCATCACCATGCGCCTGTCGTTGCCGGAGAGGTAGGCGATGTGCTCCTCCATGTTGAGCCAATCCGCAACACCGGTATCGGGCAGAGCCGTCGGCTCAGGCTGCGGCGTCTGCGCCGTGGCAGGACTGCCGCCGATGGGTTGCTGCTCAAACGTGCCGTAGCTGACGGCGAAGGTGGAGAACTGGTTCACAAAGAGATGGATGAGGCCGTTCTCAAAGAAGAAGGAGCCTGCGACTCCGGTTCTCCGGTTGCTGAGCTGCTGCGCTCTGCCGCCCTCGTGGACGGTGTAGAGCCGGAGCGTACCGTTCTCGCCGTCCGGCGTATACGGGAAGATGATGTTCATGATATCCCGGCCGGTGTCGGTGATCTTCTCGGTGCTCTCCACGTTGCCGTTGATGGCGATTTCCTTGGTGATGTTGATGTTCAGGAAGAGCAGATCGGGCGCCGTGTCGCCGGTGGCGTCGCTGGTTGCCTGAGCCTTGATCTTCTCGATCGACTCCTGCGTTTCCTTTTCATCCTCCGTGGCGTTGTCGGGAAGAATCTCCTCCTCCTGCTTCTCCACGGACATGATGACGGTCACGTCGCGGCTGTCCACCGCTTCGCTTGCGGCAAGCTCCGCGAGACCGTCCACCACCGCGGGAGGCGTATCCGAACCGGTGACGGACAGCTTCGAGCGGGTGCTGGCGGGAAGTGTCAGGGCGCTGAGATGATCAGTGGTGCCGTCCAGCGTGACGGCGATGGTGGAGGTCAGCGTCTCGGTCTCGCCGTTGTCGCCCACGGGTACCACCTGCTCGACGATGAGGTTGTAGACGCCGTAGGGAACTCTGGTGAGGGTGAAGCTGCCGACATACACCGAAGGATCGTCGCTGCTGGGATCGAGGGCGACGGTCATGGTTTTGCCCCACTGCGTGTCGCCGCGCATGAGCTTGAGGGTCACGTTGCCGCTCTCGGTGCTCTGGACGCCGCCGGAGACGTCAGCGGTGGGGTCCGCCCAGATCGGGTAGAGCGCGACCTCGCCGTTCTCCGTCGCCGTCAGATTCTTGATGAGCTGACCGGGGAGGTAGTCCGGCGTGGTGCTGCCAGTGGTCTTCGTCCAGCCGACAAACACCTTGGTGGGATCGTCATTGACAGGCAGAGGCAACACGAATTCATCGCCGTAATTCGTGTCGATAGTCGTCTCGTCATCAAAACGGATGGTGTACGGATTCGCCTTCCACACCGCGTACAGCGTGCAGGCGGCGGAGACCTGGGAGTCCTGAGACAAGGCGCTCGTGGAGGTGCCGGAGTCGTTCCAGCCGAGGAACTGATAGCCGACGCGGGTGGGCGTGGGCTGGTCGTCGGCGTACACGCTGACATTCGAACCGGCAGCGGCGGTCACCGTCGCGGGAACGCTGCCCGCGCCGCCGTTGGCGTCATACACCACGGTGAAGACCTGCGGCTGGAAGACTGCGGAGACCGACTGGGAGGGCAGATAGCTTGCGTTCTCCTTTTCGCGGACATAGACGACGTAATCCTGACCCGCCTGGAACAATCCGTTGATCGGGAAGTCGCCGTCGCTGTCAGGCGTGACACTGCGCCACGCGGCGTCCGCCAGAGAACTGTTTTTGGGAACGACGGTGTACTCCAGATTCTTGCCGGAGTGGTTGTCCAGCGTTCCGATCGGCAGACCGGTGTCGGGATCGAAGGTGATCTCGCTGTTCAGCGTCAGATTGGTCTCGGCGGCGGATTTCTCCACCTTGAAGGAGGTGACGCCGGTGCTGTAGCCGCTGCACGAATCGCTCTGCGCGATCTCCGCCTTGATGTAGTAGTTGCCCACCGGCAGATTGTCGGGGAGGGTCTGATCCGTGCCGAGGGGGAGGAAGTCCTTGCCGTTGGTGCTATAGAAGAAGGTAACATCGCCCGCGCCATCGTTCAGCTTGAGATTCAGGGAGGGGACGGTCGGCGTCGTGCCGTAGGCGAAGTTCGGCAGAATGACTGCCGGTTCCTGCGCACCGTTGAACGGCAGCGGGAGCGGGTTGAGTTGGGCGGGCTCCGGAAGGCGTGTGATCTCGCTCGCGCCGCGCCCGTCCGTTTCCTTCACGCGGACAAAGACCTCGTAGGATTCACTGTTGTCCAGACCGGTGAATTTGGGGTCCGTCGTCCAGTTGTCAATGTCATCGGTCGACCACTCGTCGCCGTCGGTCGTGGTTTTGGGAACGAGGGCGTACTCGTAGACGATGCCCTTTGCCTCGTTGTTGGCAAGACCGCCGACGGTGATGTCCTGATCGGTCGCGGAGACGGTCACCTTGCCCGCGTTGGGCTTGCTGAGGGCGTCCGCCTTTTCAACAGCCGCCGAGATGGTGGCGCTGAATTTGTCGCTGCCCTTGACCGCCTCGACCTTGAGCAGAGTGCCGACTTCCGATTCCGTGATCAGATAGGTGCTGAGCGTCGCGCCGGGGATGGGGAACTCCGTGCCGCCGGTGACGCGGTACCACTGGTAGCTGACGCCGGAGACGCCCGCGTCCGTGATCTCAGCGCTGAGGGTCTGGTAGCACTTGAACGAATCACCGCTGAGGTTCCTGATGCTGACGCTTTTCAGGGTCAGTCCGGGAAGATCGGTCCTGACCGCCAGCACGTCGGAGGACGCGCCGGGGAGGACGGTATCGCTGCCCTTTTCGCGCACCGCAATGGAGTAGGGGGTGTTGGGGACGAGAGAGGTGAACTCGTTGCTGTTCTGCCACGTCTTGCCGCCGTCCTTGCTGTACTCGTACTCGCTGCCGACGGGCGTGACGGTGATCTTTGAGTCCGTCTTTTCGACGCTTACCTGGGGTTTTTTGGCGTTGCCGTCCGCCCTGGTGACCAGCGCGGTAATGGCGGTCTGGTCGTCCGCGCCGGTCTGACTCGCCGAAACGGTGACGGTGTGCCCGATATCGTCGTCGGTCAGCGTGTAGGTGACGCCGGTCGCGCCGGTGATCGGTTCGCCGTCGCGGTACCACTGGTAGGTGATGCCCGCGGGGGCGATGTTGTCCTCGCCGGTGGTGACGGCGGTCAGCGTGCTGCCGTACTTCGCCTCGCCGACGACGGTGACGCCGGTGAGCTTCGCCGCGTTCTGACCGATCACCAGATCGTCAGACGGCGCGCTGTGCAGCGAGCCGAGCGCCTGATTTGCGCGGAAGCGGACGTGATAGGTGCCCTGATCAAGACCGGTGATCACGCCGTCGGGGGAGAAGGGAAGATAGGTGCTCTCCGCCTTGTACTCCAGCAGGCTGGCGAGAGACGGGTCGGTCAGGCGAATGCTGCCGTTCGGCGCGGAGGCGGAACGGTCCGTCAGCACGAACAGACCGCTGCTGGGCGCGTTTGGCTCGGTGATGGTGAACGCCGTGGCAGCGGAGGCAGGGTAGCCGTTACCGGGCTGCACGCGGAGGTAATAGGTGCCGATTCTCGCGTCGGCTCCCGGATTCACACAATTTTCCGAGAAGGTTTCGCCGTCCGATGTGCTGATTTCATAAGTGATGCCGTCGCGCTCGAAGGACGATACGAACTTGTCCGTGTCGAAGTCCACCAGCGACGTGCCGATGCTCGCCGGCGGGGTGAGCGTGAAGATGGCGTTCGCCGGCGAAACGGGATGCACCGCGTTTTGCTTCTCGTCGCTGGAGATTTCGCTGCTCTCCTTCACCACGGAAACGCTCTGGTGGACGGTGTCCTTGGTGAACTCCTCCGTCACGGTGAAGCTCAGCCGGGCAATCACCGTATCGCCGGCAATGCCGGTCTTGCTGAAGAGCGTGAGGCGCACCTGACGGTTGTCCGCGTCCGTTACGATCTCCGTGTCCTCCGGCACGCCGGTGACGTCGTTGAGCGTCAGACCATCGGAGTAGGTCAGGAGCAGATCGGCGCCCTGATATTCTTCATCGTGAAGCACCGCGACGTCCGCGGTCAGCGTACCGCCGGGGACGGCGGCGCCGCTCTGCTCGATCAGCGTCCCGGATCTAAACAACAGATTCAGCGTGTTTTCCTTCTGGATGTTGTAGTCCGCCAGTGTCCGATTGTCCGCCAGCGGTCTGCCGTCGTAGATGATCCGCTGGCGATCCGGCGGAATGCCTTCCTTGTCCTGAAGCTTCGCCTTGACGTTCTCAATGGTGTCGCTTGGCTCCACATCAAGGGTGATGGTTTTTCCGGTCAGCGTCTTGACGAAAATCTGCATGGCAAAGGCGGGCGACGCCAGAGCGAACGCCATCGTCAGGGTCAGCAGAAGCGCAAGAGCGCGTCTTAAAACATTCTTATTATGCATGGTTTATCCTTTCTCAACCGGCAGAGAGCGCTTGAAAGCGCATGATGATCGCGGCGATCTCCGCGCGGGTGGCGATGCCGTCGGGGGACAGCCTGGTCTGTGACCGACCGGTTATGATTCCGTGGCTGACCGCCCAGCGCATCGCGTCCGCCGCCCAGTCAGATACGGCGTCCAGGTCCGCGAAGCCGTGCAGCGAGCCGCCGTCCGGCTCTGCCTTCGCATAGCGATAGAGCATGGTGACGAGCTGCTGGCGCGTCAGGGGATCGTTGGGCGCGAAGCGGTTTTTCGGGTAGCCGGACACGATGCCGGTCTCCGCCGCCCAGCCGACCGCGCCGGAGAACCAGTCCGAGGCGGTCACGTCGACAAAGGAGCCTGCGGAAGCGAGGGGCTTGCCCTCCAGATTCCAGAGGATCGTGGCGAACTGCGCGCGGGTGGCGGAGTCATTGGGCCCGAAGGCACCGTTGCCGTAGCCGCTCATGATGCCGCGTTCGAGCACATAGGCAAGGCTGTCGCGGTACCACGCGTTGGGGTCCACGTCGGTGAAATCGAGCTGTGTGTCGACCTGTGTGTCGCCCTGCGTGTCGCCCTGCGCGTCGGGCGCGGCGGAGGCGTCTCCTGCAGCTGCGGGCGGCGGAGGCGCCACAGGTTCCTGTCCGGGCATGGCGACGAGCAGGTCCTGATGCGTGATGGCGGGGCGGTGATAGTCCGCGTCCACCGCGATGGTGTTGCTTGAGCGCACCCAGCCGGTGCCGGAGGCGCCGTCGCGAATGGCGAGGGTGAAGCTGCAAAACGCCTGCGTGGGCTGGTAGGGCTGCCCTGCCATGGAGGTGGCGTTGAAAATCTCCTGTCCGCGCACACGCTTTTGGACGCTCACGGCGCCGGAGGGATAGATGGTCCGCACCGAGCCGCCCACGAGGTCGAAGAACGTCATGTCGTACTCGATTTCGTCTTGCAGCACGTCGAGGGGATAGCTCTCCTCAGCGTCGGTGCGGAGGACGGAGAAGGTGACCGTGACGCGCCTGACGCCCTCTTGCAGACGCAGCACGTTGTAGCCGTTTTCCGCGGCGGCGCCCTCCGCGTTCAGGGCGAAGGTCAGCGCCGCGGGACCCGCCGCCAGCGCGGGGGCTGCGAGAAGCAGCCCCAACGCCAGCGTGAGAAGCAGTGAAGTGAATCGTTTCATGGTTTATTTGCCGCCGTCCTCGATTTCGCCCGCGCGGACGCCGCTGACGAAGCTTACGTCAGAGGCGTCGATTTTGTGGTCGCCGTTGACGTCAGCGTGGAGATAGTATTTCATGTAGGTTTCATCGAGGGTATAGACCTTGTGGATGGAGCGGTAAGCAAGCAGCAGGTCGCTGTAGTCCACCGCTCTGGTGCCGTTCACGTCGCTTCTGCGCGAAGGCTCGGACATATCCAGATACAGGTCGGTGAGGTAGTAGGAATAGCGCTGATCACTGCTCTCCACGGACGAGTCATAGAGCGTTTCCTTGAGCGAGAGCTTTGACTTGACTGTGTCGGCGGTGACCGGTCCTTCGACGATGTACGCGAACGACTGCACGCCGTTCTTGCCGTAGTCGACATAGTACATGTCCTTGCCGTTGTACTGATAGACGGGGAAGGTCGTGTTGTTCGCGCTGGGCTTGACCAGAATGAGCGTCCAGCCGGTGATGTAGTCCTCGAAAATTTCCGGCTCATCGTAGCCGCCGAGCAGCTTGCTGACCTCGGTGATCGTAATGTCGCTGATGACGTCAGCGGCAGGGATGAGGGCGAAGCCGCTGGGATCGATCGTCGCGGTCTTCGCCACGTCGTTTCCACCCTCGTCCTTCACCGTGTACTTGACGGCGTAGGTGTAGTTGTTCGTGTCAGAGTCCTTGATGTAGAGTTTGAGGTCCATGCCGTCGAAGGCGGCGTTCTCGTTGTTCTCGTCAAGCGGGTGCTCACCAGCCTCGTCGGTGGTCAGCACGATGCCGTTGGTGTTCGCGGGGAGTTTGACGTCGCGCTGAATGGGCATGATGGTAACGGTGGCAGACTCGACCTGCGCGGTGATTTCGTTCAGCTCGGTGATCTCGGTGCCGACCTTGGCGTCGGAGACGGTAAAGGAGCATTCCTTGCCGGCGGTCTCGGAGATGCCCTGCTTCACGCGGAAGGTGAAGGTTGCCAGCGCCGTGCCGTCGTCATACTTCTGGATGTTGGGGTTCGAGTCGACCAGGGTAACCTGGTAGTTGCCCTCGCCGTCGTCCGGGGTTGCCGCGTTGTTGCTGACGCCCTGCGGCAGGACGGGGTTGGGAGCGGTCTCGGTGGGGGCGACCAGCTCGAAGTATTCCTTGTCGTAGCTGAGCGTGAACTCCGCGCCCTGAGGCTTGTCCAGACCCTCGTCCAATTTGAGCGCGACGGTGACCTTCACGGTGTCGCCGTTGACGATGGTGGAGAGATCGGTACCAGCGGTGGCGGCGACTTCCTCGGCGGTGGCGGAGATGGTGTAGTTAAGCTGTTTAAGAGCGAATTCGTCACCGTCCTGTGTGATCACACACCCTATCATGTCGCTTTCAAAGTTCGCCGCGGTGGATTTATCCTTTGCGCCGCCGGTGAACACGCCATAGGCGGGAACGCGCCGATAGCTCAAATCTCCCGCTTGCTCTAACTTGAACATGGTAACACCGATCTCTGCTTCCCCGGTCAACCCGGCTTCGCCTATTGTGATGAGGGCGGGAGAATCTGCGTTCAGGCTAACGTTAGCGGCAGTGTTTTCGGATATCTTCACATTACCGCTTACGGTGAAGCTGGCGTCTGCGCTAACGCCTAATTGGTTTTCGCTGATCGAGCCGCCGTTCATCGTGAATGTACCGGAGCGGAGATAAACGCCGATATCATTCGCGGAGATCGAGCCTCCGGTCATCGTGAACGTGCCCTGAGAGACGAGGACGCCCGTGTTGGTATTGGAAAGCTGACCGCCGTTCATGATGAATGTGCCGTTTTCGCCGACATAAGCAACGGAAGTCTCGAAACGATTCTCGCTTCGGGCGACGCTGCCGCCGTTCAGCGTGAGGGTTCCGCCATTTTTAACGATGAAAGCGTTATCGTTTGAGAAACGGATTTTGCCTTCACCGGCTGCTTCTTCGAAAATGCTCAGCGAACTGCCGCTGTTTTCCACTCGAATCAGATAGCTTTGACCGAATTCCTGAGCATTGGTGATGGTTTTGCCGTTCAGTGAGAGGTTGATCGCAGTGCTTTCGGGAATCTCCCATTCGCTGCTCAGCTCCACGTCCCCGGTCAGGTAGTAGTTACCCGCAGTGGCGGGGAGGCAGTTCGCGGCGGTCGCGTCCTCGTTGCCGGGATACTGCGCCTTTGCGAGCTGATCCGTCCACGGCTGGAAGGTGATCGTCTCGTCGCCGATCGTGTGCGTGTGCGGCGGGAAGGTGGCGACGATGTTGCCGGTTACGGTACCGGTAAATTCATAGATATCGTCATTTAATGTGGCGGCAACCGGGTTCCCGCTGCCGATCGTCACAATAAACTGCTTTTCGCTTTGCAGCGAGATGGAAGTCGGCACAAGCGCATCGCTTCCATCTTTCGCGTAACCCTTGTAGTAGAGGGTCTTCGCATCATTGTCGTCCGACGTATAGAACAGGTTGCTAAACAGGTCGCTTATTGTTTTCGGCATAATCCCTTCTACCACATCGATTGTGTAGCAGGGAACCAGGGTGTAGACATGGTTTCCTTCGCCAGAATCATATTTACCCAGTATATACGCCGGCGCTTTGTTTGGCATCGTCACTTTATCATCAGAAATGGTAAGTGTTTCATTGCCTGTCGCGTCAAGTACAGTGACAGTTGTTCCCTCGGCGCTGACGGCTGCCTGGCTGTTCGCGGGAAGATACTTTTGACCGTCGGGAGTCATGCTTGAAATGGAATCTGCGACTTCGTACTTTGGAATGTACTCCGCCACTGCCGGTACCGAGAACCCCGGTACCAGTCCGATGAGCATTGCCAGTGTCAGCAAGATGCTCAACGCTTTTTTGGCTTGTTTCATGTGAATCCTCCTCATTATATATATTACCCTGCGCTCAGGGCAGATTCAAGCGTTTGCGGCTCAGTCGGCAGGATGCGCGCGGAACGCGCTGATGGCGCTCACGTCGTTCATGTCAACCTTGCCGTCGCCGTTCACGTCGGCGCGGAGATAGATCGCCATGTACTTCTCGATCTCGTAGACCTCGTGGACGCAGCGGTAATCCAGCAGCAGGTCGTTATAGTCCACTGCGCCGGTGCCGTTGACGTCGTTGTTGTCCGGTTCCTGAAGATCGAGGTACAGATCGCCGAGCGCGTCGTAGTACTGATCGAGCGTCGTCTTGAGCGTGAGCTGAGCGGCAGCCTGCTCCGGCGTGACTTCACCCGCCACGAGATACGCGAACGCGGAGGTTCCGGCGCGGTTGATGTAGTACATGTCCTTGCCGCCGTACTGATAGACGGGGCGGGATTCGTTCTCCTCCGCAACCTCGACCAGAACGAGCGTGAAGCCGTTGATGTAGTTGGGCTTGACCACGGGGGTCTGGAAGCCTGCCAGACTGCGGCTGACCTCGGTGATCTCGATGTCGCCGGTGACATCCTCGGCGGGGATGAACGCGAAGCCGTTTTCGGGATTGATGACCGCTTCCTTCTCCACGGTCTCGCCGCTGTCGTCCTTCGCTTTGTACTTCACGGTGTACTCGTAGTTGCTGTGGTCGAAGTCCTTGATGTAGAGCTTGAGGTCCGCGCCGTCGAAAGCGGCGTCCTCGTTGTCCGCGCCGAGCGGGTTGTTGCCCTCCGGGTCGGTGGTCAGCACCACGCCGCCCGTGGCCGCGGGCAGCTTGACGTCGCGCGGGATGGGCATGAGCTTGATCCGCGCATAGTTGGAGTTCGCCTGAACATCGTTTTTCTTGGTGATGTCGGTGCCGATCATGGGATAGCCGTTGAAAGAGAAGGAGGTAGACACGCCGTTCTCATCGGACACGCCCTTGATTACGCGGAACGTGAAGACCGCCAGCGCGGTGTCGCTTTCATACTCCTTGGCGCTGCTGTCCACCAGCGTGACGGAATAGTGACCGTTGTCGCTGTCGTGCGGGTCGCTCACATAGTTGCTGACGCCGTCGGGCAGGACGGGGTTGGGAGCGGTCTCGGTGGGGGCGACCAGCTCGAAGAAGCGATTGTCGTAGCTGAGCGTGAACTCCGCGCCCTGCGGCTTGGTGAGGCAGTCGTCATAGGCGAGCTTGACGGTGACCGTCACGGTGTCGCCGTTGGAGAGGATGAGCGCCGCGGGGATATCGTTCTCCGGCTCGGTGTACTGGTTCTCGCCGCCCACCTTGTTTGTCTCAAGGTTCACCTCGTAGTACTGCTGCTCGATGGCGGCTTCAAAGCCGGTCACATCGCCCTGGGTAATCTCTTTTTTGAGCACCTTGAAGCCTGTCGCGTCGCTGAAGAAGTTGGACACGCCTTCATTCCCGCCCCCGGAGAGTCCGGTGGTGACAATGCCGTCTATGATGAAATAGTACTCTGCGCCGCTCATTTCATGCCTGAGATTGCCGCGGGAGAAACCGATTTCGGCGTCATCGTTCAGCTTGCCAAGGATAAGGATGCCGGTTTGCGGACCATTGGAGTTCATTCTGACGTTATAGCGCGTGTTGTTTTTGACGACGGGCGACTCGGCGACCATCATGTGGGCGTCCGAGGTCTCAACGCCGACGTCGTTGCCGGTGATGCTGCCGCCTGCCATGGTGAATTCGCCGTTGCCGGTACTCACGCCCGCGACCTCGTTGCCGGTGATGCTGCCGCCGAACATGTTGAACTCGCCGTCGAGTATGTTCACGCCATGACCGCTGTATTCATAATGATCGTCCTTCTTGCTGTCCTTGATGGTACCGCCGTATAGATATAACATGCCGCCTTCAACCAGCACCACATCGCCTCTGGGGTTGCTGAGGACGCCGCCGCCGGTTTCGCTGTCATGGATGTACAGCTTTGCCGTTCGATTGACGATGATGAGGGGCATGTAGACATCGCCGCCGTTCGAGACGGTTTTGCCGTTCAGGCTGAGGTTGACTTCGCCTGCGGGAGCAGACCACGGGGATGTCAGCTCCACGTCCCCGGTCAGGTAGTAGTTACCCGGCTCTTTGGGGAGGGTGTTCGCGGCGGTCGCGTCCTCGTTGTCGGGATACTGCGCCTTTGCCTTTTTATCCGTCCACGGCCTGAAGGTGACTGGCTCGTTGCGGACGGTAAGAATATACGGGTCGGCTTCGTCAAACTTCAGCCCGTCGCCGTCGCTCTTGATGACAAAGTCCTCATCGTCGCTGAAGAAGTTGTCCGCCGTGGCGTTGCCGCCGAGGGTGGAGAGGAACTTGAAAGGAACGGGTCGGAGCGTTTCATCTTGTTCTCCTTTCATGCAGGAGACGCCGATGCGGGACGCGGGGTCAAGCGCGCCGCTAAGGCTGACGGCAAGAGGGGAGCTGTCGTCGGTAACGGGAATCACGAGGTTCCCCGCCGTGTTTCCGTTGATGCTCACCAGTCCCTTAAGCATGACGCTGCCGGTGCCGATCACGCCATTTTCGTTGCCGCTGATCTCGCCGCCGCTCATGTTGAAGGTGGAACCCTGAAAATAAACGCCGTATGTGCCGCCCTTAATGCTGCCGCCGGTCATCGTGAAGTTGGATACGCCGGCAAGCACGCCCGTCTGACAGCCGCTGATCTCGCCGCCTTCCATGCGGAAGTCGTTGCCCATTGCAATGACGCCGTACTGCTTGAAGCCGGTGATCTTGCCGCCATACATATTAAATTCATTTTCGACCGTATAGTCATTGTCGCCGATGCCCATAACAACACCAACTACAGCGTTTTCTGAGCCTTCCCTGGCGGTGATGCCGCCCGCGTTCTCCTCGGTGTCGTAGAGGTTCAGGATGGCGGGGTTCTCTGTGCCGGCAATCGCGATCGCCGTGTCTTTATCAGAGATAATGCTCTTGCCGTTCAGGCAGAGGTTGACCGTGCCTTCGGGAACCTCCCAAGTCTCCTCCAGCGTCACGTTGCCCGTCAGGTAGTAGTTGCCCGGTTCGGAGGGGAGGGAATCGGTCTTTTCCCACTTGGTGAACTCGATGCCGTTGACGATGAGCGCGTTGGGGTCGTAGACCGCCAGTTCGCCGTCGTCGTTTGCCTTGATCGCGAAGTTGGGCGCGTTGTCGCTAAAGAAGTTGCTCGCCGCGGCTTTGCCCGACGCGCCGCTGGTGAACACGCCGGTGGTGGAGATCGTTTCATCGCTTTTCGGAACAATTTCCAGCAAAGAAACGCCAATGCTTGCCTCTTCGGTCAGAGCGCCGTCAAAGTTGATCGGCGTTAGTCCGCCAGGTTGTGCGGGGAATGTAAGCAGAACGAGGTTACCTTCCAGGTTCTCCTTGATGACCGGCGAACCGCTGAGCAAGATGCTGGACATAGAGTCCATTACACCATAAAAGTTTTCGACGATCGAGCCGCCGCTCAGCTTGATGGTACCGCTTTCGGCTTGAATACCGCGAATATTGCCGGTGATCGTGCCGCCTTCCATGATGAAGCTGCCGCCCATCATTTGGACGCCGTTTGATGTGCAGCTATCGATGACGCCGCCGTACATGTGGAAGGTGCCGCTTTGCGTTCCATAAGCCTTCACAACAACGCCGTTGCCGTTGCTGTCGTTGCCGCACTGCTTGATGGTGCCGCCGTACATGTGGAAGGTGCCGGAGGGTTCAACACGCACGCCGCAGGATCCTCCTGAGGTGATGAAGCCGCTGTTGTCCTCTTTGTCGTAGAGGTTCAGCGTACCGCCTTGCTCGGCGCTGCTGCTCGTAAGCGAAATCGCATCGTTGTCGGAGCAGGTGATGCCGAAGCCGTTGAGGTAGAGGTTGATCACCGCGCCATCCACGATGCTCCAATTGCCGCCGCTCGGCAGCGTCACGTTGCCCGTCAGGTAGTAGCTGCCCGACTCAAGGGGGAGATAGATGTTTGCGGGGTAGTCGCCGGGGGAGTAAACCTCCTCGTACTGTTCCTTCGCCATCGCGTCCGTCCACGGTTCAAAGGTGACCTCTCCGACGGTGATCGGCTCGGGGGACGCCGGGGCGCTCACAGCGGAAATGGTGGCGTTTGCGCTGGGCGAGACCGACAAAGTGTAATTATTCGACGATTCGTTCCATTCTGACGTGGCAGGCGTGGAATTGCCATCAAACGTCAGCGCAAATTCGCTGTCGCTGGAAAGGGTGATGTATGCATCTTCCCAGCTAAATTCGCCGCCAAGGTCAACGGATCTGTAATATCCTGCGGCAAAGAGATTTTCATTAGAATCATAAAATTGATGACTCGATCCGCTTAAGGTAACCCCGTCGCTCAGGGTGAGGGAGTAGCACGGTACAATGTATAGGATGGATGCGTTCGTCTCGCTGACGTCCATCAGCCAGTATACACAGCCCGCCGGCAACGTAAGTTTATGATCGCTCAACGCTGCCGCTTCCTTACTGGGTGCAATATAGGCACTGCATCCGCTTTCGGGAACTATCAGCGTTACCGCGGTTTCCCGACAGTCGAAGTACATGTGGTCAGCTACACCCGAAGTAGCAAGGTCATACTCGTTGTTACTGTCTGGATCCTCAAAAGCTACGATTTGATCTTCTGCCATTGCCGGTATCGATACCCCCGGTACCAGCCCGATGAGCATTGACAGTGCCAGCAAAATGCTCAACGCTTTTTGTGTTTGCCTTCCTCGTTTCATTTGCGTACCTCCTTAATTACACTCTGCGAGCAGAGCATACATCATCATAATACATTATATTATAACGTTCAGGAAAGGACAAGCTAAATCTATTTAACAAATTCTGCGTCGGGCGCGTCGCACAGCGAAGCGTTCCATAGACGTCTCATCGTTTATTATGTATGCGATGCGCCTCATTTGTCACGCGAAAACACAAGATGTAGTATCGTAATTTTTGCACAGAAATGGAAGAAAATTTTGCAATAAATTGACAAAATTTGTTGCATTTGGCTGAAATAAAAGGTAAAATACCGGGGGAACAAATTGGGGTTTTGTAACATACGTCAAAAGCGATCCACGGCATGCCCCGGAATCCGGTAAAGAATCCCGTAAACAGGAGGAATCAACATGAGAAACAGAGCAAGACGCGTATTAAGCATCCTGTTATCTCTGGCAATGGTGCTCGGCTGCGTTGACGTCAGCGTATTCGCCTCGGACGATCCGCCGACTCCGACGCCCGTCAGAGTGTACGGTCTGGATTGCGGCGCGTCGTTCGAGTCGGACGGCGTGATCTACAAGCTGACGAAGGTGACGCAGCCAGAGGGGAACAGAGAGTACATCTTTATTCCCGGCGCGACGCTTGCGACGCAGTACCTCACCGCGCTCAACGGCGTGATCGTCAGAACGGACAGTGACGACGCGGCGCGGGTGAGCGTTGTCAAGACGGCGGGCGCCGCCGCGGCGGATTTTGTCCGGGGTACGCTGTACAGCGGCGGGCTTGTCTCCGCGAACGGCAAGGTGGACTTGACCGGCACGGTCTATGCCTATGCCGAGATCGCCTTCCGCAGCATGGCGACCGTGACGCTCACGAAGGACGGCGCGCCGTGGAGCGGTCTTTCGGACGTGACGCTCTATCAGGACGGTCGCTATGTCGCGACCGGGGCGGAGCTGACGGATGAACAGCCGACCGGCGTCTACAGCTTCGGCTGGCAGCCCAACGGCAGGTATCAGGTTTATGTCGCCGGTGAGCAGGCGGCGGAGCTGACGGTCAGCGCGAAGGTGTCGGACGACGCTGATATCGCCGCGGCGGTCGGTGAGGCGGCTGAACCGGCGTTCCAGCTCGTGGACAGCGCCGATGACGGTGACCTGACATTTGACAAGGCTTTGAACTTTACAACGCTTTCCGCGAAAGTGCGTCTGGACGGCGAGGAAGTGTCCGCGGGAGCGATTCCCGGCGCGGTGTCGATCATGGAGAAGCACGGTGAGAGTTACACGGCTCTCGTCACCGATCAGACCGGCGTACACGCGGAAAAGGCAGTGCTCGGCAGTGCTGACGCGACGATCGTTGTCGGCGGCTCCGACACGGGCGTCGCCGCGAGCGCCGACGCCGTGGTGGACTTTTACAACATGACGGTCACGATCCACTCGCCGAACGCGGCGCAGTCCGATCTGGAGCAGTCCGAGGTCGCGCTCTATGACGAAGACGGCAAGCTGGGGCAGATTTTGACATTCCAGAGTTTCACGCCGGGCGAGGGGGATAACCAGGCGGTGTTCTCCGCCGTCATGCGGCAGGACGGCAAGACCTACCGCGTCTTTCTCGACGGGCAGGACACGGGCAAAACGCTCGCCTGTACCGGTGAAGGAGATACACTTTACAAAACTGATCTTAACGTGTATACGGTGAAGATTCCCGCCAAGCTGAACGGCAGCGTGTGGGAGAACGCGCAGTTCGTGGTGAGCAACGGCACACACAGCTATGCGCTCAGGCGCATCGGCGATGAGTACGTCGCCAACGTCATCGCCAAGATGGGCGACGAGGGCGAAGAGCCGTACACCATCACCGCGCTGGGCGTGGTGGATCAATGCCCGCCGGAAACGCGGCAGTTCACCGCGGACACGGTTGCGGACGCTGCCGCCGCAAACGCGGAGTATTGCACTGTGCAGTACAGGAACTACAGTAAGAACGCGACTGGCTATGAGCTCTCCGGCGAGCCGTTCCGCACCCAGATCGTGCGCAAGGGCAGCGCGACGGTCGCCCCGGCGAACGCCGAGGCGGAGGGGTTGACCTTTGCCGGCTACAGCGAATCGAACTGGCTGGCGAATCAGCAGCCCAACGCGCTCTTTGACTTCGGGACGCCGATCACGGCGGCAAAGGTGCTCTACGCCCAGTACGACAAGCCAAGCGTTCGCGTGAATGAGTTCATCCGCTCGACAAAGACCGGCGCGATCAGCGGCGCCGCTGTGGCGGCGGACGCGGACGTCTACTACAGGATGCCGAACCTGACGGTCACCGGCGACGCGCTGTTCCGCAGCGCGGAACTGAAGCTGACGAACGTCAGCAGGACGTATTTCATTGACAGCGACAGCGTCACGCTGACTCAGGGCAGCGGGCTCCCGCTCGCCACGGATGGCGGCATGGCGGCGGCGGACAACGGCGTCGTGTCCATCGTGTTTAAGACGCCCCAAAACGCGAATCAGGTGCAGGATTGGCTCCGCGCCAACGTGATCGTATGTCCGAAGCGCGAGCTTGACTTCAAGGTCGAGGTGACGGTCTCCGACGGTGTGGTGACCGCCGCGAAGGCGACCTCCGTGCCGCAGAGCGCCTATCAGCTCGCCTCCGGCGCGACGCGCCTGACCGGCTCGTCCTCCGGTGCGACGCTCTCCGGCGGTCTGTACTATGTCGATTCCAACGTGACCTACAGCAACTCGTCCGCGGGCGGCAGCGGTCTGACCATTGCGGACGGCAGCACAGTGTATCTCTATCTCAAAAAGGGCGTCACGCTGACCGCGCGCGGCGCGAATGGCAGCGGCAGAACCGGCGGCGGCGCGGGAATCAACCTGCCCGCCGGCTCCGTGCTGGTGCTTCTGGGCGAGGGCAGCGTGAACGCGACCGGCGGTAACGCCGGAAGCGCAACGTCCGGCGGCAGCAACGCCAAAAACGCGAGAATCTGGAATGACGGCGTCAATCAGATGGTCTCCGGTTCGGGCGGCGACGGCGGAAACGGCGGCGGCGGCGCCGGTGCCGGTATTGGCGGCTCCGGCGGTTATGGCGGCAGCGGCGGCTCCGGCGGCGATCAGCGTCAGGAGGAGGCAAGCAAGACCCACGACGATGGCTTCATCGGCGGCAGCGGCGGCAATGGCGGAAACGGCGGCGCGAGCGGTACGCTCTATGTGCTCAACAGCGTCCGCCTGACCGCGACCGGCGGTAGCGCGGGCAGCACCGGCTCCGACGGGGCGCGCCGGAACGGCGGCGCAGGATTCGGCAGCTCCGGCTACTGGGCGAACGACGCTGGCTCCGGCTGGAATGCCAGCTACGGCGCCGGCTCCGGCGGTCCCGGAGGCGGCGGCGGCGCGGGCGG
>JAFXPO010000028.1 GCA_017527825.1 Oscillospiraceae bacterium
CGCAAACCACCCGCTATACAGGAGTGAGCAAAGTAAATCCGGTTTTGGTATCTGCTATCAATTTGCTATCAAATGCCCCGTTTCCGCTTCAAAAACCCAGTGTTTTCAAGGCTTTGCGGGTTTTGTCAGTTATTCCCACTCAATGGTAGCGCTGGGCTTGGGGGTCACGTCCCAGAGGACGCGGTTGACGCCCTTGACCTCGCTTGTGATGCGCGCGACGATTTTCTGCACCAGCGCGAAGTCCAGCTCCGCGACTTCGGCGGTGACGGCGTCCACCGTGTTGATGGCGCGGATTACCACCGGCCAGTCGTAGGTGCGCTTGCCGTCGGTGATGCCGGTGGACTTGAAGTCCGGCACGATGGTGAAGTACTGCCACACCTTGCCCTGTAAGCCTGCGTTCGCGAACTCCTCGCGGAGGATCGCGTCGCTCTCGCGGACGGCCTCCAGGCGGGCACGGGTGATCGCGCCGACGCAGCGGACGCCAAGACCGGGTCCGGGGAACGGCTGACGGTACACCATGTTGTCCGGCAGACCCAGCGCCTTGCCCACCACGCGAACCTCGTCCTTGTAGAGCAGCTTGACCGGCTCCACCAGCTCGAAGTTCAGCTCCGGCGGCAGACCGCCGACGTTGTGGTGGCTCTTGATGCCGTCGGACTCCAGAATGTCGGGGTAAATGGTGCCCTGACCGAGGAACTCGATGCCGTCGAGCTTCTTTGCTTCTTCCGCGAACACGTCAATGAAGATTTTGCCGATGATCTTGCGCTTCTGTTCGGGATCGTCCACGCCCGCGAGCGCGTCGAGGAAACGATCCACCGCGTCGACATAGATCAGCTCCGCGCCCAGCTCGTCGCGGAACACACGGATGACCTGCTCCGGCTCGCCCTTGCGCAGCAAACCGTGGTTGACGTGGACGCAGACGAGCTGCTTGCCCACCGCCTTGATGAGCAGCGCCGCGACGACCGAGGAATCCACGCCGCCGGAGAGCGCCAGCAGCACCTTCTTCTCGCCGATCTGCGCCCGCAGCGCGGCGACCTGCTCGTTGATGAACGCTTCCGCCAGCTCAGGCGTGGTGATGCGTTCCATGGATGCGGGGCGAACGTTACCAGACATAAAACATCCTCCTAAGTATAAAAATCAAAAGTGAAATCAGTCCTCGCGGAAGGTAAGGTCTGTGCCCTCGACCTTGTCGATGACCGCCAGCGCCTTGTAGGGCACGCCCAGCGCGCGGAAGCGGTCGCCGCCGCCCTGAAAGCCCTTTTCCACCGCGATACCGATGCCCTCCAGCGTCGCGCCCGCGGCGTTTACGAGGTCGACAAGACCCTGCATGGCGTTACCCTTCGCCATGAAATCGTCGATGATGAGCACATGGTCGTCGGCGTGCAGCCATTCCTGAGAGATAATGTAGGTGACCTTCTTCTTATAAGTATAAGAAAAAACATCGCTCTGATACAGACCGCCCTCGATGTTGTCGCTCTTCGCCTTCTTCGCGAACAGCAGGGGAACACCGTAACGTTGGGCGCAGATCGTAGCCAGTGCGATGCCGCTTGCCTCAGCCGTGAGAACCATGGTGATTTTGTCCATCGGGAAATACTTGGTGAATTCGTCCGCCAGCGCGCTGAGCAGCGCGGTGTCGACGCGGTGATTCAGAAACCCGTCGACTTTGATGATGTCACCGGGCAGTACCTTGCCCTCGGCACGGATGCGATCAATCAGAAGCTGCATAAAATAAATCCCTCCTGCACGTTTATGTTGTACATTATGCGGGAAAACGACAACATGCGCAAGATGGTAAAGCAAACAAAAGGGAAGCGCTGCGGCGCCTCCCTTTTTCGCGGTTTAACCCAAGGATTCGATCCATTCAAAGTCTGAGGCGGATACGTCCTCGCCAAAAAGCCATGCGGCGCTCCTGGCGTAGCGCAGCGCCGCGCCCAGCGGCGTGAGCAGGTCGGGGTTCTCCCCCGCGTCGCAATCCGCCTGCATGTCCGCGTAGTACGCGGCGGCGGTTTGATCGACGCCCAGCCCCGCGGGAAAGATCAGATGCGTGTCCGTCATGTCATAGTCCGAGTAGACGTAGCGGACGCGCTCCACGCACCAGATGCCGCCCTCCCCCTGCCGCGCGGGCTGGGACAGCGCCAGCAGCACCAGATCCATCGGCTCGCCGGGAATGCGGTAGCCCAGCTCCACATGCTCCCCGCCGTAGGTGTAATCGGCGTCGAAGAGTTCCTCCGCATTGTAGGCGGTCAGCCCGTTGCGCGCGATAATTTCAGCCGGAAGCGACTCCGCCCAGGCGTTCAGACGCTCCCACACGGCGAGGCTGACGCTGTCCGGCGCCTGCTCGCCGCGATAGAGCCGCACGTCCGTGGGCTGGGTGAGCAGATAGTAGGCGTGGTCGCCATCGCGGGCGAAGATCGAGGTGCCCGGTTCATCGCTGGACGCCCATTCCTCGAAGCCGATGCGGTCCAGTCGCGAGAGCGTGCACAGCAGCCCGTCGCCCCAGTCCTCGCCGGGGTGGTCCAGCTGCCCCGCCTCCACGGACGCCAGCTCCGAGAAGGAGATCAGCGGCGTGCGGTGGGCGCTCCACGCCTCCAGATCGGTCTCCACTGCCAGCAGCGACAGATGATCCGTCGGCACGGGAATCTCCAGACCGTCAATGCTGTAGACCGTGACGTCTGGCTCCGGCGACGGCGGCGCAGACCCAATGACCGGCACCGGCTCGGCGGGCGCGGTGACCTCGCTCGGCGGCGCCGATGGCGGCATATCCGGTTGTTTGGCGCAGCCCGACAGCAGAAAAACGCAGAGGGCAAGCACCGCGGCAATCGGGCGTTTCATGGTCAGCCCTCCTCAAGATGATGCTGCTTCCATTGTACAATACGGCGCGGGGCGAGACAAGCAACGATTTGGTTACAAAAAAACGGCGAAGCGGGAGCTTCGCCGTTATTCGCCTGTTTCCGTGATTTTGAGTCGGTTCCGCGCACGGTCGAGATCGGCGCGCGCCTTGCTGCGCTGCTCCGGTGTGCTTGCCGCCTTGAGCGCCGCCTCCGCCGCCTCCGCGGCGGCGCGGGCGCGGTGGACGTCGATCTCCTCCGGCGTCTCCACACTGTCGAGCAGCACAAGCGCGTCGTTGTTCACGAAGCGGACGATGCCGCCGCCCGCGGCGACGCGGACGGTCTCGCCCTCCGCCGTGCGGAAGCTCAGCGCGCCGGGTACCACGGCGGCGACGAGGGGACTGTGGTTCGCCAGCAAGCCCAGCTCGCCGTCGGTCACCCGCAGCGACAGCGCCGCGCAGCGCCCCTCGAAGAAATCACGATCCGCCGAGCGGATGTGCAGGTCAAACGTGATGGGCATGGTATCCTCCTCCGAGCCGCACGGCTGCGCGGCTGATTAGCTGATTAGAGCGTCTTGGCTTTCGCCAACGCGTCGTCCAGCGTTCCGACATTGTAGAACGCGGATTCGGGGATGTCGTCCACCTCGCCGGCAATGATCGCGCCGAAGCCCTTGAGCGTGTCCGCGAGCTTGACGTAGGTGCCGGGGATGCCGGTGAACTTCTCGCCCACATGGAACGGCTGGGAGAGGAAGCGCTTGATCTTGCGCGCGCGGTAGACCGTGAGCTTGTCCTCGTCGCTCAGCTCGTCCATGCCGAGGATGGCGATGATGTCTTGCAACTCGCGGTACTTCTGCAAAATCTCCTGCACCTGACGGGCGATGCGGTAATGCTCCTCGCCGACGGTGTCCGCCTGCAAAATGCGGGAGGTGGATTCCAGCGGGTCGACCGCGGGATAGATGCCCTCCTCCACAATCTTACGGGACAGCACCGTGGTGGCGTCGAGGTGCGTGAACGTGGTGGCGGTGGCGGGGTCGGTCAGGTCGTCCGCGGGGACGTAGACCGCCTGCACCGAGGTAATGGAGCCTTTTTCCGTGGAGGTGATGCGCTCCTGCAACTCGCCCATCTCCCCCGCCAGCGTCGGCTGGTAGCCGACGGCGGAGGGCATACGACCGAGCAGCGTGGAAATTTCGCTGCCCGCCTGCACGAAGCGGAAGATGTTGTCGATGAACAGCAGCACGTCGCGGTTTTCCCGGTCGCGGAAATACTCCGCCATGGTCAGACCGCTCAGCGGCACGCGCATACGGACGCCCGGCGACTCGTTCATCTGACCGAAGACCAGCGCGGTCTTGTTGATGACGCCGCTCTCCTGCATCTCGTGCCAGAGGTCGTTGCCCTCGCGGGAGCGCTCGCCCACGCCGGTGAAGATGGAGTAGCCGTCGTGCTCCATGGCGACGTTGTGGATCAGCTCCTGAATGAGCACCGTCTTGCCGACGCCCGCGCCGCCGAAGAGACCGATCTTGCCGCCGCGGGCGTAAGGCTCCAGCAGGTCGATGACCTTGATGCCGGTTTCCAGAATCTCCACGGAGGGAGTCAGCTCCGAAAAGCCGGGGGCGGGGCGGTAAATGCTCATGCGCTCCGCGTCCGGGGGGACGCTCTCGCCGCCGTCGATGGGCTGCCCCAGCACGTTGAACATGCGGCCCAGCGTGGCACTGCCCACGGGTACCTGAATGCTGCGTCCCGGAGCGGTGACGGTCATGCCGCGGTACAGCCCCTCGCTGCCGGAGAGCATGACGCAGCGCGCCACGCCGCCGCCGATGTGCTGGCTGACCTCCATGACGCGTTCTTCGCCGTCGACCTCCGCGAGGACGACCTCCTTGATTTTGGGCAGCTGTCCCGCTTCAAACTGTACGTCGACCACCGGGCCGGCGACCTGCTTGATGGTTCCTGTTGTCAAGCCCGACGCCTCCTTACCTTGACTTATTTTTCTGTGCCTGCGCGCCGGCGGAAATCTCTGTGATCTCCTGCGTGATGGCGCTCTGGCGGGTGCGGTTGAGCTGGAGCGTCAGATCGCCCAGCAGCTCCTGCGCGTTGGTGTTCGCCGCGTCCATGGCGGTGACGCGGGCGTTCTGCTCGGAGCAAAAGCTGTCGAGCAGGGCGGAATAGATAAAGCCGCTCAAGTAGCTGTGCATCGCGCCGCGGATGACCTCGTCCTGCGAGGGCACAAATTCCAGCGGCTCGCCCGTGCCGGAGTCAAAGCGGCGGCGTTCGAGCGGCAGCAGCCGGTGGGTCAGCGGCGTGGACGCGAGGGAATTTTTCATGTCGGTGTAAATCACCGTCAGCTCGTTGAGCGTCCCCGCGTCGTAGCGTTCCAGCAGCGCGGCGGTGATGCCGCGGGCGGTCTCCATGGTGGGCGAAGACGCGCCGCCGAGGTAGTCCATGGGAAAGTCGTGGGCGGCGAAGTAGCGCCGGCCCACCTCGCCGACGACGAACATCTGCGCGCCGGGCTTTTCCGCGCTGATGGCTTCCGCCGCGCGGATAACGTTGAGGTTGTACGCGCCGGCGAGACCCTTGTCCGCCGTGATGACCAGTACGCCGCACACGCCGCCGGAGGGCAGCGAGCCGTCCGGCGCGAAGAAATAGCGGCTGTGATAGGCGCGGTCCACCGCCAGCATGCGCCCGATCTCCTGCCGCAATGCGTCAAAGTACGGGCGCGTGGCGGCGAGGTCGACCTTGGCGCGGCGCAGCTTGGTGGACGAGATGAGGTACATCGCGCCCGTGATCTTTTTGGTTTCCTGAACCGCCTTGATGCGATCCTTCAGCTCCTTAGCGCTCGCCATCGGGAGCCTCCCCGGCGGTTCCGTGGAGCCAGCGCTCGGCGAAGTCCTTCGCCGAGGCGAGGATGTCCGCCTTGTCGTGATCGAGCAGCTTGCCGTTGCGGTCGATGCGGCGGCAGATGTGGTCGTGCTGCGCCTCGATGGACGCGAGCAGCTTTTCGCGGTAGTCCAGCAGCTCGTCGATGGGGATGTCCTCCATGGTGTGGTTGAGCGCCGCGATGAGCAGAATGACCATCTGGTGCTGGGAGAACGGCTTGTACTGCTCCTGCCGCAGCAGGCGCATCAGCCCCTGACCGTACTTGAGCTGGTTTTTGGTGACCTCGTCGAGGTCGGAGGAGAACTGGGTGAACGCCTCCATCTCGCGGAACTGGGCGAGATCGATGCGCAGCGAGCCGGCGCTCTGCTTCATCGCCTTGGTCTGCGCCGCGCCGCCGACGCGGCTGACGGACAGACCCACGTTCACCGCCGGACGCTGACCGGAGAAGAACAGGTTGCTTTCCAGATAAATCTGACCGTCGGTGATGGAGATGACGTTGGTGGGGATGTACGCGGACACGTCGCCCGCCTGCGTCTCGATGATGGGCAGCGCGGTCATGCTGCCGCCGCCCAACTCGTCGGAGAGGTGGGCGGAGCGCTCCAACAGGCGGGAGTGCAGATAGAACACGTCGCCGGGGTACGCCTCGCGGCCCGGAGAGCGTTCCAGCAGCAGCGAGAGCGCACGGTAGGCGATGGCGTGCTTGCTCAGGTCGTCGTAGACGATCAGCACGTCGCGGCCGGTGTGCATGAAATGCTCGCCCAGCGCGGTCGCGGCGTAGGGCGCGATGTACTGCTCCGCCGCGGGGTCGCTGGCGGAGGCGCTGACGATGATCGTGTGTTCCAGCGCGCCGTGGGCGTCCAGATTCGCCGCGATCTGGGCGACGGAGCTTGCCTTCTGCCCGATGGCGACGTAGATGCAGATGACGTTGCGGTGGTTCTGGTTGATGATGGTGTCAATGGCGATGGCGGTCTTGCCGGTCTGGCGGTCGCCGATGATCAGCTCGCGCTGACCGCGCCCGATGGGGAACATGGAGTCGATGGAGAGGATACCCGTCTCCATGGGCTTGTCCACCGCGCTGCGCTCCATGATGCCCGGCGCGGCGACCTCGATGGGACGGTAATCGTCGTGCTCGATGGGGCCCTTGCCGTCGATTGGCTCGCCGAGGGCGTTGACCACGCGGCCGAGGAACTTGATGCCCACGGGCATGCCCGCGGTTCTGCCGGTGCGCTTGACGATGCTGCCCTCGGTAATGTCGCCCTCGGCGCCGAAGATGATGCAGCCCACGCTGTCCTCCCGCAGGTCCTGCACCATGCCGTGAATGCCGCCGGCGAACTCCACGACCTCGCCGTACTGTACGCCGGGCAGACCGCGGACGCGGGCGATCTCATCGCCGACGAAGATCGCCTCGCCCTTCTCCTCCCGCACCACGGCGGGGGAGAACTCGGCGACGGTCTTGCGCATGAGGGGGACAAAGCTGCTCTCGCCGGAGTCCATGCGGTTGACGCGGGACTGGAACTGGCGCACGCGCCCCTCCAGCGTCCAGTCGTAGACGTCGGAGCCGACCTCCAGCCGGAAGCCGTCGTGAATGCCGGGGCTGCGCGAGAAGCGCAGGGGGATGACCTCGCCGTAGGTGCGCTCCAGAAACGCCTCCAGACGCTCGGTTTGCTCGGTGGTGGGTTCGGTGTCGCTGTAGATATACGCGCGAAGAACCTTCTGCTCGTTACTCATCGCGCTGCTCGCTTTCCGCCGCGTCCAGGAACTTGTCGAGGGCGTTGCCGTCGTTGATCAGGAGCTTCTGCACCGCCTCCATGGCGATGGCGCGAATCTCCTCGTTGGAGTCGGCGAGCGCTTTCTTCGAGCGCATTTCTGCGGTCTTGCCCGCGGTTTCGAGGATGCGGCGCGCCTGCGCGCGGGCGTCGCCCAGCAGGCGCTGCTTTTCCGCCTCGATCTCGTCGCTGGCGTGGGTGCGCATTTCCACGATCTCGCGCTCCGTGGCGCTGAGTTTTTCCTGCGCGGTCCTGCGCATGTCCGCAGCCTCCGCGCGGTCGGCTCTGGTCTGCGCGTCCAGCTCCTGATAGTGCTGCTCGCGCTTCGCCATGAAGCTCTTTACGGGCTTGTACAGAATGAAGTACAGACCGCCGGCGAGGATGGCGAAGTTGAGCAGGTGCAGCAGAATCTGCTGCCAGTCTATGTTCAGTGGCATATCTTACGCTCCTTTGAAGGACGAGGATGCGGGGTTACAGAACGAAGATGATGAGGATGACGGCGAGCAGCGCGTAGATGATCGCGGTCTCGATGAACACGAGGCCCAGCATCATCGTCGAGCGGATGTTGCCGGTTGCCTCAGGCTGGCGGGCGACGCTCTCCGCCGCCTTGGTGGTGACGATGCCCATGGCGATGGCGCCCGCGGCGGCGGCAATGCCGATGGCGAGACCGGAGGCGAGGGACTTGCCGGTGACGGTGGCGGCGTCGGCTTCGATCTGCGCGACCTCAGGGGTAGCGGCGGAAGTCTCTGCGGCGAAGGCAAAGGTCGGCAGCGCGACGGCGAGGATCAGCGTGAGCAGCAGCGCCATGGCAAAGGTTTTCTTGCGATTCATAATGTGTTTCCTCCCAATGTTAATTCTATATAATGTTAGCTTTCTTCTGTGGATTCTTCCGTGACCTCACGGTAGTACATGCCGACGAGCATCGTCAGCACATAGGACTGCACGAGCGCGTGGAGCAGCGTGAACAATACACCAACCACCACCGGCAGCACATAGCTGAGCCTGACGTAGTGGTACACCAGTTCCGTCACCAGCAAGCCGCTGAGCAGCGCGCCGAAGAGGCGGAAGCTCATGGAAACGGGCAGCGAGAACTCCTTGAGCGCCGCGCCCGCGCCCTTGCCGCCGCGGCGGACGAGTCCGCCGAAGAAAATGACAAGGTAGCTCAGGCAGCCCATGGCGATGGCGGCGTTCACGTCGCTCAGCGGCGCGGGCAGCGCCACGGAGTGTCCGTGCGTGGTGACCGCCTGCAAGCCGAAAAGCTCAAAGAGCGTACTGGAGAAGATGTACACGCCCGCGGCAAAGACGTAGCCGCCGATGAAGCTGGGCTTCTCCCCCGCCCCGACGCCCGCCATGCCGTCCAGCAGCCCCACGATGGTTTCGAGCACCATCTGGAATTTGCCGGGCACCTCGGTGAAGCGCGGGAGGACAAACAAGCGGATCAGTACCGCCGCGACGAGCAGAATGCAGGTGACGGTCATCGCCGCGATGAGCGCGGGGTTCACGTCCTTGACGCCGAACAGGCTGATGCGGTTCACGTCGTGGAGCACCGCGTCGCGCATGGCGACCTGCACGTCGCCGTGGTCGCCGTGCCCGCCGGTGAGTCTGACGCCGGCGAACAGCACCGCGATGAGGACGAGCCAGACGCAAAGCGCCGTCCTGTTCGCCGCGACCCATCCGCCGAGAACGCCGGGGAGCCGCCGGAGCGCTTCGCCGCGGTCCTTCTTCACCGCGCGAGGCCTGGGAGCGCTCTTCGCCGCCTTCGGCTTCGGGATGAACGCGCCGACAAGGGTTTCCAGCAGCAGCTGGAACCGTCCGGGAACGATGGCGAACTTCGGGATGACCCGCGCGCGGATCACCGCCGCCGAGAGCAGCAGGATCGCCGTGATGAGCAGCGCCGAGACGTTGCCCGTCCGCAGCGTAAGCGTTCCGCCGCCCGCGAGCAGCGCGAGAACCAGCAGTCCCGCCATGCCGCCGAGCCAGATCAGCAGAGGCTTTTTGATTTCTTTCATATCACACCCCCTATCCTGAGGCATAAAAATTCAGACTAACGTGTAGAATACCACCTTTGCTCGAAAACATCAAGCCGAAAATCCGTGAATTCACGCGAAATTAACGGCTCCGCCGGGTTTCCCTTGCAAACGGGACGCGGGAGGGGTATAATCCACTCTATTATGGATGTGATCTTCTTTTTCAACAGTATCCTGTTGGGCGTGGGGCTTGCCATGGACGCGTTTTCGGTGTCGCTGGCAAACGGACTCCATGAGCCGCGCATGTCCCGCGGGCGGGAGTGCGCCATTGCGGGCACGTTCGCCTTCTTCCAGTTCCTCATGCCGATGGTCGGCTGGCTGTGCGTGCATACGCTGGTGGAGCGCTTTGCCGCGTTCGAGCGCTTCGTGCCGTGGATCGCGCTGCTCCTGCTGCTCTACATCGGTATCTCCATGCTGCGGGAGGCGTTTCGCGGCGAGACCGGGGAGCCGTCCGGCGTCGGGGCGCTCGCGCTGCTGATGCAGGGCGTCGCCACCTCCATCGACGCGCTGTCCGTCGGGTTCACCATCGCGGACTATGCCGCCGCGGCGGCGTTCACCTGCTCGCTGATCATCGCGGCGGTGACCTTTGCCATCTGCGTGGGCGGATTGCGCGTCGGCAGAGTGATGGGGACGCGCCTCGCGGGCAGGGCGTCCGTCCTCGGCGGCGTCATCCTCATCGGAATCGGGCTGGAAATCTTTATCAAAGGTGTGGTGGCATAAAAGCGTCGCTGCGCCTTTTTTCGTCAGGGGCTTGACAAACTGTTCTTACTGTGTATACTGAACATATACAGAAAACACAAGGAGGCGCCGCGTGAATCTTTGGATCGACAACAAAAGCAGTGCCCCGATCTACGAGCAGATCGCCACGCAGCTCAAGACGCAGATCATCAGCGGCGCGCTGCGGGAGGATGAGCTGCTGCCGTCCATCCGCAGCCTTGCCAAGGACCTGCGCATCAGCGTCATCACCACCAAACGCGCCTATGACGAACTGGAGCGCGAGGGCTTCCTTTATACCGTGGCGGGCAAGGGCTGCTTTGTGGCGGCGAAGAACGTGGAGCTGCTGCGCGAGGAGAACCTCAAGGCGATCGAGGAGCATCTGGCGGCGGCGGCACAGCTCGCGGCGAGCTGCAACGTGAGCACAGCGGAGCTGGCGGAGATGCTGCGGCTCCTGACGGAGGGTGAACGATGAACGCACTGGAACTCAAACAGCTGGAGAAACGCTACGACGGCTTCACGCTGGGACCGCTCGACCTGACGCTGCCGAGCGGCGCGATCCTCGGCTTGATCGGGGAGAACGGCGCGGGCAAGACCACGACCATCAAGCTGATTCTGGACATGATCCGCCGCGACGGCGGCGCGGTACGGCTCTTTGGCAAGGACAACCGCGAGAGCTTCCCGCTGGGCAAGGAGGACGTCGGCGTGGTGCTTGACGAGGTGAGCTTCTCCGAGTGCCTGACGGCGGCGGAGGTCGGGAAGATCATGCGCGGCGTGTTCCGCAACTGGGACGCCGCAGCATTCGAGGGCTATTTGCGGCGCTTTGACCTGCCGGAGAAAAAGCGTTTCAAGGAGTTCTCCCTCGGCATGAAGAAGAAGCTCGGCATCGCGGTGGCGCTGTCCCACCGCGCGAAGCTGCTGATCCTCGACGAGCCGACGGGCGGACTCGACCCCGTGGCGCGGGACGAGGTGGTGGGCATCTTCTCCGAGTTCACGCGGGACGCGAGCCGCGCGGTGCTGATCTCGTCGCACATCGTCAGCGACCTCGAAAAGCTCTGCGACTACATCGCGTTCCTGCATAAGGGGAAGCTCATGCTCTGCGAGGAAAAGGACCGGCTCTACGAGGAATACGGCGTGCTGCGCTGCGCGCGGGAGGACTTCGCGGCGATCGACCCGGCGGCGGTGCTGGGCAAGCGCGAAACGCCCTATGGCGTGGAGGCGCTGCTGCGCCGCGAGGACGCGCCGCGCGGCATGGACGTGGGCCGCGTGGACATTGAGGAGCTGTTCGTGCTCATGGCGAGGGGAGGCGAAGGGAAATGAAGGGCTTGCTGCTCAAGGACTGGTATCTGATTCTCCGCTATCAGCGGGCGTTTCTCATCGTCGTGGTGGCGTTTTCCATCGGCAGCGCGACAGCGGGTAAGGCCGTGTCAGCGTTTTTCGCGTTCTATCCCTGCCTGATGACGGGGCTGATGGTGCCGTCGCTGATTGCCTATGACGAAAAGGAAAAGTGGAATGTCTATGCGCAGACGCTGCCGCTGACGCGGACGCAGTATGTGACCGGCAAGTATCTGATGGGGCTTTGCATAGCCGCGGCAATGACGGTGCTTTGCGCGCTCATCATGCTCGTTGATCGCGCGGGCCTGTCGGGGCTGTCGATCCGTTTTGTCGCCTGTCTGGTGATGCAGGCGCTGCTGCTGCCGTTCCAGCTTTGGCTGGGCGCGGAAAAGGGACGTCTGCTCTACGGCGTTGTGGCCGGCGTATTCGCGGTGCTGGCGGTGGGCGGCTGGATGTCGGTCGATCTCGGCGGCGACATGCCCGCCGTCGGCGGCATACCGCTGGCGCTCGCGGCGATCGTGCTGTACATCGCATCGTGGCGGCTGTCCGTCGCGCTGTACCAAAAACGTGAGCTATAAGATTTGACCTTCTTTCGCCGCTGAAGCGGCAACCGGAAAAGATGGCTGCCATATTACAGCAAAACGCACGGCAAAAGCCGTGCGTTTTTTCATCCGTTTTGCGCCGCGCAGTCGGCGGGACCGTCTTTGCGGAGCATTTCCAGTCCGTGATCCAGCGCGCCGAGCACCGCGTCCAGGTTCTCCCGCGCCCCTTTGGGGCTGCCGGGGAGGTTGACGATCAGCGTGCGGCGCAAAATCCCCGCCTGTGCGCGGGAGAGCATCGCCCGCTTTGTGATTTGCAGCGACGCGTACCGCATCGCCTCCGGGATGCCGGGGCAGAGCTTTTCGCACACCGCGACCGTCGCCTCCGGGGTCACGTCCCGCGGCGCGAAGCCCGTGCCGCCGGTGGTGACGCACAGCGCGATATCGTCCGCCGCCGCCTCGTGCAGTGCCTGCTCGATCTGCGCGATCTCGTCCGGCACCACCACGATCTTGTCCACGGCGTAGCCCGCGCTGCGTAATTGCTCCGCCACCGCGGGACCGCCCTCGTCCGCGCGCTCGCCGCGATAACTGCGATCACTAACCGTAATGACTCTGGCTGTATATACCATTTGCAATCACCTCTATGCGCCAAATCCGCAGTTGGGGAACGTGCACGGCTGGCAGCCGAGGCACAGTCCGCCCTCCCCCAGCGTCGTAAAGTCGCCGCGCGTCAGTTCCACGCCCGCCGCGATGCGGGGCAGCGCGAGATCAAAGATCGTCGCCCTGGCGTACATCACGCAGCCGGGCAGACCCATGATCGGCTGTCCGTCGTCGAAGTAGCCCAGCAGGAACATCGCGCCGGGCAGCACCGGCGCGCCGTAGGTCACGATCCGCGCGCCGCTTGCCTTGATGGCGCCGGGGGTGTTGTCGTCCGGGTCGACGCTCATGCCGCCGGTGCAGAGGATCATGTCCACGCCGGTTTCCCGCAGGCGCTCGATGGCGGCGCGGATGTTATCCGGCCCGTCGTCCACGGTGACGTGCTCCGTCATGGCGATGCCGTAGGCGGCGAGCTTCCGCTCGATGACCGGCGTGAACCTGTCCTCGATGCGCCCGTGGTAGACCTCGCTGCCGGTGGTGACGACGCCCGCGCGGCGCAGCGTGAACGGGCGCACCTCCAAAATCGGCTTGCCGCCGACGATGCGCTCGGCTTCGAGGAGCTTTGCCTCGTCGATCACCAGCGGGATGACGCGCGTGCCGGCGAGCTTGTCCCCCGCGCGCACGGCGGCGTCGCCGCGGCGGGTGGCGATCATCAGCTCGTCGATGGCATTTACGGCGTTTAACTTCTCTCGGTCTATCAAAAATACGCCGTCTCGTTCGGCAAACAGCTCGATTTTCCCCTCTTTTACCTCGCTGCGGGACATGCCCTCGTTCCGGCACAGGGCGCACATGCGCTCCGCCGCGTCGTTTTCGTGGAGCTGTCCCGCCCCCAATTCAAAGATGTAGAGGTTCTCCTTGCCCATGGAGAGCAACACGGGAATGTCTTCCTCGGTGACGATATGCCCCTTGCGGAACCGCGCGTCTTTGTACTGTCCGGGGATGATCTGAGTCATGTCGTGGCAGAGCACCTGCCCCACCGCGTCCACAGTACGGATGAGCTTCATGTCAGCACCTCGATTTCGTCTCCCGCCTGAATCGTACCCTCGCGCCTGACGATGGCGAACACGCCCTCGGCGGGCATGACGCAGATGCCGACCTGCTTCTTGATCTCGCAGTCGCTGTGGCACTCCTTGCCGATCTGCGTGATCTCCAGCTCCGTCTCCCCCACCCGCAGGCGCGTACCGACGGGCAGTGTCCGCAGCGTCAGCCCTTCGGTGAGAATGTTTTCCGCGAAGTCGCCTGCCGCCAGCGTCAGCCCCCTTTGCCGCATTTTGTCCACGCTCTCGTTGGCGAGCAGGCTGATCTGCCGGTGCCAGGAACCCGCGTGGGCATCCCCGACGATGCCGTGGTCGAGCTTGCACTCGATCGCCGCGACGGGGCGCTTTTTTTCGCCCTTGCGGGTACTGATACACACGGCGAGAACCCTTGCCATAGTAACATGCCTCCTTGACAGGAAATAGAGATAAAGGTCATTTTCGGGCGTTTTCTCTGTTTTCGATCACCCGCGAAGCGGATGAACGGGAATAGTCACCGCTCTTGCCGCCGGTTTTTTCCAGCAGCCGGATGTCAGATATCACCATGTCTTTTTGCAGCGCCTTGCACATGTCGTAGATGGTGAGCGCCGCGGCGGACACCGCGTGCAGCGCCTCCATTTCCACGCCGGTCTCTCCGCTGCACTTCACCGTCGCCTCAATGTCCACGGCGTCGGAGCGCAGCGAAAAGCGCACGTCCACGCCGGTGAGCATCAGCGGGTGACACATGGGGATGATCTCGCTCGTGCGCTTTGCCGCCAGAATCCCCGCCACCTGCGCCACCGCCAGCACGTCGCCCTTGGGCACGCCGCCGGTGCGGATCGCGTCTACCGTGGCGGGCAGCATGGATACCGTCCCCGCCGCCGTCGCCGTGCGGTGGGTGACCGCCTTGCCGCTCACGTCCACCATGCGGGCGCGGCCCTGTTCGTTGAAGTGGGTGAAATCCATGTCAGCCTCCGATCTCGTACATGCCGCGCGGCGTGTCGCTGCCCTGCGCCAGATGGTGTCGCGAGGGCTTGATAGACGCGCCCTGACGGATAGCGTTCTCTAAGTCGATGCCGTGAAGCCCCCGCAGGGGCAGCTCCGCCGACGAGTGCAGGCAGGGCTTCAGCTTCCCGTCCGCCGTGACGCGGATGCGGTCGCACTCCGCGCAGAAGCACCGGCTCATGGGGCGGATCAGTCCCACCGTGCCGCGATACCCCGGCACGCGGTACAACTCCGCCACGCCGTCGCCGCCGATGGGTTGAAGCGACGGCACGGCGGCAAGCACCGCGTCAGCGGACAAGAACCGCTCTCTGGGGAACGCCGCGCACACGCCCATGGGCATCAGCTCAATGAAGCGCACGCAGTAGTCCTCCTCCCGCGTCAGGGTGACAAAATCCGTGATCTCGTCGTCGTTCACGCCGCCGAGCAGCACGACGTTGAGCTTGGTGCGCGCAAAGCCAGCCGCCTTGGCTGCGTCCAGCCCGCGCAGCACGTCGTCCAGTTCACCAAGCCGGGAAATGTCCCGGAATTTTGATGGACTCAGAGAGTCGATGCTTATATTTAATCGATCGACACCGGATTTTTTTAAGTCGATTGCAGCGTTTTTGAGCAAAGAACCGTTGGTGGTCACGGTCAGCTCGCGGAGTTCGTCCAGCGCGCGCAGCTTCTCGCACAGCGTCAGAACGCCGCGGCGCACCAGCGGTTCTCCGCCGGTGAGACGGATCTTCGTCACGCCGCAGCGAACGGCGGCAGCGCCGATCTCGGCAAGCTCCTCAATGGAGAGGATGTCGCCGTGCGCGCGCTTGGGAATCCCCTCCTCCGCCATGCAGTACCGGCAGCGGTAGTTGCACAGGTCGGTGACGGACAGACGCAGGTAGCGGATGGTACGGTTGTAAGAATCCTGCATCACAATTCACCGGATAACGTCATCACCTGCTCCGGCGCGACGCCGACGAGCACCACCGACGGGTTCCGCAGCGCCGCCCATTCCTTCTTGGGCAACTCCATGCGGATGGCGGAGGTGCCGCCGTCGGGCAGCAGCATGAGGATGGTGGAGAACGTGTCGTCGATGACCTGCACCACCTTGGCGTCGAAGCGGTTCGGCTCGCCGCCGCGGGCGATGTGGAAGCTGTGGGCGCGAACGCCGGCGTAGGTGCAGACGTTGTTGACCTCCTGCGCGGTTTCCAGCGTGACGCCCCAGCTGAGGCATTTGACGTGGTTTTCATCGATGCGCTGCACGCGGGAGAAGTTCTTGCAGCCCGAAATCAGCGCGGCGCTGACCGTCCACGGCGCTTCCATCAGATCGCGCACGCTGCGCTTCGGCTCGCTCCGCCCGTCGGCGAGGACGCACACGTCCCGGCACAGGCGGTAGACCTCATCCCGGTCGTGGGAGACGTACACCACGTCGCCGCGGTAGTTCTTGAGCAGCTCGCGCAGCTCCAGCTCCGTCTGCCACTTGAGGTAGTTGTCCAGCGCGGAGAACGGTTCGTCCAGCAGCAGGCATTCCGGCTCGCTGAGCAGCGCGCGCGCCAGCGCGACGCGCTGCTGCTGCCCGCCGGAGAGTTGTCGGGGATAGAGATTCTGCGCGGTTTCCAGACGGAACGTGCGCAGCTTCTCGTCCACCGCTCTCTTGCGCTTTTCCTGCGGCAGACGCTGCGCCGCCGCATACAGGTTGCCCTTCACCGTCATGGTGGGAAACAGGGCGTAGTGCTGGAACAGGTACCCGACGTGCCGCGCCTGCGGCGACTTGTTGATGCGCTTCGTGCTGTCGAACAGCACGGAGTCGTTTAAGACGATGGTGCCGCGGTCGGGCGTCTCCAGACCCGCGATGCACTTGAGCGTCATGCTCTTGCCGCAGCCTGACGCGCCCAGCAGCGCCATCACGCCGCCGTCGGAGTCGAACTGCACGTTGAGGGTGAAATCCCGCAGCTCCTTATAAATATGGACGGAGAGGCTCATGATCTCCCCTCCTTCTTCTCCAGCAGATTCACCGCCAGCAGCACGGCGGCGGAAATGACGATGTTCACCAGCACCCAGCGCAGCGCCAGCGCGTCGTTTCCGGTGCGCCAGAGCTGATAGACCTCAGTGGCGACGGTGGCGGTGCGCCCCGGCGTGTAGCCCGCGATCATGCTCGTCGCGCCGTACTCGCCCAGCGCCCGCGCGAACGCCAGCACCGCCCCCGCCAGAATCCCCTGACGGCAGGCGGGCATGCGGATGTGCCAGAAGATATAGCTGTTGCTCAGCCCCAGCGTGCGTCCGGCGTCGGCAAGGGTTTCGTCGAAGCCCTCGAACGCGCCGCGGGCGGTGCGGTACATCAGCGGAAAGATGATGACGCTCACGGCAAACACTGCCGACCACCACTGCATCGTCAGCTTGACGGCGAAGTGCTCCGCCACCCACGCGCCGACGACGCGCCGAGGACCCAAAACGCACAGCAGCAGATACCCCACCACCGTCGGCGGCAGGACGAGGGGCAGCGTCAGCACCACGTCCAGCACACCCTTGACGAGCCGGGGCAGCCTCGCGATATAGTACGCCGCCGCAACGCCGACGAAGAACACGATCCCGGCAGAGATCGCGGCGATGCGCAGCGAGTTGAGTAAGGGGAACCAATCCATAGGGCGTCTCCTTTAAGAAACGAAGTACCCCTTATTTTATCCTATTTTGTCAGGGATGTAAAGCCAACGCTTTCAAAAATCGCAGACGCTTCCGTGCCGCTCAGATAGGAGAGGAACGCCGCCGCCTCGGCGGGGCGCGCGGCGTGCGCCGTCACCGCCGCGGGATAGATCACCTGACCGCACATCTCCGCCGTCGCCTCGTCCACGACGGTGAGTCCCGCGGAGAACGCGTCGGTTGCGTAGACGATGCCGCAGTCCGCCGCCGCCTCCACGACCTGCGTCGTGACCTCCTTGACGTTGCCGCCGTAGGTCAGTACGCCGGACTCCGCCAACGCGGACTCATCCAGACCGTAAAACTCAAAAATCTTCTGTGTGTACTGCCCCACCGGCACGTCGCTGTTGCCCACGGCGAGCAGAATGCCGCCCGCGTCCAGACGCGCGGCGAGATCGTCGAAGGACGCGAGCTGCTCAGGGTTGCCGTCGGGCACTGTCAGCACCACCTTATTTTCCAGCAGGTCGAGGCGCGTGTCCTCGGCGATCAGCCCGCCGTCGGAGAGCGCGTTCATCTGCTTCGGCGCGGCAGAGAGGAACAGGTCGCAGTCCGCGCCCTCCTCGATCTGGGTCTTGAGCGTGCCGGAGGAGTCAAAGTTGAACCGCAGCGTCACCTCCGGCGCGACGGACCTGTACTGCTCCGCGATGGCGGTCAGCGTCTCGGTCAGCGACGCGGCGGCGAAAACGATCAGCTCCGTCGGTTCGGCGGTGTTCCCGTCCGTGGGGGTTGCTTCCGGCGCGTTCTGTGCGGCGCAGCCCGTGAGGGTCAGCAGCGCGAGAAGGAAGGCAAGCAGCTTTTTCATGTCGATACCTCCGTGATCCTGTAAAAAAGATAATGCTATTCTACCGATTGCGGCGGCGCGGCGCAAGGGTGCGGTTCGCGATGGCAAAACAGTAGTGCGATGATGCCGAATTTTGCTTGCGAAATGCCGAAAGCTGTGCTACGCTGATCAAAAAGGAGGCGATCCCATGCCGAACGAGAAGAATCAGGTGCATTCCGTCGCGAAGGCGATGGAGCTGATCGAGGCGCTGCTGCGCCGCCGTGCGCCCATGACGCTGCAAGAGCTGTCCGCCGCCGTGGGCTATCCCAAGAGCACCGTCCACGGTCTGCTCTCCACCCTGCGGGAGTACGGTATGGTGGCGCAGAACCCTGACGGGCGCTACGCGCTGGGGCTGCGGCTGTTTGAATGCGGCTGCGCGGTCAGCGCCCAGTGGGACGTGTCCAAGGTGGCGCGGCCATATCTGGAACAGCTCTCCGATCGGGCGGCGGGCAGCGCGTTCCTCTCCCTGCTGGAGGGCGACCATGTCATCTCCATCGACCAATGCACCGGCGGCGCTGGCGTACAGGTGGTGCCGGAGGTCGGTTCGCGCCTGCCGCTCCACGCCACCGCGCAGGGCAAGCTGCTGGTGTCGCACCTCTCGCGCGGCGAGGCGCGGAAGCGTCTGCTCACCGTCGGCATGCCGCCCTACACGCCGCACACCATCACCGAGGTCGATTCCCTGCTCGACGGGATGCAGTGGGTGCGCGAGCGGGGCTACGCTGTGGAGGACGGCGAGTACAAGATCGGTCTGCGCGCCGTCGCCGCGCCGGTGTACGACGGCATGGGTGAGGTGCGCTACGCCGTGGGCGTGGTGGGCCTGTTCCGCCGTGTGCAGACGGAGGAGTTTCAGGTCGCCATTGCCGAGACCGTCCGCACGGCACAGGCGCTCTCCGCGGCGCTGGGATACACGAAGCTATAAGCGAAGCGCATGAGTCTATCAATAGACTCATGCGCTTTATACTGGGAAATGGTGGATTATACGAATAAATCGTAAATCATTTTCAAAAACAGCAGACCCAGCACCACAAACATCATGCCGCGAATTTTTTTGCTGCCGCCGCGGATGGCATAGCGCGCGCCGAGCAGATTGCCGAGGATATTGCAGGCGATGGCGGGCAGCGCCAGCATCCAGAACACGCTGCCGTGCAGGATCCATACCACCGCGCTGCCCACGTTGGAGGCGAGGTTCGCCGCCTTGGAGCAGCCTGACGCGGTGAGCAGGTCCATGGACAGGAACGCCGTGAAGCACAGGATCATAAACGTCCCCGTCCCCGGCCCCACCAGCCCGTCGTAGCAGCCGATGAACAGACCGATCAGCGCCGAGATGAGCGCCTCCCGCTTCGGCTCGACCGTCACGGCGGGCGCGTCGTCCGCGCCGAAGTCCCGCTTGAGCACCAGAAACACCGCCACGCAGGGCAGCGCGATGAGCATGATGGTTTTGAGCGCCGCTTCGGGGATCATGGACGCGAGCTGCGCGCCGAGCGTCGAGCCAAGCAGAGCGCCCAGCGCAGCGGCAATGGCGGGTCGCAGCCGCACCTTGCCGCTGCGGAAATACTTTGTCGTCGCCATCAACGTGCCGCAGCCGTTGACGACCTTGTTGGTCCCCGCCGCGAGGTGCGCGGGGATGCCCGCCATTAGGTACGCGGGCAGGGAGATGATTCCGCCGCCGCCGGCGACGGAGTCCACAAACCCCGCCAGAAACACCAACGGACAGACGATCAGACAGGTTTTGAGAAATGCGTCCATCGGGAAACCTCCTTCCGGTTGTTTGCGCCATGCATCTTATCACGCGCCGCGGCGAAACGCCAGAGGCAGTTCTGTTTTTCACAAAGACTTATAATAAAACGCGATAGAACGTCTTGAATAAAATGAGAATCGTTCGCAGATACAACATCGACTTACTGAAAAGGGGTAACAGAATGATTGAAATTAACGATAAATTTGTCCGAAATGCTCTGCCGTCGCGAAAACCCGACGGACACAAGGGGGACTTCGGCAAACTGCTCATTGTCGGCGGTGCGGTGGGCTATACCGGTGCGCCGTACCTCGCGGCAAGCGCCGCGGTACGCGCCGGCGCGGGGCTGGTGTACCTCGGCGTACCGGGGTGCGTCTGGGCGGTTGAGGCGGCGAAGTGCGTCTCCGCCATGCCCTTTCCCCTGCCCGACGACGGCGAGCGTTTGACAGCGGACGCCCTCGCGCGGATTCAGGAAAAATTGCGCGCTTGTGACGTGCTCGCCCTCGGTCCCGGTCTCGGACGCGGTGAGAGTGTGGTTGTCTGTACCCTGCTGCGGGAGACGGCGCAGCCGGTGGTGCTGGACGCCGACGGGCTGAACGCGCTGTCCGAGGACATGAGCGCACTTACGGCGCGGCGTGACCGCGTGACGATCCTGACGCCCCACGACGGGGAGCTTGCGCGGCTGCTGGGGATTTCGCCGGACGAACTGGCGCGGCGCGACCGCGTGGAGACCGCGCGGAACTTTGCCGTGTCCCACGGCTGCGTACTGGTGCGCAAGGGACACCGCACGCTGGTCGCCCTGCCCGACGGACGGGTGCTCGAGAACACCTGCGGGGGCAGCGCCCTTGCCAAGGGCGGCAGCGGCGACGTGTTGACGGGGATCATCGCCGCGCTGCTGGCGCAGGGCGCGACGGCGGATCGCGCCGCCGCCTGCGCCGTATGGCTCCACGCCCGCGCGGGCGACCTGTTGGCGGAGCAAATGACAGATTATTGCGTAAATCCTGAGGACATCATTGCAGCGGGCTTGCCCGCCGCGTTTCGGGAAGCGCAAAAAACGGAGGGCTGAGACCCTCCGTTTTTTCGGTTAACCCTTGTTTTTCAGCCGCCTGTCGGACTTGACCGCGAGGCGGGTGCCGATGCTCTGGAACAGCTGCACCAGCAGGATGAGCAGGATCACCGCCGCGACCATGATGAGGTACTTGTAGCGGTAGTATCCGTAGTTCATGGCGATCTTGCCGAGACCGCCGCCGCCGATGATACCGCTCATGGCGGAGTAGCCAAGGATCGTCGTGATGGCGATGGTGGCGTTGGAGATGAGGCTCGGCACGCTCTCCGGGATCATCACCTGCGTGATGATCTGCATGGGCGACGCGCCAAGGCTTTGCGCCATTTCGATGGTGTTGGGATTCACCTCGCGAAGGCTGCCCTCGGCAAGCCGCGCGATGAACGGGAACGCCGCGATGACCAGCGGCACGATGCTCGCCACCGTGCCGACCACCGTGCCGACAATGGCGCGTGTCAGCGGGAACACGAGCACCATCAGGATGAGGAACGGGATCGAGCGCAGCAGGTTAATGACCACGTTCAGCGTCCGCATCAGCCACGCGGGCAGCGGGCGGACGCCGTTCTTCTCGCCCACCACGAGGATCACGCCCAGCGGCAGACCGATCACAATGGCAAACGCCGTGGACAGGATCGTGACGTAAACCGTCTCCCAGATCGCCAGCGGGAACTGGGTGCGGATGATCAGCCCCGCCTCTTCGAGGACATCGGGGGCAAATAACTTCTCAAACATCGAATTGCACCTCCTCCGCGTTGACGCTTTCCGCGGCGTTCATGTAAGCGATCGCCCGCGCCACGGCGTCCCCGCCGTCGCGGATGCCCAGCAGCATCGAGCCGTACTCCCGACCGTCGATGGTGCGGGTAGAGGCGTAGGCGATGTTCGCCTCAATGCCCATCTCCACCGCCATGTGGGCGATCAGCGGCGTGCTGGTCGCCTCCGAGCCGTTGAACACCACGCGAATGGTGCGCTCGCCGGGGACGGCGCAGCCGGCCATCGCCTCGCCCTCCGGGAACACGAGCCGCTTCGCGGCGGCGGACTTGGGGTGGGAGAACACCTCCCCCACCTCGCCCTGCTCCGCAATCACGCCGCCGTCGAGGATGGCGACGTGGCGGCAGACACTCTCCACCACGCTCATCTGGTGCGTGATGATGATGACGGTGATGCCGGTTTTCTCATTGATGGAACGAATCAGCTCCAGAATCGAGGACGTGGTTGTGGGGTCGAGGGCGCTGGTCGCCTCGTCGCACAGCAGCACCTTGGGGTTCGTCGCCAGCGCGCGGGCGATGGCGACACGCTGCTGCTGTCCGCCGGAGAGCTGGGCGGGATAGGCTTTCGCCTTGTCCCTTAAGCCCACGATGTCCAGCAGCTCCAGCGCCCGCTGCTCGCGCCACTTCTTCTCGCCCGCGAGACCGGAGAGCTTGAGCGGAAAGCACACGTTGTCGAGGCAGGTTTTCTGCATCAGCAGGTTGAAGCCCTGAAAGATCATCGTGATCTCCCGGCGCTTCTCGCGCAGCTCCCGGTCGGAGAGCGCGCCCATATCCACGCCGTCGATGATGACGCTGCCATCCGTGGGGCGCTCCAGCATGTTGATGGTGCGTACCAGCGTGGATTTGCCCGCGCCGGACATGCCGATGATGCCGAAGATATCCCCGTCGGCAATGGAGAGCGAGACGTTTTGGAGCGCCTGCACCTCACCCTCGGCGGTGTGGAAGGTCTTGGAAAGATTTTTGATCTCAATCATAAGCGTATCTCCTCAAAAGGAGCGGCAAACTGCCGCTCCTTTGAAGTATAGAAGATTTAGTTCAGCGCGTCAAGAGTTGCCTGCTTGCCGCCGTAGAGGCCCATCGGCTCCACATGGATCGCGCCGATGCTGACGACCTTGGTGCCGTTCTCGGCGTTGAAGTCCTCCAGATACGGCAGGTGCTGGAAGTAGTTGGCGTCGATCTCGCCGCTGTCCACGACGTTGTTGGGCTGAACGTAGTCTGTGAACTCCTTCACGTCCAGCGTGATGCCCTTCGCGGCGAGAATGCCCTTGACCACGTCGTTGAGAATCTCGGCGTGGGGCGTGGGCGTGGCGGCGATGGAGACCGTCGCGCCGTTGAGCGCGGCATAGTCGATGCCGGCGTCGTAGCCGTCGGTGGGGTTGTCGACCACGGAGATCACCGCGCCGTCGTATTTGTCGGCGATGTAGTCCGCGACCTGCCGGCTCTCCAGCGCGGCGAGCAGCGCGCGGATGACCGGCTCGTTCTCACGTCCTTCCTTCACGCAGAGAATGTTGCCGTAGGCGGAGAAGGAGCCTTCGATGCCGAGGGAGTCGCTGGCGGGATTCAGACCGCCGTCGAGGGCATAGTTGGAGTTGATGACGGCGTAGTCCACGTCCTTGAGGACGTTGGGCAGCTGCGCCGCCTCCACCTCGTTGATCTCAATGTTGTGGGGATTCTCCACGATGTCGAGCTTGGTGGCGGTGATGCCGGCGCCGTCCTTGAGCTTGATGTAGCCGAGGTTCTCCAGCAGCATCAGCGCGCGCGCTTCGTTGGTGGTGTCGTTCGGCACCGCGATGGTGATGGACTGGCTCTTGCCGCCGCAGGCGGTCAGAGACAGCGCGAGGATCAGGGTCAGCGCAAGAGTGATGAGCTTCTTCATGATGGTACTTCCTTTCAAAATTTTCTTGGACAAAAATGAAACCGGAAGGCTGGATATGCCTTCCGGTCATTTACGAATTGTGCCGCGGCGCGGCGTCAACCTCTGACGGAGAGCATATCAAATCGGACGCGCATAGACATGCACATCTTCTCCATCATGGTCATCATGGCGATGTTCTTCATGGCGTGCTCTCCTTTCGATCAGTTTGGCGATATCGTAGCACCAATCACCTATGTTGTCAATAGGTATTATAAATTTTTATCCGCCGAGGTATGCCTTGCGCACCTCGTCGCTGTGGATCAGTTCCTCGCCGGTGCCGGAAAGGGTAATCTTGCCGGTTTCCAGCACATAGGCGCGGTTGGCGACGGAGAGCGCCATCTGGGCGTTCTGCTCGACGAGCAGGATCGTGGTGCCCGCCTTGTGCAGGTCGCGGATGATCTGGAAAATCTGCTCGACGAGGATCGGCGCGAGACCCATGGACGGTTCGTCGAGCATCAGCAGCTTCGGCTTGCTCATCAGGGCGCGGCCCATGGCGAGCATCTGTTGCTCACCGCCGGAGAGCGTACCGGCGATCTGCCTGCGGCGCTCCTTGAGGCGCGGGAACTGGACGTACACCCGCTCCAGCGAGCCGGGCGTGTTCGCCTTGGGCTGGGTGTAGGCGCCCATCTCAAGGTTTTCCTCCACCGTCATTTGCAGGAACACGCGGCGACCCTCCGGCACCTGCGCCAGACCCCGCTCCACCAGCCGGTGCGCGGGGACGCCGCCGATCGACTGACCGTCAAATGTGATCGATCCGGTCTTGCTGCGCAGCAGACCGGACACGGTTTGCAGCGTCGTGGACTTGCCCGCGCCGTTGGCGCCGATGAGGGTGACGATCTCGCCCTCGTCCACATGGAAGGAGACGCCCTTGATGGCGTGGATCGCGCCGTAATAGACGTTGATGTCGTCGACCTTTAACAGTTCAGCCATCGTTAGCCACCTTCTTTTTCTTCTTGTCCTTCTTGCCGAGGTACGCCTCAATGACGACAGGGTTGCTCTTGATCTCGTCCGGGGAGCCTTTGGCGATGACCTGCCCGAAGTTCAGCACGCAGATACCCTCGCAAATGCCCATGACCAGGTTCATGTCGTGCTCGATGAGCATGACGGCGATCTGGAACAGGTCGCGGATGCGCACGATGTTGTCCATCAGCTCCGCGGTCTCGGAGGGGTTCATGCCCGCCGCCGGCTCGTCGAGGAGCAGCAGGCTGGGGTTCGTCGCCAGTGCGCGGACGATCTCAAGCCGCCGCTGCGCGCCGTAGGGCAGCGAGCCTGCCTGCGCGTTGGCGAGGTGCTCCATGTCGAAAATCTTCAGCAGCTCCATGGCGCTGTCATGCGCGTGCGCCTCTTCCTTCCAGTACTTCGGGAGGCGGAGCACGCCGCCCCACATGCCGTAGCCGATGTGGTTGTGAAGACCTAGCTTGACGTTGTCCTCCACCGAGAGGTTGTTGAACAACCGGATGTTCTGGAAGGTTCGCGCGATGCCCGCGCGGTTGACCTGCTCGGTGGTCATCTTGGAGGTGTCCGCGCCGTCGAGCAGGATGGAGCCGCGGGTGGGCTGATAGACTTTGGTCAGCAGGTTGAAGATCGTGGTCTTGCCCGCGCCGTTGGGACCGATCAGCCCCGCGATCTCGGTGCGGCCGACCATGAGGTTGAAGTCGTTCACGGCGGTGAGACCGCCGAAGTCGATGCCTAAGTGGTGGCACTCCAAAATGGGGCTTTTGTCGGCGTCGCGCTCCGGCACGATCGCCTTGCTCTGCACGGGCACCATTTTGGTCACGGGACGTTGTTTCTTCTGCTCGCTCATTCCTCAGCGCCTCCCTTCTTGCTCAGGCGGAACCTTTCGAAGAAGCTCCGAATGGTCGGGTTGTTGCGAATCAGCATCACGAGGATCAGCACGATGGCGTACACCAGCATGCGGTAGCTGGCGAACTGGCGCAGCGCCTCAGGCAGGATTGTCAGCGCCGCGGCGGCGATGATGGAGCCGAACATGTTGCCAAGACCGCCCAGCACCACGAACACCAGCACGAGGATGGAGGTGTTGAAGTCGAACTTGTTGGCAACAAAGGTGGAGAAGTTCATCGCGAACAGCGCACCCGCCGCGCCCGCCATGGCGGCGGAGGTGACGAACGCCATCATCTTGTAGGTGGTGACGGGGATGCCCACGCTCTCGGCGGCGATGCGGTTGTCGCGGATCGCCATGATCGCGCGGCCCGCGCGGCTGTTGACGAGGTTGAAAATGACGATCAGGCACACCATGATCAGCGCAAAACCCACGGTGAAGGTGGAAATCTTCTGGATGCCGCCAATGCCCATCGGACCGCCGATGATGAGCTTGCCCTCCGGCTCCATGTGCAGCTTGTTGTCCAGCAGGCTCAGGTGGAACCCGTGCTCATCCAGACCGAGGTAGAGGTTGTTGAAGATGCTCTTGATGATCTCGCCGAACGCCAGCGTCACGATGGCGAGATAGTCGCCGTTGAGGCGCAGCACGGGAATACCCACCAAAAAGCCGATGATACCGGCGAAGATCGCGCCGACGATCAGCGCGCAGACAAGGCGCAGCGTGGGCGAGGCGATCACGTTCTTGAGCGCGATCGCCGTGGTGGTGCCCATGAACGCGCCCACGCTCATGAAGCCCGCGTGACCCAGCGACAGCTCGCCGAGGATGCCGACGGTCAGGTTCAGCGAAATCGCCATGACGACGTAAGCGCAGATCGGCACGAGCTGCCCCTTGAGCATGGAGGACATGTGCCCGCCCGCGGTGATGGCTTGCAGCACAACATAGGAGAGAATGACGAAGCCATAGGTCAGGAAGTTGTTGCGCGAGGTCTTGGTCAGTTTTTTCATGTCCGTCACCTCACACTTTCTCACGCACGACCTTGCCGAGCAGGCCGGAGGGCTTGACCAGCAGCACCACGATCAGCACCGCGAACACCACCGCGTCGGAAAGCTGCGTGGAGATGTACGCCTTGGCGAAAATCTCGATGACGCCCAGCAGCAGACCGCCGAGGAACGCGCCGGGAATCGAGCCGATACCGCCGAACACCGCCGCGGTGAACGCCTTGATGCCGGGCATGGAGCCGGTGGTCGGCACCAGCGTCGGGTACGCGGACATATACAGCACGCCCGCGATGGCGGCGAGACCGGAGCCGATGGCGAAGGTCACGGAAATCGTCGTGTTCACGTTAATGCCCATCAGCCGCGCCGCGTCCTTGTCCTCGGACACCGCGCGCATCGCCTTGCCGAGCTTGCCGTTGTTGATGAAGAACGTCAGCACCAGCATGATGACCACGCAGACCACGATGGTCACCAGCGTGACGTAGGAGATGCGCAGCGAGCCAAGTTCCAGACCGGTCTGCTCCGCGCCGTCGGCGCCGTGAAGGATAAAGAAGTTCGGGAACACCTTGGGGTTGGGCGACCACAGCAGCAGCGCCGCGTTTTGCAGGAAATAGCTCACGCCGATGGCGGTGATGAGCACCGCGAGGCTGGGCGCGGAGCGCAGCGGCGCGTACGCCAGCTTTTCGATGGTGATGCCCAGCACCGTGCACAGCAGCACGGCAACGAGAATGCCGACGAGCGGCGGGAGATTGAAGCGGGTCACGGCAAAGAAGCAGATGTACGCGCCCACCATGATGACGTCGCCATGGGCGAAGTTCAGCATCTTGGCGATGCCGTACACCATCGTGTAGCCCAGCGCGATGATCGCGTAAACGCTGCCGAGGCTGATCCCGCTGATCAGGGAATCCAGAAAACTCATGTTCTCACCTCATACACAAAGGATAAGCAGGGTCGATAAATACGGGCAAACGCGCATCGAGCCGATGTCTGTTCTTTACGCCCGGTGCCGCCGGTCGCAAAACACGAGGAATGCCATTTCACCCGCCGCCTGCGCGGCAACCGTGAAATATGACAGACACCGATCCGATACGCGCTTATCCGCCCGGGCGGGAGAGGGAGCAGCTTCCCTCCCCCGCGGGTGGCAAGGGGTTAAATAGGTCTATTCTGTAAGTCTTTTACGATCAGTCGAGACCGACATAAGCGCCGTTCTGGATCACCATGCCCTTCGGGCTCTTGGTGACCGCGCCGCTGGCATCCCAGCTCATGCCGTCGCCGGTGAGACCGTCAAAGTTCATGGAGGTGAACTGACCGATCATGAGGTCGCAGAGCTGCTCCGCGCTCATATCGGCGGTGGCGTTGGCGGCTTCGAGTGCCTGAGCGTAGGCGTAGACGCAGTCATAGGCGTCCGCCGCAAACTGGTTGGGGATGTCGCCGAACTTCTCCTGATACTTGGCGACGAAATTCTGGGTGCGCTGATCGTCGGAGTCCGCGTTGAACGGGGTCAGGAGCATGACGCCCTCGGCGAGGCTGGTGTCGAAGCCCTCAAGGGTCAGGATGCCATCCATGCCGTCCACGCCGAACCAGATGGGAGCGTAACCGGCGGCTTTCGCCTGCGCGAAGATCAGGGAAGCGGGGGTGTAGTACATGGGCAGGAAGACCAGCTCAGCACCCTTGCTCTGGGCGTCGGCGATCTGGACGGAGAAGTTGGTGTCGTTGCCGTCCTGGAAGGTGGTGTCGCTCACGACCTCAAGACCGAGACCGGGGGCAGCCGCCATAAAGGTGTCGTAGATGCCCTTGGAGTACACATCGTCGTTCTTCCAGATGACCGCGACCTTGGTGGCAAGACCCTTGTCAGCAATATACTGGGCGGAAGCGGAACCCTGGTTGGGGTCGGTGAAGCACATCTGGAACTGGTTGTCCTTACCGTCAATGACTGCCACGGAGGAAGCGGACGGAGTCAGCGCGAAGATACGGTCGGAGAAGGTCTCCGCGGAGGTCGCGACGCAGGGAGTGGAGGTGACGGAGCCGAGGGAGATCTGCATGCCCCAGTCCTTGAGGGTGTTGTAGGCGTTGACAGCCTTCTCGGCGTCGTGGGCGTCGTCCTGATAGTTCAGCTCGAACTGGATGTTGCCGCCCGCGGCGTTGATCTCTTCCACGGCGATCTGCGCGGCGTTGGCGCACGCCTGACCGTAGATCGCGGCGCCGCCGGTCAGCGGACCGGTGCCGCCGAGCTTAAAGACCTGAGCGCCGGCGGGAGCGGGGGTGCTGCTTTCGGTCGCAGCGGGGGTAGTGGTTTCGGCGGGGGTGCTGCTGCCGGCGTCGGTGCTGCTGCCGCCGCAGGCGGCAAGCGCGAGAACCATCACGAGGGCAAGCATGAGAGACAGTGCTTTTTTCATGTTCGTTTCTCCTTGTGTTTGATTGGAATGAATTTATATCGAAACGCTTGCGCGTTCGGTATCGCAATAAGCCGGATTTCCGGCTGCCGCTAAAAAAACCTCCATCCCCTTTTTGGAGACGGAGGCGAAAATCGTTGATCGCGGCTTACGATTCGGTTCCGGCTTCAAAAAGGAATGTGGGCGTTTACGCCTACTACCCCTACGGACAGAATCGCAAGCATGGAGAAAGCCCCGGCCTTGCGGCTGGCAGCGAGAGCGCGGATGTCGTTGATACGCAGCGTCGTCATGGCACGAGACTCCTTTCGTGAGCGTTGTGAATATTCTGCCATGTTGCGCCGCAAATGTCAATCGTCGTCTAAAACAAATGATAAATCATATTCATACAATTCATATAGTCAAGTCGCACAAAACATGAAACTAATATGAGAAAACGTAATATAAAACCGGCGCTTGCGTCATGGAAATGCCCGCCATGGCGGCGCGTGGCGCGGGGGAGAAATTGGGGATTGTTGCGGACGGCAAACCTGTGGTATACTGATTCCGAACGTGCCGAAGGGAGGGCTGCGCCATGAAAATCGGCAACGTGGAAATCGACTCAAAGCTGTACCTCGCGCCGATGGCGGGGGTGACGGACGCGGCGTTCCGGCAGATTTGCCGCGAGCACGGCGCGGGACTCTCCTGCACGGAGCTGGTCAGCGCCAAAGCACTGTGCTACGACGACGAAAAGAGCAAGACGCTTTTGCGCCTCGCGCCGAACGAGGAGCCGGGCGTCGTGCAGATATTCGGCAACGTGCCGGAGGAGATGGCGCAGGCGGCGAAGGTCGCCGTCGAGGTCTCCGGCGCGGGCATTCTGGACATCAACATGGGCTGTCCCGTGCACAAGGTCGCCGCCCACGGCAGCGGCGCGGCGCTGATGAAGGATCCCGACAAGGCGGTGCAGATCGCCGAGGCGGTGGTGAACGCGGTGAACGTTCCGGTGACGGTGAAGATGCGCCGGGGCTGGGACAAGGGCAGCGTCAACGCCGTGGAGCTGGCGCGGCGGCTGGAACAAGCCGGCGTGGCGGCGGTCGCGGTCCACGGCCGCACGCGGGCACAGATGTACGGCGGCGCGGCGGACTGGACGACCATTCGCCAGGTCAAGGAGGCGGTGTCCATCCCGGTCATCGCCAACGGCGACGTGTTCGAGCCGGAGGACGCGGTGCGCATCCTGCGCTTCACCGGCGCGGACATGGCGATGATCGGGCGCGGCGCGTTCGGCAACCCGTTTTTGTTTGAGCGCGCGCAGGCTGCGTTGGACGGTCGGGAGGTCCCTCCCCTGCCTCCGGTGGCGGAGCGGTTCGCCGTCGCCGTGCGTCAGATCGAGCTGAGCGCGCGGTATCGCAATGAGCGCACGGCGCTGCTGGAAGCGCGGCGCCACTGCTGCTGGTACTTAAAAGGCGTGCCCTACGCCAATTATTATAAGGAACAGATCGTGAAGATGGAGACGCTGGAGGACTTATACAAGGTTGCCGAGGGCGTGAAACGCGATCTGCGCGACTGAGGATGGAAACATGGAAGAGAAGGACTTGATCCTGCGATGTCAGCGGGGGGACGAGGCGGCGTTTGAGGCGCTGATCCATCTGCACGAGAAGAAGGTCTACGCCCTGTGCCGCCGCATGTGCCGCGACGAGGACGACGCGCTGGAGGCGGCGCAGGACACATTCCTCGCCGTCTGGCGCGGGATTGGCGGCTACCGCGCGGACGCGCAGTTCTCGACGTGGCTCTATCGCCTTGCGACGAACGCCAGCCTTGACCTGCTGCGGCGGGAGAAGAAGCACGGCGGCGATGTGTCGCTGGACGACGAGGAGGCGCGGCTCGACCCGGCAGACCCCGCGCCGCAGCCGGAGGAAGCGGCGGAACGCTCGGAGGAGCAGCGTCTGGTGCGGGAGGGTCTCTATGCCCTGCCCGATCACTACCGGCAGGTGCTGATCCTGCGGGAGCTGGAACAGCTCTCCTACACAGAGATCGCCGCTGTGACGCAGCTGGACGTGGGTACGGTGAAGTCCCGCATCAGCCGCGCGCGTCAGGCGCTGCGCAACAATTTGGCGGCGAGCGGGAACTTTTTTGACCGAGCCGCGTCCAACCACACAGAACGAAAGGGGGCGGAGACGCGATGAACCACGACGAATACAGGGAAAAGCTCTCCGCCCTGCTGGACGGCGAGCTGGACGACGCGGAACAGGCGGAAGTCACGGCGCATCTGGCGTCCTGCCCCGCGTGCCAGACTTATTTAATAGAATTAACCGCCGTACATGACGCGCTAAGCCGCATGGATACGCCATCCGTGCCGAACGGCTTCGCGGAGTGCGTCCTGGCACGGCTGCATGAAAATGAGCCGAATAAATCGATTGATTCAGTCGATAACGAGGAAAACGAGCGGAATCTGACCTTGCGTCGCCGCAACCGGCGGCTGATCGCGTCTCTTGCCGCCGCGGCGGCGGTGCTGGCAATCGTCAGCGTGCCGCGGATGTTCCGCATGGGCGGCGCGGAGCCGCCGATGGCGTCCAGTGCGCGGAGCGCGGTGGTTTACGGTGCGTCAGATGGGATGACTAGTATGTCGGGCGGCACGGAAGACGCGGCGGAGTCCGTGATGGAAGAAGCCGCGGAAGCTGCTGAAGCGGAAACCGCGCCGATGACGGCGACGGAGGCACCCGCGGAAATCGTGGAATATGACACCGTTGAGGACGCGCTGGACGGCGGTGCGCTGCGCGAGAACAAGACCATGACCACCGCCGCGCTTCCAGAGGCGGCGGAGCTGGAGGAAGCGAACGAAGAACTGCCCGTGATGACGCTCGGCGGCGAGGGCGCGTCGGATTGGCTCGCGAAGCACGGTATGCCGCTGGGCGACGGGAAGTGGCTGGTGAGCGTCGAGGATGTGAACGCACTGCCCGACACGCTGGAGCTGGTCGCCGCGGACGACGTTCAGCGCCCGACGGACGGCATGCTCGTCATCACCCTCGCGGAAACGGAGGCGGCGCCATGATCGGACAGCAGATTTTACTCTACTTCGCCGTTTTGGTGTTTATCATCGCCATGACGGTCTACTTCGGCGTGCGCCGTCAGCAGGAGCGTATGTTTGCGGTCATGGCGGCGGCGTGGGTGGTCATCATCGACCAATATGTGAAGCGCGCGGTGGTGCAGAATCTGGAGCTGGGACAGACGGCGGCGCTGCTGCCCGGACTGCTGCGGCTCCAGCGCGTCCACAACTACGGCGCGGCGTGGTCGAGCTTTTCCGGCGCGCGCTGGCTGCTCATCGGCGTGACCGGCGTGGGCATCGCGGCGATCTTCTGGCTCGTGACCACTGTTGTGCGGCATCCGCTGGGGGTCTGGTCGCTGTGGCTCATCATCGGCGGCGGCATAGGAAACCTCATTGACCGCATAGTAAACGGGTATGTTGTGGATATGCTGGCAACAGAGTTCATCGACTTCCCTGTGTTCAACGTCGCGGATATCTTCGTCACCTGCGGCACCGCCGCGGCGGCGGTCTACTACCTCGGGTATTACGACAAATCTGACGCAAAAAATTGGGAGAACCGGCATGGAACCCATCGTTCTGACAACAGAAACCGGGAACGGTAAGCGGCTTGACGCTTTCCTTGCGGAAGCGATTGAGGGCGTGACCCGTTCCGCCGCCGCGCGGCTGATTGAGGACGGCGCGGTTCTGGTTGATGGTAAACTCGCATCTAAGAGTAGTAAACTCACCGGCGCGGAGACGGTGACCGTCACCCTGCCGGAGCCTGAGCCGATCGACGCCGTGCCGCAGAATATCCCGCTCAGCGTGGTGTACGAGGACGGGGATGTGATCGTGGTCAACAAACCCTCAGGACTGGTGGTGCATCCCGCACCGGGGCATCCTGACGGGACGCTGGTCAATGCCCTGCTCTACCACTGCGGGGATTCCCTTTCCGGCGTGGGCGGGGCGCTGCGCCCCGGCATCGTGCATCGCATTGACCGGGATACCAGCGGCCTGATCATCGCCGCGAAGAACGATTTGGCGCATCAGAGCCTTGCGGAACAGCTGAAAACGCATCGACTCGCGCGAACTTATGAGTCTATTTGCGTGGGAAATCTCCGCGAGGACAGCGGCACCGTGGACGCGCCCATTGCCCGCGACCCGCGCGACCGCAAGCGCATGGCGGTGGTCGCCGGCGGGCGGGACGCCGTGACCCATTGGGAGGTCATCGCCCGCTATCCGGGCTATACGCATGTCCGCTGCAAGCTGGAAACGGGGCGCACCCACCAGATTCGCGTCCACATGGCGTACCTCGGTCACCCCATCCTCGGAGACACCGTTTACGGTGCAAAAAAGCCGGTTCCGGGGCTTACGGGGCAGTGTCTCCACGCCGTCGCTCTGCGGTTTCAGCATCCGCGTACCGGCGAGGCGGTGGAGCTTTCCTGCCCCCTGCCCGATGAATTCACCGCCATGCTGCGGAAAATCGACCGATAGATATTATTGATAGAAAGACCGAAAATAGACCGACGAAATAGACAAAAAAACCGGAAATGCAGCTGCATTTCCGGTTTTTGATTCAGTATTTTCGATCCAGCGCCTCGATCACGTCGGCGATCGCGCCGTCCGCGCAGTGGGAAACGATGTGCATGTCCGGCAACGCCTTCATGTCGTCGATGGCGTTGGCGGGAGCGAAGCGGATGGCGGACAGTTTCGCCATGGAGATGTCGTTGCCGTGGTCGCCGATGCAGTACAGATCGTCCCGCGCGACGCCCAGACGCTCCGCCAGCCGCAGTACCATGGCGCCCTTGGTCGCGCCCCGCGCGGTCAGCTCCAGCAGGTTGTCGCTGGAGTAGATCAGCTCGTAGCGCTTCGCCCAGTCCTGGGCGCGGATATAGCGGAACAGCGCGTCCAACTTATCGCGGTCGTCCTCAAAGAGCAGCTTCACCAGCGGAAAATCCACCGTGTCGAAGCTCTCCACTACTTCAATCTTCGTGCGCGTGAGGTGCTCGTGGTTGAGAATGTAGTGGTTGGGGTGCATGGCGTGGATGCGGCGGTCGGTGTGGTAGATTTCAAAGGGCAGCTTCGGGTCATAGCGCAGCAACTCCGCGATGTGCGCACGCACCCCCTCGTCCAGAAACGCCGTTTCCACATACTCTCCGGTGCGGAAGTCGTACAGTCCCGCGCCGTTGGCGATGATGCAAGGGGCGTTGATGGGCAGGTCGACGGCGTATCGGGCAAAGGCGGGCAGCGCGCGACCGGTGGACACGGAAAAGTATCCGCCATTCTGGGTGAAGTACTCCAGCGCCTCGCGGTTGCGGACGGGCATGGGCGGCAGCTCCGTGGAGCCGGCGTCCAGCGCCGCTTTGGTGTGGACGAGGGTATTGTCAAAGTCGCTGGCGAGCAGCACGCGGTCGAATTTCCCCACGCTCACGCCTCCGTCTTGGGCGCGTCGCCGCCACGGCGATGACCGCGTCCGCCGCGATGGCGGCGGCGGGGCTTGTCGCCCTCCTCTGCCTTGGGCTGCTCCGCTTTGGGCGCTTTGGGTTTGTCGGGCTTGTCCGCTTTGGGCTTATCGCTCTTTTCCCCGCGCCGGCGCTCGCCGCGGGGCTTGTCAGCCTTCGGCGCTGCTTTCTCCGGCGCCGTGTCCGGCTTCTCAGCGCCACGCCGACGGCCGCGCCCGCCGCGGCGGGAACGGCGCTTGTCCTCGTCGTCCTCGTCGCTGAGGAATGCCAGCGCCTCCTCAAAGGGCGTGTCCTCCTCCGGCGCGCGGTAACGCTCAGGGCGTTCGCGGGGGATCACGATGCCCTCGCGCGAGCCTTTGCCGTTGCGCAGCACATTCAGCTCACAGTTGTGGTAACGCTTGGGAGCCTCGGGGGCGTCGTCCAGCCGCACCACGGACTGCTCACGCAGCAGGTCGACGTTGGTGATGTTGCCCGTGCCGTCGGGCGTAAGCACGAAGGAATCCTGCTTCGGGCAGCGGCGCACCGCGTCCTCATAGGCGTCCTGCTCGTACTTGAGGCAGCACATCAGCCGCCCGCAGGTGCCGGAAATCTTGGTGGGGTTGAGGCTGAGGTTCTGGGTTTTCGCCATCTTGATGGAGACGGGAATGAAGTCGTCGAGAAACTCGGCGCAGCAAAACGGTCGGCCGCAGATACCAATGCCGCCGAGGAGCTTCGCCTCGTCGCGCACGCCGATCTGGCGCAGCTCGATACGGGCGCGGAACTCCGCCGCGAGATCGCGCACGAGCGCCCGGAAGTCCACGCGCCCCTCGCTGGTGAAGTAAAAGATGATCTTGCTGCCGTCAAAGTTGCAGTCCACGCGGACAAGCTTCATGTCCAGACCGTGCTGCAGGATTTTCTTCTGGCAGACGCGCATGGCGTCCTTCTCGCGTTCCCGGTTCAGCTCCCAGGTGCGCTTGTCGTTCTCCGTGGCGACGCGCAGCAGCGCACGCAGTGGCTGCACCACCTCGCTGTCCTCCACTTCACGATTGCCGGTGACGCAGCGGGCGTACTCCTGCCCCGACGCCGTCTCCACAATGACGTACTGACCCGGCTCGACAGTGATGCCGCGCGGATCAAAATAGTATTCCTTTGGACCGCCGCGGAAGCGGATACCGATGATTTCAGTCATAGATGTTGCCTCTTATTTCAAAACTGTCTCCCACTCGACGGCGAAGCCGCCGAGCCAAATTTTGCGATTGCCGCGACACGCGGCGAGCAAAATGGCATGACATGGCATTCTTGCGCGTTCAGCGTGTAAGAATGCGCTCCCACTCGACGGCGAAGCCGCCGAGCCAAATTTTGCGGTTGCCGCGACACGCGGCGAGCAAAATGGCATGACATGGCATTCTTGCGCGTTCAGCGCGTAAGAATGCGCTCCCACTCGACGGCGAAGCCGCCGAGTGTGGAGCCTGCGCTCACATTGTAGCCGCAGTACCGGCGATAGCTGTCCAGCAGCTCGATCATGCGCATCAGCTTCGCGCGTGTGAGATGCTTTGCAAGCCCCTGCGCCACCTGCGCGTCCTCCGGCTCGGCGCCGTACTGCGCGAGCAGCGCGTCCGCGAACAGCAGCCGCGCTTCCTCAAACAACGCGCACAGATCGTCCCGCTTGCGCTTGCCGTTCTCCAGTTTCGCGGTGAACGCGGCGCGGGAGGCGGCGCTGCCCTTGGCGGACAGGCGGCAGAGTTCGATGGCGTCCGCGCGGTCGCTGTCCGGCACGGTATCCGTCCCGCCCAGCTTCCACTCCACGCAGCGGGAGCGGATGGTTTGCAGCAGCGCGGCGGAATTCTCCGCGCAGAAGAGGAACGCGCAGTAGGACGGTCCCTCCTCAATGGTCTTGAGCAGGATATTCTGGTCGCGCACGTTGAGAATCGAGCAATCCTCAAAAATGTAGACCTTGCGCTCCGCCTCGTTGGGACGGATAAACGTGTCGGAGCGCATGGCGCGAACGGTTTCCGCGGACAGCTCCTTGTGCTCGCTGTCGCGGACATAGTTCACGTCAGGGTGGATGTCCGCCATGACCTTGCGGCAGTGGGCGCATTGCAGGCACGGGCGCTCGCCCTCCGCTGTGCAGACGTAGCCCGCGGCGGCGTATCTCGCCGCGATCACCCGGTCGGACGCGCCGGAAAAAATCAGCGCGTGGCTGAGCGTTCCCCGCGACGCCGCAGAGCGGATGCGCGCGGCGGTATTCGATTGTGCAAACACTGCCAGATCCGCCATACACGCTCCTGATTGGAATAGACTTATTGCAGGATATCGATTTGAATTGCGTAAAAAAGTAATAGACTGTATAAATTACAGATAGACTTGCGCTTTTTTGACGCCGCGATCTTCCAGCACCTTCAGCAGCGGCAGACCCAGCACATAGCACACGACCAGTTCGCCGAGACCGACGGTGGCGGCGTTGTAAACAAACGCGGCAAGGAATCCCGCGCCAAAGCCCGCCTCATACCAGGCGATCATGGCGCCCACCAGCACGGCGTTGGCGATGACCGGCGGCATGGGGGCGAACCAACGCTTGCGGCACTTTGCCGTCCAGATGGCGGCGAGCAGCGTGGCGGCGGAGCCGACCACGAGGTCCAGCATACCGTAGGGGCTGATGAGGTTGGAGACGACGCAGCCGACGAACAGTCCCGGAATCGCCTCAGGGAACAGGAACGACAGCACGGTCAGCGCCTCGGAAAAACGGAACTGCACCGGTCCGTAGGCGAGGTTCATCAGCCCAGCGAGATAGGTGAGCACGACGTAGAGTGCCGCGATGATGGCGGCGCGGGTGAGATACTTAGTAGTAAACCCATTGGATTGCATAGGAAACGCATGTCCTTTCTGTTTTGATAACGGGGGTTAGCAGACACCCCGGTATAAAGTTCGCCAAAACCTACGCTTTCAGGAGCGTCCCTTAATCAAGCTTCGGCAGCTTGCTCATGACCTCCGCGCAGCGGGGGCACAGCCCATCCGCGTCTGCAGACGGCGAAAACTTCCAGCAGCGCGGGCATTTGACGCCCTGCGCCGCCTTGACCTCTACGTTCAGCTCGCCCTGCTTTACTTCAATCTGGGAGACGATGAACAGGTCGGCGAGATCGGTGTCCGGCAGCGCGGCGGGATCGTCGCAGGTCAGTACGACCGCGGCTTCGAGGCTCTTGCCGATCTTCTTCTCGGCGCGGGCGGTCTCCAACGCGGCGTTTACGCTGTCGCGCAGCGTGCGGACGGTCTCCCAGCGGGAGAGGTCGCCGGTGAGGGCGTACTCCGCGAACGGCTTGTTCATGTCGTTGAACAGCACGTTGCGCACATCGTCGCCGTCCTTGTGCGGCATGGCGAGCCAGATTTCATCGCAGGTAAACGCGAGGATCGGCGCGAAGAGCTTCGTGAGCGTATCCAGCGTCAGGTACAGCGCGGTCTGCGCGGAAAGGCGGGAGTCGCTATCCTCCGCGTCGCAGTAGAGACGGTCCTTGACGATGTCGAGGTAGAACGTGGAGAGCACGCCGACGCAGAAGTCGTTGACCGCGTGGGTGATGATGTGGAACTCATAGTCGTTGTAGGCTTGCTCCACCTTCTCCACCAGCTCATTCAGCTTCGTGATGAGCCAGCGATCCAGCTCCGCCATTTCCTCCGCCGGCATCAAGTGGTTCGGGTCGAAGCCGACCAGATTGTCCAGCATGAACTTGCAGGTGTTGCGGAACTTGAGATAGTTTTGGCTCAGCTGCTTGAAGATATTCTCGCCGCAGCGCACATCCGCGTGGTAGTCGGCGCTCGCCGCCCACAGGCGAAGCATATCCGCGCCGTACTGCTTGAACACGTCCGCGGGATCGACGCCGTTGCCCAGCGACTTGTGCATCGCCTTCCCCTGCTCGTCCACAGTCCAGCCGTGGGTGACGCACTGCTTGAACGGCGCGCCCTTGCCCAGCGCTCCGACGGCGGTCAGCAGGCTCGACTGGAACCAGCCGCGGTACTGATCGAGACCCTCCAAATACATGTCGGCGGGCCAGAAGCCCTGATCCTTCTGCATGGAAGCGAAGTGCGTGGAGCCGGAGTCGAACCAGCCGTCCAGCGTGTCCTCCTCCTTGGTGAACGGACCCTTGGAGCCGCAGTGCGGGCAGGCGAAGCCGTCCGGCAGGAATTCGGAGGCTTCCTTTTCAAACCAGGCGTTGGAGCCTTCCTTCGCAAAGAGGTTCGAGATCGCCTCGATGCTCTCGTCGGTGCAGATGGGCTTGCCGCAGTCGGGGCAGTACACCACGGGGATCGGCAGACCCCACTTGCGCTGGCGGGAGATGCACCAGTCGTTGCGCTCGCGGATCATGGACTTCATGCGGTCGATGCCCCAGTCGGGCACCCAGCGCACGTCGTCCGCGGCGGCACAGGCGTCGTCCTTGAACGCTTCCACGGAGCAGAACCACTGCGGCGTGGCGCGGAAGATGATGGGACCCTTGCAGCGCCAGCAGTGCGGATAGCTATGAACGATGTCCTCGGCGGCAAACAGCGCGCCGCTCTCCTTCATGTCCGCGAGGATGACGGGGTTGCTCTCGTCGGTGGCCATGCCGGCGTACTTGCCCGCATAGTCGGTGTGGCGACCGCGGTCGTCAACCGGCACCACCATGTCCATGCCGTAGCGTTTGCAGGTCTCATAGTCGTCCGCGCCGAAGCCGGGGGCGGTGTGGACGCAGCCGGTGCCGCTGTCCATGGTGACGTAGTCGGCGTTCACAAGGCGGGAGGTCTTGTCGAGGAACGGGTGCCTGGCGAGCATGTTCTCGTAGAAGTTGCCGGGGTGGGTCTCGACGATCTCGTAGTCCTCCACGCCGCCGACCTTCATGACCTTGCTCACGAGGGCTTCAGCGAGAATATACATCTCGTCGTTTTCCTTGTTGCGCACGACGGCGTAGCTCTCGTCCGGGTGCATGGCAATGGCGAGGTTGCCGGGCAGCGTCCAGATGGTCGTCGTCCAGATCACGAAGCTGAGCTTCGCGTGATCGAGGTGGCTGAGCTTGCCGGAATCGTCGTGCATCGGGAACTTGACGTACACCGTGGTGACGGGGTCGTCCTGATACTCGATCTCAGCCTCGGCGAGGGCAGTCTCGTCCTTGGGGCACCAGTACACGGGCTTGAGACCCTTGTAGATGTAGCGCTTGCGGAACATCGCGCCGAAAACCTTAACCTCTTCCGCCTCGAAGCCGGGGTCCATGGTCTTATAGGGGTGCTCCCAGTCGGCGACGACGCCCATGCGCTTGAAGCCCTCGCGCTGCACGTCGATGTAGTGGTCGGCGAACTCATGGCAGGCGGAGCGGAACTCCGGCACGCTCATCGCCTTGCGGTTGAGCTTGTTCTTCTTGATGATGGCGCTTTCGATGGGCATGCCGTGGTTGTCCCAGCCGGGGATGTACGGCGTGTAGTACCCGCGCATGGCGTGGGAACGGATGATGAAGTCCTTGAGCGCCTTATTGAGCGCGTGGCCCATGTGCAGGTTGCCGTTGGAGAACGGAGGGCCGTCGTGCAGCGAGAAGCGGGGCTTGCCCTCGTTCTTCTTGAGCAGCTCGCGGTAGATATCCAGCTCTTCCCATTTCTTGAGCATTTCCGGCTCACGGTTGGGCAGTCCCGCCCGCATGGGGAAGCCGGACTTGGGCATATTCAGCGTCTGTTTGTATTCCATAGGTCGTCTCTCCCGTGACAAATTTGCATAACAACCACATATATTATTAGATAATGGAGCGTTTGTCAAGCTTTTCGGCGCGCCGGGCAACGGATTGACGGACGAAGCGCGGATATGATAAAATAATGGAAAACTGCGGTAAGGGAGATGGGATGATGAAAAAAACGGTGGTGCTGCTGTTGGCGCTGGCGGGCGCGCTGGCGCTTTCCGTGAACGCGTTTGCCGCCGACGAGGCGTCGTGGTGGGCGATGCCGGAGGAGGCGGTACGGACAGACGCCGAACCCGTGTTCGCCGCGAGCGGGACGCGGAGCGAAGCGCCCTTTTCCGGTCGGTATTTCGACCAGCTCGACCACGACGGTCAGCAGATCTATCTCGCGCTGAGGGACGCGGTCCGGGCAGCCGTCAACGGGGAGGAAAAAGCCTATCTTCAGGACGAGGACGGGAAGTTCTATTTTCCCGTGCGGGCGGAGAATCTGACCGGTCTGACGGAGGAGAACTACGAAACCTACTTGCGAGACTGCTATTACACGGTGCGCAGCGCGTTCGAGAACGACCTGCCCAGAGAGGAGATCGCGCTCGGCTCGACGGTTTCCTATTTTGACTGGGATACATACCGAAATACCTGGCATTATGTGGATCAAACCGGACATTCGCCCTATCTGGTGTTGTATGTTTACGCATGGGATGACTACGCGATCGAGCGGATCATAAAGCTGGACGCTGCGGTTGACGAGTTTTATGACGGGTTTACCAGTGAAGGTATGCCGGACAAGCCCGCGCTGGAACAATACCGGTACATCCACGATTATCTGTGCAAGAACTGCTTCTATAACCATGACGCGGTCCATTCGGTGAGTCGGGACGATCCCGGCTATGAGGCGTTCGAAATGGCGCACTGTGCCTACGGGGCGCTGGTGGAGCTGACCTTCGGCAGCGGCGATCGCGGCGGCGTGGTGTGCGAGGGGTACTCGGAGGCGTTCGAGCTGCTTTGTCAGAGGGTCGGTCTCCCCTGCGCCACCGTGGACGGCGACGGCGACATGAGCGGCGATACGCTCCAAAACAACCACGAGTGGAACATCATCCGCCCCTATGACAACGGCGTCTGGTACGCGGTGGACGTGACCTGGGACGATGAGCGCGACGACCTTGACGACCTGGGGTATCAGGACGCGCTGGTATTCTATCAAACCTGGACGTACCGGTACTTTGCAGACAACCGCTATTTCACCGCGCACGAGGGCGAGCCGAGGCAGGATCACGCGGCGATGACCCAGATTCGATACGCGATCGACGGTCTGACGCTGGAAGCGCCCGCGCTCACCGCCGACTACATCGCCGAGGTGGACGAGTGGGTACCCGAAGAGCTGCTGCTGCGTGTGCCGGACGGCGCGAAGGCAAGTCGCCTGAGCGAGGTGATCGGCGTTTTGCGCTACAACAACTACAACGCGCGGATGATTACCGTGCAGCTGGTGGGCGATCTGGACGCGGACGCGCGGGTCACGGTGCCCGACGGCGACTATCTCCGGCTGTTCGGGAACACGCAGCGGGCGGCGCCCGCCATCCGGCGCGGCGAGAGCTACGCGGGCGTTCTCTTCTCCGTCGACGCGGGCGGAATGCTGGACCTTTTTGATGTGGCGCTGGACGGAAACGGCGTTCCGGCGACAGGCGCGATGCTCGACCTCGGCGCGGGAACGGAGGATCACCGCGCGATCGCGGAGCTGTGCCGCTGCGCCGTGACGGGCAGCCGGGGCGCTTACGCGGTCACCACGGCGGCGAACGCCAAGCTGTACCTCAGCGACAGCGTTTCCTTTACCGACAACCTCATCGGCGAAGCCGCGGCGGACATCGATCTCGCGGACACCGCGCTGCTGCACTTCAACTACACCTGGAACGGCGGCGTGACCGGCGATCACGTCAATCCGCAATACGCGTGGCTGGAAGCCACGAGGGACGGCGTGTATGTGAGCTTCTTCTCTCTGGAGGACGCGACGCTGTGCTGCGCGATCTATACCGAGGAGGGCGGACGGATGCTCGACGCTGATTCGCTGAGCGCGGAGCGCGGGTTCCACACCTATTGCTTTTCCAGGCTGACCAAGGACTACAACGGGATGAGCATGCGTCTGTTTGCCCTGCGGGGGGACGGCTCGCCCATCTTCTGACAACCGGATACAGCAAAAGGGACGGCTCGAAAAGCCGTCCCTTTTGATTGGTTTTACCCGAACGTCACGTCCACGTCCATGGCGCGGAGCGTCGCGACGGTCTCGGTCATGCGCTCGGTGATCTCCAGATCGTAGGTCACCATGTCCCGTCCCGGCGGCACGTCGGAGGGATGGGTAACGGACACGCCGCGGTCGCCGGGATGATCGGGGGCGCTGTAGGTGGCGTAGAGCGTAATATCGGCGTTCAGGACAGGCTCGTTTTCAAACAGCGAGGCGCTGACGTGTTCCGCCGCCACGTCGCGCAGCACCGCGTCGTAGATCAGCTCCGCCTCGTGGGCGGTCAGCACGCGGTCGCGGGAGTCGTCGCGATACAGGTAGACGTCGCCGCCGGTGAAGCGCAGATCGGGCAGGGTGCGCGGGTCGGTGTCGCTGTTGTAGTAATAGCGCCCCAGCGTGCGGGCAACCACGGCCGTCTCGGAGTTGTTCAGCGCGGTGAGCGTCGCGGCGAGGGAGTCAGGATCGTCCAGCTCATCGGCAAAGATGACGATATGGGGATAGCGGCGTTGGACAAGCCGCCCGTCGCTGAGGGTGTAGTCCACGGAGAGGTAGCCGTAGGCGGCGCCGGTCTCGCTGTAATCCCGCTGCTGCGAACCGTCATTCCATTCCAGCTGCCGCGCCTTGTCGCTGACCACGGACTGGTGCGCCTCGGTGATGAGACGGATGGTCTCGGGGTCACGGATGCCGAACAGGTAGGTGTGGGCGCTGCTGTTGTAGAGGTTCATGCTCACGGTGGCGGCCTGCACGTCGTCCACGTCCGGCACATAGCCCTCGTAGCCCGTGAGGTCGAGGGTCATGGCGCAGCCCATGGCGACCAGCACGGCGACCACGGCGACCGCGCCGCGCCAGCCGGACTTCCACACGCGGAAGCTCTTTTTGAGCAGCATCTCCGCGAGGAAGTAGCCGATCAGTCCCGCCAGCGCCATGCAGCCCAGCGTGCCGGGCAGCGAGTAGCTGCCGGAGGAGCGGAACTGCCCGAAGAACAGGAAGTACAGCAGCTGCCCCAGCGCCAGCGCCGCGCAGAACGTGACGCCGTACTTGAAGATGGGACGCGCCCAGTCGATCGCGACGGTGGAGCCGGTCGCCTCGCTGTGACGCTTGCGGTAGACCAGCAGCCCCAGCGCCGCGAACACCAGACCCGCGGCGGTGTAGATCAGCAGCCAGTCGAGGCCGAGGAGATAAAGCTCATGGGTCTCTTCCACGAGGGTGACGCCGTTTTCCAGAACCTCATAGGTTTTTTGCGTGGCGCGGACGCCGTTTTCCACCAGCTTGACGATGGGCGAGAACGCCGTGAGCGTCGGTTCGATGCTGTCCATCCAGCCGTAGAGGAAGTTGCCCGCGAACGCCTTGACCAGCAGTTCCATGCCCACCACCAGCACGTTCAGCGCACCGTAGAACACCGGCGCGGCTAAAATCTGTCCGGTGAACATCATGCAAAACACGGCGAAGGAGTAGAAGAACAGCGGCGGCAGCATCAGCGAGAGCGACATCTGCTCCAGCAGCCGCGCGCTGAACGCGCCGTGCGTCGCCAGCGCCGCCATGGACAGCAGAACGGTAAGCAGCAGCGGGGCGAGCTGGCTGCAAAGCCCCGCGAGATAGTGGGTGACGTACAGCGTCTCGCGCCGCTCCGGCAGGGCGTGGAGTCCGTAGGTGGCGCGGGGATTGGTGAGGTACGAGAACGCCGCCATGGCGAACAGGATGCCCGTGAAAAACGCGCTCCAATAGCCGACGTTGCCGGCGATGTTCAGCGCGTCATACTGCGCGTTCCACGCGCTGAGATACGGGTCGTGGTTGAGCGCGGTCAGCAACCCCAGCGGCAGGAAGAGCCAGAGCAGCGTATAGCCCGCCGTCAGCGGCCACCAGCGCTTTAAGTCGTGCAGGAAAACCGTCCGGTTAAAGAATGATGTCTTTGACTGCATAGTCAGCGCCTCCCAGCTCATAGATGAAGATTTCCTCCAGCGTCAGCGGCACGGCTTCCAGAAAAACCGGCTGGAACTGCGCCAGCGCGGCTTCGATGTCATGCTGCGCGCCGCGGAAGATGATGGTGTGCACGCGCCCCACGACGCTTTGGTGCAGCACGGTGAGCGTCTCCGGCAGCGTCGGCGCGTCGCCGTCGAACACCACCTGCAATTTCACCGTGTTGTCCTGCAATTCGGACAGGCTGCGTTCTAAGAGCACCTTGCCCTTGTTCATGATGCCGACGTGGTCGCACACGTCCTCCAGCTCGCGCAGGTTGTGGGAGGACACCAGCACCGTCGTCCCCCGCTCCGCCACGTCCTGCATGATCAGCCCCCAGACCTGACGGCGCATCACGGGGTCCAGCCCGTCCACCGGCTCGTCGAGAATGAGGTAGTCCGGCATGCAGCTCATCGCCAGCCAGAACGCCGCCTGCTTCTGCATACCCTTGGACATGCGGCGGATGGGCTGCTTTTCGTTCAGCTCGAACACGGATTTCAGCTTCTCATAGCGCTCCATGCTGAACCGGGGATAAAAGCCCTTGTAATATGCCATCATTTCCCCGATGCCCGCCTGCATAAAATAGTACCAGTCATCGGGGATGGACGCGATGCGCGTCTTGACGGCGGGATTCTCCCACACCGCCTGCCCGTCCAAGGTGAGCGTGCCGGAATCCTGCCGGTACACGCCGGTCAGGTGCCGCAGCAGCGTGGTCTTGCCCGCGCCGTTGGGACCCACCAGCCCGTAGATCGCGCCCTGCGGCACGGTCACGTTGGCGTCGTCCAGCGCGCGGAATCCGTCAAAGGTCTTGACGAGGTGTTTGACTTCAATCATTTCTCTTCTCCCTCCTTGCACAGCGCTTCGATCTCAGCCTGACTCATGCCCATGGCGCGCAGCTCCGCGGCGGTCTCCCGCAGTCGCTCGGCAAGCTCCCGCCGCCGGGCGTCGTCTTGGGCGCGCTCGCCGCGCACGGCAAAGCTGCCCTTGCCGGGCACCGACGCGGCGTAGCCCTCCGCCTCCAGCTCGTTGTACGCCCGCTGGATGGTGTTGGGATTGATGGCGAGCTGGCTCGCGAGCTGCCGCACGCTCGGCAGCTTCTCCCCGTCGGCAATGGCGCCGCTGACGATCAGCTTGCGCAGCCCGTCCTTGACCTGCTCGTAGATCGGACGCGCGTCGCGGTAGTTTAAAGTGATCAACGGTGCTCCCCCTTTCGATGAACTGTATTAACTGTTCTAGTACAGTTAGGATAGCCTGCTCTGTATGATTTGTCAAGAGCCATTTTCAAAATCTCGCGGGCATTGTGGAAAAGGCACCAGAATAGCGTTTGTCTATTGACAAAAGGGAGATTCTTTGGTATAGTCTCATAGAAATTTTTGAAGTCTTAGTTCAAAAAAATTAATAGATAAGTTTAGGAGAGTGAAAAAAATGGATGCGATCATTCAGATCAACAGCGCCATCAACGGTTTCGTCTGGGGCCCGGTGATGCTGGTGCTGCTGGTCGGTACGGGATTGTACCTGAGCATTTCCACGGGCTTTGTGCAGTTCCGCAAATTCGGCTACGCGATGAAGAACACCATCGGCAAGGTCTTTCACAAGGCGGAGGCAGGTCACGGCGAGATCACCCCGTTTCAGGCGGTGACCACGGCGCTGGCGGCGACCGTCGGCACCGGCAACATCGCCGGCGTCACCGGCGCGATCATCCTCGGCGGTCCCGGCGCGGTGTTCTGGATGTGGATTTCGGCGCTCGTCGGCATGTGCACCAAGTACGCCGAGGTGCTGCTCGCGGTGAAGTATCGCGAGCGCAACGAAAACGGCGAGTGGGTCGGCGGCCCGATGTACTACATTAAAAACGGTCTCGGCAAGCATTTCAAGTGGCTGGGCACGGTCTTCGCCGTCCTCGGCGCCATCGCGGCGTTTGGCATCGGCAACATCTCCCAGATCAACTCCATCGCCGACTCCGTCAATCAGGTGGCGCAGGCGTTCAACCCCGCCGCCGTGGACGCGAAGAGTACCATTGCGCTCGTGACCGGCATCGTCATCGCGATCTTTGTCGGTCTCGTCGTCATCGGCGGCGTGAAGCGCATCGGCCAGGTCACGGAAAAGCTGGTGCCGTTCATGGCGGCCATCTACATCGTCTGCGCGGTGATCGTGGTCATCGCTCACGCCGGCACGATCCCCGCCGTGTTCGGTATGATCTTCAAGGGCGCGTTCAACCCCTCCGCCGTCGTCGGCGGCGCGGCGGGCATCACCATCCGTCTCGCCATGACCAAGGGCGTCGGTCGCGGCGTGTTCTCCAATGAGGCGGGCCTCGGCTCCGCGCCCATCGCCCACGCCTCCACCTCCGAGCGCGACCCCGTCAAGCAGGGGCTTTACGGCATCTTCGAGGTGTTCATGGACACCATCGTCATCTGCACGCTGACCTCGCTGGTCGTCCTGTGCTCCGGCGTGGCGGAAGGTCACTGGGGCGAGGGCGCTCTCGCCGGCGCGACCACCACCATCGCGGGCTTCTCCACGGTGTTCGGACCGAAGTTCGGCGCGTCGCTGCTGGCGATCGGTCTGCTGCTCTTCGCCACGTCCACGATCCTCGGCTGGTCGCTCTACGGCACGCGCTGCATCGAGTACCTGTTCGGTCACAAGGCGGTGAAGCCCTATCAGCTGCTGTTCGTCGTCGTGATCGTGCTCGGCGCGGTGGCGGACCTCACGCTGGTGTGGGACATCTCCGACACGCTCAACGGACTCATGGCGATCCCGAACCTGATCGGATTGCTGCTGCTCAGCCCTGTGGTCATCAAGGTGACGCGCGACTACTTCAAGGCGATCAAAAAGTGAAAAAGAGGGCGCAAGCCCTCTTTTTTCTTGATAGGTGCAAATTTTTCTTGACCCCATGGGAAAACTGTGATACTATGCTCAGGCATATTCCCCGGCCTCGTTTGCGGACAGTCCACCTGCTCCCTGACGCAGCCGCGGGAGAATCAAACGAAAGGTGGAACACAATCCATGATGCTCAAAGACCAGAAGACCTCCATCATTGAGGCTAACCGTACCCACGAAAACGACACCGGCTCCCCCGAAGTGCAGGTCGCCATTCTCACCGAGCGCATCAACCAGCTCACCGAGCACCTCAAGGTACACGCCCACGACAACCACTCCCGCCGCGGTCTGTACAAGATGATCGGTAAGCGCCGCAGTCTGCTCGACTACCTCATGAAGAAGGACATCGAGCGCTATCGTGCGCTGATCGCCAAGCTCGGCATTCGTAAGTAAACAGCGCAGTCGCGGGGGAAGTGCCGCTTCCCCCGCGTCTTTTCGTATCTATCCCCCGCGTCCGGGAGCCGTTTTTCTCTTTTAGCAGTTGATTTTGCGGTCGAAGCTCGGCCTTGAAATCAAGTGCTAAAGGCTGGACAGGCTCCCGAAGAATCATTTCAAAAGGAGATATGCAATGTCAACCATCATCACCAAGAGACAGTTCCCCAATTATCACAAGTATGAGCTGGAGGTGGCGGGTCGCCCCCTGTTCCTTGAGGTCGGCAAGCTGGCGGAGTTGGCGAACGCCGCCGTCATGGTCGGCTACGGCGACACCCGCGTGCTGGTGTGCGTCACCGCCGCGCCCCGTCCCCGCGACGGCGTGGACTTTTTCCCCATGTCCGTGGACTTTGAGGAGAAGCTCTATTCCGTGGGCCGCATCCCCGGCAGCTTCAACCGCCGCGAGGGTCGTCCCGGCGAGAAGGGCATCCTGACCGCCCGCGTCATCGACCGCCCCATCCGCCCGCTCTTCCCGTATGACTTCCGCAACGACGTGTCCATCATGGCGACCGTCATGGCGGTCGATCACGACTGCTCCCCCGAGATCGCGTCCCTCATCGGCGCGTCCGCTGCGCTCGCCATCTCCGATATCCCCTGGAACGGGCCCATCGGCGCGCTGAAGGTCGGCCTGGTCGACGGTCAGCTGGTGCTGAACCCGACGAGCGAGCAGCGCAAGGTCTCCGACCTCGACGTGACCGTGGTCTCCACGGGCAAGAAGGTCGTCATGATCGAGGCGGGCGCCAACGAGGTGCCCAACGATCAGATGCTCGCCGCCATCAAGCTGGCGCACGAGGAGAACCAGAAGCAGGTCAACCTCATCAACCAGATGGTTGCCGAGATCGGCAAGCCCAAGTTTGACTATCCGCACGCGGACTTCGACACCGAGCTGTTCGACAAGATCTGCGCCGACTTCATGGACGAGGCGAAGGCAGCCATGGACACCGACGACAAGAACATCCGCGAGTCCCGCTGGAACGAGATGATCGAGCACTGGCATGAGAAGTACCTCGCCGACCATGAGAACATGGACCAGTACCTTGAGGAGATCACCTACAAGCTCCAGAAGAAGATCGTCAAGGCGTGGCTGCTGGAGGGTCATCGTGTGGACGGCCGCCAGAAGAACGAGATCCGTCCCCTCTCCGCCGAGGTCGGCGTCCTGCCCCGCGTCCACGGTTCGGGTCTGTTCACCCGCGGTCAGACGCAGGTGCTCTCCGTCTGCACCCTCGATACCCTGTCCGCCAATCAGAAGCTGGACACCATCTGGGAAGAGACCGAGAAACGCTATATGCACCACTACAACTTCCCCAGCTACTCCGTCGGCGAGGCGAAGCCCGCCCGCAGCCCCGGCCGTCGTGAGATCGGTCACGGCGCCCTTGCCGAGCGCGCGCTGCTGCCCGTCATCCCCTCCGAGGAGGAGTTCCCCTACGCCATCCGCGTCGTGTCCGAGGTGGTCAGCTCCAACGGCTCCACGTCCCAAGGTTCCATCTGCGGCTCCACGCTGGCGCTGATGGACGCGGGCGTACCCATCAAGGCGCCCGTCGCGGGCATCTCCTGCGGTCTCATTCAGGACGGCGACGACTTCACCACCTTCATCGATATTCAGGGCGTGGAGGACTTCCACGGCGAGATGGACTTCAAGGTCGCCGGTACAAAGAAGGGCATCACCGCCATCCAGATGGACCTCAAGAACGACGGTCTGACCATGGCGATCATCGAGAACGCGCTGGACATCACCTACGACGCCCGCTGCCAGATTCTCGACCAGATCATGCTGCCCGTCATCTCCGAGCCGCGCCCTGAGGTCAGCCCCTACGCGCCGAAGATGATCACCATGCACATCGACCCCGACCGCATCCGTGAGGTCATCGGCAAGGGCGGAAGCGTGATCCAGAAGATCGTTGCCGATACCGGCGCGAAGGTCGATATCGACGACGACGGCACCATCCACATCTCCTCCCCCAACGCCGCCGCCTGCGACGCCGCGAAGAAGTGCATCGACGACATCGTGTTCGTCCCTGAGGTGGGCAAGCTGTACTACGGTCGCGTCGTGCGCCTGATGCAGTTCGGCGCGTTCGTGGAGATCGCGCCGGGCAAGGACGGTCTCGTCCACATTTCCCGCCTCGACAAGAAGCGCGTGGAGAAGGTCGAGGACGTGGTCTCCGTCGGTGACATGATCTGGGTCAAGTTCATGGAGATCGATGAGAAGGGTCGCTGGAACCTCTCCCGCAAGGACGCTCTCATGGAGATCGAAGCCCAGCAGGCAAAATAATATGGAACCACGCAGAGCCCGGACGGTTTCGTCCGGGCTTTGTTGCATTCGCGCCTTAACAAAATGTAAACATCGACAGGTGTTCCTTGACGCTGACAGCCCCGTGTGATATAGTGCGTCTGGTTCAGAGACTTTATTTTTTAAAGTGAAAGAGGATAACACATGTCGAAGGAAATCATCCGTTGCCCGTATTGCGGCGGAGGCATGCTGGCGAACCAGGAGATCTGTCCGAACTGCGGCGCCCGGAACCGGTTGCTGTTTTATAATAAATGGTGGTTCTGGATGGCGCTGGGCGTACTGCTGGTTGCCATCGGCCTGCTCGTGATTTACTGATATCACAGAGAGAGGGAGGGGCGTTCGCCCCTCCCTCTCATTATTTGTTGAAAAAGACGCTGAATACTGGTAGAATAAAGTATCAAATCAAGGGAGCTGCCTATGGATACCATTGCCGCCATTGCCACCGCCGCCGTACCCGCCGCCGTGGGCATCGTGCGATTGAGCGGGGAGAATACTCCATTCGTGCTGGACGCGGTGTTTACCCCCGCGAGCGGTCTGCCCATGTCTCAGCAGCCGCCCCGCCGCATGGTTTACGGCGCGGTGCGCGACGCGCAGGGGCGCGTCATTGATCACGCGCTGGCGGTGCGTTTTTCCGCCGAGCATTCGTATACCGGCGAGAGCGGTGCGGAAATCCACTGCCACGGCTCCCCCGTGGTGCTCAACGAGACCCTTGCCGCGGCGTTCGCTGCCGGGGCGAGACAGGCGAAGGCGGGCGAGTTCACCAAGCGCGCGTTCCTCCACGGCAAAATGGACCTCACCGAAGCGGAAGCCGTGGTGGATCTGGTGGACGCGGAGACCGCCGAAGCGGCGCGTAACGCCGCCGGACAGGTGGACGGCGCGCTGCGGCGTCTGGCGGAGCGAAGCTACGACGCCCTGCTGGACATTGCCAGCCGCTTTTATGCCGTGGTGGACTACCCCGACGAGGACATTGCCTACGCTTCCCCTGCGGAGGTGGAAGCGACACTCGCGGAGACCGAAGCCGCTCTTGCCGACCTGCTCGCGACCTACGCGCGCGGCAGATTCGTCAAATCCGGCGTTGCCACCGCCATCGTCGGCGCGCCGAACGCGGGCAAGTCGTCGCTTTTGAACCGTTTGGTGGGCTACGACCGCGCTATCGTTACCGATATCGCGGGAACCACCCGCGACACGGTGGAGGAATCCGCCATCGTCGGCGGGATTCGTCTGCGGCTCATCGATACCGCCGGGCTGCGGGATACCGACGACGCGGTGGAGCGGCTGGGTGTGGAGCGCTCCCGGAAAGCCATCGAAAGCGCCGACCTGATTCTGGCGCTGATCGACGGCAGCCGCCCGGAGACGCCGGAGGACGCGGAGACGCTGGCGCTGGCGAAGGCAAGCGGCAAGCCGTGCTTGCTGCTGCGCACCAAGCGCGACCTCGGCGGCGGCGGGGACGGCATTGCCGTCTCCAGTGTCACCGGCGAGGGCTTTGACGCGCTGGAGTCCGCCGTCGCGGCGCTGTTCCCGACGCCGCAAGCCGGAACGCTGCTGACCAACGCGCGTCAGGCGGATGCCGTGCGCCGCGCGTTGACGGCGGTTCGCGCGGCGCTGGATGCCTTGCGCGGCGGCGTGACGCCAGATGTGGTGCTCACGGAGGTGGAAGCCGCCTCCAACGCCCTCGGAGAGTTGACCGGGCGCACCGCGCGGGAGGACATGGTGTCGCGGATTTTTGAGCGCTTCTGCGTTGGCAAATAATCAGTGGTTGCGTTTTTTCCACGATTGTGGTATAAAAGAAAAGGTAACGTAGTTTTTGAAATCAGATTCAGGAGGGACGAATATGCGTGATTACGTCATTATGACGGATAGCTGCTGCGATCTCAGCGCGGCAGAGGTCGCGGAGAGCCATCTGGTCGTGGTGCCGCTGACTTTCACCATGGACGGCGTCACCCGCAGGGACACGCCGGATCATGCGGAGATGTCGCCGCAGGAGTTTTACAAGAATATCCGCGCCGGGAAGCAGTGTACCACTGCCGCCGTCAACGTGGGCGACTTCACGGACGCTATGCGCGCAGTGCTGCTGGAGGGAAAGGACATCCTGTGCGTCAATTTCTCCAGCGCTCTGTCCACCACCTATCAATCCGCGTGTATCGCGGCGGACGAGCTGCGTCAGGAGTTCCCCGAAAGCCGCATTATAGTGATAGACTCATTGGCAGCTTCCAGAGGACAGGGTATGTTGGTCTGGTATGCCGCAAGGAAAAAGGCTGAAAATAAGTCTATTGATGAGGTAGCGGAGTGGGTTCGGAAGATGGCGCCGCACCAGGATCACTGGTTCACGGTGGCGGACCTCAACCATTTACGTCGAGGCGGACGGCTTAACGCTACCAGCGCCGTTGTCGGCACCGTGCTTTCGATCAAGCCCATCATGCACACCGACGCGGAGGGCAAGCTGACCCCGGTGTCCAAGTCGCGCGGCATGAAGCAGGCGCTGACGGAGCTGGTCAACAAGATGGACGAGCTGGGCACTCGCCCGCTGAGCGAGCAGACGGTGTTTATTTGCCACGCCGATGCGCAGGATAGCGTGGACTATGTGGTAAGTCTACTGAAAAAACGCTTCGGTGTGACCGATGTCCGCGCCGATTACATCGGGCCGGTCATCGGCTCTCACACCGGTGCGGGTACGCTGGGACTGTTCTTCTTTGGGAGCGAGCGATGAAGTGGATAGAACTGCACATTGACACCGTTCCCGCGGGGATCGACGCGGTTACAGAGCTGCTCGCCGCCAATGAAATAGACTCATTGATGATAGACGAAGAAGGCGAGTTCAAGGATTTTCTCGAAAACAACAGGCAGTATTGGGACTATGTGGACGACAAGCTGCTTGACGAAAAGCGTGGCAAGTGCCGCGTCACCTTCTATCTGGAAGAAAACTCGGAGGGCTGGAACCGGCTGGCGCAGGTGCGGATCATGCTCTCCGCGCTCAAGAAGCAGCACCCGGAGTATGCCCCGCTGATCCTGTCCATGGAGAACGTGGCAGACGAGGATTGGGAGAACAACTGGAAGCAGTTCTACAAGCCCATGGAGATCGGCGAACGGCTGCTGGTGGTGCCGGAATGGGAGCAGACGGAGGACGCGTCGCGGGTGAAGCTGATTTTGAATCCGGGGCTGACCTTCGGGACCGGCAGCCACGCCACCACGCGACTGTGCCTGACGGCGCTGGACCGCCTGATCCACGGCGGCGAAAAGGTGCTGGATTTGGGCTGTGGCAGCGGTATTCTCTCCATTGCGGCGCTGCGCCTGGGCGCGGAGCGGGCGTTTGCCTGCGACGTGGACCCCACATGCGTAAATGTTGCCTACGAGAACGCCGCGCTCAACGGCGTCGATCGTGACCGCTACACCGTCCGCGCCGGTGACGTGACAGCGGACAAGGAGCTGCAGCGCGAATTCGGCGGAGACTATGACGTGGTGGTGGCGAACATCGTTGCGGACGTCATCATTGCCCTTGCGCCGCGCGTGCGACCGCTGCTGAAGGCGGGCGGTGTGTTCGTGTGCTCCGGCATCATTGACGATCGCGCCGCGGAGGTGAAGCAGAAGCTCCTCGACGCGGGCTGGATCATCGAGGAGGAGCGCAGTTCGGAGGGTTGGTTTTCGTATTCATGCCGCTGATGGCGGCTTAAACCAAAAAAGAGGCTCGAAAGAGCCTCTTTTTTCTATGGACTTACAGAAGCGACAAAAGCAGAAGCCGCAAAAACAGAAAAAATATAACAGACTTACGGGAGATCGGGCATGGAGTCATCGCAATCGATCCACCGGGAAACAGGCACCACCTCGAACTCCGTGGGAGTGCGGCGGATCACCACGCGCTCCAGTCCCGCGTTGATGATCTGGCGGCGGCACATGGAGCAGGAATCGGCGTCTCCGAGCAGCTCACCGGAGGCGGCGTCGCGCCCCACCAGATAGATGGTACCGCCCACCATATCGCGTCTGGAGGCGGATATGATGGCGTTCGCCTCGGCGTGCACGCTGCGGCACAGCTCGTAGCGCTGACCGCGCGGAACCTGCATCGCTTCCCTCGTGCAATAGCCTAAGTCTACGCAGTTTTTGCGCCCTCGCGGAGCGCCGTTATAGCCCGTGGAGATGATCTCATCGTTCTTGACGATGATCGCTCCATAGACTCGCCGGAGACAGGTCGCCCGCTCGGTGACGGTCTGCGCGATGTCGAGATAGTAGTTCTCCTTGCTGACACGATCTATTGTGGCGCCACTCATCAGTCTACACCTCCATGAATCAAAAATCACAAAATTGTGAATAACGGCGAATAACACGCATAAAACCGATTGAGATAGTCCGTGGGAAATGATTTCCCGTGGAACGGTCAAATTCCGCTGAAATCAAAAGTCGGGGTATATTCTTCTTTTGCGCTGGATTTTTCCTGCAAAAAGCCGTCAGAAATGCCGCAGGCATGCAGATATTCCACCGCGGCGCGATATTCCGCGCCGGTGATTCGTCTGGAAAGTGCGCCTTTTGCGCCATTTTGGGGCGTATACTGGCTCATCAGTGAGAATAACACTTCACCGGACGAAAATCGGGACGATACAAGGTCAATCACCCGACGCGTGTTCTCCAACTGCCCCGGCAAAACCATGTGGCGGATGATGACGCCGCTTTTCAGCAGCCCATCCTCCCCAAAACGGCAGGGTCCCACCTGTCGCAGCATCTCCTCCACCGCCGAAATCGCGATCTCTGGATAGTTTTCCGCCTTGGATAAGTCGAAACTGAGCCGCGAATCGCCGTATTTGAAGTCGGGCAGATAGATTTGTACCTTCCCTTCCAGCGCACGCAGCTGCTCGACGCTTTCGTAGCCGCCGCAGTTCCAGACCACCGGCACCGGAAGCGGTTTTTCCAGCGCTTCCACGATCCACGGAGAGTAGATCGACGGCGTAACTAAGTCGATACAGTGGGCGCCCCGACCGATCAGTTCCTCAAATATTTCCCGCAGGCGAACGGGTGTGATGGGCTTGCCGAGGTGTTCGCGGGAGATGGCGCCGTTCTGGCAGTAAACACAGCCCAGATTGCAACCGGTGAAGAATACGCAGCCCGCGCCGCGCGTACCGGACAGGCACGGCTCCTCCCAGTGGTGGAGCATTGCCTTTGCCGCGACGATCCCGGCGGGCATGCCGCAATACCCCTCGCCGTGCGTCTCGGTGCGCAGGGCGTGGCAGTGGCGCGGACAGAGATCGCAAATCATACGCTGTTTGGCTTGAAATCCGGTCCCAGATCGCCCCGCGACCAGTGCTTGCGGCATAGACCGATGTACTTGTCGTTGGCGCCCAGCACCACCTGCTCACCCTCCTTGAGGACGCGACCGGCGGCGTCAAAGCGGGCGTTGAACATCGCCTTTTTGCCGCACCAGCAGATCGTCTTGACTTCCTCCAGCTTGTCCGCCATAACCAGCAGCTCATAGCTGCCGGGGAATAGTTCGCCCCGGAAATCGGCTCTAAGTCCATAGCAAATGACGGGAATATCGCAGTCATCGACGAGGTGCACGAGGTACATGACCTCTTCCCGCGTCAGGAACTGTGCCTCGTCCACAATGATGCAGGCGTTTTTTTGCAGCTCGCTCTCCGGCATCGCCCGCATTTCGTGAAAATAGACGCACGGGAACTCTAAGCCGATTCGAGAATGGACCGTATGATCGCCGTCACGGGTGTCGAGCTGGGGCTTGACCAGCAAAGTCTGTTGTCCGCGCTCCTCATAGTTGAAGCGCGCCATCAACGCGTTGGCGGTTTTGGAGGACCCCATCGCGCCGTACTTGAAATAGAGTTGTGCCATTGTGCTTCTCCTTGCAGTTGTTGATGCTTTTCCATCGGAAACAGAAGCCTTTCAGGCGCGGATTGATTCTCAATCTCCCGAAGGATTCCGATTTGATTCATTTGTCGCCAGAATTCGACCTGGCGTCGTCTAAGAGGTTTTGCGCCTTTGCGGTAAATACCTGAAAAGCCGTTGGAATGGCGAGGGCGTCCAATTCCGCGCGATCCACCCAGCGCAGCGCGTCGCAGCAGCCGCTGACCTCCGCGCGCCAGCCCTTCATCTGCCATTCGATGTGTGTAAAGACGTGTTTGGCTGTGCCGCAGACCGCAAGGGACGTCGGCGCAAGCCCCCATTGGGCAAGAATGAGACGCGCGGCGCTTTCGTCCAAGTTGCCGGAAACGTTGGGAAATTCCATCAGTTTCGCCAGCAATCCCTTTTCAGGGCGCTGGCGCACGGCAATTTTTCCGTGGCTGAGCAGCAGGAAAACCGTGCGTTCCTCCGCGCGTCGCGCGCGCTTTTCGGCGCGAACAGGCAGCACCTCAGTGAGCCGTTCCCGATACGCGGCGCAGAAACCTCGAGCCGGACAGTCGCCGCACAGCGGCGAGCCGTTGGGCAAACAGACGGTTGCGCCAAGATCCATCATCGCCTGATTCCATTTGCCGGGTTGATCTCGGTCGATGGCATTTGACATCCGGTCGCGGAACCGTTTTCTCACCTTTGCGTCGGTGATATCGTCGCCGCAGCAGGCGACGCGTGCCGCGACGCGCAGCAAATTCCCGTCCACCGCCGGTTCCGCCGCGCCGAAGTGGATCGACGCGATGGCGCTCGCGGTATAGTCCCCGACGCCGGGCAGCGTGCGCAGCTCCGCGAGGGTCGTCGGCAGCGTACCGCCGAAGTCACTGACAATCCGCTCCGCCGCGCGGTGCAGATTGCGGGCGCGGGAATAATAGCCCAAGCCCTCCCAGAGTTTGAACAGCCGCTCCTCGCTGACCGCCGCAAGGGCGCGGACGTCCGGCAGCTCCGCCATGAACCGCGTAAAGTACGGAATTACCGCCGTGACGCGGGTCTGTTGCAGCATGATCTCGCTGACCCAGGTACGATACGGCGATGGCTCCTCCCGCCAGGGCAGGATGCGGCGATGCGCGTCGTACCAATCCAGCAGAGGCTCACGGAGTAAATCCAAGTTTTCCCAATGTTCTATCATTTTATATTAAAACGTGCCGCGTACCCACAGCGTCGGCAAAGCTCCTCCGTGGGCATACGACGGGAGAACCCGTCGAACATCGCCGCGGCGCGCGGTCCGGTCAGAATGTCGTCCAATTCCTGCGTGAACAGATTGCCGAGGGCGAGGTCGCCCTCGTGATCGAGGCAGCAGGGCACCACCGTACCGTCCGCCAATACGCCGATCTGCTCCCGCAGGGCGCGGCAGAACTGCGTCGGTACCGCGTCCGCCGAGAGGTCGGGCCATGAAAACGCGCGCTCCCGCTCCAGATACAGATGCTCCGCGAGACGAAAGCTGCTCCGGCGAGGCTCCGCCCAGTCCGCGAGACCGGAGCGCTCGTGAAGATACGCCAGAATCGCGGCGTTGCCCCGATCCGCCGCGCCCTCGTTCCACAGCCGCAGCGCGACGATGATCCCCTGCCCCGCCGCTTGCCGGGAAAACTGCCAGACCGTGTCCAGATAGTGCCGCGCGGCAGCGGGATCGCCGCCGTTTTCCTCGACGCTGTGCAGCGAGACGCTGATTTTGTAGAGGGCGCCGGAGCGCAGCAGCGTCTCCGCCTGTTTGCCCAGCAGCGTCCCGTTGGTGGTGACGCAGACCTTCATCCCCCGCCGCGCGGCGAGGGAGAGCAGCGTGTCGAGCTGCGGGTGCAGCAGCGGCTCGCCCATAATGTGCAAGTAGACGTAGGATATCCGGGGGCGCAGCTTGTCCAACACCAGCGCGAACTCTTCGGGCGTCATGGTGCGCGGTGCGCGCCGTGTGCCGGGACAGAACGCGCAGCGCAGATTGCAGATGTTCGTGATCTCAACATAGGCTTTTTTGAGCACGCGCGCGCCTCCTGTCCCCAGTCTGATTTGATGATACCATATCGCTTGCGACGTCGCAAGCGATATGGTATAATTTTGAAAAATGATTTTCGGTGTACAGACGAAAAATGTCGAAAGCGGTAAGTCTGTCGGGAATGATGCCGAAAGTCGATGAAAAATAATCCATCACTCTATGAAAAACCCGGGATTTTCGCCCAAAAACGGGTGAGTCTGCCGGAAATGATCTGCCCTGCGCAGCGATGCGCAGGAGCAGCCGGAGGGAGCAGTCCATGAAGATCACGTTCATTGCCCACAGCGGATTTCTGATCGAGTGGGAGCATTTTTATACCCTGTTTGACTGGTGGAAGGGCGATCTGCCGCCGCTGGACAAGACGAAACCTCTGCTGGTGTTCGCCAGCCACAGCCATGAGGACCACTTCGACAAGCATATTTTCACGCTGCTTGAGCAGTATCCGCTCACGCGCTTCATCCTCTCCCACGATATCCGCCTCGCCACGCGCCGCTGGGAGAAGCTGGGCATGACGCCGGAGATTTTCTCCCGCGTGACCTCCATGCGCATCGACAGCATTTATGCCACCGAGGCGGGCGGCGTGCCGCTGACCGTCCGCACCGTCCAGTCCACGGACGTGGGCGTGGCGTTCCTGCTTTCCGCCGAGGGCAGGCTGGTCTACCACGCGGGCGACCTCAACTGGTGGCACTGGGAGGACGAGGGCAAGCTCTACTGCTCCAACATGGCGGCGAACTACCGCCGCTCCATCGAAAAGCTTGCCGCCGCCGTGCGGGACGAGGCGGCGGACTGCGGCTGCGCGCCGGTGATCGACGTCGCCATGGCGCCGCTGGACCCGCGGCTGGAGGACGCCTACGACAAGGGAATCGCCTATCTATTGGAGCAGATTCCCGTCAAAACCGTGTTTCCCATGCACATCTGGGGAAAATTCGATTGGATTGATCGCTATCGCGCGGCGCACCCGGAGGACGCGGAACGCGTCGTACCCATCCGCGGCGACGGCGCGGTGTTTGAACTGTGACGGCACAATTTCAAAAAAGAAAGCACCTCATCAAAAATGTGAATGGAATCCTGCAAATACCCCTTGCTTTTCGTCGGGATAGAGGATAGAATCTAGGTATCCAGGAAAACTTTTGTGAATTACCGATAAAAGAACGAGAGGAGACGCGTCATGGCTAAGTTTAAAGTATATTACACCATCGAACTCAACGAGGTGGCGACCCATATCTTCGAGGAGAACGGCTTCGAGGTCAAGGTCTGCTCCCACAACGATGAGGAGACCTACGTCAAGGAGCTTGCCGAGTTCCAGCCCGACGGCATCATGTGCCGTACCGAGCCCATCACCGCGAAGATGATGGACACCTGCACCAACCTCAAGGTGATCGGCAAGCAGGGCGCAGGTCTGGACAACATTGACATGGATCACGCCTCGGAGAAGAATATCCAGGTCGTCTTTGCCCCCGCCGGCAACGCCAACGCCGTCGCCGAGCACGGTCTGCTGCTGATGCTCGCCTGCGCCAAGCGCTTCAACTATGTCGACAAGCAGTTCCGCGGCGGCAACTTCCTCGTCCGTATGGGCATGGAGCACACCGTCGAGCTGGAGGGCAAGACCCTCGGCGTCATCGGCTGCGGTCGCATTTCCAGCCTGCTGATGAAGAAGTGCAAGTACGGCATGGGCATGAACATCATTGGCTACGATCCCTATCTCACGCAGGACAAGGTCGGCGACCTGTGCGAGCTGAAGGCGACCGCCAAGGAGGTCTGGGAGCAGGCGGACTTCGTCAGTGTCCATCTCCCCGTGGTCGATTCCACCTTCCACTCCATCGGTCGTGAGCAGTTCAGCTGGATGAAGCCCTACGCGTCCTTCATCAACGTCGCCCGCGGCGCCCTCATTAAGGAGGACGAGTTGATCGAGTGCCTCAAGGACGGCACGCTGTTCCAGGCGGGTCTGGACGTGTTCGAGCATGAGCCGATCCAGGAGTCCAGCCGTGAGCTGTTCGACCTCGACAACGTGATCATGACGCCGCACATGGCGGCGACCACCGAACAGTCCGTGCTCAACTGCTGCACCTCCGTCGCCAACGACATCGTGGCGGTCTGCAACGGCGAGGCGCCTAAGTGCCCGGCAAACAAGCCCAAGTTCTAAGATTTGCAACAATCCAAGCGGCGGGGAAAACCCCGCCGCTTTTGCGTGTTGCGCCGGATTATCGCCGGATGTGACCGAATTGTCCATATTTTACGCTTGAAATATCCCGTAAATATATGGTACAATCAAAACATTCCAAACATACATAAAGCGAGGCGAACCCATGGAACCCAACTCCATTCTGAGTAGTCAGCTTGCCATCGAGAGCGAGAAGCCCCTTTACTCCCAGCTCATTGCCATCATCAAGCGCAGCATCACCACCGGCGAGTTCGGTGTGGGCGCGCTGCTGCCCTCGGAGTCGGAGCTGTGCGCGGTGTATCACGTCAGCCGCAACACGGTTCGTCAGGCGATCGGCGCGCTGGAGGAGGACGGCTTTGTGGTGCGCAAGCGCGGCAAGGGTACCTTCGTCGCCGATCCCACCACCCGGCGTAAGAGCGTGCAGTACTCCTTCACCACGGAGGTTTCCCAGCAGGGCAGGAACCCGTCGTCCACGCTGGTGAGCTTCGACGTGGTGGACGCCACGCCCCGCTTCCGCGATATGATGGAGCTGGAGGCGGGCGCCAAGCTGTATTGCTTCACCCGCGTGCGCAATGTGGACGGCAAGCCCATGATCGTGGAGACCTCCTATTATCCCCAGTACATCTACCCCAACCTGACGCGGGAGATGCTGCAAACCCACAGCTTCTACAGCCTGCTTTATCATGTGGGCGTGACGCCGATCTCGGCGGAGGACACCTATGAGGCGGTGCTGCTGGGCGATCGCGAGGCGGCGCTGCTGGACGGCCGCAGCGGCACGCCGGCGTTTCTACACCAGCGCCGCACCTCCGGGGAGAACGGCAGGGTTTACGAGTTCACCACCAGCTACATGCGCGCCGACCGCGTGAAGCTCCACGTCCTTTTCCAGAAGGACGCAACGTCGTTTGAGCGTCTGGTGGATCAATAGCCGGAAAAAGGGCAAGCCCCGCGCGATGCTTCGCACGGGGCTTGCGTTATCGTGAGCGCCGCGGGCGGCGGCGCATTTGCTCTCAGACATCCTCCATGGTCTCGATGAGACCATAGCCTTCGTCGTTGCGCTTATAGACGACGTCCACGGCGTCGCTCTCGGTGTTGCGGAAGACGAAGAAGTTGTGACCCAGCAGATTCATCTGCAAGATCGCCTCCTCCACGCTCATGGGCTTGACGGCGAAACGTTTGGTGCGTACGACGGCGAAGTCGCGCTCCTCCTGCAGGTCGAACTCCTCCGGCACCTCGGCCTTGATGGAGCCTTCGCGCAGGTTCTTGGCAAGCCGCGTCTTGTTCTTGCGGATCTTGCGGTCGATCTGCTGCTCGCAGGAATCGATGGCGCCGCGCATATCGCCGTCGGGATCCTCGGCAACGGCGCGGAACATGGTTCCATCCGGGCTTCTGAGCATGACCTCCACGACGCAGCGATTTTTCTTCTCGACGGCGAACGTGACGGTGGCGTCGGGTTCGCTGCGGAAGTATTTGTCAAGCTTGCCGATCTTCTTCTCGGCGTAAGCCTTGACGGAGTCGTTTAAAGTAATCTTTTTGCAGGCGAATGTAAACTTCATAACGCTGCGCTCCTTTCGTTGTTGACAGTTGGGACGCCCTTTCGGGTAAGTTGATTATAACATACATTGGCGAAATGTCAAATAGAATTGAAGAAAAAATTGCGTAATTTAGTGAAACTGCCTAAATTAAGCCGCGCGCCGGGATTCGACGGTTTTTTCGCGGACAAGCGAGTATCCTACGCATCGGAAGCTTTCCAATATCCCACCCACTTGAGCCGCTGTTCAAAAGGAGCAGCGGCCCCTTTTTATCTGCGATGGAAGGGCGCAAAAAAGCGGCGCTGTGCGCCGCTAAACGAATGCGTACTGAACAAATCCGTGCGCCCTTGAAAGGCAAGGCGTTCAAGGGCGCACGGATTTGACGAATTGCAGGGCTTCGCCCGGCGAATAAACCGCTTTGCGGGTTATTCAGCAGACATTAATTACTCACATCATAGAAGTCCTTTTGACCGGGAGAAACCATGCCGAGCTGATCGCGTGCCAGCTCCCGCAAATACTCCGGGTCCTCGGCGCGTTCCAGTGCCGCCTCAAGCGCGCGGTTTTCCTGCTCCTGCTTCGCCACGCGTTCGGCGAGCTCGGTGCGCTCGGCGCGGGCGCCGTCCAACTGGTCGCGCAGGCGCAGCAGCTGCCATCCCACCAGGGTCAGCAGGATCAGGACGAGCAGTGCCGCCATGATGTTGACGTGTTTTTTGGGCTTTGCCATGGCGCACCCCCTCCCTTCGTTCCGAGCGCCGCCGCGCACGGATCGCGTAGCGCCGATATGAACCTATTATAAGCCTGTGGCGGGAAAAAAGAAAGAGCCTTTTGCCGATTTTCTCCGCGCGTCGCAGAAATCTTCGCGCGGCGCGCAGCGGCAGCCGGAGCAGGCGCAGCAGCTCAAAGAGCGTCCGCGCCCAGAAGTCCCACAGCGGGCGCAGCAGCGGCGAGAGCACGCCGAAGAACAGCCCCGCGCCCGCCGCGGCGGCGAAGATCGTGTACAGCCGCAGCTCGCCGCCGGTGAGGCGCAGGGCAAACAGCAGCGCGGACAGCGCCAGCGCGGCGCAGAACAGCGCGTCCATCACGCCGGTGAGCGGACGGTTCCCGCGCCGCCGCAGCCGCACCGCCCGCAGCAGGTCATAAAAAAGCGCCAGCGCCATGCCCAGCAGCACCGACGCCGCGAGCGCACGCGCCTGCTCGCCGATGACGGTCCCCATACTCAGCCGCCGAAGAGACGGCTCAGCAGCCCGCCGCCGCGACCGGTCGCGCCGTCCTCATAGCTCAGCGCGTCCACGCGTCCGTCCACATGCAGCTCGCCGCCGTCGAGACTCAGCTTGCCGATGTGCAGGTTTTCCCCGCTGACGATGAGTACGCCGTCGGTGGTGTTCATCACAATCTCGTTTTCGTCAAAGCGCTCCACGTCCTCCACACCGGAGACGGTGAGCTTGTCGCGCCCGTCCAGCGTCAGCCGGTGCGGCGCGGGGTTGAAGTCGGTGTCATAAGCCATAGCAAAACCTCCCGTACACAGCAGTGTATGGGAGGTTTTGCGAAAATATTACTCCGCGATCTCACGGTAGAGCATAGCGGCTTCAGCTTTGCCGGCGTTCTCCTGCACGCTGACGATCTCGACGGTGAGCGCGCGCTCGCCGAAGCGGATCGTGATGCGGTCGCCCTCCTTCACGTCGTAGGACGCACGGGCGACCTTGCCGTTGACCTCCACACGACCGGTGTCGCACGCCTCGTTGGCGACGGTGCGCCGCTTGATGAGGCGGGATACCTTCAGGTATTTGTCAAGTCTCATGTGTTTTGTTCTCCTTGCTTGGCTTGGTTCCACAGCGCCGACAACTCCTCCGGTGCAAGCGCCTCCATCGTCCTGCCCTGTGCGCTGACGGCGTCTTCGACGGCGCGGAAGCGCCGGATAAACTTCTCGCAGGCAGCGTTCAGCGCGGATTCCGGGTCAATCCCCCGATAGCGTCCCGCGTTCACCGCCGCGAAGAGCACGTCGCCCAGTTCCTCCTCCACGTTGGTGTCGCGTTCCACGGCTTCCCGCAGCTCGCGTACCTCTTCTTCCAGCTTGCGGAGCGACCCGTCGCTGTCGTGGAAGCGAAAGCCCGCCTTCTCCGCCTTGCTTTGCAGCTTGTCCGCCCGCCAGAGAGCGGGCAGCGACCGCGCCACAGCGTCCAGCGCGTCGGCAGTGGACGTCTGACCCTTCTCCGCCCGCTTGAGCTGCTCCCAGCTTGCCAGCACCTCGTCGGCGTTGTCCGCCCGCGCGGCGCCGAATACATGCGGGTGTCGGTAGATCAGCTTGCGGACGACGTGATCGGTTACGTCGTCGGTGGTGAAGCGCCCCGCGTCCTCCTCAATGTGGATGTTGAAGAGCACCTGCATGAGCATGTCGCCCAGCTCCTCGCACATGAGGGCGGGATCGTCGCGGTCGAACGCCTCGGCGGCTTCATACGCCTCCTCCAGGAAGTTGCGGCGGTTGCTCAGGTGCGTCTGCACCCGGTCCCAGGGGCAGCCTTCCGGGGAGCGCAGGATGCGCAGCAGCGCCGCCAGATCGTCCATGTTGTATTTGTCTTTTTCGGGAAACGATACCATGTGAAAACCCTCTTATACTGATTTCAAATCAAAAAGATTGATTTGAAATCCCGTGTGCTTCGCACACTCATGCCGCGCAAAGCGCGTCATGCCGTCTCATGCGATACCTACGCGCCTACGGCGCTATTAAAATGCTTTTCAAGCATTTTAATCAGGTATCAGTATTATTTGATGCGCAGCAGCCGCCCGATTTTCTCGCCCTTGGGCAGCAGCGCCAGATCCTCTTTTGTGATGACGCGCAGCGCGACCACCAGCGCGGCGTAGACCGCAACCGCCAGCGCCATGGATACGCCGACGCCCAGCAGCCGCGCGAATCCGCCCATGCCCAGACGGCTCGCAAGCAGCGCGTAAGCGCCGCGGGCGCAGACCGCCATCACGAGTGACGCCGAGAGCGGCTTCGCGAACAGCGCGAGGTAGTTGGGCTTATCCTCCACCGTGCGGGAGACGAAGAACAGGTTCAGCACCGCGACGGTGGCGAAGCAGGTCAGCGTACCAATGGGCGCGCCGTGGATGTTGATGTGCGGGATCGCGACGAGCCGATAGTTCAGCGCGATCTTGATGACGCCGCCGATGAGCATGGTCACGATGGAGACGTAAACCTGCCCGTGCGCCTGCAAGACCGAGTTGGAGATGAGCATGACGCACACGAACAGCGACGAGATGCCCAGCACCGCCAGCAGCGAGCCGCCCAGCGCGCTGTCGTACTTCGGGTACAGCAGCCCCATGATCGGCTCGGACAGCGCCCACAGCCCCATGCCCATGGGAAACGCCAGCAGCGCTGTCACGCGGAACGAGGAGTTCACCACCGCTTTTGCGCCCGCGCGGTCACGGCGCGCCAGCGCGGCGGAGAGGAACGGGATCACCGACGCGGTCAGCGCCACCATCAGCGACGACGGGAGGTTGTAGAGATTCATTGCCGCGCCGTAGGTGCCGTAGAGACCGCTGGCGTCCGCCTCGGTGTAGTGCAGGCGCTCCTGCAGCTGCATCATGACGAATTTGGAGTCGATGGTGGAAATGAGCGCCACCATCGACGAGGAGAGCGTGATGGGGATGGCGTACTTGAGCAGCTGGCGCAGGATTGCGCCGGTGCCGGACGGCGTGTCGTCGGTCCGGGGCGCCCTGCGGTGGCGGAAGTAGTTGACGACCATGTACACCAGCGACAGAATTGTGCCGATGGTGACGCCGGTGATGGCGCCCGCGGCGGCGACGTCCACGCCCTTGCCGAGGCGCAGCAGGTACACCGCCAGCCCAAGCCCCACGAACAGCTTGCAAAGCGCCTCGATGATCTGAGACACGGCGGTGGGCGTCATGTTGCCGCAGCCCTGCGCGTAGCCCCGGAACGCGGACAGGCAGCCCACGCAGAAGACCGCAGGCGCGAGGGCGCGGATGCTCAGCGCGGTTTTGGAATTCTCCAGAAAGTCGGCGAAGAACGCGTTCCCCCACCACATCGCGGCGAACGACACCGCGCCGAGGGTGAAGAACAGCCGGAACGAGACGCGGAAGATTTGCCGCGCCTGACGCTCCCGCCCCAGCGAACGCGCCTCCGACACCATCTTGGACAGCGCCACGGGCAGTCCCGCCGTGGACACGCTCAGAAAGACCGAGTAAATGTAGTACGACTGGTTGAAGATGCCGTTGCCCTCTTTTTCCAGCACGTTGGCGAGGGGAATCTTGAACAGCGCCCCGATGATTTTGACGATGATGATGCCGGCGGCGAGCACCGCCGCGCCGCCGAAGAAGGATTGCTTTTTCGTTTCAGCCATCAATCTGCCCTTTCCGTCATGGTTCGATAAAATGCCGCGAATTCGTCGAGATTCGAGCGCCACTTCTCCGGCCGCTCGATGTACTCCTTGGGATACTTCGCGTTGAAGGCGCGGCGAATCAGCGCGTCGCCGCCCTCGCTTCGCCCGACCATCTTGGTGGAGCCGCCCGCGCCGAGGGACAGGATGCCGTGCAGCTCCTCCATGATGTAAATGTTGTACAGGCTCTCCGCGCCGGGAAGCGTCCAGCCCACGTTCTCAAAGCTGCCGGACATGTACTTCTGCCGGTAGAGGTAGTAGGGCGCATATCCATGTTTACGCAGGGTCGCGTTCGCATAGTCCAGCATTTGCGCCACGTCCTCCCCGCCGGGAATGTGCGTGCCCTCCAGCGTGATGCGGCTGCCCTTTTTGAGGGACAGCGTGTGGACCGTGATGTTGTCCGCGCCCATGGCGAGGCACTCGTCCAGCGAGGCGCGGAAGCTCTCCGGCGTGTCCTCGCTGAGTCCCGCGATCAGGTCCATGTTGACGTGGGGGAAGCCCGCGTCCGCAACCTCCGCCATGGCGCGGCGGATGTCCTCCGCCGTGTGGCGGCGGCCGATGGCGGTCAATACACGGTCGTTCATGGACTGGGGATTGACGCTCAGGCGCGTGACGCGATGGTCGCGCAGCACCGAGAGCTTCTCCGCGGTGATTGTGTCGGGACGACCCGCCTCGATGGTCAGCTCCGCGAGGTTTACAAAGTCAAAATGGGTTTCCAACGCCGTCAGCAGGCGGTCCATCTGCTCCGCGGTCAGCGTGGTCGGCGTGCCGCCGCCCATGTAGAAGGATTTGACTTGTAAACCGGCGCGGTTTACCATCTCTCCCGCGGCGGCGATCTCCGCGCACAGCGCGTCCAGGTACGGTTCCACCATGGCGAAGGTCTTTTCCACGCTCTGCGCCACAAAGCTGCAATAGGCGCAGCGCGTCGGGCAGAACGGAATGCCGACGTAGAGGGAAATGTCGTTGGGCGCAAGCGCTTCGGCGGCTTTCTGTCCCGCCTCCGCCGCCTCAATGGCAAGACGGCGGCGCTCCGGCGTGACGGCGTAGGTCTCGTCCAGCACCCGGTCGGCGTACTCGCGCCCGCCCTCGCGGAGCAGCGCGAGAGCCACCTTGGTGGGTCGCACGCCGGTGAGGCTGCCCCACGGCGGCGCGACGCCCAGCGCGTCCTTTGCCGCGCCAAAGAAGCTCAGCCCCAGCGCGTGGCGGCGCTGCCCCTCCCGCTCGTAGCCGTCGCCGGAGAGCGGGCAGGCATAGGCGCGGCGCACGGTCTTGCCGTCGTACCCGATCTCGGTGACGAACTCGACCCGCGCACCGTCTTCGTGCATGGTGACGACCGCCCAGCGCGTGTCCTCCGGCGTGACCTCGCCGTAAACGGGGCGCTCGCCGGGAAACAGCGTCAGCAGGCTCTGCTCCAGCGCATATTTTTCATTGTGTCCGCAAAGCTTTAGTTTCATGACAGGGAAAGCATCTTGATATAGAGGTTGTACTGCCGCTCCCGCGCCATGGTGGTGGTCTGCATGTGGCCGGGATAGACGTCGAAATCGCCTTGCAGGCGCGCAAGCCGCGCCAGCGAACCCATCATCTTGTCGGGCTGCGCGCCGGGGAGGTCGATGCGCCCCATGGAGCCGGCGAACAGCGTGTCGCCGGTGAAGAGCGCGCTGCCGCACCTGAGGCACACCGAGCCGCCGGTGTGACCGGGGGTGTGCAGCACCTCTACGGTGAGCTTGCCCAGCGGCAGTGTGTCGCCCTCGCCGTAGAATTGGAGGTCGTCGCCGATCAGTTCCTCCATCGGGTAGCGGAAGATGCCCACACACCCCTTGTCGGCGGGGTGGATGTAAACCGCCGCGTCGGGGAACATCTCGTGGAGCTTTGGCGCGGCGAGCGTGTGGTCGCGGTGCCCGTGGGTCAGCAGGATATAACGGAGCGTGACGCCCGCGGTCTCGATGGCGTCGCGGAGGGTTTCCGCCTCGTCGGCGGGATCGATGACCGCCGCTTCGCTGGTCTCCTCGTCGATGAGGAGGTAGCAGTTGGTTTCCAGCTCGCCGAGTACGTTGTGAATGATCTTCATAGATAATGTCCTCCCACGGTTGCGCCAGCCGTTTCTCGTTTCATCCGCCACAGGCGGCGCTTCGCTGATTTCCCCAAGCCCACCCTCGTCTGCGGTCAATACACGGTCATGCGATGTGCGCGGTAACGGTGCGCGTGTAAGCGGTTTGGGGCGTCACAATACAACAAGGGATTCGAACCCTCCACCGTGCCCCGGACGGCATCCACCATAGTGCTTTCTTCAAGCCGGCGGCTTCACATCTCAGCCGCAGAGCCTGCATTCGCCCCGCAGACTACCTCTGTTTATTGCAGGGCACCTCTAAAAACCCCTGCCCGCCGTCACAGCGGCTCTTTTGCCGCATATCTTCGTTGCGAAAACCTTGAAATACACAAAGTATTCCTGCGATTTTCGCCCTCGATCTGCGGCAAAATTTCTCGCTGCGCCAGCAGA
>JAFXPO010000029.1 GCA_017527825.1 Oscillospiraceae bacterium
ACCTCTAAAAACCCCTGCCCGCCGTCACAGCGGCTCTTTTGCCGCATATCTTCGTTGCGAAAACCTTGAAATACACAAAGTATTCCTGCGATTTTCGCCCTCGATCTGCGGCAAAATTTCTCGCTGCGCCAGCAGACCTGGATTTTTAGAGGTGCCCATAAGAAAAAAGTGACGTTTGTTCACAATTTATTTACAAGCGATTCAAGATTCCGCCATAATTGCAGGGTATCTTAATACTTGCAAAGGGGAACACTCCCCGATGTGATTTTCTCCCTCCTAAAATACACACAACACACAGAAAGGACCCCACCGTTCGGTGGGGTCCTTTCTGTGTGCTGCGCCGTGCGCATGGATTTTACGACGCGCTGACCCGCGGCTCCTTCGCCTGCGCTCGGCCGCTGCTTGTATCGTTACTTAAACTTTTGGCTTTCCGCCACGGCGAGCGCGTCGCAGCGGTTGTTGTAGGCGTTGTCCGCGTGTCCCTTGACCCAGTGGTAACGCATCTCATGGGGGGCGATCTGCACCAGCATCGTCTCCCAGAGGTCGACGTTCAGCGCGGGCTTTTTGTCGCTCTTGATCCAGCCCTTTTTCTGCCAGCCGTAGACCCAGCCCTTGCTCAGCGCGTCAATGACGTACTTGGAGTCCGAGTACAGCTCGACGACACACGGCTCCTTGAGCTGGCGCAGCGCCTCGATCACCGCCATCAGCTCCATGCGGTTGTTGGTGGTCTCCCGCGCGCCGCCGGATAGCTCCTTTTCGTGCGCGCCGTACTTGAGCACCGCGCCCCAGCCGCCGGGACCGGGGTTGCCGGAGCAAGCGCCGTCGGTATAGATTTCGACCGTTTTCATAAGAGCCTCGCAGAGTTTGCCGCCCGCAGGCGGCAAAGAATCCAAATTCGTTTTTTCGGACGACATGCGCGTCAGAAAAACACTTTCCGCGGAGCGCCCGTGCGCCTTTGGCGTGCGGGAAGCGCAGCGAATCCTGCTCAAAAAAGTGCCTGTACTTTTTTGAAGCTAAAATCTGCTGATTTCCAGACTCGCGTCGTCCTCGCCCTGCTCAATGGCGCGGATCTCCACCGTGTATTTCATCTCCGGGCTGACCACGATCTCCACGCGGTCGCCGACCTTGTGCCCCATCAGCGCCTTTGCCACCGGCGACTCCTTGCTGATCAGCCCCTTGAGCGCGTCCTGCCGGATGGTGGTCACGATGCGGATGGTCTGTTCACGGCACAGCTTCTCGTTGAACATGGTTACTTTGCTGAACAGGTTCACCGCGTCCTGCTTCTGCTGCACGTCCACGACCTTCGCCGTGGCGATCATCTTCTCCAGATAGCGCATGCGGCTGTCGTTGCGGCGCTGGGCGTCCTTCGCCGCCTTGTATTCATAGTTCTCGCTGAGGTCGCCAAAGGCGCGGGCGGTTTTCACGTCCTCCATGATCTTGGGACGGATATTCAGCCGCCGGTCCTCCAGCTCCGCTTTCATTTTGTCGATATCGACCTGGGTCAGTTCGTCGTACATGGTGATTATTTCGCTTCCTTACTGTTATCTCGAAATTGATTCTTCTCTGTTCGGTCCTGCCGAATACAGAGACCGATCAGCACAGTCTCTTATTCTTGGGGAACTTCTTCCGAAGTTTCGACCTCTTCCTTCTCCGCCCTCGCAATGGAGATCACCTTCACGCCCTCGCTCAGGCGCATCAGGCGCACGCCCTGCGTCGCGCGGGAGTAGGTGCTGATGTCGCTCACCGCCGTGCGGATGATGCTGCCGTCGTCGGACACCAGCAGCAGGTCCTCGTTGCCGTCCACGACCTTGATCGCCACCACGGGACCGGTCTTATCCGTGACCTGATAGCCCTTGAGACCCTTGCCGCCGCGGCTCTGCGGCTCGTCGCCGCGCATGTACTCCTCCACCGCGGTGCGTTTGCCGTAACCGTTCTCCGTCACCGCCAGCAGCGTTTTTCCGGCGTGGGCGCGGGCAGCGCCGACTACATAGTCGTCATCGTCGCGCAGACGGATACCGCGCACGCCGACCGCGTCGCGTCCCATGACGCGCACGTCGTTCTCGTCAAAGCAGATGCTCATGCCGTCGTGGGTCATGAGGATCATGTTCTGCCTGCCGTCGGTGAGCCGGACCTCGATCAGCTCGTCGCCCTGCTCCAGCGTCAGCGCGCGGATGCCCGCCTTCATGCGGGTGTTCACGGCGCGCAGCGGGGTACGCTTCACCGTGCCGTTCTTCGTGACGAAGAACAGATACTGGTCGTCCACGTCCAGCGTCTTGACGCTGATGCCGGCGGTGACGTGCTCGTCCTCGTCGAGCGGGAGGACGTTCACGATGCTCGTGCCCTTGGCGGCGCGGCCCGCTTCCGGGATGAGATACCCCTTCTTGCGGTGAACGCGCCCCTTGTTGGTGAAAAACAGGATGAAATCGTGGGTACTGGCGGTGAACACCGCCTCCACATAATCTTCCTCGCGGGTGGTCATTCCGCGCACGCCCTTGCCGCCGCGGCGCTGCGCGGCGTACTCGTCGGCGGCGGTGCGCTTGATGTAGCCGTTATGGGTGAGGGTATAGACGCACTGCTCCTCCTCGATGAGGTCCTCAATGTCGATCTCGTCCTCGACCTCCTGAATCTCGGTCTTGCGCTCGTCGCCGTACTTGTCGCGAATCTCGATCAGCTCGTCCTTGAGCACGCCGCGGATCATGGTCTCGGAGGCGAGAAGCTCGTTGTAGTACGCAATCTTCTTTTCCAGCTCATCGTACTCCGCCTGCAATTTCTCGCGGTTGAGCCCTTGCAGCGCGATGAGGCGCATGTCGCAGATCGCCTGCGCCTGCACGTCGGAGAGGGAGAACTTTGCCATCAGGTTCTCTTTGGCGTTGTCATAACTCTCGCGGATGGTCTTGATGACCTCGTCGATGTGATCCTGCGCGATGAGCAGACCCTCCAAAATATGCGCGCGCTCCTGCGCCTTTTTGAGGTCGTAGCGCGTGCGGCGGACGATCAACTCCTCCTGGAAGGTCAGGTACTCGTCGATGATGTGGCGCAGCGAGAGGATTTTCGGCTGCTTCTGGTTGTCCACCAGCGCGAGCATGTTGATGGCGAAGCTCGTCTGCATCTGCGTCTGGGCGAAGAGCCGGTTGAGCACCACCTGCGGGTTCGCGTCGCGCTTGACGTCGATGACGATGCGCATGCCGCCGCGGTCGGACTGGTCGGTGATGTTGCTGATGCCCTCCAGGCGCTTGTCGTTGACCTGATCCGCCATGTTCTTGATGAGCATGCGCTTGTTGACCTGATACGGAAGCTCGGTGACGATGATGCGCGTTCGGTTCTGCGGAAGCTCCTCGAACTCCGTTCGGGCACGCAGAATGATCTTGCCGCGACCGGTGGCGTAGGCGGCGCGGATGCCGCTCCTGCCCATGATGATGCCCCTGGTGGGGAAGTCGGGACCGGTGACGTGCTGCATGAGGTCGTAGAGCGTCGCTTCGGGGTTATCGAGGACACAGATGCAGGCGTTGATGACCTCGGTGAGGTTGTGGGGCGGGATATTGGTCGCCATGCCGACGGCGATGCCGCTGGAGCCGTTGACCAGCAGGTTGGGGAAGCGGGCGGGGAGGACGCGGGGCTCCTTGCGGGTCTCGTCAAAGTTGGGGTCCCAGTCGACGGTATCCTTCTCGATGTCGCGCAGCATCTCGTTCGCCATCTTCGCCATGCGCGCCTCGGTGTAACGGTACGCCGCCGGGGGGTCGCCGTCCACGGTACCGAAGTTGCCGTGCCCGTCGATGAGCTGATAGCGCATGGAGAAGCTCTGCGCGAGGCGCACCAGCGCGTCATACACGCTCGCGTCGCCGTGGGGATGGTACCTGCCCAGCACGTCGCCGACGGTGGTGACGGATTTGCGGAACGCCTTGTCGTAGGTCAGACCGTCCTCGTGCATGGTGTAGAGGATGCGGCGGTGGACAGGCTTCAGACCGTCGCGCACATCCGGCAGCGCGCGCCCGACGATGACCGACATGGCGTACTCGATGTAGGAGGTTTCCATCTCCTTGACCAGCTCGCTCTGGACGATCTTCTGTTCGGGGTAGCGCAAAGATTCGGGGTCGTAGTCTACATTCTTATGTGCCATGGATCAGAGTCCTTTCTATGGTTGCCTTACAGTTTTTTCAGCCGCGCCAGCTCAAACTGGGCGAGATCAGCCACTCTCTTGACCCTGCTCTCCCAGTCGGAGGGGACAAAGCTCAGGGCATAATCGCTGAGCAGATACACGCCGCCGCGGACGGGGAAGAAGTCCCGCACCTCGCCGAAGACGTTGTCCCTGTGCTCCTTCTTGTCGAAGAGGAGAGGGGAGAGCTTGTGCCATTTGCGCTCGGCGAGGTTCATCGCCACCTGACCGATGTATACGGTATCGTCCAGCTTCCACCACATGCCCGCCTTGTTCATCAGGCTCACGCCGGCGGCGGTGCTGCTGAACATCTTGATGAGATGCCCGTCGGGCTTGATCTCGTACAGGCACAGCTCCGCGCCGCCCATGGAAGAGCCGGGGCAGGAGAACACGCGCCCGTTCACGCTGGTGAGCATCCCGCCCGCCGTCATGTCCTGCACGCTGGTACAGGCGTTCATGGACAGGTAGTTGACCTCCTGCGGGCGGTTGAACGGAAACCGCAGGGTGCAAAGCTCGCAGCCGTCGAGGGAGAGGTACAGCTTGCCCTCCACCACCGCGAGTCCCGTGAAGTCGATGCCGAGGTTATCCTCCTCGCTGTGCACGTCCACGATGCCCCGCGGCTTGACCCAGTCGTAGAGCGGGAGCTGCTTTTTCATGTCCGGCAGCTCCAGATTGTCCTGCTCGCCGCTGGGCAGCTCCACCTGCATGAGGGACTGGTCGGCGTGGTCAAGCAGATAATACGACCCGCCGTAGAGAATGGCGCGCGCCATCTTCGGTCCCGCGTTGAGGCTGTAGTTCGCGAAGGTCTCCTCCGTGGTCTGCCACAGCACACGCTGCGCCTGGGTGACGCAGTCGCGCTCGATGAGCCGCATGCCGAACTGGTCGGAGCGCTTGTCGCTGCAATCCTGCCAGTAGTAGACCTTTCCCGCGGAATAGCCCAGCCCCGCCATGCGGACGGTGCTGTTCCACTTGGTCAGCGCCGTCGCTTTCTTTGTCGTTTCATTGTAGAAGCACAGGCGCTCGTCGTTGGCGATGAAGTACAGCCCCTTGCCGGGAACTCGCACCATGAGCTGATTCTTCTCCGAAGCTTCGGGCACGTCGCCGACGAGGGACATACCGCAGATGGGGCAGATTTTTGTGCTCTCCGGCAGGATTGCGCCGCATTTTTTGCAGATCATAGTCTCTCCCTCCCAAAGCCGTCAGAAATCCAGATTGACGGCGTATTTCGCCTTTCTCTCGATAAACTCCTTGCGCGGTTCCACCTTCTCGCCCATGAGGACGCTGAAGGTCTCGTCCGCCCGCTGCGCGTCCTCCAATGTGATGCGCTTGAGGGTGCGGCGCTCCGGGTCCATGGTGGTCTCCCACAGCTCATGGGGGTCCATCTCGCCGAGACCCTTAAAGCGGGAGATATCCACCTTGGCGTTGACATTGTCGCCGCGCATTTCCGCGCTCACGCGGTCGCGCTCCTCGTCGGAGAACGCCACGCGGGTGGTCTTGCCGCGCGTAAGCTTGTAGAGCGGGGGAACGGCGGCGTACACATAGCCCTCACGGATCAGCGGCTGCATGTAGCGGAAGAAGAACGTCAGCAGCAGGGTACGGATATGGCTGCCGTCCACGTCGGCATCCGCCATGATGATGACCTTGTGATAACGCAGCTTGTTGAGGTCGAAGTCCTCGCCCAGCCCCGCGCCGAGAGCGACGATGACGGGCTGAAGCTTGTCGTTGCCGTAAATCTTGTCCGCGCGGACCTTTTCCACGTTGAGCATCTTGCCCCACAGCGGCAGGATCGCCTGAAAGCGGCTGTCGCGCCCGTCGGTGGCGGAGCCGCCCGCGCTGTCGCCCTCGACGATGTAGATTTCCGTCAGCTCAGGATTGTTCTCGTTGCAGTCGCGCAGCTTGTCCGGCATCGCCGCGCCGCCGAGGGCGCTCTTGCGGCGGATGCTCTCCCGCGCCTTGCGGGCGGCTTCCCGCGCGCGGTTCGCCATCATTGCCTTGTCGAGAATGGCGCGGGCGACGGCGGGATTCTCCTCCAAAAACTGGTCCAGCTTGTCGCTGACCACGTTGTCCACCAGCGTGCGCATCTCGCTGTTGCCAAGCTTCGCCTTGGTCTGACCCTCGAACTGCGCGTCCGTCAGCTTGACGGAGATCACGGCGGTGAGACCCTCGCGGCAATCCTCGCCGCTGACCTTATCGTCGCCCTTGATGATGCCCGCCTTGATGCCATAGTTGTTCAGCACGCGGGTGAGCGCCGCCTTGAAGCCGGTCTCGTGCATGCCGCCCTCCGGCGTGTGGACGTTGTTGGCGAAGGAGATGATGTTCTCCTGATAGCCGTCGTTGTATTGCAGCGCGATTTCGGCAAAGCTGTCGCCCTTGAGACCGCTCATATAGATCACCTTGTCATGCAGCGCGTCCTTGCTCTTGTTGAGGTAGGTGACAAACTCACGGATGCCGCCCTCGTAGCACATCTCGTCTTCCTGCTCCTGACCGGCGCGCAGATCGACGGTCTTGATCCTCAGTCCCGCGTTCAGAAACGCTTCCTCCCGCATCCGCGTGTGGAGCACGTCGTAGGAATAGACCGTGTCCTCGAACATCTCCGGGTCGGGCTTGAAGGTGACGGTGGTGCCGGTATGGTCGGTGGCGCCGATGACGGTCATCTCCTGCGTGATGTGTCCGCGGGAGAACTTCATCTCGTGGATTTTGCCGTCCTTGTGCACCTGCACCGTGAGCCATTCGGACAGCGCGTTCACCACGCTCGCGCCCACGCCGTGCAGACCGCCGGAGACCTTGTAGCCCCCGCCGCCGAACTTGCCGCCGGCGTGCAACACCGTGAACACCACCTCCAGCGCCGGCCTGCCGGTCTGCGCCTGCACGTCCACGGGGATGCCGCGGCCGTTGTCCACGACCGTGATCGTGCCGTCGGCGTTGATCGTCACGGTGATCTCGGTGCAGTAGCCCGCCAGCGCCTCGTCGATGGAGTTGTCCACGATCTCATACACCAGATGGTGCAAGCCGCTCGACGACGTGGAGCCGATGTACATGCCCGGACGCTTGCGGACGGCTTCCAGCCCCTCCAATACCTGAATTTCCGAGGCGTTGTATTCCTCCGAAACGGCGGTTACCATGTTCTGTTCTTCGTTCATTTGGTTTTCTCCTGTTCCTCAGCCCTGCCCAGAAGGGTGCGGCTGTTTAACTGTGATAAATACACGATCTGCTTATGGTACGGGTGGTCGCAGACCAGAAAGGACTTCGGGATGTCCTCGCACGCGTCGATCACCACGCCCTCCGTCTCCGCGTTCCGCAGATACGCCGCGGTGATCTTCGACTGCGACGTGATCTCCAGATCAAAGATGCCAATGATGCGCCGTTCGGGCAGCATCTGGTGGTTGCCGATGTGGAGGTACATTATAATACCCTCCCGTTCTCGACGTGGAGCACCTTGCCCGCCAGAAGCGAACCGAGCCGGTCCTCCTCACAGCAGGTGATGAACACCTGTCCGCCGCCGATGCGGTTGAGCACGAACTCCTGCCGCTTCGGGTCCAGCTCCGAAAGCACGTCGTCCAGCAGCAGGATGGGGGACTGCCCCGTGATCTCCTGATAGATGTCCCGCTCCGCCAGCTTGAACGCCAGCGCCGCCGTCCGCGTCTGCCCCTGAGAGGAAAACTGCCGCGCGTTCTCGCCGCCGATCTCCACGGCAATGTCGTCCTTGTGCGGACCCGACAGACACAGCCGCGAGGCATACTCCGCCTGCTCGTGCGCGCGCTGGTGCGCGAGCAGCTGCTCGATCAAAACCCCCTGCTCCGCAAAGGGGTCAGTGATAGACTTAACGGTTTCATATCGTAGATTTAACCGTTCCCGCCCGCCGGAGCATTCCAGATGGGACGCCGCGGCATACTCGGCAAGCCGCGCGCAGAAGCGGGCGCGGTAGTGAATCAGCACCGCGCCGGCGATCGCAAGTCCCTCGTTGAACTCCGGCAGCGTGTCCCGCAGGGCGGGATGCTCCTCGCTGTCGCGAAGGATGCGCGTTTTATGCTCGTAGAGGCGGTTGTACTCCGAGAGCGCCGCAGCGTACCGCGGGCGCAGCTGGGAGAGGGACTGGTCCATGAACCGCCGCCGCGCCGCCGCGCCGTCCCGAATCAGCGTCAGGTCTTCGGGACAGAAAAAGACGGTGCCCAGCACACCGGACAGCTCGCTTGTGCGTTTGGCGGGCACTTTGTTGATCTGTATATGGCGCCGTCTCTCAGAAAATAGACTGATATCAATAGAAAATAATCGATCTCGTGAGTCTATTTCACCCACGATCCGTGTCTCTTTCTCCCCAAACCGGATCAATTCCCGATCGGCGCGGGCGCGGTTGGAGTGACCGCAGGAGAGGTAGACGATCGCTTCGAGCAGGTTGGTTTTGCCCTGGGCATTCTCGCCCACGATGACGTTGCTGTCCGGCGCGAAGGCGACAGACTGCTCCTCGTAGTTGCGGAAATTCTGTAATGTCAGTCTATTGATCCGCATAAGCTGTGGTGATTTCCCTTCCGTGGTAGGACACCACGTCGCCGGGGCGAAGTTTTTTGCCACGCTGGGTGCAGACCTCGCCGTTGACGGTGACTTCGCCGCCGGTAATGACGATTTTTGCCTCGCCGCCGGTGGAGACCAGAGAGGCGAGCTTGAGCAGGTCTTGCAGCTTGATGAATTCAGTTGTGATGTTGATGATATCCATATAACCTCGCAGCAAACAACAGCCTTACGCCTTCAGCCGCACCGGCAGCACCATATAGAGGAAGCTGTGGTCCTCCTCGTCCACGGGGACGATGAGGGCGGGGGAGATGCCGGAATTCATTTCCAGATACACCTTGTCCGCCGGCGCGTAGCGCAGCGCCTCGGTGAGGTAGCGGTTGTTAAAGCCGATTTCCAGATTGCCGCCGTCGCCCTCGACCCTGCACACGTCCTTGGCGTCGCCGCTGGCGGTGCGGGCGGAGAAGGTCACGCGGTTGTCGGTGAACAGGCAGCGCACCGGGCTTTTGAGCTTTTCGCTGATGACCACGCTCACGCGGTCAAGGCTCTCCATCATCGTCTTGGTGTCCACCAGCAGACGGATGGGGTTTTTGCGCGGGATGGCGTTCCGGTAGTCCAGGAATTCGCCCTCCAGACGGCGGCAGATCAGTTCCGTTTCTCCCACCTCGAAGAGGATATGGCGGTCGCCGAGGGTGATTTTCACGCATTCGTCAATGTCCTCGCAGACCTTTTCCACCTCGTTAAGGGCGCTGCCGGGGGCGACAAAGGAGAACACGCCGGCGGCGGGATGTTCCAGCTTTTCCCGGCGCAGCGCCAGCCGGAACCCGTCCACCGACACGATGGACATTTCCAGCGGCGAGACCTCGAACAGCGAGCCCATGTGCACCGGCCGCGCCTCGTTGGTGGACACGGCGAAGGAGGTCTGCTGAATCATGGAGCGCAGCGTTTTCTCCGGCAGCTCCACAAGATTGTTCTCCTCGACTTCAGGCAGCTCCGGGAAATCTCCGGCGGGAAGCCCCACAATGTCGAAATCCGAATCGCCGCAGTGCAGCTTCACCGCCAGCTTGTCATCGCTGGAAAAGGTGAGGGTGTCGTCGCTCATGCGGCGCACGATGTCGCCGAACAGCCGCGCGTTGAGCACCAGCGCGCCTTCTTCCTCGGTGTCGCAGGTGAAGCGGGTGCGGATGCCGAGCTGCATGTTGTAGCCGGTGACGGTCAGCTCCTCGCCCTGGCATTGCAGCAGCAAACCCTCCAGCGCGGGGATAGAGCTTTTGCCCGCCACCGCGCGGCCGGCAGTGGCGATCGCGTTTTGCAGGACGAGCTTTTCACAAGAAAATTTCATAGGGACGATCCTTTCTGTTGGATAGAAAAGAATAGCTTCTTTTTTAGTCGTAGTAGTAGAGGGACGGGAAACAGTGGAAAACGCTGGGAAACCGCGAAAACATGCGGGAAATGGCAATTGGAAAACCTGTGGAAAACGCAAGGGGTTTTGCACGGCAATTCACAGCGTCCCGGTTATCCACAGGGGCTGTGGAAAGAATACCGGGAATTGTGGGGAAAACTCAGCGTCTTGAATTGATGTTGAGCGTGATGTCCTTGATCGCCTGAGACACCGACGGGTCGGTCTCCAGCTTCTCCGTGACCTGATCGAGGGAGTGGAGCGCGGTGGTGTGGTCGCGACCGAAGATTTTGCCGATTTCAATGGTTGACAGCCCCGTGATGTTGCGGATGAGGTACATCGCGATGTTGCGCGAGCTGACGATCTGGCGGCTGCGGCTGGGTCCGCGGAGCACCGCCTCCTCCATGGCGAAGTAACGCGCCACCTCGCTGATGATGATGTCCGGCGTGGGAACCGCCTCGTTGTTCTCCCGCACCGCCTCGCGCACCATCGATTCCATCTCGGCGTCGCTCATGTCGCTGCGCCCAAGCTGCGTGTGCGCCATGAGCATGTTCACCACGCCCTCGATGCGGCGCACGTTGGTGGTCACGTTCCGGGCGATGTAATCCGCGCTCTTGTCGTCGATGGTGAAGCCGCGCTGGATCGCCTTGTTCTTGATGATCGCCACGCGCGTCTCATAGTCCGGCGGCTGCACGTCCACCATCAGACCCCACTCAAAGCGCGTGCGCAGACGGTCGTCGAGCAGCGTCATCTCGCTGGGCGTGCGATCGGAGGTCAGCACGATCTGGTGTCCCGCCTCATAGAGCGTGTTGAACGTGTGGAAGAACTCGTTCTGGGACTGCTCCTTGCCGGCGACAAACTGCACGTCGTCCACCAGCAGCAGGTCGCCGTCACGGTACTTGGCGCGGAACTCGTCGCCCTTGTTTTGACGCACATGGGCGATGAAATCGTTCAGGAAGTCGTCGCCCTTGACGTAGACGATCTTGCTCAGCGGCAGGCGCTTGCGGAACTGGTGCAGGATCGCGTAGATGAGGTGCGTCTTGCCAAGACCGGAGTCGCCGTAGATGAACAGCGGGTTGTAGTGCGCGCTTGCGCCGTCCGCCACCGCGCGCGCCGCGGCGTAGGCGAGCTTGTTGGACTCGCCCACCACGAAATTGTCAAAGGTGAACTTGTCGCTCACCAGCAGAATCGGCTGCTGGGGCAGCGAGGGGTCGGGACCCTTGCCGTCCCGCACCTCAAGCTTGAACTCCGCGGAGAACAGGTCGTTCAATGTGGTCACGATGCGCTCACGGAACATGGTGTCGATCATTTCCCGCTTGAATTCGTTCGGGCAGTCGATGTAGAAGGTGCGCCCCACCATGTGAACGTCGATCACCTCGTCAAACCAGGTGTTGATGCTGGTTTCGGACAGCTCCTCGCGCAACTTGTTCAGCACCATCGTCCAAACGTCGGATACAGAATTCAAGTAGTGCCCCCACCTTTCCAGAATAATACATATTTAACTAAGTAAGTATATCAGAAACCGGCGGGGATTGCAATGGTTTTCTTCCTATTCTAATATAAGTAATTGAAAAAGCATCGGGAAAAAAGGCGCGAAATTTTGGTTGACAGAATACATTCTATCTTATATAATATCGACCGCGCCGCGTTTTCGGCGTATGGAACGTTCACTGCGCGAGGGGGAGACCCTTCGTGTCGGGTAGGTGCGGCGCCGCAAGGCTCCGCCGGAACATAAAAGAAGGAGGAACATGACATGGCAACCAAACGCACATATCAGCCCAAGAAGCTTCAGCGCTCCAAGGAACACGGCTTCCGCAAGCGCATGAAGACCGCCAACGGCCGCAAGGTTCTTGCCCGCCGCCGCGCCAGAGGCCGCGCCCGCCTGACCTATTGATCGGCGGAGACCGCGCACATGCCGCGATCGCGCGGCGTCAACAGGGAACCATGATCTGAAATAAGGGACGGACGCAAAAGAATCTTTCGCGCCGTCCCTCAATGGCTAGTATGAAAAAAGCGACGACGCTGAAATTGAATTACGAGTTCCGCCGGGTCTACAGCAAGGGAAGCTCCGGCGTTTCGCCGTTTTTCGTTGTCTATGCCCGTCCCAACCGCTCCTGCCGCAACCGTCTGGGCGTCACCGTCAGCACGAAACTCGGCAAGGCGGTGGTGCGAAACCGCATCCGCCGCCGCCTGCGCGAGGTCTACCGCCTCGCCCAGGGGTCGATGAAGCAAGGCTATGACGTGGTGCTCGTCGGACGCCGCCGCGCGCTGGCGGCGCCGTATTCCGAGCTGGAACGCGCGTTTCGCAGAACCTGCGAAACGCTGGAGCTGTGGGAGCCATGAAGCGAGCCATGCTCCGGGCTATCCGGTTCTATCAAAAGAGCGTCTCCCCGCTCAGCCCGCCCCGCTGCCGCTTCATCCCCACCTGCTCGCAGTACGCGCTGGAGGCGGTGGAGAAGTACGGCGCGGTCAAGGGAGGATTTCTCGCGGCAAAGCGGCTTTCCCACTGCCACCCGTTCTATCGGGGCGGCAAAATTTACGATCCGGTTCCCTGACGGGCGGTGTTCCGCCCGTCAGCAAATCAGTTGGAGGAAAACGATATGTTTTCAACACTCGGCTACTACATTTGTATCCCGTTCGCGTGGATCCTGCGCCTGTTTTATAACCTGACCAACAGCTACGGTCTGGCGCTGATCTTCTTCACCCTGATCGTGAAACTCGTGCTGCTGCCCTTCCAGCTCAAGAGCAAGAAGAGCATGCTCCGCATGAATCAGTTCCAGCCCAAGATGCGGGAGATTCAGGAAAAGTACGCGAACAACCAGCAGAAGATGAACGAGGAGCTGCAAATGCTCTACGCCCGCGAGGGCATCAACCCCATGAGCGGGTGCCTGTGGTCGCTGCTGCCGTTCCCCATCATCATCGCGCTGTACTCCATCATCCGCCAGCCGCTCAGCCGGTTTATGATGCTCTCCGCCGAGACCATCGAGACCGTGCGCGGCGTCGCCGAGGGTCTGGGCTACTCCGCCGCGGAGCTGTCCGGTCGCACGGCGTTCTATGAGGAAATCCAGCTCGCCCAGTTCATCAACGACAATTTCAGCGCGTTCTCCGGCATCAAGGGCTTGATGCGCGTGAACTACAACTTCCTGGGTCTCGACCTGACGGTCATGCCCGGCGACGTGTGGAAGCAGGTCTTCACCGGCGGCTGGGCGGTCATCGGTCTGGTGCTCATTCCCATCATCTCCGCCGCGCTGAGCTTTTATCAGTCCAAGGTCGCCATGGCGCAGAACGGTCAGCAGAAGGCGGACGATCCTTCCGCCCGCTCCGGCCGCATGATGATGTACACCATGCCGCTCATGTCGCTGTGGATCGGCTTCACGCTGCCCGCGGCGCTGGGCGTGTACTGGATCGCCAACAGCGTGTTCCAGATCATTCAGGACGTGATCCTGAACAAGTACTTCTCCACCCGCATGGAAGCGGAGGAAACCGAGAAGGAACGCGCCAAACGCGAGGCGCGCGTTGCCAAGATGATGGCGGCGCGTGAGCAGCAGCGCAAGCTCCAGGAGCAGCAGGCGAACCGGACGAAGCCGCAGAAAAAGCCCGAAAAGAAACAGCCGGAGAAGAAGGGCACGTCCACCAGCGAGGCGGGCCGTGTCGGCGACCGTCCCTATGCCCGCGGCAGAGCGTACAGCCCTGACCATTACGGTGAATAAATAAGGAGTTTTTCAAACCATGACACAATATATCGACGTAACGGCGAAGACCGAGGAGGAAGCCATCGAAAAGGCGCTCGCGCAGCTGTCGATGGATCGCGACGAGGTCTCAGTCGAGATTCTGGAACGCGCCAAATCCGGCTTTCTGGGCTTAGGCGCGACGCCGGCAAAGGTGCGCGTCAGCTATGACGACGGCAAGGAGGAGCCGCAGGTCTTCCAGCCGGAGGTGCGCAAGAGCAAGGAGGAGCGCGACGCGGAAGCCGCTGCCAGAAAGGCGGAAGAGCGCAAAGCCGCCGAGGCGCGCAAAAACGCCCCCAAGCCGGAGCTGCCGAAGGAGTTCCAGCCGGAGGTGCTCCAGAACAAGAGCGAGAAGAAGAGCGAGAACAAGTCCGAAAAGAAGTCCCCGAAGGAACGCAAGCCCCGTGAGGACAAGCCCCGCCGTGAGCCTGTCGTCAAGGCTGAGCTGGGCGAGGAGGTTCACGACGAGAAGTCCGGGCAGATCCGCGCCTTCCTCACCGGTCTGATGCAGCACATGGACTGCGAGGCGCAGGTCAAGGTCTACGAGATCGAGAAGAACCGCTACAAGGTCATTTTGGAGGGCGAAAAGCTGGGCGGAATGATCGGTCGCCGCGGCGAGACACTGGACGCCATCCAGCAGCTCACGAGCTACGCGGTGAACCGCAGCGGCGAGAAGAACCGCGCCCGCATTCAGGTGGACGCCGAGAACTACCGCGAGAAGCGCGAGCAGAGCCTGGAGCGCCTCGCGGAGAAGGTGGCGGCGAAGGTGGTCAAGTACCGCCGCAACGTGACGCTGGAGTCGATGAACGCCTACGAGCGCCATGTGATCCATACCGCGCTGCAAAACGTGAAGGACGTGAGCACGTTCTCCATCGGCACCGAGCCGAACCGCCGCGTCGTGGTGGCGTATGACCGGAATAAGCAGACCCCGCAGGGAGAAGAATAATAACGCTTCTCTTGAAACCGATTCCGACACCATTTCTCTCTTTCCTCTTGCGGAAAGAGCGTATCTGACACCGCCTTTTCTCTTTTTCTTGAAAAGAGAAAACGCGGTTTCAGACTTCCCCAAAAGAGAAAAGCGCTTTTTGCGGACTGCCGCGAAAGCGCTTTTTCTTTCTGCGTATTACGATACGCTGTTTTCCTCATGTCGAATTGACTTTCCTCGATTGCGGCTCCTCGCCGCCCCGCCGTGTGCGAGGATGGGAGTGAGTACGTCGTTCGTTTATCCCAACGCCCGTGGCAGGCATCACCGCGCGAAGAAACGTCGCGCCGCCGGACGGCGGCACATTGCACCGTCAATTCAGCTTACGAAAACAGCGTCCCGTACTACGGAAGGTATCTTCAAAATCTAAGAAAGCTGCCCCAAAAGCCCTTTCTCTTCTACGGAAGTTTGAAACCATTTCTTCTCTTTCAAAGGGAAAGAGAAGAAACGGTTTCAAGAAATCCCTTATTTCAATGTTCGCCGCAGCATGTCCAGCGCCGTGTTCGCCGCCTGCATGCGGATGTGCTCCCGCGTGCGCTTGCCGAACTCGCACTTGCGGCATTCCGTGCCGTCCGGCGTCGCGAGTCCGATGTATACCAGCCCCACCGGATTGCCCCGGTCGTCGCTGTCCGGTCCCGCCACGCCGGTGACGGAAAGCGCGTAGTCCGCGCCGGTCAGCGCCCTCGCGCCCTCCGCCATGGCGATCGCCACCGGCTCCGATACCGCACCGTGCTCGTCCAAAAGTGATTGCGAAACGTTTAATACCTTGTTCTTTACACTGTTTGTATAGCTCACAACGCCGCCGAGGAACACCGCGCTGGCGCCGGGTACGTCCGTGACGCGCTTGGCGATCAGTCCGCCGGTGCAGCTCTCCGCCGCCGCGAGCGTCGCGCCCTTTGCTTTGAGCGCCGCGACGCAGACGGATTCCAGATTGTCCACGTCGATGCCGTAGACCCATTCGCCCACGACGCCCATCACCTCGTCCACGGCGGGACGGAGCATCGCCTCCGCCTCCTCCGCGCTTGCCGCCTTCGCCGTCACGCGGAGCATGCACTCGTCGCTCTTGGCGTAGGGCGCGACGGTGGGATTGGTCATCTTCTCGATGCGCTCGCGCAGCAGCATCTCCATGTCGCTCTCGCCCTTGCCGTAGATGCGCAGCGTGTGGGACGCGATCACGCCCTCGCTCAGCGCGCGCAGGTACGGTTCCGCGCCGGTGCGGAACATCAGCTCGCACTCATGGGGCGGACCGGGAAGCATCAGCACATGTACGCCGCCCTCGCAGAAGCCGCAGCCGGGGGCGGTGCCGTTGTGGTTGTGGAAAACGGTGCAGTTCTCCGGCAGGTACGCCTGTTGGAGATTGTTGGGCGCCATGGGGCGCTTGCGCGCGGCGAACAGCTCCCGCAGCCACGTTTCCAGCTCCGGGTAGAGTACGTTTTTCCGGCCGAACGCGTCGCAGATGGTCTGCTTGGTGAGGTCGTCGTAGGTCGGACCAAGCCCGCCGGTGGTGATGATGATGTCCACCCGCGTCCGCGCCAGCTCCAGCGCTTCGCGCAGCCGTTGGGGATTGTCCCCGACGACCGTGTGATAGAGCACGTTGATTCCCAACTCCGCCAGCCGTTCAGACAGGATCTGCGCGTCGGTGTTGGCAATGTTGCCCAGCAGAATCTCTGTGCCGACGGCGATCAGTTCCGCTCTGTGTGCCATGGAATCAATACCGTGGTTCTCTGTTGGCGCGGATGAGCGCGATGAGCGCGAGGACAAAGTTGCCCGCCGCGACGCACAGCAGCGTGCAGGCAAGGGAAAATTGAGCGTTTTTCATGGTGATACCTCCTGAAATGTTAGTCTTAAGTCGCTTGTATGGTATTCTGCTTGATCCTGACAAATTCCCGCCCGTCCATGGCGCGTTGGCAGAGGGTGTCGACATCCAGCGCGGACTCGATCTCCCGCACCTCATCCAGGTGCGGCTTGGTTTTCGGATGGCGCGGGGTGAACACGGTGCAGCAGTCCTCGTAGGGCAGGATCGAGGTGCCGAAGGTGCCGATCCTGCGGGAGATGCGCACGATCTCCTCCTTGTCCATGCCGATCAGCGGGCGCAGGACGGGAAGTTCCGCCGCATCCTCGGTGCAGCGCAGCGCCTCCATGGTCTGACTCGCCACCTGACCGAGACATTCGCCGGTGACGATCGCCTTTGCGCGCGCTTCATCGGCACAGCGCTGGGCAATGCGCATCATGAAGCGGCGCATGATGAGCGTGAAGTGATCCTCCGGGCACTTGCGGCGAATCTCCTCCTGAATCTCGGTGAACGGCACGATTTGCAGCCGCATTCGCCCGCACCAGGGGGCAAGCTTCTGCGCCAGCTCGATGACCTTTTCCTTCGCCGCCTCCGAGGTGTAGGGCGGGGAAAAGAAATGCACCGGCTCCAGCGTCACGCCGCGCTTTGCCATCATCCACGAGCTGACGGGGGAGTCGATACCGCCGGAGAGCAGCGTCACCGCCGTGCCGCCCATGCCCAGCGGCAGCCCGCCCGCGCCCGCGAAGGCGGGACCGTGGACGAACGCCGCGTCGTCGCGAATTTCGAGGAACACGGTCAGCTCCGGGTCGTGGACGTCAACGGCAAGCTGGGGGAACGCCTGATGCAGCGCGCCGCCGACCTGCTGGGAGAGCTGGATGGACGTGAGGGGGAAGGTCTTGTCCGCGCGCTTGCTTTCCACCTTGAAGGACTTCGCTGTGGATAACTCCTCGCGCAGATAGGTCTTTGCGGTCTCGATGATCGAGCGCACGTCCTTGTCGCAGGGCAGGGCGCGGGACACGGTGATGACGCCGAACACCTGCCGGCAGGCGTCAAACGCCGCGGCAAGGTCGCAGGAATCGTCCACCGGTTCGACGTAAATGGTGGATTGTTTGGAGTAGATGCGATAATTGCCGCACTTCGCCGTGCGGCGGCGCAGGTTGGAGATCAGCTTATCTTCGAAGCTGCGGCGGTTGAGTCCCTTGAGGACGACCTCGCCCAGCTTGCACAGGAGCATTTCTTTCATGGCTTCAGGTTCCCTTCAATGTATCAGTGTTCCGGTATTGGATCGCCTCCGCCAGGTGGCTGGCGTCAATGTGCTCCGCGTTGTCTAAATCCGCGATGGTCCGCGCGACGCGCAGCAGCCGGTCGTGGCTGCGGGCGGTCAGCCCAAGACGCTCAAAGGCGTTCTTGAGCAGCGTTTCCCCCGAAGCGTCCAGCTTGCAGAATTTGCCCACCATGGCGGGCGTCATCTGCGCGTTGCACAGCACCTCCGTACCGTCAAAGCGGCGCTTCTGAATCTCGCGGGCGTCGTTCACCCGCGCGCGGATCGTGGCGGAGTCCTCCGCCGTCTCCCGGCGGCGCATCGCCTCGTACTCCACGCTGGGGACGTTCACATGGATGTCCATGCGGTCGAGCATCGGCCCGCTGATGCGCTCGGCGTACTTGCGCACCTGTGTCTCCGTGCAGGTGCAGCGCCCCGACGGGTGCCCGTACCAGCCGCAGCGGCAGGGGTTCATCGCGCCGACGAGCATGAACCGGCTCGGCAGCGTGATGCTGCCCGCGGCGCGGGTGATGGTCACCTCGCCGTCCTCAATGGGCGCGCGCAGCGCTTCGAGCACGTCGCGGGGGAACTCCGGCAGTTCGTCCAAAAACAGCACGCCGTTGTGCGCCAGCGATATCTCACCGGGGCGCGGAAAACTCCCGCCGCCGGTCATCGCCACCGACGAGAGCGTGTGGTGCGGCGAGCGGAACGGCCGCTCCGAGAGCAGCGGACGGCTCGCGTCCGTCAGCCCTGCCACCGACCAGATTTCCGTCGCCTCCAACGCTTCCTTGCGCGTCATGTCCGGCAGGATCGACGGCAGCCGCCGCGCCAGCATGGATTTTCCCGCGCCGGGGGTACCGATCATCAGGATGTTGTGTCCGCCCGCAGCGGCGATCTCCAGCGCCCGCTTCACGTTCTCCTGACCCATCACGTCGGAGAAGTCGGCGCGCTGCGCGCGCTCGGTCCGCTCCTCCCAGCGCTTCGCCGGGGCAATGGGTTTCTCGCCGCGCAGGTGCGCCACGAGGGTTGACACATCAGACACAGGGTATACAACGATCCCGTCCGCCAGCGTCGCCTCCGCGGCGTTCACCGCGGGGACGTAGAGGGCTTTGATGCCCGCGCGCACCGCCGCCATCGCCATCGGCAGCACGCCGTTGACGCCGCGCAGGCTCCCGGTGAGCGACAGTTCGCCGATGAACGCCGCGTCCGCGCTCAGTTCGGGAATGTCCTCGGCGCAGCGCAGGATGCCCAGCAGGATGGGGAGGTCGTAAACCGTGCCTTCCTTTCGTTGACCCGCCGGGGCGAGGTTGACGGTGATGCGGGAGACGGGGAACTTCGCGCCGCAGTTCTTCACCGCCGCGCGCACGCGCTCGCGGGACTCCTTGACCGCCGTGTCGCCGAGACCCACCACGTCGAACGCTGGCAGACCGCCGGAGAGGAAGCACTCCACCGACACCTCATAGCCGGCGATGCCCTGCAAGCCCAGGGAACGCACCGTTGTGACCACCACATCAGCCCCTTTCTCACTAATTTGTTATCATATCATAAAAAGCAGGGGAAGAAAATCCCAAATTACGGAAAAGACCCAAAAAATTCATTTGCGCCGACACGGCATATTACAAATGAAGGAAGCCATGCATTTTTTATCCGTAAAACACATATATTCTCCGTTTACACGGTGCGGGTTTTGTGATATATTGTATTGGCTATGTTCTGCGCGTGGGCACGCGCAGCTTTTACGCAAGTACGGCCGCAGCTACGCGGCAGAAAAAACAGGAGGTTTCATTGACTATGGCAAGAAAAATGAAGTCCATGGACGGCAACAACGCTGCCGCGCACGTATCGTACGCGTTCAGTGAGGTTGCGGCGATCTACCCGATCACCCCGTCGTCCCCAATGGCTGACCTGGTCGACCAGTGGTCCGCGAACGGCCTGAAGAACATCTTCGGCACGCGGGTCAAGGTCGTCGAGATGCAGTCCGAGGCCGGCGCGGCCGGCGCGGTGCACGGCTCCCTCGGCGCCGGTGCGCTGACGACGACCTACACGGCGTCCCAGGGTCTGCTGCTGATGATCCCGAACATGTACAAGATCGCGGCTGAGCAGCTCCCCAGCGTCTTCCACGTCTCCGCCCGTACCGTCTCCACCCACGCGCTGAACATCTTCGGTGACCACAGCGACGTCATGGCATGTCGCCAGACCGGCTTCGCCATGCTCTGCGAGGGCAGCGTGCAGGAGGTCATGGACCTCTCCCCGGTGGCGCATCTCGCCGCGCTGACCGGCAAGGTGCCGTTCATCAACTTCTTCGACGGTTTCCGTACCTCCCACGAGATCCAGAAGGTCGCGGTGTGGGATTACGAGGACCTCAAGGAAATGTGCGACATGGACGCGGTCAAGGCGTTCCGCGAGCACGCCCTCAACCCCAACAACCCGCACATGCGCGGCTCCCACGAGAACGGCGATACGTTCTTCCAGCACCGCGAGGCGTGCAACAAGTACTATGAGGCGCTGCCTGAGGTCGTTGAGAAGTACATGGACAAGATCAACGCCAAGCTCGGCACCGACTACAAGCTCTTCAACTACTACGGCGCGAGCGACGCCGACCGCGTCATCATCGCGATGGGCTCCATCTGCGACGTGGCGGAGGAAGTCATCGACTATCTCAACGCCCACGGCGAGAAGGTCGGTCTCGTCAAGGTCCGCCTGTATCGTCCGTTCAAGGCCGAGCGCCTGATCGAGGCGATCCCCGCGACCGCGAAGAAGATCGCCGTCCTCGACCGCACCAAGGAGCCCGGCGCGCAGGGCGAGCCGCTCTACCTCGACGTCGTCACCGCCCTTGCCAACGCCGGCATCACCGACAAGACCGTCATCGGCGGCCGCTACGGTCTCGGCTCCAAGGACACCCCGCCGAGCAGCGTGTTCGCTGTCTATGACGAGCTGAAGAAGGACGCGCCCAAGCGCCAGTTCACCATCGGCATCGTGGACGACGTGACCAACATGTCCCTGCCTGAGCGCGAGGATTGCCCGAACACCGCCGCGGAAGGCACCATCGAGTGCAAGTTCTGGGGTCTCGGCGGCGACGGTACCGTCGGCGCGAACAAGAACTCCATCAAGATCATCGGCGACCATACCGACAAGTACGTTCAGGCGTACTTCCAGTATGACTCCAAGAAGACCGGCGGCGTGACCGTCAGCCACCTGCGCTTCGGCGACAAGCCCATCCGCAGCCCGTACTACATCAACAAGGCGGACTTCGTGGCGTGCCACGTCCCCAGCTACATCATCAAGGCGTTCCCGATGGTGCGCGACGTCAAGCCCGGCGGCACGTTCCTCATCAACTGCCAGTGGACGCCGGAGGAGCTGGATCAGCACCTGCCCGCCGTCGCCAAGCGCTACATCGCCAAGAACAACATCCAGGTCTACACCATCAACGCCATCGACAAGGCGATCGAGATCGGCATGGGCAAGCGCACCAACACGATCCTCCAGTCCGCCTTCTTCTCCCTCGCCAAGGTCATGCCTGAGGCGGAGGCGATCCAGTACATGAAGGACGCCGCCACGCACTCCTACCTCAAGAAGGGTCAGGACATCGTGGACATGAACCACAAGGCGATCGACCTCGGCGCCACCGCTTACACCAAGATCGACGTGCCCGAGAGCTGGGCGACCGCCGAGGATAAGCCCGTCGAGCACCAGCTCAAGGGTCGCCCCGACCTCGTCAAGCAGGTCCGCGAGCTGCTCGGTCCCATCGGCCGCATGGACGGCGACAGCCTGCCGGTCTCCGCGTTCATGGATCACGTTGACGGCCAGTTCGAGCTGGGCGCCGCCGCCTATGAGAAGCGCGGCGTTGCCGTCTCCGTCCCGACGTGGGATGCTGAGAAGTGCATCCAGTGCAACCAGTGCTCTTACGTCTGCCCGCACGCCACCATCCGTCCGTTTGCCATGACCGAGGAAGAGGCGAAAGCCGCTCCCGCGCAGGCGAAGATCGTCGACGTCAAGGCAGGCAAGGGCAAGGGCGTGTACAAGTTCGGCATCGCCGTCTCCCCGCTGGACTGCATGGGCTGCGCGGTCTGCGTCGGCGTCTGCCCGACCGGCGCCCTCACCATGGTGCCGCAGGAGCAGGAAGCCGCCCAGCAGGAGGTCTTCGACTACATGGTCGAGAAGGTCGCCCCCAAGGCGGACATGCAGGACAACACCGTCAAGGGTTCCCAGTTCCGCACCCCGCTGCTTGAGTTCTCCGGCTCCTGCGCCGGCTGCGCCGAGACCAGCTATGCCCGTCTCATTACCCAGCTCTTCGGCGACCGCATGTACATCACCAACGCCACCGGCTGCTCGTCCATCTGGGGCGGTCCCGGCGCCACGTCCCCGTACACCGTGGACAAGAACGGCCGCGGTCCCGCGTGGATCAACTCCCTGTTCGAGGACAACGCCGAGCACGGTCTCGGTCTCTGGATGGGTCAGGAAGCCATCCGCGAGGACCTCAAGGCGAAGACGGTCGAGCTGATCGCTCAGCCCCAGACCGTGCCCGAACTGAAGGAAGCTGCCCAGAAGTGGCTCGACACCTATGACAACGGCACCGAGAACGAAGCCGCTACCGCCGCCTACATCAAGGCGATGGAAGAGAACATCAGCGACATCGACGACACCATCGCCTTCATGAGCAGCGACAAGGCGAAGGAAATCTGCGGCGCCGAGTACGCCGCCCAGGCGCTTGAGGCGAACCAGACCGCCAAGGCTGCCGGCGCTGTCCATTGCCAGTGCTCCGCCTGCAAGCTCGTCGAGCAGATTCTCGAAAAGAAGAACTACCTCGTCAAGAAGTCCATCTGGATCTTCGGCGGCGACGGCTGGGCTTACGACATCGGCTTCGGCGGCGTGGACCACGTCCTCGCCAGCAAGAAGAACGTCAACGTGTTCGTCTTCGATACCGAGGTCTACTCCAACACCGGCGGTCAGGCGTCCAAGTCCTCCAACATCGGCCAGGTCGCGCAGTTCGCGGCTGCCGGTAAGGAGGTCAAGAAGAAGAGCCTCGCCGAGATCGCGATGAGCTACGGTTACGTCTATGTGGCGCAGATCGCCATGGGCGCGAACCCCGCGCAGACCATCAAGGCGATCGCCGAGGCGGAGGCGTACAACGGCCCGTCCCTCATCATCGGCTACAGCCCCTGCGAGATGCACAGCATCAAGGGCGGCATGACCAACTGCCAGAAGGAAATGAAGAAGGCTGTCGAGTGCGGCTATTGGAACCTGTTCCGCTTCAATCCCGACGCCGAGCAGAAGTTCATCCTCGACTCCAAGGCGCCCGCGGGCGGCTATCAGGAGTTCCTGATGAACGAAGCCCGTTACAGCCGCCTCACCCGCGAGTTCCCCGAACGCGCCACGACCCTGTTCGCGCGCAACGAGGAGGCAGCGAAGGAACGCTACGAGCACCTGCTCAAGCTGGTGGAGATGTACAAGTAAAGAATCTCACAAAAAAGGACGGTCGGCTTTGCCGATCGTCCTTTTTGCTTGCAAAAGCCGCAGATTGCCTATATACTATAAACATGAAAAAATGTGCATTGATTCTGTATCTAATTGCCTGCCTTGCCCTCACCGGCTGCGCAAGGCGGGACGCGCCGGTCACGCGCACCGTGTTCGCCATGGACACCGTGATGAACCTTACCGTCTACGGCAAAAACGGCGCAGCCGCGCTGGACGCGGCGGAACAGGAGCTGTACCGCCTCGACGCGCATCTGGCGCGGGGGACGGAGGGCAGCGCGGTGTACGCCCTCAACCGGGACGGGACCGTCATCGACCGCGAAACCGCGGAGCTGCTGCAAACAAGCGGCGACATCGCGCAGGCGACCGGCGGCGCGTTCGATCCCACCGTGGCGGAGCTGCTGGAGCTTTGGGGCTTCGGCAGCGGGGCGGGGGAACACCGCGTCCCGTCACAGGAGGAGATCGACGCCGCGCTCGCGCATGCGGGCGCGAAGCATGTGCATATCGACGGTGAGCAGGTGATCCTTGACCTGCCCGCGCAGCTCGACCTCGGCGGCGTTGCCAAGGGCTGCGCCGGAGAGCGTGTGGAGGAGATTCTGCGCGACAGAGGGATCACCGGCGCGGTGCTCGATCTCGGCGGCGATGTGGCGCTGCTGGGGAGCAAGGGCAGCGCGTGGCGCATCGCCGTCAAGGACCCGGCAGCCGAGGGCGCGTACCTCGGCGTGCTGGAGACCGACGGCGACCGGTTTATTATGACATCCGGGGTTTACGAACGTTATTTTGAGGAAAACGGCGTGCGCTATCATCACATCCTTGACCCGAAAACGGGCTGTCCTGCGGACAGCGATCTGGTCAGCGCCACCGTGATCTGCGCCGACGGCGTCTGGGCGGACGCGCTGGCGACGGCGTGCTGCGTGCTGGGCGCGGAGGGTTCGCTGGAGCTGCGGAAAACGGCGGTACCGTTCGACGTGATCCTCGTCACCGTCGACGGGCGCGTGCTGTACACCTGCGATGGGTTTGCGCCCGCCGCGGAGGGATACACCTATGAACAAGTCGCCTGACGGGAAACCAAACAAATACGACGCGCTGGTGGTGCTTGTCGTGCTGGCGCTCGCCGCCGCGCTGGGCGCGCGGGTCTGGTTCGCGCCGAAGAGTCCGGCGGCGGAACTCGTCGTCTCTGTCGGGAATACCGAATGCGAACGGATTCCATTCGACGATACGGAAAGAGAGTACACCAACAACGGCTATACCGTACACCTCGCGGTGACACCGGACGGCGCGTGGGTCGATCACGCCGACTGCCCCACACAGGACTGCGTGCGCACGGGCGTGATTTCCCGACCGGGACAGAGCATCGTGTGCCTGCCCGCGCGGATCGTCATCGCCGTCGAGGGCGCGGAGGAGAGCGGATGGGACGCGATCGCGGGGTGATGGGATGAAGACAAAACAACTCACCACCGGCGCGATACTCGCGGCGCTGGCGCTGGCGCTGAGCTACGTTGAGGGCATGTTCCCGCCGCCGGTCCCTCTGCCGGGGGTCAAGCTGGGGCTTGCGAATATTGTGACGCTGTTCGCGCTTTACACGCTGGGCGCACCGTCGGCGCTGGCAATCCTGCTGGTGCGGGTGCTGCTGGGCGCGATGTTCGCGGGCAACGCGTCCGCGCTGATTTTCTCGCTGCTGGGCGGTTTCTCCGCGATGCTGGCGATGGTTGCGCTGCGGCGCTGGGAAAAGCTGTCGGTCTACGGCGTGTCTGTTGGCGGCGCGGCGGCGCACAACTGCGGACAGGTCGCGGCGGCGATGCTGACCCTGGGCAGCGCCGCGCCCGCGGCGTACCTGCCGCCGCTGCTGGTGGCGGCGGTGTTTTCCGGGGCGCTGACGGGGTTTGTGTGCAGTTTGCTGCTGAGGCGTAAGGTGTTTTGACACCACCGAAAGGAGTTTACGATGGATAAAAAAGACAAAATCATCCTTCAGCAATTAGAGGTCATCCGCAGCATGTCGGAGAACAACCTCAAGCGCATGGGCGCGGACTTCTGGGGCGCGCCGAGGTCTCCCGCGTCCGGCGACGCCGCGGCGAACGACGACAAAAAGACGCCCCCCACCGCGACCAGCGGCGGCGAGGGCGGCGAGAAGAAAGAGGAGGAGCTGCCCCCGCCGGAGGACATCAACGACCTCAAGGCGGAGCTGGACGGCTACATCGGGCTTGCCGACGTGAAAAAAGAGGTCAACAATCTCATCAACATGGCAACGGTGTTCAAGCGCCGTCAGGAGGCGGGACTGCCGACGACGGACTTCTCGCTGCACATGGTGTTCACGGGCAACCCCGGCACCGGCAAGACCATGATCGCGCGCCTCATGGCGCGGATCTACCGCTCGCTGGGCATCCTGTCCAAGGGTCAGCTGGTTGAGGTGGACCGCAGCGGGCTGGTCGCGGGCTATGTGGGACAGACCGCCATCAAGACCCAGCAGCAGATTCAAAAGGCGCTCGGCGGCGTGCTGTTCATCGATGAGGCGTACGCCCTCAACGGCAAGAGCGACAACGACTTCGGGCAGGAGGCGATCGATACCGTCCTAAAGGCGATGGAGGACCACCGGGACGATATCGTGGTGATCGTGGCGGGCTACGACGAACTGATGGACCGGTTCATCCGCTCCAATCCGGGTTTGGAGTCCCGCTTCAACCGGTATTTGCACTTTGACGACTACTCCACGGACGAGATGGTGGAAATCTTCAAGCTTCAGTGCAGGAAGGGCAGCTATCAGCTCGCCGACGGCGTGGAGGACGAGGTGCGCGAGTTCATCGACGAGGCGAACGACGCCGGCGGCGTGACGTTCGGCAACGCCCGCGGTGTGCGCAACATCTTCGAGCAGATTCTGACGGAGCAGGCAAACCGTCTGGCGAAGCTGGACGACTTCACGAAAGAGGACCTCATGACGATCACAGCGGAGGACGTATTCCACGCAAGGGGGATGGATTACGATTCCCCGCTGCCGGTGGCAGAGGAAGGGGAATCGTAATCGAGGCAGCGCCCCGCTTGACGCGACCGAAGGGAAGCGGGAAGCGGCAGGCGCAACGGTGTATTTACGATTCCCCGCTGCCAGTGGCAGAGGAAGGGGAATCGTAATCGAGGCAGCGCCCCGCTTGGCGCGACCGAAGGGAATGACCCATCACGAAAGGTTATTCGAATGCCCAGACAACCGTTACCGTACCGGGTGGCGGTTGTCTTTTTTATCCGCGACAAGAAATCATACCCACAAAACCGCTGCTCGCAGCGTGCGACAAAAGAAAAACGAATAGCCCGTATTCGGGCAAACACGCGCTGCTCACACAGTAAGATAGCCTCGACACGAAACTGGACAATCAAATGACGGGGCTGTCAAATGGAGTATTCAGAAATCTATGTAAAAAGAATCCGCAAGCTGTGCAAAGAACGCGGAATCGCAATCAACCGGCTTGCAGCCATGAGCGATGTGCGGGAATCCACGCTGGACAACATCGTGCAGGGGAATACGAAGAACCCAGGCGTGAGAACGATCCACAAGATTGCGCTGGCATTCAACATGACGCTGGCGGAGTTTTTGGATTTTGAGGATTTGAACGACTTTTCGTTCGACGACGATACAGACGAATGACCAACGCCATTTTGGATCTGCTCTTTCCGCCCAAGTGCGCGATCTGCCGCAGGATCGGCGTCCACGGCGTCTGCCCCGCGTGCGACAGGACGCTGCCGCGGATGGACGAGCCGCTGCGCGAGGGCGCGGGTTACGGCAAATGCGCCGTGCCGCTGCGATACGAGGGCGTGGCGCGGCAAACGCTGCTGCGGTTCAAGTTCCGCGGCACCCAGAGCATTGCCGAGGGCTTCGGCGGCATCCTCGCCCAGTGCGCGGCGGAGGAGCTGGGCGGCTTGTTCGACCTTGTGACCTGGGCGCCGGTGTCGGAGCAGCGCAGGCACAGGCGGGGCTTTGATCAGGCGGAGCTGCTGGCGCGGTCGGCGGCGGCGGTCTGGGACACCGCGCCGGTGCGGACACTGCGCAAAATCCGCGACAATCCGCCCCAGTCCGGGCTGGACGCGCCGGAGCGCCGGGGCAACGTCATCGGCGTGTACGCGGCGGTGAACGCCGCGCGGTTCCAAAACGCGCACATTTTGCTCATTGACGACATCATTACCACCGGCTCGACGCTTTCTGAGTGCGCGCGCGTGCTCAAAGACGCCGGCGCGGCGGACGTTGTGTGCGCGTGCGTCGCGTCCGCGACGACACAAACGCACAAAACCTGACAGTTTTTGGCGGGATTCTCTGGATACATAGAAGCGACGTTTGGACACAAATACTATTGCAAACTGCAATATGAGCCGCTATAATGGAAATAGTTGGACAAATCAGAATACGGCAATTGCCAGAAAGGACAGGTCATGACAGAAGCTATGACAGATTACCAGTTCAAGGCGCTTTTGAAAATGGTTTTGGAGATTCTGCGCAGCAGCAAGGATATTACCGAAGCGATCGGGAAAATCACGGAGCTTCTGGACGAAAAATGATCGAGTTGAGGTAGGATCATGGCATTAGGAAAAGATATCGGTATTGACCTCGGAACCGCATCGGTTCTGATCTATGTAAAAGGCAAGGGCATTGTGCTCAACGAGCCGTCGGTGGTCGCCATTGACAAGAACACCGGCAAGCTGCTCAAGGTCGGCGCGGACGCGCAGGCGATGCTTGGCCGCACGCCGGGCAACATCATCGCCATCCGCCCGCTGCGCGAGGGCGTCATCTCCGACTACGAGGTGACCGAGCGCATGCTCAAGGAGTTTATCCACAAGGTCGCGGGCTTCCAGTTCTTCAAGCCCCGCATCATCATCTGCGTGCCCTCCGGCATCACCGAGGTCGAGGAGCGCGCGGTCATCGACGCCGGCATTCAGGCGGGCGCGCGCCGCGTGTACCTGATCGAGGAGCCGGTCGCCGCCGCCATCGGCGCGGGCATCGACATCACCCAGCCCGACGGCAACTTCGTCATCGACATCGGCGGCGGCACCACCGATATCGCCGTCATCTCCCTCTCCGGCGTGGTGGAGAGCGCGTCCATCAAGGTCGCGGGCGACCAGTTCAACGAGTCCGTGGTCAAGTATATGCGCCGCACCCACAACCTGCTCATCGGTGAGCGTACCGCCGAGGAGATGAAAATGACCATCGGCTGCGTCTTCCCGCCGGAGGAGGAAATCTCCATGGAGGTCAAGGGCCGCAGTCTGCTCACGGGCTTGCCCCAGCTGGTGACCGTCACCTCCACCGAGATGATGGACGCCTTCGAGGAGCCGGTGGAGCGCATCATGGAGGCGGTGCATCAGGTGCTTGAGCGCACCCCGCCGGAGCTGGTGGCGGATATCTCCACCAACGGCATCGTGATGACCGGCGGCGGCAGCCTCGTCAAGGGCTTCGACAAGCTGGTCACCGCCCGCACCGGTATCCCCACCGTGGTGGCGGAGAACGCCATCCAGTGCGTCGCCGAGGGCACGGGCAAGAGCCTGGAGAGCGTCGGCGACATGCAGGACGGCACCATGAACCTCTCCCGCAGAAAGCAGATCAACTGATACAGATTCGGAGGAATCCCGCCGCAAGGCGGGATTCTTTTTGCGTCCGGCGTTCATAAATCGTTTACACAGGAAGGTATTGACATTGCGAAGGGCGAGTGCTACACTGCGTTTAGCACTCGGAAGAAAAGAGTGCTAAACGAGGAAACGACGATGGAATTGAGCGGGCGCAAAAAGCAAATACTGAAAGCGGTCGTGGAGCATTACATCGAAAGCGCGGAGCCGGTCGGTTCCAAGCTCCTCGCGCAGGAGTTGGGCGTCAGCTCCGCCACCGTGCGCAATGAGTTCGCGGAGCTGTGCGAGCTGGGCTATCTGGAGCAGCCCCACACCTCCGCCGGACGCGTCCCGTCGCCGCAGGGCTACCGGCTCTACGTCAACGAGCTGATGGAGCGTCGCAGCGTCTCCGCCGAGGAGGCGGAGGGCATCGACGAGACGCTTCGCGAGAAGCTCATGGGCGGGGCGATCAGCAACGCCGGACAGTTGGTGTCGTCGCTGGTGCATTATCCCGCCTACTCCGTCACCGCGGGCAACGCGGGACTGACGGTGGAGCGCTTCGAACTGCTGAGCGTGGACGCCGAGAGCTTCATCACCGTGGTGATGACCGACGACAAGAACGTCAAAAGCCAGCTCCAACACACCGCGCTGGCGTTCGACGCGGAGCGGCTGGGCGACCTCAAGAACCTGCTTAACACCCATTTCACCCGCAAGACCCGCGCGGAGATGAGCGAGAACCTCATGAACGTGGGCGACCAGTTGCCGCCGGAGCTGTTTCTCGTGCTGTCGAAAACGGTGGAGTATGCCGCCGGCATCCTGGACGCGGCGGGACGGCGGGACGTGGTTACCACCGGCGCGAGCGAAATCCTCAAGATGCCGGAGTACCGCGACGCGGATCGCGCCCACGAGCTGATGACCTTTCTGGTGGACAACAAGGAGCAGCTTCCCGTCCCGGAGGGCGACGGCCCGGTGCAGATTTTGATTGGACCGGAGAACGTCGACCACGCGCTGCGAGATACCAGCGTGGTGGTCGCCAGCTACGATATCGGCGACGGGATGCGCGGACTGGTGGGCGTGGTCGGTCCCACGCGCATGGATTACGCCACCGTGACCGCGCGGCTGTCCTACTTCGCCGAAAGCCTGACGAAGATGTTCGGCAAGGGCTTGCCGTCGCCGGAAGATCAGCAAACCTAAAGGAGTCGAGAGAACCATGGCAAAAGAACCCAAAGAAAAGACCCCGGAAACCCCGGAGGAAACCGCGGCGGAAACCACGGAGGAAACCGCGCCGGAAACCTTTACCGTCACCAAGGAGCAGATGGAGAAGATGGAGGCGCTTGCCGCGCAGCTCAGCGAGCAGCAGGATAAGTTCCTGCGCCTCGCCGCGGAGTATGACAATTACCGCAAGCGCACCGCCAAGGAGAAGGAGGGCATCTACGCCGACGCGAAGATCGAAACCCTCACCGCCATGCTGCCGGTGTACGACAATCTGGAGCGCGCGCTCGCCCAGTTCGGGGACGAAGAGTCCGCCCACAAGAAAGGCGTGGAGATGATCTTCACCCAGTTCAAGGAGAGCCTCGCGAAGCTGGGCGTCAGCCCCATCGAGGCGGTGGGTCAGCCCTTTGACCCGGAGAAGCACAACGCCGTGATGCACGTCGAGGACGAAGCCTTCGGCGAAAACACCGTGGCGGAGGTCCTTCAGCAGGGCTTCATGCTGGGCGACAAGGTGCTGCGCTTCGCCATCGTAAAAGTGGCAAATTGAGCGGATATAACATAGCATTCTTGATGATTCAGAAATGATTCGATTGAATCGTTCTATCATAAATAAATTAAGTCTATAAGAAATGAGAAATACAGGAGGCAATCATTATGTCTAAAGTTATCGGTATCGACCTTGGTACAACCAATAGCTGCGTGGCGGTTATGGAGGGCGGCGAAGCCGTCGTCATCGCCAACGCCGAGGGCAACCGCACCACCCCGTCCGTCGTCGCGTTCAGCAAGACCGGCGAGCGTATGGTGGGTCAGGTCGCGAAGCGTCAGGCGATCACCAACCCCGAGCGCACCATCTCCTCCATCAAGCGCGAGATGGGCACCGACCACCGCGTCAGCATCGACGGGAAGAAGTACACCCCGCAGGAGATCAGCGCCATGATTCTCCAGAAGCTCAATGCGGATGCCGAGAGCTATCTGGGCGGCCCGGTCACCGAGGCGGTCATCACTGTCCCCGCGTACTTCACCGACTCCCAGCGCCAGGCGACCAAGGACGCGGGCAAGATCGCGGGCCTTGAGGTCAAGCGCATCATCAACGAGC
>JAFXPO010000030.1 GCA_017527825.1 Oscillospiraceae bacterium
AGACCGGAGTCGCCCTGCGGCCCGCCGATGACGAAGCGGCCGGTCGGGTTGACGAAGATTTTGGTGTTCTCGTCCAGCAGCTGCGCGGGAATGGTGGGCTTGATGACCAGTTCGGTCATATCCTTGCGAATCTGCTCCAGCGACACGTCGGGGTCGTGCTGGGTGGAGACCACCACCGCGTCGACGCGAACGGGCTTCCAGTTCTCGTTGTACTCAACGGTGACCTGCGTCTTGCCGTCGGGACGGAGATACCGGAGCGTGCCGTCCTTGCGGACGGCGGTGAGGCGCTTTGCCATCTTATGTGCAAGAGAGATTGCCAGCGGCATCAGTTCAGGAGTCTCGTCGCAGGCGTAGCCGAACATCATGCCCTGGTCGCCCGCGCCGTTGTCCAGCTCACTGGTGCCGGATTCCTTCGCCTCCAGGGACTTGTTGACGCCCATGGCGATGTCGCCGCTCTGCTCATCGATGCTGGTGATGACGCCGCAGGTGTGGTAATCGAAGCCGATGGTGGCGTCGTCGTAGCCGATGTCGCGGATCACATCGCGGGCGATCTTGGCGATATCAACGTAGCAGCTGGTGGTGATCTCGCCCATCACATGCACAAGACCGGTGGTCACGCTGGTCTCGCAGGCGACGCGGCCCTGCGGGTCCTGCGCGAGGATGGCGTCGAGAACGCCGTCGGAGATGGCGTCACAAACCTTATCGGGATGCCCCTCGGTAACGGACTCGGAGGTGAATAAACGCTTTGCCATAGGAATCTCTCCTTTGTATCTTTCTAAATGCGTATTATACGCCGTGCGGGGCGGTTTTGTCAATACAGATTAAAATTCATAAAATCCTAATGACTTTTTCCGCGCGCTGTGGCATAATGCAGTATCATCACAGCTACGGAGGCGTTTTACCGTGAAGAAACTCAACAACGCCGTGGACCGGTTCTGCATCCTGCACCCGAACTTCGGCATTCCCAACCTCATGCTCTATATCGTCATCGCCAATGTGGCGGTGTACCTTCTCAACGGTTTTTCCAACAACGCTCTGACGCTGGCGCTGTACTTCTCGCCCCGGCTGGTGCTCCGCGGACAGATCTGGCGGCTGCTCACCTTCGCCGCCGTACCCGGCGGGACGGGGCTGCTGTTTCTGCTCTACTGCTACTTCACCTACTCCATGGGCCGCACGCTGGAGCAGCAGTGGGGTACGGCGAAGTTCACCTGCTACTACCTCGGCGGCATGATCCTCACCGTCCTCGGCGTCACCGTCACCAGCCTGCTGCTGGGAGTGGATTACCCCGTCGCCAGCACGTCCGACATCACCTTCGCGATGTTCCTCGCCTTCGCGGTGCTCTTCCCTGACGCCACGTTCGTGCTCTTCCCGCTGCCCATCCCCATCCGCGCGAAGTATGTGGCGTACTTCGACCTCGCGCTGTTCGCCTACGAGATCGCCTCCCCCATCCTCAGCGGGTACTGGTACGCCGCGGTGGTGCCGCTGATGGCGCTGGTGAACGTGTTCATCATGATCTGGCCGGAGATGGCGGACTTCCTGCACATTGAGCGCAGCCGCGCCCGCCAGACCACCCACTTCCGCAACGTCACCGCCAACGCCCGCCGCCAGCAGACGGCGCAGCAGGCGAGCAGCGGGCTTCGCGTCTGCGCGGTGTGCGGACGCAGCAACCAGACCAACCCGGAGCTGGAGTTCCGCTATTGCTCCCGCTGCGCGGGCTATCGCTGCTTCTGCTCTGACCATCTGTTCTCCCACGTCCACTTCACCGAGGATCAGCCGTAAAAACGCAACAAAAAATGCCTTCGGCTTTTGCCGGAGGCATTTTTTGAATTACTTCTTGCCGAGCTGATAGGCTTCCAGAACACTGCGCAGAGCGGCGCGAACCGCAACCGTGCAATCCTTCATGCCGGCTCTGAACGTGGTCTCGTCCATGTTGCCGCTGAGGAACTCGTGGAACAGGCCCAGGAACTTGGTGGTCGGCTCCGCCAGGACGGACTCGATCATCTTGCCGGACTTTTCGGGATGGGTCTTGATGACGGGCTTGGCTTCGCCGTCCTTGAAGTAGATGATCTCATCGCCGACCCAGTTGCCGTCGGTGTCGGTCATGTACAGGTCAAACTCGCCGTCGCTGCCCAGGTCAACCGCGAAAGTGGTGATGTTGCCTTCGCCGGTGAAATCGCCCTTGGCGTCGATCATGGCGAAATCAGCCTTGTCGTCGCCGTTCAGGTCCAGATAGATTTCGTTTCTGGCGGAGGGCTTGAGCATCTTTGCAGCTTCGGGCTTGGCATTGATTTTAGCGCGAACTTCATTGATTGTCATAACAATTACTCCTTTCAACACGAGCTGTATTTTTATTCTAATCGTTATGATTTTTTTGTCAATAGTCAGATGAAAATTTTGCAAAATGTGAACCGGCGTTTACTCCGCCACCAGTGCCCTGCCGTAAGCGCTGAGCTGCTTCTCTACCGCGCCGTAGGGCACGGTGAACGTGGGCAAGCCGGCGGCGTGACCGCCCAGCGTATCCTGCGGATAGACCAGCGTGAACCCCTCCGTGCCGAGGTAGACCGCGCAGCCGTCCAGCGACTGTGCGGTTTGCTCCCAGCCGTCGTAGTACGGCGCGTCCTCCGCCTGCGCGACGACCGCCTCCGCCAGTGCGAGACGCAGGGCGTCCGCGTCCTTTGCGAGGTCGTACCACTGCACGAACCTGCCCTGCGCGAGGTCGTAGCTCCACGCGCGGGCAAAGCGTAGGACGTGCGCGCCGCTGTAGTCGGCGCTGCCGGTCGCCAGGGCGCTGTAAAGCCGCGCCGTGCAGCGGCTGTCCGTGACGGACAGCTCCAGCAGCACGGGACGGTTCCAGTCCTCCTCCCCGCTGGCGGCGTAGCCGTACACCGCGTCGCTGCGCATCGCCGCGTACTCCGCCAGCAGCCGCTCGCAAACCGCGTCCATCTCCGCGTTGAAGGCATCCCGCACCGCCGCCTGCGCCGCAGGCGGCTCACGGTCGCTCACAAGATCAAGGCGCGGAAGCTCCAGCTCGTACCACGCGATCAGCTTGCCGCTGTCGCCGGCGATGAAATCATCGCTCAGGTACCGCGTCCCCGCCGCGAAGCGCCACGAGCGGTCCGCCCCGCAGCCCGCGAGCAGCAGGCACAGACAGATCAGCGCGGCAAGGCGGCGCATCAGCGGCCCAGCAGCGCCGCGCCCGCGGCGTTCAGATACGGGTCGATTACGCTCATCGCCACGTCAAAGGCGGGAATGCCCGCGGCGTGGGGCGCGATCACATACTCGTCGAACCACACGGTCATGGCGCCGTCCGGCGTAAAGTAAACGTTGAAGTCCTCGGCGGCGCGAAGGGTGTCGGCGTAGTCCTCGTTGTACATCTCGCTGTCGTTCTCGGCTGCGATCTGGGCGAAAATCTCCTCGGCGATCGCCGCGCGCAGGGCGGCGGGGTCGTCGGTGAGGTCGTTGAGTGTGAAGAACCTGCCGTTTTGCAGGTCATAGTTCCACGCCATCATATAATTGTTGGGATGCGCGCCGCCGGTGTAGCTGCTGCCCGCGCCCACGACGCTGAGCATGGTGTCGCTCATCAGGGTGTCGGTCACGCTGAACTCCTCATAGCAGGGGGTGAACTCAATGTTCTCGCTCGTCTGCCACTCGTAGACCTCACGGCTGTGAACCGCGAACTCCGAGTCCTCCGTGTACATCTCCGCCGCGAAGGCGTCCATGGCGTCGTTGAAGGTCTTGCAGACAGCCTGCATCTCCTCGCCGCCGTCCGTGGTGAGGTAGTTCAGCGTGTAATTCGTGCTGCCGACGACCGTGCCGTCCTCAGCGGTGATCTCCGTCTCCGCCGTGCGGGCTTCGGTGGTGTAGGTCGCCGCCTGCTCCACGGTCTCCGCGGACTGCTCAGCAGTCTGCGCGGTCTCGGCGGTCTGCTCCGTGGTCTGCGGATTGGTCTCCTCGCTCCCGGTTTTTCCGGCGCAGGCGGTCAGGGACAGCGCCAGCGTCAGTGACAACAGCATAGAAATGACTGTTTTCATGATTTTTTACTCCTTTTTGCCTGGTATTCCTCATACTGTCCAAGTCGGACAAATGATGATTATACTACATCAATATATGGATGTAAAGCCCGAAAACCGCGCTCCGCCGTCCGACCACGCGAACGGAAACTCCGCCGTGGTGTCCCCGGTGGGCGCTCAGTCGCCCTGCGCCTCGTCGAACTCGCCAAGCACCTTTTCCTCGTTCGGCACTACCAGCAGGGTCAGCGCCCGCTCGTTGAGCAGGGGGCTGAGCCGCGCGTAGGGTACGGTGAACTCCAAAACCCCGGCGGCATAGGGCGCGATGGCGTACTGCTCAAAGATGAGGTTCAGCCCCTCGTCGCCGAAGGTGCCGGTGAAGTCCTGCATCTCACCCAGCAGCGTCTCGAAGTCATCGAAGCACATCTCTTCCAGCCCCTGCGCGTAGATCTGCTCCGTGACGTCCTCCACGATGGCGGCACGCAGCGCGGCGCCGTCGCCGCTCAAATCGTCCAGCGTCAGGAACTCCCCCGCGCCGAGGTCAAAGTGCAGCGTCGCGAACGTGCTGCCGCCGTGGACGCCGCCCCAGTAGCCGTACATCTGCTCCGTGATCTCCAGCAGCTCGCCGCGCCGCGTGACGCTGACGGTGGTGTCCTCCGTGTGCGTCTCGAACAGGTCGCGGTGCTCCTCGCCCATCTCGGTGTACTGTTCCAGTGCGTCCGCCTTGAGTCTTTCCCAGCTCGCGCGGGCGTCCTCGGCACGCGCCGCCGCGCCGTCGTTGAACGCGCGGCACACGGCAAGCTGCGCCTCTGTCACGCCGTCCGTACCTGTTTGGTACGTCTCCCCCGCGCTGCTCTTCATCCGCAAAACCGGCTTCTCGTCGCTCCACGCAGCGAGAAGCGTGCCGTCGTCCGCGTAGTATTCGTCGGTTTCCGTCTCCGTGACGAGATCGTAGTCCCACGTCCGGGGCGTCTCCACCACCTGCGCGGTCGGCTCCGTGTCCACGGCGGGCGGCTTCTGCGCGCAGCCGCCGAGCAGCAGCGCGAGGGTCAGGGTCAGGATCATCGCTTTTCTCATCGTGTATGCTTCCTTTCTCAGCTTTTCTCATCGTGTATGCTTCCTTTCTCATACAATCACAGGGTTGGTGCGCCATTCGCTCCCGCCCGCGCTCTGCGTCAGGTCGGGGTACGCCAGCGCGTACAGATCGGTGGCTTTTGCCTCCCGATCCATCAGACGGCGCGCGTCGGCGGAAAGTTCCCGCACGTCCGCGCTCTTGACCAGCACCGGCAGGGTGGATTTTTTTCGCATGTCATGCAGCAAGGACTTTCCCTTGTCATTCATCGCCAGCACACGGATGTAGGGTACCCGCGCCGGGCGTTCGGCGGGCGGGAGACCGAGGTAGACCGCCAGCAGCATCCGCCGCAGCCGCGCATGGGCGTATCGCTTCGTTTTCACCGCCTCCAGCAGCTCCGCCACACTTGTCGCGCGACGCGCCGCCGCCGCGAAGCGACGGTACAGCCCCTCCCCGCCCTCATCATAGGCGGAGAAGTCATCCATCCCCCGCAGCCGCGCGAGGATCGCGCGTTCCGCCGCCGCCACGCTCACCGGCGCGCGTCCCGCCGCGCACTCCGCGTCGTAGAGCCGCCGCATGTCGGGGGTCAGGAAGGGCGCGTCCATGTGGGCGCGGAGGTACGACGCGGAGGCGTACGCCCCCGACGGCGCTCCGTCGTGCGCCGCGCCCACGCGCGGAAGCGGGAGCGGCGCGAGGAGCGTGCCGCGAATCGCTTTGCAGTACTCCACGCCCAGAATGTCGTTGGGGTCCGACAGCGCCGCCGCCGGAGCGAATCGCGCCGCCGCCCGCTGCCGCGCCGCTGCAAAGGAATCTCTCTTGACAAGCTCGGATTTCAGGGCGCTTGCATAGGCGTCAGAGGTCAGTACCTCCGCCAGTCGCAGCAGCGTGTCCGCGTCCGCGCACTCGCTGCCGAATGCCAGCGTGTCCACCACGCCCGTGGCGGCAAGCACCGACACCCCGCCTTGCGCGAAGGCTTCGGCGGAGGCGGTCGCCCATGGGAGGGGCAGCTCCAGCACCAGATCGGCGCCGCCGCGGATCGCCGCCTCGGCGCGGGCATGCTTGCGCACGATGGCAAAATCCCCCCGCTGGGTATAATTCCCGCTCATGGCGCAGACGATCGCCGCCGCGCCGCGCCGCCGCAGCTCACTAAGCTGCCACTGATGTCCCGTGTGGAAGGGATTGTATTCGCAGATGACTCCGGCAACTTGCATAAAAACCTCGACTGTTTTTTGGCTTGTGTTTACAGTTTGTGCCTGCTATAATGGATATGTTATGATTCTAACGAAATCTGCGCGTTTTTTCAAGTGCGCAACCAAAGGAGAACAGAAAACATGAATGTATTGGTCATCAACGCGGGCAGCTCTTCCCTCAAGTATCAGCTCCTGAACCCCGAAACCGGCGACCTGCTGGCGAAGGGCTTGTGCGAGCGTATCGGCATCGACGGCAAGTTCACCTACAAGCCCCAGCTTCCCGGCAAGGAGAAGCAGGACGCGGTGGACGTCGCCATGCCCACCCACAGCGAAGCGATCCAGACCGTGCTCAACGCGCTGGTCGATCCCAGCAACGGCGTGGTCGGCTCCATGAAGGAGATCGACGCGGTGGGTCACCGTGTCGTCCACGGCGGCGAGAAGTTCGCCAAGTCCGTCCTCATCACCGACGAGGTCATGAAGGCGATCGAGGAGTGCAATCCCCTCGCCCCGCTGCACAATCCCGCCAACATCATCGGCATCAAGGCGTGCCAGGCGCTCATGCCCGGCGTACCCATGGTCGCGGTGTTCGACACCGCGTTCCACCAGACCATGCCGCCGGTGGCGTACACCTACGCGCTGCCCTATGAGTATTACGAAAAGAACGCCGTGCGCCGTTACGGCTTCCACGGCACCTCCCACAAGTACGTCGCCTCCCGCGCGGCGGACATGCTCGGCAAGCCCATTGAGAGCCTGCGGATCATCTCCTGCCACCTCGGCAACGGCTCCTCCGTCACCGCCATCGACGGCGGCAAGAGCGTGGACACCTCCATGGGCTTCACCCCGCTCGCGGGCGTGCCGATGGGTACCCGCTCCGGCGACCTTGACGCGGGCATTCTGGAATATCTGATGAACCAGTACGGCATGGACATCCACGAAATGCTCAACATCCTCAACAAGAAGTCCGGCGTGCAGGGTGTCAGCGGCGTTTCCAGCGACTTCCGCGACCTCGGCGCGGCGGCGGCTGAGGGCAACAAGCGCGCAGCGCTGGCGGTTGACATGTTCAACTACGGCGTAAAGAAGTACATCGGCGCTTACGCTGCCGCCATGGGCGGTGTGGACGCGATCATCTTCACCGCCGGCGTGGGCGAAAACGACGCCAAGCAGCGCATGGCGATCGCCTCCGGTCTGGAGTTCATGGGCGTGAAGATGGACGAGGACGCGAACAACGTCCGCGGCGAGGAGCGCGTGATCTCCGCCGCCGATTCCAAGGTCAAGGTGCTGCTCATCCCGACGAATGAGGAACTGATGATCGCGATGGATACGGCGAGCCTGGTCAAGTAAAGGGCACCTCTAAAAACCCAGGTCTGCTGGCGCAGCGGTTGTGCGCGTGCCGCAAAGCCGCGGGTCTGAAGCAGCGGGAGGTCCAAGCAAAAAGTCAGCCAAACGGCTGACTTTTTCTTATTTTCCAAACAATAGCCGGTTTTTCCAATCGATCACCTTGCGTACCGGCACGTCGGTGAGCCGCGCCGCGGCGTAGCACAGCGCCGCGCCCCACAGCAACACCAGCGGCGCAAAGCGAGGGAGAAACAGGATCGGCTGGGTCACGTCCCGCGCCACGTTGAAAAACGCGCAGTGGAAGAACCACATCAGCATGGAGGACTTCCCCACCGCCGCCATGACCGCGCTCAGTTTGCGCCACGGCAGCAGCGCCCACAGGTTGACGAGCGCGTAAAGGAACACCGGCACATAGAGCATGTCCGGGTTGAAGCTCAGCGCGAACTCCCCCGCCTGATGCGACACGCTGCCCAGCGTGAACGAGCGGCAATACAGCCGCGCGAAGAACGACAGCACCAGCAGGACCACCCATACCGCGACGCGGCTCGTTTTGCCCTCCTTCCACGCCGCGTCAAACCAGGCGCGGAACAGGTCGTACCGCGCGAACAGATAGCCCGTCACGGTCACCGGAAACCAGGGGACAAACTGCGCGGTAATCTCCTTCACCACGTCGCCGGAGAAACGCAGCGCGAGCAGATCGGCGACCGCCACGGGCAGCACAATGCCGAACACGATCGCGGCGACAACGCCCCGGTCCAGCAGCCGCCACAGCAGCGGCAGCACCAGCATGAACGCGCAGTAGTACACCACATACCAGCAAAAGACCATCACCGGCCGCTTGATCGCGAACAGCTCATAGCGGAGCTGATCGGGTCGGTAGCCCACGGCGACAAACGCGAAAAGCAGCAGCAGCAGCGCGTACACCGCCCAGTAGGAGATCAGGAAGTCCGTGATCTTCCGCAGCGAATAGCGCAGGCTCTTGTCCTTGTGAAAATAGTAAAAATACCCCGAAAGAAAGGCGAATATCCCCACGCACAGCCGCGTCGGCGCGGTGAAGTGCGCCGCGAACCACGGGTGCGCGAGACCGCTGAGCGCCGGAATATACCACTCTGGAAACGTGAAAAAGTGGTGGATGAACATGAGGATCAGCGCGAAGCCCTTGACAGCGTCAGTGGTCTGACGGTCAAAATACGTCATGCCTTTGCCAGCAGCGCCGCGCCGATGATGCCCGACTGATAGCCCAGCGTGCAGGACACCAGCTTCGCGTGGCGCTTGACGTATGCGCCGCCGAACTCCTGACGGCGCACCTCCTCCCGCAGCGGCGCGAGCAGCGCTTCGCCCTGATTCGCCACGCCGCCGGAGAACGCCACGATCTCCGGGAAGAAGATGTTCACCACGTTCGTCACGCCGGAGGCGAGGTACTTGACGTACTCATGCACCACCTCCTCCGCCGCCGCGTCGCCGCACTGCGCCGCCGTGAACGCCGTGCGGCCGTCCACCGCGCCGTTCTCCCGCGCGACAGCGTGCATGGCGCTTCCGGCGTTCGCCGCCATGGCGTCGCGGGTCATGCGGATGAGCGCCGTGGCGGAGGCATACGCCTCAAAGCAGCCCTTCCTGCCGCAGGTGCACGGTTCGCCGCCCTCCTCGATGACCATGTGTCCCAGTTCGCTGGCGGCGCCGGTGTAGCCGGTGAGCATCTTGCCCTCCAGCACCACGCCGCAGCCCACGCCGGTGCCGAGCGTGATGACCACGGTGCTGTGCGCGCCCTTGCCGGCGCCCACAGCCGCCTCCGCCAGCGCCGCGACGTTCGCGTCGTTGCCGAGGCGGATCGCGTAGCCCGTGCGCGCCTTGATCGCAAGGCGCAGGTCGTAGTGGATGAGACCGAGGTTGAACGCGCAGACCACCTCGCCGCTCTCGTCGTCCACGGTGCCGGGGCAGCCGAGACCGACGCCGCCGAAGGTCTCCCCCTGCTCCAGATCGCGGATGAGCGCGGCAATGCCGTCGGCGATGGCGTCCGCGCCATCCTCCACGCGCGTGGGACGGGACGCCTCGCGCAGAATCTCGCCGGCTTCGTTGATGACGCCGCCCTTGATGTTGGTGCCGCCGAGGTCAATGCCAAGATAGTTCATGTGACGCCTCCTTACACCGCGTGTCCGCGCTCTTTGATAACGCGCACCACGTCGCCCACGTACTTGCGGCACAGCTCGTCGCTCTCCGCCTCCACCATGACGCGAATCAGCGGCTCCGTGCCGCTCTCGCGAACCAGAATGCGTCCCGTGTCGCCCAGCGCGTCCGCGACCTGCTGTACCGCCGCCTGGACTTCGGGGTCGTTCTGCGCCGCCGCCTTGTCCGCGACCTTGACGTTTTCCAGCACCTGCGGGTACATCTTGAAGCCCTCGGAGAGCTTGCTCATCGGCTCCTTCTTCGCGCACAGCACCTCCATCAGCTTCAACGAGGTCAGGATGCCGTCGCCGGTGCTGGCGTACTTCGTGAAGATGATGTGTCCCGACTGCTCGCCGCCGAGACGGCAGCCGTGCTCGGTCATGTACTCATAGACGTACTTGTCGCCCACCCTGGTCTTGGCGTAGCCGATGTCCAGCGCGTCGAACGCCTTATAGAGACCGAAGTTGCTCATCACCGTCGTCACGACCGTGTTGCTCAGCAGCTTGCCGCGCTCCTTCATGTACTTGCCGTAAATGTAGAGAATATGGTCGCCGGTGATGACCTCGCCCTTCTCGTCCACGCACAGGCAGCGGTCGGCGTCGCCGTCGTAGGCGAAGCCCACGTCGCACTCGTTGTCCACGACGAACTTCCGCAAGCCCTCGATGTGGGTCGAGCCGGCGTTCTCGTTGATGTTGGTGCCGTCGGGGGCGGCGTTGATGACCAGCGTCTTCGCGCCCAGCGCGTCGAACACCGCCCGCGCCGTGCTCCACGCCGCGCCGTTGGCGCAGTCCAGCGCCACCTTCTTGCCGCGGAAGGAGTACACGCCCAGCGAGATGAGGTAGCCGATGTAGCGGTTGCGTCCCGCCACATAGTCCACCGTGGTGCCGATCTGGTCGCGGTGGGCGTAGGGTACCTCCTCGCCGCCGTCGAGGTACGCCTCGATCTTTTCGATGGTCTCCTCGTCCATCTTCTCGCCGTGGGAGTTGATGAGCTTGATGCCGTTGTCGTAGTACGGATTATGGGACGCGGAGATCATGATGCCGCAGTCGAACTCGTCCACGCGGGCGATGTACGCCACGCTCGGCGTGGTGGTGACGTGCATCATGTACGCGTCCGCGCCGGAGGCGACGATGCCCGCGACGAGGCTGTACTCAAACATGTAGCTGGAGCGGCGGGTATCCTTGCCGATGACGATGCGCGCCTGCTCGCGGCTGCCGAAAAAGCGCTTCTTCTCCGAAAAGTACCAGCCGAGGAATCGTCCGATCTTGTACGCGTGCTCTGCGGTCAGACCGATGTTGGCTTCCCCGCGGAAGCCATCCGTACCGAAATATTTACCCAATTTTCAACACCAGCTTTCTTAATTCTTATACCCGTTCGGGTTGTTTTTCTGCCAGTTCCAGGCGTCGCGGCACATCTCCTCAATGCCGTACCGCGCCTCCCAGCCCAGCTCGCGCTTCGCTTTGTCCGGGGACGAGTAGCACGCGGCGATGTCGCCGGGGCGGCGGGGCTGGATCACATAGGGCAGCTTGAGACCGTTCGCCTTCTCGAACGCCTTCACCACGTCCAGCACCGAGTAGCCGTGACCCGTGCCGAGGTTGTAGACCGCAAGCCCGCAGTTCCGCTCCACCGCGCCGAGCGCCTTGACGTGACCCTTCGCGAGGTCAACGACGTGGATGTAGTCGCGCACGCCCGTACCGTCCGGCGTGTCGTAATCGTCGCCGAAGACGTTGAGGTGGTCGAGCTTGCCCACCGCCACCTGCGTGATATAGGGCATGAGGTTGTTGGGAATGCCGTTCGGGTCCTCGCCGATGCGTCCCGACGGATGCGCGCCGATGGGATTGAAGTAGCGCAGCAGCACCACGTTCCACGGTTTCTCCGCGCCCGCCTTCACGTCGGCGGTGTGGAGGTCGGACATGATCTGCTCAAGCATGGACTTCGTCCAGCCGTAGGGATTGGTGCACTGGCCCTTGGGGCAGTCCTCCGTAATGGGGATCACCGCCGGGTCGCCGTACACCGTGGCGGAAGAACTGAAGATGACGCTCTTGCAGTTGTGTTTCCTCATCACGTCGAGCAGCGTCAGCGTGCCGCCGATGTTGTTCTCGTAGTACTCCCACGGCTTCGCGACGCTCTCGCCCACCGCCTTGAGTCCCGCGAAGTGGATGCAGCAGTCGAAGGGCTTGCTGTCCGCAAAGACCTTCTCCAGCCCCGCACGGTCGCGCAGATCAACGTTATGAAAGGGAATCTCCCTGACATCGGGTTTCTCCTCGCGCGCCAGCTCCAGCACGCGGCGCAGCGACTCCTCGGACGCGTTGGAGAGGTTATCCACCACCACGACCTCGTGTCCCGCAAGCAGCAGCTCCAGCACAGTATGCGAGCCAATGTAGCCCGCGCCGCCGGTCACCAGAATGTTCATCAAAACACCTCATTTTACAATATGTATCCTCTTAAACTCTGATATCATAACAAAAGACCGGAGTGGTGTCAAGGCACACTCTGCGCGGAAAAACCTGCGCTGTTTTCCAGCATCCGCCCTTTACATTTGCACAGCTTCATGGTAAAGTGTCCGTGTATGCAAAGCGTGTATTTTTTCGTGAGTGGGAGTGTACTATGGGAAAAACTTACATACTCAAGGGCGACGTTGCCCGCCCCGGCCGCATTGAGGTTGAAAAAGGCACCACGCTGCGCCAGATCATCGACGATCTGGGCGGCGGTATGGCAAACGGCAAGGCGTTCAAGGCTATGCAGATCGGCGGTCCCTCCGGCGGACTCATCACGGAGGATCAGCTCGACCTGCCGCTGGACGCCAAGGCGCTCGCACCCTACGGCTGCCGCCGCGGTGACGGCGTGATCACCGTGCTCGACGAGGACCGATGCATGGTTGACGTGGTGTACAGCTTCCTGCGGGCGACGCAGGCGGACTTCTGCGGCAAGTGCATCTCCTGCCGCGAAGGCACGAAGCGCATGGCGGAGCTGATGGGCGAGCTGGTGGAGTACAAGGCGGACGACGCCGCCACCGGCATGCTGCTGGAGCTGGGCGAGGTCGTGCACATGACCGCGTTCTGCGCCCTCGGCAAGGGCAGCGCCACGACGCTGGAGACCGCCGCCGCCGCGTTCCCCGACGATTTCCAGAACCACATCGAGGGCCGCTGTCCCCTGTGCGAGAAGGAGACCCGTCTCCCCATCGCGCCCGGCGACGGCATCCCCTACGACCGCAAGCGGATCGTCATCGATCCCGACAAGTGCAAGGGCTGCTCGCGCTGCGCGCGCTCCTGCCACGCCGAGGCGATCAGCGGCGAACTGAAAAGCCCGTTCAAGATCGACCCGGACAAGTGCGTGAAGTGCTACACCTGCATTGAGCTGTGCGCCTTCGGCGCGATTGAGGAGGTGACCATCGATGGCTAAGGGCATCATGTATGTGGACAGCATCCGCGTGGAGTTTGACGACAACGATAAGAGCGTCCTGCAAGTCTGCCAGAAGGCGGGCGTTGAGGTGCCGAACTTCTGCTTCCACTCCGATCTTTCGGTCTACGGCGCGTGCCGCATGTGCATGGTCGAGGACGAAAAGGGTCAGATCGAAGCCGCCTGCCAGATGGCGCCGCGCGACGGGCTGAGCATCCGCACCAATACCTCGCGCCTGCTGCGCTATCGCCGCACGATCATGGAGCTGATCCTCGCGGCGCACTGCCGCGACTGCACCACCTGCGAGAAGAACCGCTCCTGCCGCTTGCAGGAGATGGCGATGCGTTTCGGCATCCACGACCTGCGCTTTTCCGATACCCGCGACCTGCCGCCCGTCGACCGCTCGTCCAAGGCGATCACGGTGGACATGAGCAAGTGCATCCTCTGCGGCGACTGTGTGCGCGTGTGCGAAGAGATGCAGGGCATGAGCATTTTGAAGTTCGTCGGTCGCGGTCCGAATCTGCGCATTGCCGCCGACGGCGACGCGAAGATGAGCGAGACGCACTGCGTCTCCTGCGGTCAGTGCTCCGCGGTTTGCACCACCGGCGCGATCACGGTGAAAAACGAGATCGGCCTTGCGTGGAAGGCGCTGCATGACAAGACCAAGCGCGTCGTCGTCCAGATCGCGCCCGCCGTGCGCGTGGCGCTGGGCGAGGCGTACCAGATTCCCGCGGGCGAAAACGTGCTCGACCAGCTCGTCACCGCGCTCAAGATCATGGGCGCGGACGAGGTCTACGACACCATCTTCGGCGCGGACCTGACCGTTCGCGAGGAGGGTGCGGAGTTCCTGCACCGCCTTGAGACCGGCGAGAACCTGCCGCTGATGACCTCCTGCTGCCCGGCGTGGGTGCGCTATGTGGAGCAGGAGCGCCCTGAGTTTTTGAAGAACCTCTCCTCCGCGCTCTCGCCCATGCAGATGTTCGCAACCGTCTTAAAGGACCGGTATCAGGAGAAGGACAAGCAGGACGGCAAGACCACCTACCACATCGCCATCATGCCCTGCACGGCGAAGAAGATGGAGGCGGCGCGGCCTGAGTTCCGCCGCTTCGGCACGCCGAACGTCGACCTCGTGCTCACCACGCAGGAGGTCATCAAGATGATCAAGGAGTCCGGCATCCGCTTCACGCACCTCGAAAAGGAGTCCCCCGACCTGCCGTTCGGTATGGGTTCCGGCGCGGCGGAGATTTTCGGCGCCACCGGCGGCGTGGCGGAGGCGGTGGTGCGCTACTGCCTGCCCGACAAGAGCAAGAACGCCCTGCGCATGATCGAGCACAGCGGTCTGCGCGGCACCGATCCCATCCGCTTCGCGAACTTTGACGTCGCCGGGCGTGAGGTGCGCGTGGCGGTCGTGAACGGTCTCGGCAACGCCAAGACGCTGCTCGACCAGATCGCCTCCGGCGAGGTGCAGGTGGACATCGTCGAGGTCATGAGCTGCCGCGGCGGCTGCGTCGGCGGCGCGGGTCAGCCGTACTCGCTGATGAGCAAGAAGCTCAAGCGCGCGGAGGGTCTGTACGAGATCGACCGCAGCGCCATGTTCAAGCGCGCCGAGCGCAACCCGGTGCTCAACACGATGTACGCCGAGGACCTGAATGAGCGCCATCACGAGCTGCTGCACCACTCCTACGCGGGTGAGAGCCACAAATGACGATCTGCGAGGACTGCGTTTACTACGCCTACGACGAGGAGTATGACGACTACATCTGCGAGCAGGACCTGGACGAGGACGAGTACGCCGCGCTGATGGAAAAGCGGCGCGCAAGCTGTCCGTTCTACAGGCCGGGGAACAGCGACTATTATTTGGCGGGAAAGCAATGAAAAGGCTCTGTGACACCATTTCTCTCTTTCCTCTTGCGGAAAGAGAGAAACGGTTTCACGCTTCCAAAGAGAGAAAGACGCTTGCGCGGCTGCCGCGCGAGCGTCTTTGTTTCTGCGTCGTACGACACGCTGTTTTCCTCATGCCGAATAGACTTCCCTCGAATGCTCGCCACCGGGCAAGCCCCGCCGCTTATCGAGAAATAACTGCGTGCGTCGTTCGGCTTAACAGGTCTCGTTTTCTTCGTCCTCCGCTGTATCTATGTAAAGCTCTTCCGCGCGACGCTCGGCGGTGATCAGGATTTTCTTCGCCACGCCGTAGTTCTGTTGCTTCATCGCCGCGATTGCCCGCTCCGACGCGTCTACCATAATGTAGTACAGCTGTTTGTAATCGACCATGTTATCCTCCTATTGTCTTTTTCTTGAGTATAGTCTACTTACGTACAATTGTCAACAATGGAATAAGGAAATAGGCTATTGGCAAAGCTGAATCAGGAGGCTTTGCATGATCGTTTACGACAAACTCTGGTCAACCATGAAGGCGAAAGGTTTTTCGCAATACAAGCTCATCAAGGAATATGACATCAGCAGCTCGCAGTTGGATCGTTTGCGCAAGAACAGCAACGTGAACACTTACACGCTCAACCGCCTGTGCAACATATTGGATTGTCAACTGGATGATATTGCGCAGTTCGTCAAAGACGAAGAAAGTCAGCCGAACGGCTGACTTTCTTCTTACACCTTCGTCATCTTGTCCGCCACCGCTTTGAGCAGCAGCTTTTTCGTGCCTACGCCGTCGAACGCCACTTCCAGCAGCGCGTCGCCGCCCATGGGCGTGACGCTCGTCACCATGCCCGCGCCGAAGCTCTTGTGCCGCACCCGATCGCCGGGCTTGAAATCGGGCAGCGCCGACGCGGGCGCCTTTTTTTGCGCCGCAGAGCTGACAGGCGTTTTTGCTTTACGTTCCACTGAAAAAGAGGCTTCCGCGCGGAATGTACTGCCGCCAAAGCTGCCGTGTACCGACGCGCCGCCGCGCAGCGTATCGCCGCCCCAGCCGCCGCCAAAACCGCCGCCGTACTCACGCTCCACGCCGTAGGTGGGCTGGGTCTTGCCCTGCCAGTCGGAGTGCTCCTCCGGCACCTCGCTCAAAAAGCGGGACGGCGCGTTGGGCGTCGTGCGCCCGAACAACATGCGCTGACGCGCGTTGGTGAGGGTCAGCTTCTCCCGCGCACGGGTCATGGCGACGTAGCACAGCCGCCGCTCCTCCTCCAGCTCCTCCTCGTCGCCGATGGCGCGCAAGCCGGGGAACACGCCCTCCTCCATGCCCACGACATAGACGCAGGGGAACTCCAGCCCCTTGGCGCTGTGCATGGTCATCATGGTCACTGCGTTATCGGTGCTGGCGCTGTCAAGGTCGGTGTAGAGCGCGATCTCGTTGAGGAAGCCGCTGAGCGTCGCGTCCTCCGGGTCGTTTTCCAGAAACGCCAGAATGTTGGATTTCAGCTCCTGCACGTTTTCCAGCCGTCCGCGGCTCTCCACGTCGTTCTTCTCCTCCAATGCGCGGGCGTAGCCGCTGTCATGCAGCAGCCTGTCGTAAAGCTCCGGCAAGGAGATTTCCTTTGCAGCGTCCCGCAGCGCGTCCATCATGGCGGCAAACTGCGTCAGCTTCGCCGCCGCGCGGCTGACGCCCGCGTACTCGTCCGCGTGGCGCACCACCTCGTACATGGGGATGCCCTGCTCCCCCGCCAGACGCTGCACCGTTTCGATGCTGGCGTTCCCGATGCCGCGCGGCGGGTTGTTGATGATGCGGCGCAGGCGGAGGTCATCCGCAGGATTGTTCAGCACCGCGAGATAGCTGAGCATGTCCTTGACCTCGGCGCGCTCGAAGAACTTCATGCCGCCCACCACCTGATACGGCACGCCGTTGCGCTTGAAGGCGTACTCAAGCGCGTTGGACTGGGCGTTCATGCGGTAGAGGATCGCGTTGTCCCGCCAGTTTTTGCCCCGGTTGTAGTCCGACATAATCGACGAAACCACATAGTTCGCCTCGTCGGACTCGTTGAACACGGTCTTGATCGTCACCTTGTCGCCGTCGCCCGCGTCCGTCCAGAGGTTCTTGCCCTTGCGCGCGGTGTTGTGCCCGATGACCGCGTTGGCGGCGGACAGGATGTGCTGGGTCGAGCGGTAGTTCTGCTCCAGCCGGATCGTGCGCGTGCCGGAGTATTCCGCCTCAAAGTTCAGGATGTTCGTGATGTCCGCGCCGCGGAAGCGGTAGATGCTCTGGTCATCGTCGCCAACGACGCAGATGTTGCCGTCCTTCCCCACCAGCTGCTTCATCAGCAGGTATTGCAGGCGGTTGGTGTCCTGATACTCGTCGATGAGGACGTAGCGGAACTTGCGGCGGTAGTAATCCCGCACTTCAGGGTAGCTTTGCAGCAGCGTCACCGCGTGGAGCAGGATGTCGTCGAAGTCCAGCGCGTTCGCCTCGCGCAGGGCGCGGTCGTAGGCGGTGTAAATCTTCGCGATCTGCTCCTTGCGCCAGTCGCCGCTCCAATGCTCCGCGAAGTCCCGCGCGGTCTCCATCGCGTCCTTCGCCCTGGAGATGACGGAAAGCACGTCCCGCGGCGGGAAGGTCTTTTCGTCCAGGTCCATCTCCCGCACGATATCCCGCACCACGCGGCGGGAATCGTCGGTGTCGTAGATGGTGAAGTCCAGCGCGAAGCCCAGCCGGTCGATGTCGCGCCGCAGGATGCGCACGCAGGCGGCGTGGAACGTCAGCGCCCACACGTCCCGCGTGCCCTCGATGCCAAACGCGTCCAGACGCTCGCGCAGCTCGTTCGCCGCTTTATTGGTAAAGGTAACCGCCAGTACAGACCACGGGCGCGGCGGCTCCACCGCGCACAGGTGGATCATGCGATTCCGCTCGTCACGATTCGGGTGCTGCGGGTAGGCTTCGAGGAACGCGAGGTCGTCCTCGGTGGCGAAGTCCGGCACCGTGTCGCAGTCGCTGCCGCGACCGTAGGTAAGGATGTTGGCGACGCGGTTGATGAGCACCGTCGTCTTGCCGCTGCCCGCGCCGGCGAGCAGCAGCAGCGCCCCCTCGGTGGTGAGCACACCCTCCTGCTGCTCCGGGTTCAGGCGCTGAAAGTCCCGCGCGATGCACCTGCGCCGCGCGGCGATGTAGCGTGTTTTGTCCATGGAATTCCTCCGAAAACCGCTTGACTTTTTTTACTACGATGCTCACTGTCCAATGCCGGATGTGAAACGTCCATGAAAATTGCAAGCTATCACCCCCTTCCGGGGATATGCAGCCAACCGCCGTGAGAGCTTGAGGGGACTCTCCTCCCTCGCAGGATCGCGACGCCCAACGGCATTTTATCAGAACCACCCCCGCCCTGTCAAGGTAATCCCCCTTGTCAGGGCATATTTTTTGCAATTTTTGTTCGATTCCTATTGACAAATACAAATGTTCGAATTATAATCGCAATCGAACAGAAATTCTACGGAGGGATCCGACATGACGACTACAATGTTTTTCGTGCTGCTGGGCGCGGCAACGGTTACCGGTCTTTTGATGAAGCTTGTGGCGTGGCTGGACGCGCCCCGCCCCGCCGCGCACCGTTCCGTGCGCCGCGCGGTTCGTCCCGCGCACACACTGGACTTCCCCTGCGCGGAGCTGAAGCTGGAATCCGCGCGACACGCCGCGTGAGCTGACGCGTGATGGAACTGCTGGACAAGCTCACTGTTCTGGCGGACGCGGCAAAGTATGACGCCGCATGCACGTCCAGCGGCGCGCGGCGCGGATTCCGGACGGGGATGATCGGCTGCACGTCGTCGTCCATCGTCGGCTGCTGCCACACCTTCTCCGCCGACGGGCGCTGTGTGACGCTGCTGAAGGTGCTGATGTCCAACGACTGCTCCTACGACTGCGCCTACTGCGTCAATCGCCGCGGCAACGACACGCCCCGCGCCACGTTCACGCCGCGCGAGCTGTGCGAGCTGACCATCGGGTTCTACCGGCGCAACTACATCGAGGGTCTGTTCCTCTCCTCCGCCGTGCTGGGTTCCCCCGACCGCACCACCGAGCGGATGGTCGCGGCGCTGCGAATGCTGCGGGAGGAATACCGCTTCAACGGCTACATCCACGCCAAGGCGATCCCCGGCACCTCGCCGGAGCTGGTCACCGCGCTGGGACTGCTGGCGGATCGCCTGAGCGTCAACATCGAGCTGCCCAGCGAGGCGTCGCTCCGCAGGCTCGCGCCCAACAAGACCAAGGCGGCGATCCTCGCACCCATGGGGCAGATCCGCGATCAGGAAACCGAGAGCAAGGCGGAGCTGGTGAAGTACCGCTCCGCGCCGCGCTTCGCCCCGGCGGGACAGTCGACACAGCTGATCGTCGGCGCCACCGGCGAAAGCGACCGCCACATCCTCCGGCTCACGGAGTCGCTCTACGGGCGATACCGCCTGCGGCGGGTGTTCTACTCCGCCTATGTGCCGGTGGTGGAAAACACGCTGCTGCCGGCGCTGGACACCAAGCCGCCGCTGCTGCGGGAGCACCGGCTCTATCAGGCGGACTGGCTGCTGCGGTTCTACGGCTTCCGCGCGAGCGAGCTTCTGGACGAGGAGCAGCCGGACTTCGACCCGCGCCTCGATCCCAAGTGCTGCTGGGCGCTGCGGCACCTGGAATTCTTCCCCGTGGAGGTCAACCGCGCGGATTATGAGGCGCTGCTGCGGGTTCCCGGCGTGGGCGTGGTGACCGCGAAGCGAATCCTCGTCGCCCGCCGCACGGGACCGCTCCACGCCGACGACCTCAAAAAGCTGGGCGTGGTGATGAAGCGCGCACAGTACTTCCTCACCTGCTCCGGGCGTCTGGCAACGCCGCTGCGGCTGTCCCGCGCCGGGGTGCTGGCAAGCCTGCTGGCGGCGGAACGCGCCGCGCTGCCAGCGGAGGCGCAGGGGGAGCAGCTGTCGCTGTTTGAGAAGGCGGGGTCTTGAAACCATTCTGTCGAGCGTGTTCTTGCAACGCAGAGATTTCAGTTTCCAAAGGATTATGTCATGCAATGGAGAAACATCATCTATCAATACGATGGCAGCTTCGACGGGCTGTTGTGCTGCGTCTTCGAAAGCTACACGCAAAAAGAGCGCCCCACCGCCATTGTCTGCGATGAGGACGCCTGCCTGTTTGAAATTCGCTCCGTCGTCACCGTGCCGGAGCACGCCGCGCGGGTCAGCCGCAGCCTGCGCAAGCTCTCCTCCGACGTGCTGCCGCTGCTGCGGCGGGTGTTCTTGACGCATCTTCCCGACAAGGAGATGGCGATTTACCGCTTCATCGCGAAGCTCTACCGCGAGGGCACGCCGTACCTCTCCCGGCTGAGCGACGACGCGTACCAGCCCCTGCTGCGCGCCGCGCGGCAGCTGGCGACCGAGGTGGAGCACCTGCGGGGCTTTCTGCGTTTTTCGATCTACGACGGTGTGCTCGGCGCGGAGATCGAGCCGAAAAACCGCGTCCTGCCCCTGCTGCGCTCCCACTTCTGCGAGCGCTGCCGCAACGAGACCTTCTTCATCTACGACCGCACCCACCGCGAGGCGCTGCTTTACTCCGGCGGGCGCTCGCGCATCGTGCCGCTGGATGATTTCCGTCCCGCTCCGCCCGACGACGAGGAGTCGGAATACCGCAAGCTGTGGAAGCGGTTCTACGACACCATCGCCATCCGCGAGCGGGAGAACCCGCGCGGTCGTATGTCAAAGATGCCCAAGCGTTACTGGTCGACCATGACCGAGTTTCAGGTCCCCGCGGAACCCGTCGGCAAGCCGAAACAGGAAACGCTTTCAGGCGCCTAGCGCTTCCCGCAGCCGCTCCAGTGCGCGGCGCTCCAAACGCGAAACCTGCACCTGGGACACCCCCAGCACCCGCGCCGTCTGGTCTTGCGTCAGACCCTTGTAAAAGCGCAGCAGGATCGTCAGCTTTTCCCGCTCCGGCAGCGCGTCCACGCCCGCGCGAAGCGCGATGCGCTCCACCATGGCGTCCTCGTCGGAGTCGTCGGAGAGCGTCTGCTCCAGCGACAGCCCGTCCTCGCGCTCGGCTTGCAACGACTCCGGCAGCGCGGAGGCAAGCTCCAGCTCCGCGATCTCCTCCGGCGGGCAGCACAGCTCCGCGGACAGCTCCGAGAGCACCGGCTCCCGCCCCAGCGCGTTGCGCAGCCGCTCCCGCGCGGCGTACAGCGCCAGCGACCGCTCCCGCGTGCCGCGCTCCACCTTCACCGGACCGTCGTCGCGCAAAAAGCGTCGGATTTCTCCCGCGATCTTCGGCACCGCGTAGGTGGAAAACTGGGTTCCGTATGTAAGGTCGAACCCCTTGACAGCCTTGATGAAACCAAGGCATCCGAGTTGGTAAAGGTCGTCCGCTTCCACGCCGCGCCCGAAGTAGCGCCGCGCCACGCTCCAGATGAGCGCGCTGTTCTCGGTGACCATGCGCTCACAGGCGGTCTCGTCCCCCTGCTGCGCCTTTTCCAGCAGCGCGAAGGTCTCCGCGCTCATTTGCGCCCGCTGCGCTGGGCGATGCGGCGCTTCATGGTCACCACCGTTCCCTTGTCCGGCTTCGAGCGGACGACCAGCGTGTCCATGAAACTCTCCATGATGGTGAAGCCCATGCCGCTGCGCTCCTCGCCGCCGGTGGTATAGAGCGGCTCCCGCGCCTTTTCCACGTCCGGGATGCCGCAGCCCCAGTCGCGGATCACAAGTTCCAGCACGTTGCCGTCGAAGATGCTTGCCCGCAGGCTAATCTTCCCCAGCTCGTCCGGGTAGGCGTGGACGATAGCGTTGGTCACCGCCTCGCTGACGGCAGTCTTGACGTCCCCCAGCTCGTCGAGCGTGGGGTCGAGCTGCGCGGCAAACGCCGCGACCGCGGCGCGGGCGAAGCCCTCGTTGGCGCTGCGGCTCAAAAATTCCAGCGCGATGTAATTGTTTGGCTTGACTTTCATGTGTTTCCCTCCGTATTGACGGCGATGCCCGCCGCGTCAAATACCTTTTTTGCCTGCGCCGGCACGTTGACCAGCGCGACGGCGCCGCCCAGCGCCGCCATGCGCCGACGGGCGCGCATCGCCACCGCGATGCCGGAGCTGTCCATAAACGTGACGCCGCCGAAGTCCAGCACCAGATGCATCGGCAGCCCTGCCTCCAATGCGCGTTCGATCGCCGTCACGGTTTCCCGCGCGGCGTGGTGATCCAGCTCGCCGCGCAGCGCCAGCGTCAGCGCGCGGCCGTTGGTTGTGGATGTTACCTCCAAGGCTCCGCCCTCCTCTGTATATTTTCGTAAAAAAATCGCCGTGTACCGAAGTACACAGCGATTATAGTTTGTCCGCCGCGTCCGAAGCTGTCGAAACGCGGCGGTGTTTTGTTTTTTTATTGCAAGCGTCGTCACGAGACCAGCCGGAACAGGAAACCCGGATCGGTCAGCCCCTGCTCGACCATGAGCCGCGCGAACCGCGCCTTGACCTCCGGTTCGGTGTGCTCGAAGTAGCGGTCGATATAGGCGGCGAGCACCGCGTCCCGCGCGTCAACGCGCGCGGCGCGGTCCACCGCGGCGAAAACGCGGAACAGCTGCGAGAGCGTCAGCACATAGACCGCCTGATGGTACAGATTCCCGTTCGCGAACGCGCTGACATACTTTCCGGGCAGCAACGCCGGGAGCAGGTTCTCATGCTCCTGTCGGGACAGCGCGGCGGCGAACGCCGCGAAATCCGCGCGCGGGCTTTGCAAATACTCCGCCGCGGCGCGGAACAGCTCCGGCAGCCGGCGCTCGCGCCGCTCCGTCAGGAACAGTCCGCCAAGCTTGCGCAGCAGCGCGACCTTGCTCGCCGCGTCCGTTCCGCCGTCCTCCGCCGCCAGCGCGCGGTACTCCGACGGACGGGAGAAGAACGCGAGCACTGCGCGCGCCTCATCCGCGTTTCCGGCGTCCAGGGCGGTCTGCACCGCCTGGCTCAGCAGCAGAAACAGCCGCTGGCGCTGGCGGATATCGCAGGCACGATCCTGCAAGAGGTTGACGGCTGTGAGCAGCGCCGTCCGCCGCAGCAGCGACGCTTCCGTGTCCGGCGCGTCCGACGGCACGTCCCGCCGCAGCAGCAGGAGCGGGCTTGACAGCGCCGCGCGCGCCGCTTCGGGACAGGCAAGGGACAGGTAGAAGAAGATCATGCCGTCGCGCTGGGTCTCCAACCGCGGAAACAGGCGACAGGTCTGGCACAGATGCTCCGCGCCGTACTCCGTCTGGATGCGGCACAGACCGCTTCCGTCCAGCATGGCGCAGTTCCCCGCGCCGTCAAGGCGGAAGTGCGCCCCGCCGTCGCGCAGGATGTTTTGATTGAGAAAGGCTCCGAACTCCCCCTCGCAGCGGCGGTAGAAACGGTCGGTCTCCTCGTCGATCTCTATGCGCCAGTTTCCGCCGCAGCAGGTGTACGGGCAATCCGGACCAATGCAGCGAAATGTCTGGTATTGGTCGAAAAAGATACCTTCCATTTTGCCACCTCACCTTCGTTCGGATGGGGGATGGGGATGCTTTTTCCGTTATTTCTTCATCGCCGCCGCGCTGGCATCCAGCTTTTCGATGAGCGCGCGCAGCTTCACCGCCTTCTCGCGCTCGGCGTTGACCACCGCTTCGGGCGCTTTGGAGACGAAGTTCTCGTTGCTGAGCTTGCCCTCAATGCCGGCGAGCTGCTTCTCGGCGTTCGCCTTTTCCCTGGCGATGCGGGCAAGCTCCTTTTCAAAGTCCACCAGCTCGGCGAGCGGCATGAACACGCGGGCGGCGTGGGTCACGACCTCCACCGTGCCCTCGGCGGGCGCGGCGTCCGCCGCCTCGATCGTCACGTCGCTTGCCGAGGCAAGGCGCAGAAAGAACGGCTTGCCCGCGGCAAAGGTGTCCGCGTGGGCGGTGGCGACGGTGTAATGCACCTTCTTCGACGGCACGACGTTCATCTCGTTGCGGCGGGCGCGGACGGCGGTGATCGCCTCGATCACCATGCCCATCGCCTGCTCCTCCGCCGGGAAGGCGAACGCGTCGTTCCACTCCGGCCACTTCGAGAGCATGAGGAAGTCCACGCCCTCGTCGTTCTGTCCGTGCGGCAGCGCCTGCCAGATTTCCTCCGTGAGGAACGGCATGAACGGATGCAGGAGCTTGAGCGTTTCGATGAGAACGTAGCACAGCACGTTCTGGGCGTTTTTCTTCGCCTGCTCGTCCTCGCCGTTGAGCCTTGCCTTGGTCAGCTCGATGAACCAGTCGCAGTAATTATCCCAGATGAAGTCGTAGACCTTCGCCGACGCCACGCCCAGCTCGAAGGCATCCATGTTGTCGGTGACCTCGCGGATGAGCGTGTTGAGCTTGGAGAGGATCCACTTGTCCTCAAGCTCCAGCTTTTCCGGCAGCTCGACGCGGTCGATGGTGAGGTTCATCATCACGAAGCGGCTGGCGTTCCAAATCTTGTTGGCGAAGTTGCGCATCGCCTCGCACTTCTCGACGTAGAAGCGCATGTCGTTGCCGGGGCTGTTGCCGGTGATGAGGTTGAAGCGCAGCGCGTCCGCGCCGTACTTCTCCGCCATTTCCAGCGGGTCGATGCCGTTGCCGAGGCTCTTGCTCATCTTGCGGCCCTTGTCGTCGCGCACTAAGCCGTGGATAAAGACCGTCCGGAACGGCTCCTTCTTCATCTGCTCCATGCCGGAGAAGATCATACGCGCGACCCAGAAGAAGATGATATCGTAGCCCGTGACCATGACGGAGGTCGGGTACCAGTAGTTGAGATCGGCGGCGGTGGTGTCCGGCCAGCCCATCGTGGAGAACGGCCAAAGCGCGGAACTAAACCAGGTGTCAAGGACATCCTCTTCACGGGTCAGCTTCGTGCAGCCGCACTTCTCGCACTTCGTCGGGTCCTCGCGGCTGACGTTGATGTGTCCGCACTCGTCGCAGTACCACGCGGGAATCTGATGCCCCCACCAGAGCTGGCGGGAGATGCACCAGTCATGGCAGTTCTCCATCCAGTTGGTGTAGGTCTTGGCGAAGCGTTCGGGAACGAACTTGATCGTGCCGTCGTTGACGACGCGCAGCGCCTCCTTGGCGAGCGGCTCCATCTTGACGAACCACTGCGCGGAAATGAGCGGCTCCACGTCGTTGTGGCAGCGGTAGCAGGTGCCGACGTTGTGGCTGTAATCCTCGGTCTTGACGAGGTAGCCCTGCTCGTCGAGGTCGCGCACGATCTGCTTGCGGCACTCATAGCGGTCCATGCCCTCATACTTGCCGCCGTTTTCGTTGATCGTGCCGTTGTCCGCGATGACGCGGATGACCTCCAGGTTGTGGCGCAGACCCACCTCAAAGTCGTTGGGGTCGTGGGCGGGGGTCATCTTCACCGCGCCGGTACCGAAGCCGATCTCGCAGTATTCATCGCCCACGATGGGGATTTCACGGTTGACCAGCGGCAGAACGCAAGTCTTGCCGATGAGGTGCTTGAACTTTTCGTCCTCCGGATTCACCGCCACGCCGGAGTCGCCGAGCATGGTCTCAGGACGGGTGGTGGCGACCACGATATCCCCGCTGCCGTCCGAGAGCGGGTAGCGGATATACCACAGGTGACCGGGCTTGTCAACATACTCGACCTCCGCGTCGGAGAGCGCGGTGAGGCAGTGCGGACACCAGTTGATGATGCGGCTGCCCTTGTAGATCAGCCCCTTGTCGTACAGCTCGCAGAACGTCTCGCGCACCGCTCTGGAGCAGCCCTCGTCCATCGTGAAGCGGGAGCGCGACCAGTCGCAGCTCGCGCCCATCTTCTTCTGCTGTTCGACGATGCGGTTGCCGTACTTCTCCTTCCACTGCCAGACGCGCTGGAGGAATTTCTCACGGCCTAAGTCGTAGCGGGTCAGCCCCTCGTTGACGCGGAGGTCCTCCTCGACCTTGATCTGCGTGGCGATGCCCGCGTGATCGGTGCCGGGGAGCCAGAGGGCGCTGTAGCCCTGCATGCGCTTGAAGCGGGTCAGGATATCCTGCAAGGTGGAGTCCATGGCGTGGCCCATGTGCAGCTGCCCCGTAACGTTGGGCGGCGGCATGACGATGGAAAACGGCTTTTTGGCGGGGTCGACCTCCGCGCGGAAGCAACCGTTGTCCTCCCACATCTTGTAAATGCGCCCCTCGACCTGCTGGGGCTCGTAGATTTTCGGCAGTTCTTTCATGTTGTTCTCCTTGTATGTGAAGGTGATTTGATTGTCTTGAAATGTTGACCGGTCTTTTGCTCCAGCCATACTCGAAACGCGTCCGGGTCGCCCTGCTGGAAACCGCGCTTGTCAAAGCACTGTCCATGCTTCGTGCCGAGGAAGCAGACGTAGTAATCCCCGACCTCGCACAGGCTCGTGATGTTGGCATACTGATACTCCGTCACGGTGGTGTCCGTGGAGACGGTGTAGCTCTCGTCCGTGAACACCGTGACCGAGTGCGCCGAGCCGGGCAGCAGGGAGCGCAGGGAGAGCCAGCCGTTGAGCTTGTCCTCAAAGACAAGGAAGGTGAGCATCAACACACAAGAAGCCGGAAAGATCCAGTCGTCCGGCAGGTCGAAGATCCCGAAGCACATGGAAACCAGCATTGTCCCCGCGGAGAGGATCAGCAGCAGCCATACCACGACACGCAGGATGTTGTACCACCGGCGGACGGTCTTGCGTCCGGCAACGTTCAGCGCCGTCATGGCGCGGAGATCATAGGTTTGCTCGACAGTAAACATGAGGAAATCCTCCGAATCAATCGAAAACACTCCGGGCATAGACCCGGAGTGTGTATTCTACCACAAATTGATACAGGAATCAACTCATCCGCAGGATTTCTTTTTTCAGCCGCGCCATGATGCGCTTTTCCAGACGGGAGATGTAGCTTTGGGAAATGCCCATCTCGTCCGCCACCTCCTTCTGCGTCAACTCGCGGCGGCCGTCCAGCCCGAAGCGGCGCGTGACGATCTCCCGCTCCCGCGCCGGAAGCGCCGCCACGGCGGAGCGCAGCAGCGCGCGGTCCACGTCCTCCTCGATGGGCTTCATCACCACGTCCTCCTCGGTGCCGAGGATGTCCGAGAGCAGCAGCTCGTTCCCGTCCCAGTCCGAGCCGAGCGGCTCGTCGATGCTGACCTCCGCCTTCTGGTTCGCGATCTTGCGCAGGTGCATCAATATCTCATTCTCGACGCAGCGGGAGGCGTAGGTCGCGAGCTTGATGTTCTTGTCGCTGCGGAAGGTGTTGATGCCCTTGATCAGCCCGATGGTGCCGATGGAAATGAGGTCCTCGATGCCCACGCCCGTGTTCTCAAACCGCCGCGCGAGGTACACCACCAGCCGCAGGTTGTGCTCGATCAGCTCCGCGCGCACGCTCTCGTCCCCCGCGTCCAGCCGCGCGAGCAGCTCCGCTTCCCGCTCCTTGCTCAGCGGCGGCGGTAAAGTGTCGCTCCCGCCGATGTAATAGACGCCCCGCGCCGGCAGCAAGCCCTGACGCGCCAGCCACGCGCGAAGGTCAATCCACCACTGCATACCGATCATACGCGATCCCCTCCTCCTGTTCGTCAAACCACAGTCCCTGATACGCTCCGCCGAAGCACTCCGGCGTCAGCGCGATGAGCCGCGCGCCGAGATTCCGTCCGCCCGCCGTGAGCCGGTCGCAGCGAAACGCGCGGAGCGTTCCCCCGCCGCCCACCGTGCCGACGCGCAGCGTGGCAGCGTTTGTATACGCCGCGCCGTTTCCTTTGTCCAGCAGCGGCAAAAGGGCGGCCTCCTCGATCACCGGCACGCCCTCGCCGGTCAGCGGGTCGCAGAGGGTGTTGCCCGTGTCCCGCAGCAGCCGAAGCTCCGCCGCCGCGCCGCCGTACTCAACGCGCACGGTGATGAAGTCCGCCGCGCCGTGACGCGCCGCCGCGCGGAAGACCACCGTCAGCAGCAGGTACGCGCTGCCCATCGCGGCGCAGAATACGCCCCATGGCAGCTCCGCCAGCGCCGCGCCGCGCAATACGCGGACGCCGCCAAGCCGCCCCAGCAGCAGCACCAGTCCCGCGAGGGCGCAGGAGAGCAGCAGGAACAGCAGCGACAGCCGCAGCAGCCGGGGCGCGTGCCCGAAGGCGACGCGGCACATCACCAGCGCCACCGGCAGCAGCGCCCAGACAAGCGCCGGTACCGCCAGCGCCGCCGCGGAGTACGCCGCCCCCAGCGCCGCCGCCGCGGCGACGCGCTTGCGGCGAATGGGCTGCCCCGCGAGGCGCAGCGTACCAAGCAGCAGCAGGTAGTCCAGCGCGAAGTTCCACGCCGCCGCCAGGTCCCAATACACAATCACGCCCTCACCCGCCTTTCGTCGGCATTATAGACCGGTCAGGACGCAAAAACGCGCGAAAAAAGCGCCCCGATCGTTCGGGGCGCAGCGAAGGATGTTTTACTGCCTTCCATATTTTTTTCACAGATACGGCAAAATCATCGAGCCGAGGAACGAGAGCACCATCACCGCCACAATGATGAGCGCGATGACCCGCGTGACCTTTTTGCTCATGGCTTTTCCTCCTTTTTGATCTTCGCCCAGTACTGCGCCGCCGCCTGCTCGTTCTTGTTGTCGCCATAGCGGTAGTAGACGGCGTCCTTGAGCGCGTCGGGCAGGTACTGCTGCGCCACATAGTGATTGGGATAGTTGTGAGGATACTTGTAATTTTGCCGGTTGTCCATGCCCGTGGTGTCGGCGTGGACGTTCTGCAATTGCCGCGGCACGTCGCCGGTGCGGCCCGCGCGGACGTCCGCCCACGCCGCGCCGATGCCCTCCACCACGCTGTTGGACTTGGGCGCGGTGGCAAGCAGGACCGCCGCCTGCGCCAGCGGGAGCTGCGCCTCCGGCAACCCCAGCTGCATGGCGGTGTCCACACACGCCTTCACAATGGCGATTGCCTGCGGGTACGCAAGCCCCACGTCCTCGCTCGCCGAGCACAGCAGCCTGCGGCACGGCGTCACAAGGTCGCCCGCCTCCAGAAACCGCGCCAGATAGTGCAGCGCCGCGTCTGGGTCGCTGCCGCGCAGGGACTTCATCAGGGCGCTCGCGCAGTCGTACATGGCGTCGCCGCCCTTGTCGTAGCGCATGGCGCTTTTCTGGGCGACCTGCTCCGCGTCGGCAAGCGTCAGCGTGACCGTGCCGTGCTTCACCTCCGCCGCCTCGTACAGCAGCTCGCAGGCGTTGATGCTCTTGCGCACGTCGCCGCCGCTGCTCCTCGCGATCTGCTCCGGTACGCCTGGCTCCCAGGAAAGGGGCAGCTCGGCGCGTTCCCTGAGGATGTTGAGCGCCCGCTGTACGGCGGGCAGCGTCTCCTCCGGCGGCACGCTCTTGAACTCGAACACCGTCGAGCGCGAGAGCAGCGCGCCGTAGACGTAGAAATACGGGTTCTCGGTGGTGGACGCGATGAGCGTGATGGAGCCGTTTTCCATGAACTCCAACAGGCTCTGCTGCTGCTTTTTGTTGAAGTACTGAATCTCGTCGAGATACAGAAGCACCCCGCCGGGGGCAAGCAGCGTCCCCACGTCGGCGATGATGTCCTTCACGTCGGAGAGGGACGCGGTGGTGGCGTTCAGCTTGCGCAGCGTCTTGTTCGTGCGCGAGGCGATGATGTTGGCGATGGTGGTCTTGCCGGTGCCGGAGGGACCGTAGAAGATCATGTTCGCGCTCGTGCCGGACTCAATGAGGCGGCGCAGCATGCCGCCCGCGCCGATCAAGTGCTTCTGACCCACCACCTCGTCAAGGGATTGCGGGCGGATCTCATCCGCCAGAGGGCGGTTCATGTGACTGCGTCACCTCCTCAAAGGAACGTTTTCTTGAAACCGTTTCTCTTTTGGTCTTGCCCAAAAGAGAAATGGTTTCAAACTTCCGTAGAGAAAAAACGCCAAACGGCAGCTTTTCTCTACACGCTATCGTGTGCCATGTTCGGTGCGCTCTTTTCCGGCGCTGAACTGACACTGCAATGTGTCGGCTACCCGCCGACACAACCTTTCTTCATGTTGTCATACCTGCCACATACCTTGGGATAAAACGAACGACGCACCGACTGCCGCCTTGATAAAAGGCGGGGCCGGCTAGTGACCCGGCGGTCGAGGGAAGTCCATTCGACGCCCGGACAAACAGCGTCTCGTACTGCGCACCGCAGCATCATAGCCAAAGGGAAGCTGCCGCAAGGCGATTTTCCTTTCTTTGGAAGTCTGAAACCGTTTCTTTTCTTTTCAAGAAAAAGGAAAGAAATGGTTTCAGGAAACGCCCTCCTCAGTTGGTATAATTATCAAAATACCCCTGCACCAGCACGATGGGCGTGCCCTTGTCGCCGCTGCCGGAGGTCAGGTCGCACAGCGACGCGATCAGGTCGGTGAGCTGGCGGGGCGTCGTGCCCTCGGTCGCCATCTTGCCCACCAGCGAACCCTGCTTCGCGCGGATGTCGGCGCTGATGGCGTCGCGCAGCGCCTCGCCTGACAAGTCCTTATACTTGTCATCCGCGAGGTACTTGAGCTTCAGCTCGTTGGGCGTGCCGATCAAGCCGTCGGTGTACGCCGGGGACGTGACGGGGTCGGCAAGCTCCCAGATTTTGCCCTGCGGGTCCTTGAACGCGCCGTCGCCGTAGACCATGACCTCGACGTGCTTGCCCGTGGCGGCGAGGATGCGCTTTTGCACGTCCTCCACCACGCCCTGACAGTCGCGCGGAAACAGCTTGACCGTGTCCTCGGTGGACTTGTTGGAACCCAGCAGACCGTACTTTTCATTGCAGCCGCTGCCGTTCACCGGCGCGGTCAGAATCTCGTCAAGCCCGCAGACCTTCTTCGCGCCCGCCGCCTTTAACAGCCGCTTTGTGCGCGCGCGCGTATGGATATCGCAAGCGAGCACGCAGTCGGTGTACTTCAAAATATCCGTGGCGTGGTTGGCGAAGATGATCTCGCACGCCGCGCCGCAGCCCTCCACCAGCTCGGTGTAGTACGCGACGTAGTTGACGCCGGTGAACTCGTGCTTCGGCTCGCCGAACAGTTCCTTAAACTTCGCCGCGCTCAGCACGTCGCTGTACGGGTTGACGCCCGACGCGTCCACGGCGTCGAGGCTCACCAGCGCGTTGCCCACCTCGTCGGAGGGATAGGAAAGCTGGATAACGACCTTCTTGCAGCCCCTGGCGATGCCGCGCAGCAGGATCGCGAAGCGGTTGCGCGAGAGGATCGGGAACACGACGCCCACGGTCTCGCCGCCGAGCTTGGCGCGCACGTCCGCGGCAATGTCGTCGACGCTGGCGTAGTTGCCCTGGGCGCGGGCGACGACGGATTCGGTGATGGCGATGACGTCGCGGTCGCGGAGCGCGAAGCCCTCGGCGTCCGCCGCCTCCAATACGCTTTGCGCGGCGATAGCGGCAATGTCGTCGCCCTGACGGATGATGGGGCAGCGGATGCCCCGCGATACGGTTCCGACGCGTCTTTCTTTGGTGCTCATGGTGTATGTCCTCCTCAAAAGTTGGGATGTTCGCAACGGATCGATGATATCATAACTGTCAATAGCGCTCCAAAAAGCTGTGCTCCTCCCCGTCGCGCTTCCAGCCGGGGAAGGTGTCGATGTTCACCGTGTGCAGAGCGTTGAACACGCTCTTTTCCACGTTGGGGTTCTCCTCCTTGAGCGTTCGCAGCAGCGCCTTGATCTCCTTGCGCTTGCTCAATTGCTCGTTCTGGGCGCTCGCCTCGGTGAAGCGGCAGGCGCACTGGAGAAATTGCAGCTCGTGATGCTTCGCCCACGCGATGATGTCGTCCTCATGCACGCGGTAGAGCGGGCGGATCAGCTCCATGCCGGGGAAGTTCTGGGAGTGGAGCTTCGGCGGCATTCCCTGAAGCATCCCGCTCCAGAACATGCCCATGACGGTCGTTTCGATCACGTCGTTGAAGTGGTGCCCCAGCGCGATCTTGTTGCAGCCGAGTTCGCGGGCTTTGGCGTAGAGATGCCCGCGGCGCATCTTCGCGCAGAGGTAACAGGCGGAGTGATCCTGCGCGTTCGCGACCTCGAACACGTCGCTTTCAAAGATCGTGAGCGGGACGCGGAGCTTCTCCGCGTTCTCCTCGATGCGCGCGCGGTTTTCCGCGTTGTAGCCGGGGTCCATGCAGAGAAACACGACCTCGAAGGGCGTATGCCCGTGGCGATACAGCTCCTGCATGAGCTTCGCGAGCAGCATGGAGTCCTTGCCGCCGGAGACGCACACGGCGATCTTATCGCCCTCGTTCACCAGCTCGTAGCGCTGCACGGCGGTGATGAACGGCGTCCACAACTCGCGGCGGTACTTCTTGACGATGCTCCGCTCCGCCTGCTGATAAAATGCCAGCTCCCGCGCCATGCCGCCGCCCCCTTGCTCCAAAATCCGCACAACATTGTACGCCTCCGGGATGTAAAAAACAAGACCCACCGTTTCGGTGGGTCTTGTGCATTATCTCCAAGCCGCCGCCGGTCAGGCGGGTTTCCGTCCGATCTCGTCGTACAGCGCGGTCAGCGCGTCGGAGAGCGTGCCGATGCGCTCGATCAGCCCGCAGGCGACCGCCTCGTCGCCATAGATCACGCTGCCGACGTCCGCCGCCATGTCCCCCGACGCCATCATCAGCGCGGTGAAGGTCTCCTCGGTAATGGCGGAGTTTTTGGTCACGAAGCGCACAATGCGCTCCTGTAAGCGGCTGAAGTAGTGGTAGGTCTGCGGCGCGGCGATCATGGTGCCGTTCATGCGGATGGGATGCACGGTCATGGACGCGCTGGGGGCGATGAAGGTGCGGCGGCTCGCCACCGCCAGCGGGATGCCGATGGAGTGTCCCCCGCCGAGCACCAGCGACACCGTGGGCTTGCTCATACCCGCGATCAGCTCGGCAATGGCAAGCCCCGCCTCCACGTCCCCGCCCATGGTGTTGAGCAGGAACAGCACGCCGTCGGTGCCCTCGTCCGCCTCCAGCCCCGCCAGCAGCGGCAGCACATGCTCGTACCTGGTCGCCTTCGCGCCGTTCGGGAGCGACATGTGCCCCTCGATCTGACCGACGACGGTGAGGCAGTGGATGTTGCCGCGCCTGGTTTGGAGCGTGGTGGAGCCGAGGTCGATGAGCGGCTGGACGGGTTTGGTTTCGTTCTCCGCGCCGGATGCTTTGGAACCGTAGATCATGGCATAACCTCCTTGTTCTGATAAAAGGTAGGGTTTGCCAAAAGCGCAAAAAAATGCGTACCTGACACCGCCTTTTCTCTTTCTCTTGGAAAGAGAAAAGGCGGTGTCAGACTTTCCCAAAAGAGAAAGGCGCTTTTATGGAAGGTTTCGGGTCATTGAGCTGGGTCGTTCCCCGTACGGCACGCTGTTTGACTTTCCAAGTTTGAAGATGCACCCCTTTACCCAGCCTCGGGATTTATCCTCAACAACAAAAGGGAGAGGCTGCCGCCTCTCCCTTTTGCCGTTCGATTCCGTTACTTTGCGAGCCGCAGGTCGATCAGTTCGGCGTCGTGGTGCAGCAGTCTGGACTCGATCCTCGCAATGTCCATGCGCAGCTCCGCGACCTGCTCCTGCGTCAGCTTATGGCCGTCGTAAGCCAGATTGATCCGCGGATACACATCCGCCTCGATGAACGCGATCAACTGGCTCTGGCTCTCCTTGACGATTTCCCGAATCGCCTGCAGATCTTTTTCGTCCAGCACCGCAGACACCTCCCTATTTTGTGCCATTATAGCGGCTGCCGTCCGCCTTGTCAAGCGCTTTACGCCTGCTCAAACACGACCTTCATCATCTTGTACGTCATGTAGCAGTCCAGCTTAGCGACCGTTTCGCGGGGCGCGTGCATGCTCAGGACCGGCACGCCCGCGTCGATGGTGTCGATGTTGCGCTGCGCCATGTATTTCGCCACCGTGCCGCCGCCGCCGGCGTCGGTCTTGCCCAGCTCCGCCATCTGCCAGAACACGCCGTTGTCGTTCAGGAGCTTGCGCAGCTTGCCAACGACCTCGGCGCTGGCGTCGCTCGCGCCGCCCTTGCCGCCGCTGCCGGTGTACTTGCAAAGCCCCACGCCGTAGTTGATGAACGCGGCGTTCTTTTTGTCGTACACGTCGGCGAAGTTGGGGTCATACGCCGCCGTCACGTCCGCGCTGACGCAGAACGAATGCGCGAAGCAGTCGCGAAGATCCACGCCCTGACCCTTGCACAGGTCGCCCATGAACCACTCGAACGCCTCGCTCTGCATGCCGCTGACGCCCTCGGAGCCGATCTCCTCCTTGTCCGCGAAGATGCACACGGCGGTCTTTTTCGGGTGTTCCGCGTCGAAAATACCCGCAAGCTCCGCGTAGGCGCACACGCGGTCGTCGTGACCGTAACCGCTGATGAAGCTGCGGTCGAAACCCACGTCGGAGCATTTGCCCGCGGGGACGACCTCCAGCTCCGCGGAGATGAAGTCCTCCTCCGTGATGCCGTACTTCTCGTTGAGCAGCTGCATCACGCCGAGCTTGAAGCGGTTCTTCACGTCCTCGTCCGCGATGGGGCGCGAGCCGATGAGCACGTTCAGGCTCTCGCTGGGGATCGCTTCGTTCAGCGGCTTCTTGCCCTGCTCACGGCCAAGGTGCGGGAGCAGATCGTTGATGATGAACTGCGGCTCGCCCGCTTCCTCGCCGATGTGGACGGTGACGGCGCTGCCGTCCGCGCGCATCACGACGCCGTGGAGCGCCAGCGGGACGGTCACCCACTGGTACTTGCGGATGCCGCCGTAGTGGTGGGTCTTGAAGTACGCCATCTCGGCGTCCTCGTAGAGGGCGCGTGGCTTTAGGTCAAGGCGCGGGGAGTCCGTGTGCGCCGCGCCGATGTTCGCGCCGTGGGCGAGGGACTCCGTGCCGATGACGGCAAGCATGATCCCTTTCCCCCTATTGTTGCAGTAGACCTTGTCCCCCGCCTTGAGCGGCATACCGGCGGCGTAGGGCTTGAAGCCGCGCTTCTCCGCCAGCTCCACGCAGTATTCCACGCACAGGCGCTCGGTCTTGCCGCGGTCGAGGAACGCCTTGTAGTCCTCGCAGTAGGCGTTCATCGCCTGCTCTTCCGCGGCGCTGAGGCGGTCGTAGCCGTTCTTCGGCTGATAGAGCAGCTTTTCTGCCAATTCGTTTTTTGTTGCCATGTTATGATTCCTCCTTGCTGCCTCGCAGCAGATGATATACAAATTCACGCGCGGCGGCTTCCGCCTCCGCGACGCCGGGGTAATCGTTCTCGAACACGGCGTCGCAGGTCGCGCGGTAGAACGCCTCGTCCTTCTGCGCTTGTACCCGCGCGCGTGCGCGGGCTTCGTCGATGCCGTCCCGCGCCATGACGCGGCGGATGCGCTCGTCCTCCGGCGCGGTGACCGCCGCCACGGCGTCGCACAGCGCGGCAAGGCCGCTCTCCGTGAGCTTGATGGCGTCGATGGCGGCAAGCGGCGCGTCCGACGCGGCGATCACCTTTGCCACCGCGCGGGGCAGATGCCGGCGCACGATCTCATCGAGCCGCGCGAGGGCGGACGCGTCGCCGAACACCACGCTGCCCAGCTTTTGCCGGTCCAGCTCCCCGCCGCGCAGCACACCGGGGAACGCGGCGTCGAGGTCGCGTTGCAGCGCCGCGTCCGTTCGCAGCTGTTCATAGTAAAACGCGTCGCAGTCCACGCTGTACGCCCCCAGCGCCGCGAGGGCGCGGAGCACGCTGGTCTTGCCCGCGCCGGTCTGACCGGTGAGCCCGATCACGAATTTGCCGTCGCGGCCGTCGACGGTGTGGAAGCCCGCCGCCTTCTTGAGCCGGTTCCCCACCGCAAGCCCCAGCCCTTCGCTGTCCGGGCACTGGGCATAGATTTCGGTCACGCCGGTGTCGTCGAACGAGCGCAGGGCGTCGAACACGCGCCGCGCCTGCTCCGCCTTGTCCCGGCAGGAGCCGATGGCGCGCACGGTGTTGAGCGGAAACAGCGGCGCGAACTCGTCAAAGAGGATGAGTCCCGCGCCGTCGGGGACGTTCGCGCGGAGCCAGCGCCCGCTCTCGGCAGGGGTACCGGTCACAACGGTGACGGGGGCTTTCGGCGCGTAGTGGCGGTACTTCATGCCCGGCGCGCGGGGCTGCTCGCCCGCGGACAGTTGCTGCGTGACCGCCTTGTCGAGCGCGACCTCGCCGAGCACCGCCCGCAGCTTTTCCAGCGGCAGCCCGCCGGGGCGCAGCAGGCGCGGCGGGGTCACGGTCAGGTCGATGATGGTGGACTCCACGCCCACGGCGCAGTCCCCGCCGTCCACCACGCCGTCGATCTTGCCGTCCATGTCCGCGCGGACGTGGGCGGCGGTGGTGCAGCTGGGACGGCCGGAGGTGTTGGCGCTCGGCGCGGCGACGGGTACGCCCGCCGCTTCGATGATCGCGCGGGTGACCGCGTGGTCGGGGCAGCGCATGCCGACGGTATCCAGACCGCCCGTCGTGCGCAGCGGCACCATGGGCTTTTTCGGCAGGATCATCGTCAGCGGTCCGGGCCAGAACGCGTCCGCGAGCCGGTACGCCGCGTCCGGCACGTTCTCGCAGTACCGCGTGAGCCAGCTCGCGTCGGGGATGTGCAGGATGAGCGGGTTGTCCTGCGGGCGGCCCTTGGCTTCGAAGATGCGCAGCACCGCGTCCGCGTTCAGCCCGTCCGCGCCGAGTCCGTACACGGTCTCCGTGGGGATCGCCAGCAGCCCGCCGCGCCGCAGTATTGCCGCCGCGGCGGCGATCTGCGCGGCGTCGTCCGGGGTCGATATCGTAAAATACTGTGTCGTCATGTCTCGGTCTCCGTGCTCCGCCGCAGCTCCTCCGCCTGATACTGCATCGTCAGCGCGTCGATGATGGGGTCTAAGTCGCCGTTGATGACCGCGTCGATGTTGAAGTTCCTGATCTCCCCCGTCAGCCGGTGGTCGGTGACGCGGTTCTGGGGGAAGTTGTAGGTGCGGATGCGCTCGTTGCGCATACCGGTTCCCACCTGCGCGCGGCGCTCGCGGGTGTAGTCGCCCTCGACGCGCTCTCGCTCGATCTCGTAGAGCTTGCTCGCGAGCATCTGCATACACTTGGCACGGTTCTGCACCTGCGAGCGCTCCTCCTGACAGTTCACCACGATGCCCGTGGGCTTGTGGATGAGCCGCACGGCGGAGCTGGTCTTGTTGACGTGCTGCCCGCCCGCGCCGGAGGCGCGGTAGACCTGCATCTCGATGTCCTCCTCGCGAAGGTCCACGTCCACGGTCTCCATCTCCGGCAGCACCGCGACGGTGGCGGTGGAGGTGTGGACGCGACCGCCGGACTCCGTCTCCGGCACGCGCTGGACGCGGTGGACGCCGGACTCGTACTTCAAGCGCGAGTACGCCCCCTCGCCCGACACCACGAAGTCGGCTTCCTTGACGCCGCCAAGCTCGGTGTCGTTATAGTTCAGCAGCTCGATCTTCCAGCCGCGCTTCTCGGCGTACATCGAGTACATGCGGTAGAGGTCGCCGGCGAACAGGGCGCTCTCCTCCCCGCCGACGCCGCCGCGCAGCTCCATGATGACGTTCTTGCCGTCGTTGGGGTCGCGGGGCAGCAGCAGAATCCGCAGCTCGTCATAGAGCCGCTCCCGCGCCGCCTTCGCCTCCTTCAGCTCGTCCCGCGCCATGTCGGCAAGCTCCGGGTCGGAGAGCAGCTCCTCCGCCTCCGCGATCGCCGCCTCCGCCTTCCGGTACGCGCGGCAGGCGGTCACCACCGCCTGCAATTCCTTCTGCTCCCGCGTCAGCTTTTTCAGCTGCGCGGGGTCGCTGTAAATGTCCGGGATTTCCAGCAGCTCGCCGATCTCGGCGAAGCGCCGCTCCAACTCCCGCAGCTTTTCCCACATGGCTTACTCCGTTTCTTCGTTCGGCGCGATCCGCGTCGTCTCCGCGGTCTCGGCGGTCTCCGCCGTCTCCGCCGTCTCGGCCGTCTCCGATTCCTCCGGGACCGGCAGCAGCTCGCAGCCCGTCCGCTCCGCGCAGGTCATCAGGAACTGGTCGCGCCAGAAAATATAGCCCGTCGAGCCGGGGCGCAGCGATACCTCCGCCACATGCGGCTCTTGCAGGTACAGGTCCATCTGCTCAAACACCTCGCGGTACGGCTCATCGCTCCCGTGGGTGATGACATACGCCACGTCGGGCAGCTCATAGCCCCGGCGCTTCAAAAAGCCGCGCATCACGCTTGAGCAGCGCCCCGCCCACACCGGCGTGCCGAGGATCACCAGCTTGTACTCCCACAGGGGGCGCGGCGTCTCCACGCGGCTGATGGCGCGGGTCTTTTTGCGCATGGCGTCCAGCCCGCAGCGCAGCCAGCCCATCACGCCGCAGCGGCGGACGCCGTCGGTGAGCGCGTAGACCTCGCAGTCCAGCGCCGCGGCGATCTCCGCCATGGTTTGACGGGTCTTGCCGCTGCGGGAGTAGCAGATGCACACGATGTCGTTGTTCATACGTCCAAATCCATCCTCAAAAAGAGTTCGTTTGCCAGCGCGAACGCCTCGCGCACATAGTAGTTGACCGTCAGCGCGTCGTAGTACGCGCCGCGGGGCAGCCGCGCCGCGACGCCGCGGGCGGCGGGGGTGTCCGCCAGACGCAGGGCGCGGCAGACGTGGTAATCGCTGGTGACGACGGCGAAGTCGCCGCTCACGCCGCGCTCCGCCATCAGCTCATAGGAACGCGCGAAGTTGGTGCGGGTACTGGTCGCCTGCTCCTCCTTCCATACGCGCGAGCCGTCCACGCCGTGCGCGGTGAGGTAGCGGTACATGCACTCCGCCTCGGAGATGTCCTCCCCCTGCCCCCGCGAGCCGGTGACGATGACGGGGATGTCGGGCTTGTCCGCGATGTAGTCCAGCGTCCGGTCCAGGCGCGATTGGAGCATCAGCGACGGCTCTGTGCCGTTGACCCCCGCGCCGAGCACGATGACGCAGCTCACCGGCGACCTGTCCGCGTCCGGCTTTGAAGCGGAGAGGATGAGCGCCTCCAGTCCGGCGAAGAAAACCAGTCCCACGGCGAAAAGCGCGAGGAGCACGCGTTTCGCCCACTTCGCCCACTTCGCCCTCGGCGCGAGCAGGCACAGCGCCGCGTAGACGATCAGCGCCGCGCAGGCGCACCACGCGAGCAGCACGGAAAACCGCATCCCCGGCACGCGGGCGCAGAGCATCCCAAGCACCGCGCACGCCGCCGCGGCGTGCCAAAGGAGCCGATTGCTCATTCCCCCGCCTCCTCCGCCAGCGTTTCCCAGCGCGCCATCAGCTCGTCGAGCTTTGCTTCTGCGGCCGTCTTTTCCTCGTAGAGCGCGGCGTACTTCCCGTAGTCGTTCGCCGCGTCCTCCAACTGCTTGTCCAATTCCGCGATCGCGGCTTCCTGCGCCGCGATCTCCCGCTCGCAGACGGTCAGCTGCCGCCGCGCGAGCTGTTGGTTATGGTTGCCTTTGGGCTTTTTCTCTGTCAAGTTCTTTTCCTTGACAGCCTTCTTTTCCTCGGCGGGTTGCAGCTCGTTCTTGATGCGGCGGTAGCGCTCGAAGCCCACGCGGTAGTCGGTGATCTTCCCGCCCTCCAGCTCCCAGATACGGGTGGCGAAGCGGTTGATGAAGTAGCGGTCGTGGCTGACGAAGAGCAGCGTGCCGTCGTACGCCTCCACCGCCTCCTCGATCCATTCGCGGCTCGCGATGTCGAGGTGGTTGGTCGGCTCGTCGAGGATGAGCAGGTTCACCGCCTCGTCCATGATCGTGCAGAGGTACAGTCGGCTCAACTCCCCGCCGGAGAGGACCTTGACCTGCTTGAACACGTCCTCGCCGCGGAAGTGGAACTTCGCCAGCTGATCCCGCGCCCACTGGGTCGTCGCGCCCCGGCGCGACCAGAGCATCGTGTCCACCAGATTGCGCTCCGGCACGTCGAAGCGCACGATCTGCGGCAGGTACGCCGTGCGCACCGAGGGACCGAACCTGATGCGTCCCTCGTCGGGGTATTCCTCGTCGAGCAGCAGCTTTAACAGCGTGGTCTTGCCCATGCCGTTGTCCCCGATGAGCGCGATGCGCTCCCCGCCCGTCACCTGAAGATCGACGCCGTGGAACAGCGCGCGCTCGCCGAAGGATTTGCCCACGCCCTTCAATTCGAGCACCTCGTCGCCGAAGAACTCGCGGCTGACAAACTGCGCCGTGAGCGCCTTTTCGCGCGTGGGCCTGTCCGTGGTGCGCATACGCTCGATGCGCTTTTCCATGGATTTCGCGCGGCGATAGGTCTTGTCCATGCCCTTGAAGGCGAACATCCGCAGCTGCTCCGCGGATTTTTCCAGCTGCTCGATCTTCGCCTGCTCTTTTTCGTACTGGCGCATTTTTTCAAGGTAGCGCCGCTCCTTTTCGATGGCGTAAAAGCTGTAGTTCCCGCTGTAAAACTCCGCCTTGCCGTCGAGTACCTCGATGCAGCGCTTCACCGTGCGGTCAAGGAAATAGCGGTCGTGGCTGATGGCAAGCACCGTGCCCTTGAACGTGGCGAGATAGTCCTCCAGCCACTCCGTCGCGTGGAGGTCTAAGTGGTTGGTCGGCTCGTCAAGCAGCAGGATGTCCGTGTCCTCCAAAATGAGGCGGCCGAGATTCACGCGGGTCTTTTCGCCACCGGAGAGCGTGTCGAACAGCCGCGCGCGCATGTCCGCGTCCAGCGACAAGCCGTTCGCCACCTTGTTGACGGCGGTGGCGGTGTCGTAGCCGCCAAGCCCCTCGAACTTCGCGGACAGCTCGCCGTAGCGGCGCAGCGTCTCCGCGCTCTCGTCGCCGTTCGCCATTTTCTCCGAGAGCGCCGCCATTTCCTCCGCCATGCGCCGCGTCCGCTCAAACGCGCTTTGCAGCACGTCCTCCACGGTGAAGCCGTCCGGGTACACGGGAATCTGGGAGATCAATCCCACGCGGCGGTTCGGCGCAAAGATCACGTCCCCCGCGTCCGCGCGCAGCTCACCGGTGAGGATGCGGAACAGCGTGGTCTTGCCCGCGCCGTTTTTTCCCAGCAGCCCCACGCGCTCGCCGCGCTCGATCTGGAACGTGACGCCGTCGAGGATGTTCTTTTCGAGGTCGAAGGACTTCACCAGCCCGTTGACGCTCAGATCAATCATCGTTGCAATTCCTCTGTGATTCTCTCAAAATGCATGGAGTGCGATGCCTTGACCAGCATCGCCGTGTCCGGCGCGAACGCCGCTCTGATCGCGGGCAGCGCCTCGTCGACCGTGGCGTACCAGTCTCCGTTCGCGGTGTCGGCAAGGTCTTTTGCTTTACAGCCAATGGCGATGACCTTCCCGATGCCGAGGGACTTCGCCAACTCGCCCATCTCGCGGTGCGCCGGAACGGTCAGCTCGCCCAGCTCCGCCATGTCGCCCAGCACGGCGACGGTGCCGCCCTCGCTGCGGCTGAGCACCTCCAGCGCCGCGCGCATGGACTGGGGACCGGCGTTGTAGCAGTCGTCCAGCAGCCTGCGGCTGCCGGGAAGCTTCACCACGCGCATGCGCGAACCGGCAGGCTCATAGGCGGCGACGCCGCGGATCAGCTCGTCCGCGCTCAGTCCCAGCGCCTCCCCTACCGCGACGGCGGTGGCGGCGGGATAGATCATGTGCGCCCCCGGCGCGGGGATGCTCAGCGCATATCGCGCACGCTCCGTGGTCACGACGCATGTCACACCGTCGATGCCGTGGTCAGCCACCTCCGTCACCCGCGCGGCGCAGTGCGCCATGGTGCCGACGGTGACCACCATCTGCGGGAGGCAGACGCGGTTGAGCCATTCGTCGTCGCCGTTGAGCACCGCCAGACCGTAGGGCGCCAGATGCTCAAAAATTTCACACTTGGCGCGGAAGATGCCCTCCCGCGAGCCGAGATACTCGATGTGCATGTCCCCGATGTTGGTGATGACCGCGACCGTGGGCTTCACCATCTCGCCGAGGTAGCGGATCTGCCCCGCGCGATCCATGCCCGTCTCGATCACCGCCGCCTCGTAGCTGTCGTCCAGCCGCAGGAGCGTCATGGGCGTGCCGATCTCGTTGTTGTAGTTCGCCTCGGTCTTCAGCGTCCTGAACCGCTGGGACAGCACCGCGGCGATCATCTCCTTGGTGGTGGTCTTGCCGACGCTGCCGGTCACCTGCACCATGGGGATGTCAAACTGTGAGCGGTACCACGCGGCGAGGTCCTTGTACGCCGTCGTGGTGTCCGCGACGCGGACGTAAAACTTGCCGGGCAGCAGCGTCTCCGGCGTCTCGGCGCACAGGCAGCCCGCCGCGCCGGCGGCAAGGGCGCTGTCGATGAATCGATGTCCGTCGAAGGTCTCGCCCACGATGGGGAGAAACAGCTCCCCCTCTCTGACGCCGCGGCTGTCGGTGGAAACGCCGGTGACGCCCTCCGCGCCGCCCTGCAAGAGTTCGCCATGTACGGCGGATACAAGTTCTGTTAAGGTAATCGGCTTCACGCGTTTCTCCTCACTTTCAGGGATTCCTCGATGATTCTCTCGCACAAATCCTCATACGAAAGCCCCATCGCCGCCGCCTCCTGCGGGACTAAGCTGGTGGGCGTCATGCCGGGGAGGGTATTGATCTCCAGAAAGTACGGCGTACCGTCGGCAGTGACGATGAAGTCTGCGCGGGAGTAGACCGAAAGCCCGATGGTTTTGAACACGGTCTCCGCCGCCTCGCGCAGGTTGCGCTCCCACGCCGCGGGGATGGGCGCGGGGGTGATCTCCTCCGCCGCGCCCGCCTGATACTTGTTGGCGTAATCATAGAAGCCCTGCTTGGGAATGATCTCGATGGAGGGCATCGCCTGACCGGCGAGGATGCCCACCTGAATCTCACGACCCTTGACGTACTGCTCCAGAATCACGCGATTGCCGTAGGCGAGGCACTCGCGCAGCGCCGCCTTGAGCGCGTCCTGATCTTTGGCGATGGACACGCCGATGGAGGAGCCGCTGGCAATGGGCTTGACGACGCAGGGCAGGCGCGTTTCCTCCGCCAGCGCGTCGACCTCCTCCGCGGTGTAGGTCACGACGCGCCAGCGCGGGGTGATGACCTTGTCCGCGACAAGCCGCTTGGTGAGGTCCTTGTCCATGGCGATGGCAGAGCCAAGGTAGCCGCTGCCGGTATACGGGATGCCGAGCAGGTCGAACGCCGCCTGCACGCGCCCGTCCTCGCCGCAGGTGCCGTGGAGCGCGAGGAACACCACGTCCGCGCGGCGGCACACGTCGATCACGCCCTGCCCGAACAGGTTGGCGCTCCGGTCGCCGCGGCTTTCGCGGACGGCGTCGAGGTCGGGCGCTTCCTTCGCCACGCTGTAGTCGCCGCACAGACCGTCCGGCGCGTCAAAGATGGTATCGAGGGAGTAGCGCTCCAGCCCTAAGAACATATCCACCAGGATCGCCTGATGCCCCCTTGCGCGCAGGGCGCGGCAGACCTTATTGCCGGAGGAAAGCGAGACGTTGCGCTCCATGCTGAGCCCGCCCGCAAGAACTACGATTTTCAAGATGGGATTCCGCCTTTCACAAATATGTTTGCCATACTTATCCTATTTTAGCACATGGGAGTTTACCACAGATTGTTGGTAATTACAAGCAGGAGATTCCGCCTGCGGGCGGCGCGTACCTGACACCGCCTTTTCTCTTTCTCTTGGAAAGAGAAAACGCGGTTTCAGACTTCCCCAAAAGAGAAAGACGCTTTTGGGGGGGAGATTTTGGGTATTTTGATGGGGCGTGCCATGTACGGTACGCTGTTTCCGAATGTCGAATTGACTTCCCTCGACTGCCGGGTCACCGTTGCGCCAGCCGCTTCTCGCTTCCCGATGGTCGCGACAAGCGGGGCGCTGCCTCGAAATTCGCTCGCTTCATCCGCCACAGGCGGCGCTTCGCTCATTTCCACCGGCCGGCCCCGCCTTTTATCAAGGCGGCAGTTGGTACGTCGTTCGTTTATCCCAAGCTGCGTGGCACGCCCGACATATTCTCGTCGGGTGTGCCGAGGGCAGTTCTGCTTGCCCGAGGCAGGCATCACCGCACGAAGAAAGGTCGTGTCGGCGGGCAGCCGACACATTGCAGTGTCAGTGCAGCGGTGGAAAACAGCGCAAAAGAAGCGCCTCGCAGCAGCAAGTTTCATAACCGCTGCCGCAAAAGCGCTTTCTCTTTTTTGGAAGTCTGAAACCGTTTTTTCTCTTTCAAGAAACGAGAAAAAATGGTGTCAGGAACCGTCCTTCAGCGGAACATCTGCATGTTCCCATCATACAGCTCCAGCCTTCGCACCCTTGCAAAGTCCGCCGCCAACTCCGGCAGCTGCGCCGATACCGCATTCGCCAGCAGCGCGGGATTCAGCCCCGGATTCTGCGCCGCCACTACCACATCGGCGGTGACAAGGTTTTCCGCTTCACGCCATTCAACGCCTCGGATCAGCGGCACGACGTTGATCTGGGCAAGCTCCTTGTGCTTGGTGCGCTTTTCCACCAATACCTCGTCACGGACGAACAGTTCGCGGAGCCGGTCCAGCGCGCCGGCGGGGACGCCGCGGTCGTAGTCCAGTTCCAGCCTTGCGCGTAAAAACGCCAGATCGCGGGCGGGGCGCTCCACGCGGTAGCAATCGCGCACGCGCAGACCCGCGGGCAAGCCCGTGTTGAGCATGTCGGCGATACCCGTGCCGTCCATGTCCTGTTCCACTTCAAAATCCAGCAGCTCACAGTCGCTGCTCTGCCCCACCGGCAGCGGCAGGACGATCGAAATGAGCGGGTGCGGGTGGAAACCCTGCGAGTGCTTCAATTCCAGTCCGCCGCGCGGAAACACGCGCTGGAACGTGCGCATCAGATCGAGGTGCGAGATGTACGACGCCTGCTCCTCCTTGACGAACAATAAACGCAGCTTAGCCATCGCACGCCCTCCCAAGGAAGCAATTTGCCCCGCAGCCGTTGCACTGCGTGCGGCAGTCCGGCGTGGTCACGCCCGCGTAGGCGCGGTCGTGCTCGCGCATGAGATAGGCGTCCGTCACGCCCACGTCAATGTGGCTCCACGGCATGACCTCGCCGTGCTCGCGGCGGCGGTTCGCGTAGAAATGCGGGTCGAGTCCGCACTCCTCGAACGCCTCCATCCAGCGCGAGAGCGAGAAATAGTCCTCCCACGCGTCGAGCTTCGCGCCCTTGCGGTGCGCGGTCTCCAGCACCTTGCACAGCCGCCGGTCGCCGCGGGAGATCACCGCCTCCATGAAGCTCGTCGGCGACGGGTGCCAGTTGTAGGTCACGGTTTTCGTGTTGATGCGCTCGCGCAGCAGCGCCACGCGGCGCTCGTATTCCTCAATCGAAATCTGCGGCTCCCACTGGAACGCCGTGTGGGGCTTGGGCACGAACCACGAGGTCGACACCGTGATGCGCACGCCGCGATTCTTGTTGCTCGCGCTCTCCCGCCACGCGTGCATGACGTGGGCGGCGACGTCCGCGATGCCCGCCACGTCCTCGTCGGTCTCGGTGGGCAGTCCCAGCATGAAGTAGAGCTTCACCGCGCTGTAGCCCCCCGCGAACGCGCGGCGGCAGGATTCCAGCAGGTCTTCCTCGGTCAAATTTTTGTTGATCGCGTCGCGCAGCCGCTGCGTCCCCGCCTCCGGCGCGAAGGTAAGCCCGGTCTTGCGCCCCTTTTGCAGCCGCTCCATCAGCGCCATGGAGAAATTGTCCGCGCGGAGGCTCGGCAGCGAGAGGTTCAAATGCTTCCGCTCGCAGAACGGCTCCAAGTCGTCGCACAGCTCCACCAGCGCTCGGTAGTCCGAGGTCGAGAGCGAGGAGAGCGTCATCTCCTGATAGCCGGAATCCTCGATGGCGGCGCGGGCGTACGCGGCGCAGAGGTCCTTGGAGCGGTTGCGCACCGGACGGTAGACGTACCCCGCCTGGCAGAACCGGCAGCCGCGGATGCAGCCGCGAAACAGCTCCAGCGTCACGCGGTCCTGCACGATCTCGGTGCTCGGCACGATGGTCTTGCTCGGATAGTACGCCTTGTCCATGTCGGTCACGACGCGCTTGCGGATGCGCGCGGGCGCACCGTCGCGCGGCGTGATGGCGGCGACGGTGCCGTCGTCATGGTACGAAACCTCATAAAGGCTTGGCACATACACGCCGTCAAGGTGACACGCCTTACAGAGAAACGTGTGTTTGTCCCAGCCCTCGCGCTTCGAGCGGCGGTACAGCTCGATCAGCTCCGGGAGCTGCTCCTCGCCCTCGCCGAGCAGCGCGAGGTCGATGAACTCCGCGATGGGCTCGCAGTTGTACATCGCCGTGCCGCCCGCGATGACCAGCGGCGTGAGGTCGGGGCGCTCTTCGCTTCGCAGCGGGACACGGGCGAGGTCGAGCATATTGAGCATGGCGGGGAACGCCATCTCGTAGCCCACGGAGAACGCGATGATGTCAAAGTCCCCGATGGGGTCGGAGCTTTCCAGCGCGTAGAGCGGGATGTCCGCACGGCGCATCTCGTCCTCCATGTCGCCCCAGGGATGGAAGCAGCGCTCGCACCAGACGCCGGGCATGTTGTTCATGACGCCGTAGAGAATGCGCATGCCGAGGTTGGACATGCCGATCTCGTAGGTGTCGGGGAAACAGAAGGCGACGCGGGTATCGACCCGCGACTTATCCTTCATGACCGCGTTATATTCCCCGCCGACGTAGCGGGCGGGCTTCTGCACGCGGGGCAGGATTCGTTCTAATCGTTTGTCCATGAAGGGTATTTTACACCCGCCACGCGACAAACGCAAGCGTTCTTTGCCTCAGTCGTAGTCGTTCATCCACGAATCGTCCCGCGGCGCTTCCGCCTCGCGCCTGCGCCTGTAAGAAAAAGCTGTTTTTGTTTTTGTATTTGTTTCTGTGTCGCGAGAAGTTCCGCGCTTCCGCTCGCGTTCTTTCCGCGCCTTTTCCGCGGATTTTCCGTTGGCTTCGTACCAGCCGTGGATGCGCAGCGCGCCCTCGTCCGTCGTCTCCATCAGTTCGCTGTGAATCAGCGCGTCCACCAGAATCTCCGGCTTCTTCTTCCAGCGCATGATGCCCGCCAGCTCCGCGTCCGGCAGCGGTCCGAGCACACCCGACTCGTTCTGCGCCATCTTCGCCCATGCCCACAGCCGCGTCAGCTTCCCCACCGCCGTGTCCACGTCCACGCCCAGCAGCCCCGCGAAGAGCATCACCTTCGGCGACACATGCACCAGACAGTCCACCGCAAACCACGTTGTCAGTCCTCTTGATTTCATTTTGGTCTACCTCCTGTTCAAACCTTTGTTCGATAACAGTATAGCAGATCAATCGTAACGTGTCAAGTTCCGTTTTAAAAAAATCTTCGGAAGAGCGGTCGCAGCGCTCCGAAGAGCAGTCCCAGCGCCCCCACAAGGAACAGTCCCGCGCCGCAGCGCAGCGTGAAATACGCGCCCAGCGCGGTCAGGGTCACGGCGCACAGCAGACCCACAGCGGCGCTCACGGCGTCCGCCGTGTCGGGGCAGAAGCGCCACGCCGTCAGCAGCCACAGCGCCCGTGCGCCGTCCAGCGGCGGGATGGGCAGCAGATTGTAGCTCCCAAGCACCACATGCGCTCCGGCGAACAGATACCACCACTCTCCGCCGAGGGCGGCGAACAGCGGCGCGGCAAGCAGGTTCACCGCCGGTCCCGCCAGCGTGACGGCAAGCTCGCGCCCGTAGCTCAGGCGCTTTGCGCCGGGGGCATGGATCACCGCGCCCATGGCGCCGAGGCGCAGCCCCAGCACCGGCACGCGAAAGAGCGCCAGCGCCGCCAGATGCCCGCACTCGTGCATGGCGGCGGCAAGCAGCACCGCCGCCGTCAGCGTCCACGGCGAGAGCAGCGCCGCCGCGGCGAGCAGCAGGAAAAAGCCTGCGCCGGCGTGTATCCCGCGTTCAGGGAAGATAGTACTTCGGATTGAGATAGTCCTCCCCGTCGTGAATCTCGAAATGCAGGTGCGTGCCGGTGGCGTTGCCGGTGTGCCCCGCCTCGCCCAGCTTGTCGCCCCGCGACACCGCCTCGCCCGACGCGACGCTCACGCGGCTGAGGTGCGCGTAGAGCGTCAGGACGCCGTTCGCGTGGTGCACGGTGAGATAGTTCCCCAGCTCCACGCTCTCCCCCACCGCGCCGACGGTGCCGTCGGCAAAGCAGGCGACTGCCGCGCCCTCGTCGGCGGCGATGTCCACGCCGTAGTGGAACGCCTCCCTGCCGGTGGTTGGATGCTCCCGCCAGCCAAACGGCGAGGTGACCTCCCCGCTCAGCGGCGCGGCGTAGTCAAAGCCAAGCACCCGCTGCTCCGCGGCGGCACGCTCCGGGTACGGCGGCGCTTCGGCTTCCGGCGCGGGTACGGCGATATCCGGCAGCTCCACGCTGCCCGACACCTCCGCCGCTTCCTCCGCGCCGAACACGGCGACATACGCGTCCTCCAGCGAGTCCAGCGCGCCGCCCTCGCCGGACACGGCGCGACCCACCGCCGAGAACGCCGAGACGAAGTCCGCGTCCCGCGTCAGCCATGTCCCCAGCGTGCGGCGTACCCCCGCCAGTCCGTCCGGCAGCAGCAGCTTGAGCGCCACCAGCGTCACGAATACCACGCCGCAGACCACCGTCCGCACAGCGTTGAGGGAGAGCGTCCCGCGCTCCGGCGCATGGGACGCGCTGCGTGCCGGTCTCGCCGCGGGTCTCGCCGCGCGGCGGACGCCGCGCGTTCCGCGCCGTCGATAGGCGGTTGTCATGCCATCGCCTCCTTTGTCATTTCATCGGCACAAGCCTATGCCGCGCGCGCGAAAAAAATGACCGCCGCAGAGTCTCTGCGGCGGTCATGCGCGGATCAGAAATGTTCAAACCAGCTGTTCGGGTCCTGCACCGGCGGGTTTTCCGGCGGGTTTTCCGTCGGCTCTGTCGTTGGGTTTTCCGTCGGGTTTTCCGCAGGATTCTCCGCCGGATTCTCCGTCGGATTCTCCGTCGGCGGCGTGGTGATTTCCCCACCCTCCACGGGTTCTGTGGTCTCGTCGGGGTTCTCCTCCTCCGGCGGCTCCTCCGGCGCTTCCAGATGAATCGAGCAGATGCCCATTGCCTCCACGTCGCTGAGGACGTACTCGCTGTCCGCGACGAAGATCGGTTCCTCCGACGGGATGGCGTCCAGCATGCCCGCCGCCACCATGCCCGCGTAAATCTCATAGCGGGAGGACGTGGGCTTGTGCAGCAGCTGGCGGGTGTAGCCGAAGCCCTGCTGCACGTTGGGGGCGCTCAGATCGACCAGCGCGTGCTGCTCCAGCACCTCGTCAGGGCAGTTCATGTTCGCGGGCAGACCGCTTTCCTTGCAGAACAGCACCACGTCATGCCCGTCGCAGGTCAGCGCGGGAGCCTGACCCTGCGGCACCAGCACCGAACGCGTGGAGCCGCAGCCGCTGCCCGCCAGCAGCCCCGTCTTGTCGCAGACGGTGACGCGCACCATGCCGTCGGACGTGGTGGGGAAGTCCTTGTCCGGCAGGTCTTCGTGAATCTTGCTCATGACCATTTTCCACGCCAGCGCCGAGGGGTTCACCGCCTCAGGCAGGATCTTTTCCGGCGTGTCGTAGCCGCTCCACACCGCGGTGGTGTAGTATGGCGTGTAGCCGCAGAAATAACGGTCCTTCTTCTCGTTGGTCGTGCCGGTCTTGCCCGCCTGCGTCATGCCGGAGAACGCGGCGGCGGTACCCGTGCCGCCGGACTTCATGACGCTCTTCAAAAGCTCGTTCATGGTGTAGACCGTGGACTCCTTCATGGCAACGTGGGTCTCCTGCGTGTTGTCGAGGAACACGTTGCCGTTGCTGTCGAGCACCTGCGTGAAGGTGCGCGGCTCGATATAGACGCCGTTGTTGGCGAACGCGGCGTAGCCCGCCGCCATCTCAATGGTGTTGACCGAGCCGCCGCCGAGGGCGAGGTTGCCCACCTTCACCAGATCGTCCGGCGTGAGCGTGGTGAAGCCCAGCTTCTCCTCCAAAAACGCGTAGGACGCGGACATACCAAGCTTCATCAGCGTGCGCACCGCGCAGGTGTTGGAGGACTGGCGCAGCGCGAACTGAATGGTCGACAGACCCTTGTAGCCGGAGTATGCGTTCACCGGCCACGCGCTGCCGTTGAGGTGCATCACCGGGTAATCGTCAATGACGCTCGCCGCCGTGACGATGCCCGCTTCCAGCGCGGGGGCGTAGACCGACAGCGGCTTGATCGCCGAACCGCACTGGGTATTGTTCGCGGCGTAGCTCCATTCCAGCGCGCCCTTGCGCTCGCCCACTCTGCCGCCGATGGCGACGATATTGCCGGTCGAATTTTCGATGACCGTCATGCCGGACTGGAGCTGCTGACCGGACTTGGAGGGATAGTTAAAGTTGTCGCGGTCGGCGTAGACGGACTCCACATAGTTCTGGATGTCCATATCCACGGTGGCGTAAATCTGATAGCCGCCGTTGTAGATCATCTGCGCCGCGGCGCGATCGCCGTAGCCCATCTCCACGAACGCCTTGATGACGTCGCGGTAGACCTGCTCGACGAAGAAGGAGTCCAGCTGCGTGTTCCCGGCGGTCTCCGTTTCCTCCGTCGATTCCACATAGTCCTCGTCGCCGACGAAGACCAGCTTTTCCGCCTTGGCGGCGGCATAGTCCTCATCGCTGAGCCAGCCCTGCTCATTCATCTTGTAGAGCACGTCCAGCTGGCGGTTGCGGTTCGCCTCGCGCGTCTTGTCGTTGCGCAGAGGGTCGTACTGCCACGGGTACTGCGTGATGCCAACGATGGCGGCGCCCTCGGCGACGGTCAGGTCCTCGACGTGCTTGCCGAAGTAGGTCTCCGCCGCCGCCTCGATGCCATACGCCTTGTGTCCGAAGTAGACGAGGTTGAAGTAGGTTTCGAGAATCTCCTCCTCGGTGTACTTCTCGTGGACGCGCAGGGCGCGGAAAATCTCCAGAATCTTGCGGCGGATGGTCACCTGATTCTCGCCCGTGACGTTCTTCACCACCTGCTGCGTGATGGTGGACGCGCCGCGGGCGTTGTTGCCCGTGAGCGTGTCGTACACGCTGCGGGCGGTGCTCTTCCAGTCCACGCCCTCATGCTCGTAGAAGCGCTGGTCCTCGATGGAGATGAGCGCCTTGACCACATGGTCGGGAATCTGGTCGTAGTCCACCAGGGTGCGGTTCTCGTCGCCGTGGAGCTTCGTCAGCTCCAGCCACTGCCCCGTCTCCCGATCCTGATAGTAGATCGTCGAGCTTTGCTTGAGCGTGTACGCCGACAGGTCGACATCCATCTCCGGCTCCAGCACCGTGTCCACATACTTCATGAACGTGCGGTAGAACATTCCCGCCGTCAGCACGCCCACCGCCAGCACGGTGACGAACAGCTTAAGCAGTCCGAGAACGATCGTCGAAGCCGCCGAACGCCGTCTCCGCCTCCTGCGCGGAGCGGTGCGGCGCGGCTCCTCCGTCCGCGGACGGGCGCTGCTTTCTTCCATAACGCGCTTCCTCCTCCCGGTTCACTGCGCAATGCGCATAAAACACTCATTATAGATGCTATTTCATTATACCACGCCTGTCAAGTCGGTTTTCCGTCCGTCAGGGCTTCCGTCGATCGCGCGTGAAAAAAATTTTCCAGATTTGCGTTTTTTTACAAAAGAACACTTGCGCCGCGGCGGAAAACAGGTTATAATACCGATGTGAATTCACTTCGGAGGTATGTTCCATGAGCGAGGATTTCGGTCCTAACATCGTCACCGTCATCGACGAGGAGACCGGCGAGGAGATCGAGCTGGAGTTCATCGACGCGCTGGAGTACAACGGCACCGTCTACCGCGCCTTCTTCCCCATGGTGGAAGAGGACGACGAGGACAGCGAGGACGAGTACGGTCTCATCATCCTCAAGGCGGAGACCGAGAACGGCGAGGAAATCCTTGTCCAGATCGAGGACGAGGACGAGCTGAACGCCGTATATGATCAGTTCATGGAGCAGTTCTTCGAGGATGAGGAATCCAATTAAACGCGACAGGAAGGGAATGGCATGGAAGCGGTATTCGGCGTACTGAGCACGGTGCTCAGCGCGATCGCGGCTTTTTTTCACATGCTCGGCAACGTGCATGCTCTGGTCATTGAGCTGTTCGGTTCCTTTGGCGTGACGTTCTTCCTGTTCGGTTTCTTCGGGCTGCTGATGACGTTTTTGTGGTTCCTGTTCCGCTTCATCGACAAGAAGCGGCTGGCAATGCCCACCGTGTTCTTCACGATCTTCTTCCTTATCTTCCTCGGCGGCAACCTGCTGATGCTCTCGCAGGCGTCGCAGGAGGAGAAAGCTCCCGCGGCGGAGCAGACCGTGGAGTACGCTGACGATCAGGCGGCGGTCTGACAAGTGAATAAAAAGTGCCCTGCGGGGTGCGTGATAGCGTTTTCTATAACCCACATTTCGTTATACGGGATGCCGGATCGGATGGCGGTTTGCAGGCCTCTCGGCTGCGTTTGCGGCTGAACGTTGGAAGCAGTAATGCCGGACGGAGGCGACCCACCTTACCTGAGGGTGAGGTTATAACGTGCGCTACACGGCCCGCGCGGGGCACCTTTTTCGCTTCGCGTCAAGAAAGAGGCTGCGCCTCTTTCTTGAAAAAGATTACGCTTCGCTTCGCGCACGCCTTCGGCGCACGCGCGCTCCGCGAGAGGAGTTTTTTCTGACGCGCATGTCGTCAGAAAAAACGATCTGGTTCATTTCGCCGTCTGCGGACGGCGAAAATTTTTGACGGCAAAATTGCATAAAAACTTTTTGTTGGGCTATTGATTTTTTGTGAGAGTTGCGGTAAAATCAACTCGATAGCTGGAACGAAGTGCTTCGCGCACGGGCTAAACGCCCTGCCGAGGCGCTTTTTGTTTTAGGCACGGCTAACCGAAGAATGATTTTTGGAGGAGGAATGCAGCATGACACTGGTTACCAACGGACGGCTCATCACGAGGGACGAAACCGGCAAGGGATACTATGAGCACGGCGCGGTCGCCTACGAGGGCACGAAAATCGTCGCCGTCGGCGAGGAAGCCGAGCTGCGCGCGAAGTACCCCGACGCTGAGATGATCGACGCCAGGGGCGGCGTTATCATGCCCGCGTTCATCAACGCGCACACGCACATTTACTCCGCCCTCGCCCGCGGGCTGTCCATCGTCGGCAATAACCCCACGAACTTCTACGAGGTTCTTGACGGGACGTGGTGGGCGATCGACCGCCACCTCTACATGGACGGCACGAAGGCGAGCGCCGACGCGCTGTACCTCGACTGCATCAAGCAGGGCGTGACCACGATCTTCGACCACCACGCGAGCTACGGCGAGATTCCCGGCACGCTGCACACCATCGCCGAGAGCGCGAAGGAGTTCGGCATCCGCTCCTGCCTGTGCTACGAGGTCAGCGACCGCGACGGCGAGGAGAAGTGCCTGCAAGCCATTCAGGAAAACGCCGACTGGATCACCGAGTGCGAGCAGCGCAAGGACCCGATGCTCGCGGCGATGTTCGGCGGACACGCGCTGTTCACCATCTCCGACAAGACCTTTGACCGCATGGTGGAGGCAAACAACGGCCGCACAGGCTACCACATCCACGTCAGCGAGGGCATGAACGACGTGTACGACAGCCTGCAAAACTACGGCCGCCGCCCCGTGCAGCGCTTGCAGGATCACGGGATTCTGGGACCCAAGACGATCCTCGGCCACTGCATCCACGTCAACACCGCGGAGATCGAGCTGATCAAAAATACCGACACGATGGTGGTCAACAACCCCGAATCCAACATGGGCAACGCCGTTGGTATCTGTCCGGTACTTCCCCTTTACAAGGCAGGTATTCTGCTGGGTATGGGCACCGACGCGTACACGAACGACATGCTGGAATCCCTTAAGGTCGCGCTCTGCTCCCAGCGCTCGAACGCATGCCTGCCAAACGTCGCGTGGTGCGAGGTGACGGACATGCTGTTCAAGAACAACGCGAAAATCGGCGCGAAGTACTTCCCCGATCCCCTCGGCGTTCTGAAGCCCGGCGCGGCGGCGGACATCATCGTGATGGACTACAAGCCGTTCACGCCCTTCTCCGACGCGAACATCGACGGGCACATGATCTTCGGCATGACCGGTCGCCAGTGCCAGACGACGATTGCGGGCGGCAAGCTGCTGATGAAGGATCGTGAATTGGTGGGCGTGGATGAGGAAGCGGTCAACGCGAGGATCTTGGAGGCAAGCAAGAAGCTCTGGGGTGAGCTGAACCATTGCACCTATTGAGGTGCGGACTGACACCATTTCTTTCCTTTTTCTTGAAAAGGAAAGAAACGGTTTCAGACTTCCAAAGAAAGGAAAATCGCCTTTGGGGGAAGTGCAAATTGCAATTTGCTCTCTTGTTCCATTGAACGATACGCTGTTTTCCACCGCTGCATTGACACTGCAATGCGCCGCCTACCCGGCGGCACGACCTTTCTTCGTGCGGTGATGCCTGCCACGCACCTTGGGATAAACGAACGACGTACAAGGTTCCGCCTTGATAAAAGGCGGGGCCGGCCGATGCCCGGCGGTCGAGGGAAGTCAATTCGACGTTCGGACAAACAGCGTATCGTACAAGGAACGACCCATCTGATTTTTCCCAAACCCTTCCCCCAAAAAAGGGATTCCAAAACCGCAGGTTTTGGTGCACTTTTGGTTACTTTTCGTGCAAGCGAAAAGTGACCCGCGCCCGGGGGCGCGGAACTCCCCCGCTTTTTGGTGACTTTTTCGGCGGCGAAAAAGTCACTCCGCCCGCAGGCGGAAACTCCTGCAATCATAAGAAGGAGGAACGACCATGTCTGAAAAAATGTACCCCATCCCCTTTGCGTCCCTGATGAACTGGGTCACCACCGAGTACGCAAAAACCGGCGACATCTTCGGCGTCCATAAGGCGTACCGCGCGAGCGGCAAGACGCTCCCCATCTTCGGCGAGACCATCGAGACGCCGTTCGGCCCCGCCGCCGGTCCCAACAGTCAGCTCGCGCAGAACATCATCGCGTCGTACTTCGCGGGCGCGCGCTTCTTCGAGGTCAAAACCGTACAGAAGATGGACGGCGCCGAGCTTGCCGCCTGCGTCCCCCGCCCGTGCATCCTCGCCGCCGACGAGGGCTATAACCAGGAGTGGTCCACCGAGCTGACCGTGCCGCAGGCGCAGGACGAATACATCAAGGCGTGGTGCGCGCTCAAGGTCATCTCCAAGGTCTACGGTCTCGGCGACCCCGACGGGTTCGTGTTCAACATGTCCGTCGGGTACGATCTGGAGGGCATCAAGGGCGAGAAGGTCAACTCGTACATCGACAACATGATGGACGCGTCCAACACCTACCAGTTCGGCGAGTGCAAGCGCGTTTTGAAGGAACTTTTCCCCGCCGAAGCCGCGTTCATCGACGGCATCTCCCCCCGCGTCTCGCGCTCCGTCACCGTCTCGACGCTCCACGGATGTCCCCCCGATGAGATCGAGCGCATCGCCTCGTATCTCATCACCGAGAAGCATCTGCACACCTTCGTCAAGTGCAACCCGACCATCCTCGGCTACCAAACCGCCCGCGGCATCCTCGACGGCATGGGCTACGACTACATCGTCTTCGACGAGCACCACTTCAACGAGGACTTGCAGTGGGAGGACGCCGTGCCGATGTTCCGCCGCCTGCAAGCCCTCGCCGACGAGAGGGGCGTGGAGTTCGGTCTCAAGCTCTCCAACACCTTCCCCGTCGACACCACGCGCGGCGAGCTGCCCGGTCAGGAGATGTACATGTCCGGCAGGAGCCTGTTCCCGCTGACCATCGAGATGTGCTCCCGCATCTCCCGCGCGTTCGGCGGCAGGATGCGCATTTCCTTCGCCGGCGGCGCGGAATATTTCAACTGCGACAAGCTCTTCGCGGCGGGCATCTGGCCGATCACCGTCGCCACCACGATCCTCAAGCCCGGCGGCTACAACCGCCTGCGCCAGATGGTCGAAAAGGTCGAAGCGCTGCCCTACCGCGCCTTCGCCGGTACGGACTCCGCCGCGATTTCCGACCTCGCTGCGGCGGCGCAGCACGACTTCCACCACCGCAAGCCCATCAAGCCCCTGCCCACGCGCAAGAGCAAGGAGCAGGTGCCGTGGCTTGACTGCTTCCTCGCCCCCTGCAAGGGCGGCTGCCCCATCGAGCAGGATATCCCGGAATACATCGAGCTGTGCCGCAAGGGTCTCTACGGTCCCGCCCTGCGGCTGATTACCGAGAAGAACGCCCTGCCGTTCATCACCGGCACCATCTGCGCCCATCGCTGCCAGAACAAGTGCTCCCGCAACTTCTACGATGAGTCCATCCACATCCGCGACACCAAGCTGATTGCCGCGAAAAACGGTTACGAGGCGCTGATGGCGTCCATCCGCGCTCCCAGGAAAGTCCCCGGTAAGCGTGCCGCCATCGTCGGCGGCGGTCCGACGGGTATCGCCGCGGCGTACTTCCTCGGCAGAGCGGGCGTGGAGACCACGATCTTCGAGCGCGAGGAAAAGCTCGGCGGCGTGCCGCGCTACGTCATCCCCGCGTTCCGCATCAGCGACGAGGCGATCGACAAAGATATCGCTCTCATGGAGAAGTACGGCGTCGAGGTGAAGTGCGGCGCTCCCGCGCCGTCCGTCGCGGAGCTGAAAGCCCAGGGCTACACACACATTCTCATGGCGACCGGCGCGTGGAAAGCGGGACGCCTTGACATCGAGGGCAACGTCGCGGGCGTCATTCAGTGGATGAAGGAGATGAAGACCAGGGTCAAGCCGTCGCTGAGCGGCAGCGTGGTCGTGGTCGGCGCGGGCAACACCGCCATGGACGCGGCGCGGGTCGCGAAGCGCGCGGGCGCGCAGTCCGCCATCCTCTACCGCCGCACCAGGAAGGAAATGCCCGCCGACGAACACGAGCTTCAGCTCGCCATGGAGGACGGCGTTGCATTCATTGAGCTGGCGGCGCCGGTCAGGCAGGCGGACGGCAGGCTGGTCTGCGAAAAGATGCGCCTCGGCGCCCCCGACGCGTCCGGTCGCCGTTCCCCCGAACCGACGGGCGAGACGTTCGAAATTCCCTGCGATCTGGTCATCTCCGCCGTCGGCGAGAAGGTGGACGACGCGCTCATGGCGGCGAACGGCATCGAGATGGAGCGCAAGGGTCCCGCCTTCCAGACCAATATTGAAGGCGTGTGGTGCGCGGGCGACGCGCACCGCGGTCCCGCCACGATCGTCGAGGGTATCGCCGACGCGGCGGCGTTCGCCGAAGCCGTCACCGGAAAGAAGCACACCTACGACATCCCCGACGAGGCGTATGCCGCGAAGGACGACACCATCGCGAAGAAGGGCGTGCTCGCCATGGCAGGCGACGTTTGCTGCGAGGGTGAGCGATGCTTGCAGTGCAAGGTGGTTTGCGAGAACTGCGTGGACTCCTGCCCCAACCGCGCCAACGTGGTCATCCAGCTCTCGAACCACACACATCAGATTCTGCACGTCGACAAGATGTGCAACGAGTGCGGCAACTGCACGCAGTTCTGCCCCTATGCCAGCGAGCCGTGCCGCGACAAGTTCACACTCTTCCAGACGGCAGAGGACATGGAGGACAGCCGCAACGCGGGCGTGCTGTTCCTCGGCGGCGACCGCGCGCGCGTGCGGATGTTCGCGGGCGTGCAGGAGGTCGATCTCAGCAACTGCGATCTGCCGGAGCTGCTGCTGGAATTCATCCTCACCATTCGCGACAAGTACGGATATCTGTATCGGTAAACGGCAACAGGAGGGAGAGGCATCCGCCTCTCCCTCTCGCATGTGGTCTATGTTTTCAGGGCGGTCAGCGGTTGATGTGCAGACAGCCCTTTTTTGCTTGCCTATGGTCTCAAACTGTGCTATAATGAATCATCACAGGCGCAGAGGGCAACTTATGGAGTTACTTGATTTCAGACTTTACGACCAGAAGAAGATCAGGTTTTCATTTTTGAAAAGGAGTGACGCAGCGTGAAAACCATCCTGCGCGGGGGATTCGTGGTCAGCGGCAAGTCCTGCCGACGTGCCGATGTGCTCATCGACGGCGAGAAAATTGAGAAAGTCGGTCACGTCATGGCGCACGCGCCATGGGATACCGAGGTCGTCGACGTCAGCGGCTGCTACCTCTTCCCCGGCTTTATCGACGCGCACACCCACTTTGATCTCGACGTGGCGGGCACCACAACCGCCGACGACTTTGACAGCGGCACCTATGCCGCCATCCGCGGCGGCACGACCAGCATCGTGGATTTCGCCTGCCCCAACAAGGGCGAGACGCTGGGCTGCGGCTTGAAGCTTTGGCATGAAAAGTCCGACGGCAAATGCTGGTGCGACTACGGCTACCACATGACCATCGACGACTGGAACGCGGACATCGAGCGCGAGCTGGACGACATGTTCGCCGCCGGCATCACGTCGTTCAAGATGTACCTCACCTACCCCGCCATGATGCTGCCCGACCGGCAGCTCTACGAAGCCATGGTCGCGCTCAAAAAGCGCGGCGGCATCTGCGGCTTCCACTGCGAGAACGCCGGCGTGATCGACGCGAAGATCGCGGAGCTGAAAGCGGCGGGCAAGGGCGCGGAGGTCTCGTCCCATCCCAAGGCGCGGCCGGACTACCTCGAAGCCGAGGCGGTGGGGCGCGTGCTGCGCATCGCGCAGGCGGCGGACACGCCGGTCATCATCGTCCACACCACCAACCGCGCGGCGCTCGACGAGATCGACGCGGCACGGCGGCGCGGGCAGACGGTGTACGTCGAGACCTGCCCGCAGTACCTGCTGCTGGACGATTCCGTGTACGAGCACCCCGATTTCTCCCAGGCGTCGCGTTACGTCTGCGCCCCGCCAATCCGCAAGAGCGCCGACGCCGCCGCCCTCTGGCGCGGTCTGCGCCACGGCGACGTGCAGACGGTCTCCACCGACCACTGCTCGTTCACGCCGGAGCAGAAGGAGATGGGGCGCGGCGACTTCACGAAGATCCCCGGCGGTGTGCCGGGTGTGGAGACCCGCGGCGAGCTGATCTATTCCGCCGGCGTCGCGCAAAAGCGCATCAGCCTCGCGTGCATGTGCCGCGTGCTGTCCGAGAACCCCGCGAAGCTCTACGGGCTTTATCCCCGCAAGGGCGCCGTCGCCGCGGGAAGCGACGCGGACATCGTGGTGTACGACCCTAACGCGAACCGCGTGCTGCGCGGCGCGGAACTGGCGAGCCGGGCGGGCTATACGCCCTTCGAGGGCTTTGAAACCAGCGGCTCCATCCGCTCGGTCTACCTGCGCGGAGAACTGGCGATGGATCGCGGCGAGGTCGTGGGCGACCGCCGCGGGCAATATCTCATGCGCGGAAAGTGCATGCTGTAAGGAGTAGAGAAAACCATGGTCGATTGGAAATATATGCTGCTGGCGCAGTACCCCGCGTGCTTGATTCTCGCGGTCTTCTTTCTCGTGAAATACACGTTCGCGCGCAAATCCTCCGCGGTGAAATCGATCCTGTGGGTGCTGCTGTTCGGGGTATCGCTGGCGGTATCGGTGCTGTTTCTGTTCCTCGGCGTCCACCACGATTACTGGACGCTGAAAACGCTGTTTCCGCTGGGCGTCGCGAGCTGGATCGGCATTGTGCTGATGCTGGTGGCGGTCGTGGCGCGCATCGTTCACCTGATCGAAAAGAAGCACAGCCGCAAGGTGATGGAAAAGGAACTGAAACAGGCGGCGAAGGAGAAGGACGCCGCCGTTGCCGAGGCGGAACAGGCGGGACGCCGCGCCGCGCAGGAGGAGGCGGAGGCGCTGCGCCTGACCAGAGCGGCAAGCGCCGCCGACGCCGAGGCGCAAAAGAGCGACGTGGCGAAGGAAGCCGCCGCGCCGATCGAACTGAAGCTGGACGAATGAGAAAAGGGAGAGGCAGCGACCTCTCCCTTTTCTCGTTTTTTATTCCGTTTTCAGCCCGCGGCGGTCGATCTCCTCCACCAGCGCGTCCAGATCGTTCGGCAGCTTCATCGGTTCGCCGCAGAACTTGATCGCGTTCGCCACGTCCTTGAGACCGTTGCCCGTCACCACCGACACCACCGTGTCGTGCTTGCCGATGGCCCCCTGCTCGCAGAGCTTCTTCAGCCCCGCCGTGCCGGTGACGCCCGCAGGCTCGCCGAACACGCCGCAGGTCGTGCCAAGCAGCTTCTGCGCCGCCATGATCTCCTCGTCCGTCACGTTCACCGCGATGCCGTTCGACTCCCGGATCGCCATGAGCGCCTTGTCCGCGTTGCGCGGCACGCCGACGGCGATGGAGTCCGCGAGGGTGTTCTCCTCCATCGGCGACCACGGCTTCCCGTCCGCAATCGCGCGGTTGATGGGGTGGCAGCCCTCCGCCTGCGCGGAGATGAGACGCGGGAGTCGGTCGATGAACCCGATGGCGTAGAGGTCCTTGAGACCCTTCCACACGCCCGCGATGGTGCAGCCGTCGCCGACGGAGATCGCGAGGTAGTCCGGCATCTTCCAATCGAGCTGCTCCGCGATTTCCAGCGAGACGGTCTTTTTGCCCTCGGAGAGGTACGGGTTGATCGCCGCGTTGCGGTTGTACCAGCCCCACTTGTCGATGGCTTTCTTGCTCAACTCGAAGGTCTCCTCATAGTTGCCCTGCACCGAGATCACGTTCGCGCCGAAGGTCATCAGCTGCGCGACTTTGCCCTTGGGCGCGCGCTCCGGCACAAAGATGAACGTGCGCAGTCCCGCCGCCGCGGCGTTGCCCGCCAGCGATGACGCGGCGTTGCCGGTCGAAGAACAGGCAATGATGGAGGCTCCCGCCTCCTTCGCCTTCGCCACCGCCATGGCGGACGCGCGGTCCTTGAGCGACGCGGTCGGGTTCTGCCCGTCGTCCTTGATCCAGAGCTTTTTCAGCCCCAGCAGTTCGCCGAGGCGGTCGGCTTCGTACAGCGGGCTCCAGCCCACGCGCAGCGGCGTGTCCGGGGTGGATTCCTCCACCGGCAGCAGCTCGCGATAGCGCCACATGGTATGCGGGCGGGATTGGAGTTTGTCCTTGGTGAGATGTTTCTTCATATAGTCGTAATCGTAGACGATGTCGAGGATGCCGCCGCAGTCACAGTTGGTGAGATTCGGCGTGGCGGCGTAGGTCTTGCCGCACTTGACGCACTTGGCGTGGATGACGTTTTTCATTCTGATTCTCCAATCACATGGTCGGTCTCTGACACCGCCTTTTCTCTTTCTCTTGCGAAAGAGAAAACGCGGTTTCAGACTTCCCCAAAAGAGAAAGACGCTTGTCGATAGGTTTCTGTTGATGTGTGGGTTCGTTCCGGATATGGGACGCTGTTTTCGTAAGTCGAATTGACTTCCCTCGACCGCCGGACACAGGCCGGCCCCGCCGCCCATCAAGGCGGCAGTTTGTACGTCGTTCGTTTATCCCAAGGTACGCGGCAGGCATTTCTGTACGATACAAGGTCGTGCCGCCGGGTTGGCGGCACATTGCAGTGTCAGTTCAGCGGTGGAAAACAGCGTTGCGTTTTGGGAACAGGGTTTCAAGTTGAATTGGCACTTCCCCAAAAAGCCCCTTTGCTTTCTTTGGAAGTGTGAAACCGTTTCTTTCCTTTCGAAGGGAAAGGAAAGAAATGGTGTCACATACGCTTTTTACAGCGTTTTGAGGATCCCCACCTCGTCGTTGAACGCGTCAATGAGCTCGTCCAGCTCCTTCGCCTGCGCGTGGACGGCGTCCCAGGTGTTCTTCGTGTCGTACCACTGGGCGTTGAGGTCCTCGACCGTCATTCCCTGCTGCTCGACCCAGGTGTAATACTTCAAATTGTGGACGCGCTTGCGCTCGGCGTAGGTCAGCTCGATGAGGCTGTCGGTCTTGAGACCCAGCATGTGCAGGGCGTGATCCTTCTCCGCCTCAAACTCGCTGTAGGCGCCGTGCATCTCGTTGAGTTCCTCCACGCGGGACTTGTACATCACCGCGGAGTCCGTGAGGACGGTCACCAGCACGTCGTTCTCCGTCAGCTCGTAGTACTTCGCCATCTTGATGCAGCACAGCACGTTCGCGATGCCGGAAATGCCCATCCACGTCAGCTTCTCGATCAGCTCGTCGGAGAGGTGCAGCGTGTTCTTGAGGTACTTCTGCCCCTCCGGCGTGTTGAACAGGCGCAGCAGGCGCTGGCTGTCCTCGTCGTCAATGGCGATCGCCATGTCGGTGTTCCTGACGTTGTGCACCCACGGGATATGCTTGTCGCCGATGCCCTCAATGCGGTGGCCGCCGAAGCCGTTGTTCAGAATCGTCGGGCACTGGAGCGCTTCGCCCACGCCCAGCTTGGCGTCGGGATAGCGCTCCTTGAGCAGGTCGCCCGCCGACATCGTACCGGCGGAGCCGGAGGTGAAGCACGCGCCCGCGAAGTGCTGGCCCGGCTTTTTGGTGTTCTCGAACAGCTCCGCCAGCGCGTAGCCCGTGACGTTGTAGTGCCACAGCGGATTGCCCATCTCGGCGAACTGGTTGAAGATCATCATGCTGGGGTCCTGCTTCAGCTCCCACGTCTTGTCGAAAATCTCCTTGACGTTGGACTCGCAGCCCGGCGTCGCGATGATCTGACCCGCGATGCTCTTGAGCCAGTCGAAGCGCTCCTTGGACATATCCTGCGGGAGAATCGCCACGCTGTCGCAGGCGAGGAGCTTGGAGTTGAACGCGCCGCCGCGGCAGTAGTTGCCGGTGGACGGCCAAACCGCGTGGTGATAGGTCGCGTCAAACTGACCGGTGACCAGACGCGGGGCAAGGCAGCCGAAGGACGCGCCGACCTTGTGGCAGCCGGTGGGGAACCACTTGCCGGACATCGCGAGGATGCGGCACGGCACGCCGGAGAGCGCGCTGGGAATCTCGACGTAGTTGGGCGTCTTTTGATACAAGCCGCCGCTCTCCTTTGCCTCGTTGTGCCAGTTGATGCGGAAGAGGTTGACCGGATCGACGTCCCAGAGACCGGTCCTGGACAGCTTGTCCTTGATCTTCTCCGGGATCAGGTCGGGGTTTTGCATCTGCGCGATGGTCGGGATGATGATGTTGTTTTCCTTTGCCTTCTCAATGTTATGCTTGAGCCCCTCTTTGTTGATGCTCAGATCGATTTTGCCCATGGTCATTTGCCCTCCTGCTTGTCGATATAAGAATAAAGTGTGTATTTTGAGATTCCGAAGTATTTCGCGATCTTGTCCCCCGACTTCGTCACGAGGAACGCGCCGCTCTGGCTCAAAAAGCCGATCGCTTTCATCTTGTCCTCTTTGTTCATCAGCGCCACGGGCTTGCCCACCAGCTGCACCGACTGGGTGATCAGCTCGTCGAGCAGGTCATTGACGTTGACGATCTTCTGCGGCTCGCTGGTGCCGGTGTCGTTCTTCGCGGCGGTCAGCTCCCGCACCGCGCCCTCCACCATCAAAAGCGTCGAGATGTCGTAGTTGATGCCCATGATGGCGCTCACCTTGCCGTTCTTGCCGCGGATGTACATGGTGGACGACTTGAGCACCTTGCCGTCCGGCGTCTTGGTGAGGTAGCACAGCCGGTCGACGGGCTGCATGTCCGCGTGGATGCGCTGCTCCAGCGCGACCTGCGACGCGCCGTCCCCCACCTTGCGTCCCGTGACGTGTCCGTTCTCGATGGCGACGATTGTATTGTCCGAGCCTTTGCCGCTCACGTCGTGGATGACGACCTCGCAGTTGCTCCCAAAGGTCGCCGCGATGCCCTTTGCCACCCGCTTGAGTTCGTTCAGCACTGCCGTTTCGATATGCCTCGCCTCCTGTCTTCCTATCGCCTTCCTTCTTGTCCTTCCACCTTATTCTAATACAACCCCTTATCAAAATGCAATGCTTTTTTCAAAAATTTTTTGAGCATTTCAAATTTTTTGTTTGACATTACGGGGACTTATGCTATGATATAGATAACACATTTGATACAGGAGGTCGATCCACATGGATTTTGAAGCCATCAAGAACGCCGCGCAAGCTTACAGCGCCGATATGACCCGCTTCCTGCGCGATATGATTGCCATTCCGTCCGAATCCTGCGAGGAGGAGGGCGTGGTCAAGCGCATCGAGCAGGAAATGAAAAAGCTCGGCTACGACAAGGTTGAGATCGACGGTCTCGGCAACGTCATCGGCTGGATGGGCGAGGGCGAGAAGATCATCGCCATCGACTCCCACATCGACACCGTCGGCATCGGCAACATCAAAAACTGGACGGACGACCCGTACAAGGGTTGGGAGAACGACACCCAGATTTACGGCCGCGGCGGTTCCGATCAGGAGGGCGGTCTCGCCTCCGCCGTGTACGGCACCAAGATCATGAAGGATTTGGGACTCATCCCCGCGGGGTACCGGATCATGGTCGTCGGCTCCGTGCAGGAGGAGGACTGCGACGGCATGTGCTGGCAGTACATCGCCAACAAGGATTTCGCCTCCCTCGAAGAGGCGCAGCGCAAGATCGAGTTCGTCATCTCCACCGAGCCGACGGACGGCGGCATCTACCGCGGGCACCGCGGCAGAATGGAGATCCGCGTGGACGTCAAGGGCGTGAGCTGCCACGGCTCCGCGCCGGAGCGCGGCGACAACGCGATCTACAAAATGGCGGACATTTTGCAGGACGTGCGCGCGCTGAACGAAAATCCCGCTGACGATTCCGTGGAGATCAAGGGGCTGGTCAAGATGCTCGACCCCAAGTACAACCCCGACCACTACGAGGACGCGCGGTTCTTAGGACGCGGCACCTGCACCACCTCCCAGATTTTCTACACCTCCCCCTCCCGCTGCGCCGTGGCGGATTCCTGCGCGATCTCCATCGACCGCCGCATGACCGCGGGCGAAACCTACCAGAGCTGCCTCAAGGAGATCGAGGACCTCCCGGCGGTGAAGAAGTACGGCGACGACGTGAAGGTCAGCATGTACTGGTACGACCGCCCCGCGTGGACCGGCGAGGTCTACAAAACCGAGGCGTTTTTCCCCACCTGGATCAACAAGGAGACCGCGCCGCACGTTCAGGCGCTCGTCGACGCCTACCACGCCCTCTTCGGCAAGGAGCGCATTTGGTCGGACGACCTCGCGAAGAAGACCCGCGAAGGCCGCCCCCTGTGCGACAAGTGGACGTTCTCCACCAACGGCGTGTCCATTCAGGGACGCTACGGCATCCCCTGCGTGGGCTTCGGTCCCGGCGCGGAGTCGCAGGCGCACGCGCCCAATGAGGTGACGTGGAAGCAGGACCTCGTGACCTGCGCCGCGCTCTACGCCGCCGCGATCCCGCTCTACAAGCCGGAGAACAAAGACGGCAGCGCGACGAGCTTCCGTCAGGAGTTGACCGGCAACGATATCAAGTAAAACTACTTTACAATCATTGAAAGGAGCTGGTTCCCATGAGCAAGACCATCGAACTCGCCCAGCAGCTTGAGAAGCTGCACATCAACAACATGTACAAGAACGACTTCTACTGGACGTGGGACAAGACCGACGAGGAGCTTGCCGCCGTGTTCGCCGTCGCCGACGCGCTGCGCGACCTGCGCGAGCGCAACAAGTCCACCCGCGTGTTCGACTCCGGGCTTGGCATCTCCATCTTCCGTGACAATTCCACCCGCACGCGCTTTTCCTTCGCCTCCGCCTGCAACCTCCTCGGTCTTGAGGAGCAGGTGCTCGACGAAAAGGTGAGCCAGATCGCCCACGGCGAGACCGTCCGCGAGACCGCGAACATGGTCTCCTTCATGGCGGACGTCATCGGCATTCGCGACGACATGTTCATCGGCGAGGGTCACAAGTACCAGAAGACCTTCATGGACGCGCTGGAGGAGGGCTACCGCGACGGGATTCTGGAACAGCGCCCGACGCTGGTGAACCTCCAGTGCGATGTGGACCACCCCACACAGTGCATGGCGGACATGGCGCACATCATCCACCACTTCGGCGGCGTGGAAAATCTCAAGGGCAAGAAGGTCGCGATGACGTGGGCGTATTCCCCGTCCTACGGCAAGCCGCTGAGCGTCCCGCAGGGCGTGATCGGTCTGTTCACCCGCTTCGGCATGGACGTGACGCTGGCGCACCCCGAAGGCTACGAGGTCATGCCGGAGATCGAGGAGATTGCCCGCAAGAACGCCGCCGCCACCGGCGGAAGCTATCACAAGTGCAACTCCATGCAGGAGGCGTTCCGCGACGCCGACATCGTGTATCCGAAGTCCTGGGCGCCCTTCGCGGCGATGGAGGAGCGCACCAGACTCTATCAGGCGGGCGACAAGGCGGGCATCGACGCGCTGGAGAAAAAGCTCCTCGCCCAGAACGCCGAGCACAAGGACTGGGCATGCACCGAGGACATGATGAAGCTCACGCGCGACGGTAAAGCGCTTTACCTTCACTGCCTGCCCGCCGACATCACCGGGCTTTCCTGCGAGATGGGCGAGGTGGACAACTCCGTGTTCGACCGCTACCGCGTCCCCCTGTACAAGCAGGCGAGCTACAAGCCGTACATCATCGCGGCGATGATCTTCCTCGCCAAGGTGAAGGACCCCGTCAACACCCTCATGGCGCTCGACGCGGCGGACAGCCTGCGCAAGCGGTTCTAAGAAATCTTTTGCAAACCATACAAAAAATCCGTTTTTGCTCTTGTGTTTTTCGGCGAAATTCGCTATGATGGAGAAAGCAGGGACCGCAGGCTCCCCGCCGGCGGTCAAACAAGATGGGATCAATATGGAAAGGAGAACAAACTATGAAGAAGTACCTTGCATTGTTCCTCGCGCTTGTCATGACGCTCGCGCTGGTCGCCTGCGGCGGCGGTAGCTCCACCCCCTCCGGCGGCGGTAGCTCCACCCCCTCCGGCGGCGAAGCGGCCGCGCCCGCGGAAAGTGGCACCGGCGGCGGTGAAGCGGCGCCCGCCGAGACCTCTGGCGGCAAGCTGAAGGTCGGCGTCGTCCTCGTCGGCGACGAGAACGAGGGCTACACCTTCGCCCATATGGACGGCATCCGCAAGGCAGCCGCGGCGGTCGGTCTGTCCGACTCCGACATCGTGTGGTTCTACAACATCCCCGAGTCCGAGGAATGCTACGACAAGTGCATCGAGTGCGTCGAGCAGGGCTGCAACCTCGTCATCACCAACTCCTACGGCCACCAGACCTATTGCCAGCAGGCCGCCGAGGAGACCCCCGACGTGGAGTTCGTCGCCATGACCGGCGACACCGCGCTCAAGTCCGGCCTCCCCAACTTCCACAACGCGTTCAACATGACCTTTGAGTCCCGTTACGTCTCCGGTCTCGTTGCCGGTCTCAAGCTTAAGGAAATGATGGATCAGGGTCTCGTCACCGACCCGTACATCGGCTACGTCGGCGCGTATCCCTACGCGGAAGTGGTCTCCGGCTACACCGGCTTCTTCCTGGGCATCAAGTCCATCGTTCCCGATGCGCACATGGACGTCCAGTACACCAACTCCTGGTTCGACATCCAGGGCGAGGGCAAGGCTGCCGAGGCGCTCATGGCGCGCGGCTGCTGCATCATCGGCCAGCACGCTGACTCCACCGGCGCGCCCAAGGCGATCCAGACCGCGAAGGACAACGGCAAGGCCGTCTACTCCGTGGGCTACAACATCGACATGCTCGCCGCGGCGCCCACCGCCGCGCTGACCTCCTCCACCAACGACTGGAGCGTGTTCTACACCGAGGCGTTCCAGACCATGCTCGACGGCGGCAAGCTGCCCACCGACTGGTCCAAGGGCTATGAGGCCGGCGCTGTCGCCATCACGGCGCTCGGTCCTGAAGTCGCTCCCGGCACCAAGGAAGCCGTCGACGCTGCCGAGGCCGCCATCAAGGCCGGTACGCTGCACGTGTTCGACACCAGCACCTTCACCGTCGGCGGCGCACCCGTCACCTCCGCGTTCACCTTCGACTCCGACGGTGACTGGAACAACGACACCAACGAGGGCATCGTGGACGGTTACTATCACGAGTCCGAGTACATCTCCGCGCCGTCCTTCTCCCTGCGCATCGACGGCATCACCGAACTCAACAACGGCTGATCCCCTCTTGAGAAAAGGCTGCTCCGGCAGCCTTTTCTTTTTGTTGGATTCAAACAAATTTTCAGGCAATATATAAAATAATTTGTGTTTGTTGTTTACAAGCTCCGGGTTTTCTGATAAGATAGAGCAATAGAGTGGAGGCACGCCCTACCGGAACCCAGAAAGAAAGGATGATTGCTTTGGCTGTACCATGCGCCATCAAGATGGAGAACATCACCAAGCGCTTCGGCAAGGTCGTCGCCAACGACCACATCAACATGGAGCTGCATAAGGGTGAGATTCTCTCGCTGCTGGGCGAAAACGGCAGCGGAAAAACCACGCTGATGAATCAGCTCTCCGGCATCTACTTCCCCGACGAGGGTCAGATCTACGTTCACGGCAAGCCGGTAACCATCGGCTCACCCAAGGACGCGTTTGACTGCGGCATCGGCATGATCCACCAGCACTTCAAGCTCGTCGACGTGTTCACCGCCACGGAGAACATCGTCCTCGGTCTGGAGGGCGAGGGCAAGTTTGACCTCAAGGCTGCCGGCGCGAAGATCAAGGAGATTTGCGACCGCTACGGCTTTGACATCAAGCCCGATCAGAAGATCTACGACATGTCGGTGTCCCAGAAGCAGACGGTGGAGATCGTCAAGGTGCTCTACCGCGGCGCGGACATCCTCATCCTCGACGAGCCGACCGCCGTGCTGACGCCGCAGGAGACGGACAAGCTCTTCGACATCATGCGCGCCATGAAGAAGGACGGCAAGTCCCTCATCATCATCACCCATAAGCTCCACGAGGTGCTGGACGTCTCCGACCGCGTGGCGGTGCTGCGCAAGGGCGAGTACATCGGCGACGTGATGACGAAGGACGCCAACCAGCAGTCCCTCACCGACATGATGGTCGGTCACAGCGTCACGCTGAACATCGACCGTCCCGAACCCAGGAACCCCACGCCGCGTCTGGAGCTGCGCAACCTCACGGTTTACGATGAACTCGGCGTCAAGCGTTTGGACAACGTGAGCTTCACCGCCATGGGCGGCGAGATTCTCGGCGTCGCGGGCGTCGCGGGCAGCGGACAGAAGGAGCTGCTGGAGTCCATCGCGGGGCTGTACCCCGTCCGCTCCGGCGAGATCATCTACCACAACCCCGTCAGCGGCAAGAGCGAGAACCTCGTCGGCAAGGACCCGCTGGACATCAAGAAGGCGGGCGTCGGCATGTCCTTCGTGCCGGAGGACCGCCTCGGCATGGGTCTCGTCGGTACCATGGGCATGACGGGGAACATGATGCTCCGCTCGTGGCGCAAGGGCAAGGGTCCCTTTGTCGACCGCAAGAACCCGGAGGAGCTGGCGAACCACATCTGGAAGGAACTGGAGGTCGTCACGCCCAGCACGTCCTTCCCCGTGCGCCGCATGTCCGGCGGCAACGTGCAGAAGGTGCTCGTCGGGCGTGAGATCGCGCAGGAACCGTCGGTGCTCATGTCCGCCTACGCCGTGCGCGGACTGGACATCAACACCTCCTACGCCATTTACAACCTGCTCACGGAGCAGAAGATGAAGGGCGTCGCCGTCATCTACGTCGGCGAGGATCTGGACGTGCTGCTGGAGCTGTGCGACCGGCTGGTCGTGCTCTGCGGCGGACAGGTCTCCGGCGTGGTGGACGCCCGCAAGATCACCAAGGAGGAAGTCGGCCTCCTGATGACACAGCATAGAAAGGAGGAGGCAGTATGAGCACTCCCGAACACAGCGCGCCTCTGCTTCGCATGGCAAAGCGTGGCGAGATGCTGCCCGCCTGGAAAGCCTGGGGCATCCGCGTGATCGCGCTGCTGCTGAGCCTTGTTGTCAGCGGCATCGTGATCGTGATGGTCTCCGGTCTCAACCCCGCGGCGGTGTTCGCCACCATGTTCGACGGCGCGGTGGGCACCAGCAAGCGCGCGTGGGTCACGGTGCGCGACGCGATGACGCTGCTGTGCATCGCCGTCGGTCTTGCCCCTGCCTTCAAGATGCGCTTCTGGAACATCGGCGCCGAGGGTCAGATTCTCGTCGGCGCGATCGCTTCGGCGGCTTGCATGATCTACTTAAAGAACCTCCCCACGCCGGTGCTGCTGCTCGTCATGATCTGCGCGAGTCTGATCGCCGGCGGCGTCTGGGGCTTCTTCCCCGGTCTGTTCAAGGCGCGTTGGAACACCAACGAGACGCTCTTCACCCTGATGATGAACTACATCGCCATCCAACTCACCAGCTATTTCGTGGCGCTGTGGGAAAACCCCTACGGCTCCAACAGCGTCGGCGTCATCAACTCCCAGAACAAGCAGGGCTGGCTGCCCAACCTGTTCTCCAGCGGCTTCAACAAGGACTTCGGCTGGAACGTGATCATCGTCCTCACGGTGACGGTTCTCATGTACCTCTACATGAACAAGTCCAAGCACGGCTACGAAATCGCCGTCATCGGCGACAGTGAGAACACCGCGCGGTACGCCGGCATCCGCGTCAATCGCGCCTACGTCCGCACGATCATCCTCTCCGGCGCGATCTGCGGTCTTGCGGGCTTCGTCGCTGTCTCCGGCGCAAGCCACACCATCTCCACCTCCACCGCCGGCGGGCGCGGGTTTACCGCGATCATCGTCGCGTGGCTGGCGCAGTTCAACAGCGTGGTCATGGTGATCTTCTCGTTCCTGCTGGTGTTCCTCCAAAAGGGCGCTCAGGCGATCGCCTCGGCGTACAACCTCTCGCAGGAGGTCAGCGAGATGATCACCGGCATCATCCTGTTCTTCCTCCTCGGCAGCGAATTCTTTGTCAACTACACGGTCCATTTCAACGGAAGGAGGGGTCAGCGATGATCACGCAGGATCAATTGCTCGCGCTCATCAACTCCGCCATCGCCTTCGGCACGGTCATCATGCTGGGCGCCATCGGTGAAATCCTCATCGAGAAGGCGGGCAACCTCAACCTCGGCATTCCGGGCATCATGTACCTCGGCGGCATCGGCGGCATGATCGCGGCGTTCTACTATGAGCTGCGCGGCGGACAGTCCCCGGTCACGGGCCTGATCCTCAGCCTCATCTGCTCGATGCTCTTCGCGGCGCTCGGCGGTCTTATCTACGCGTTTTTGACCATCACGCTGCGGGCGAACCAGAACGTCACAGGACTGACGCTGACCATCTTCGGCGGCGGCGTCGCCAACTTCTTCGGCGCAAGCCTCAACACGCTCGCGGGCGGCGTCGGTCAGATCAGCGTGCCGATCACCTCCAGCGCGTACATCGCCTACACGAAGCTCGGCTACATCGGCACGCTGGGCAAGCTGCTCTTCGCCCACGGCTTCATGGCGTACCTCGCCATCGTGCTTGCCATCGCCATGCGCTACTTCCTCAACCGCACGCGCACGGGTCTGAACCTCCGCGCCGTGGGCGAGAATCCCGGCACCGCGGACGCCGCGGGCATCAACGTCACGAAGTACAAGTACCTCTCCATCACCGTCGGCGCGGCGATTGCGGGCTTGGGCGGTCTGTTCTACACGATGGACTACATCAAAGGCACCTGGGCGAACGACGGCACCATCGAAGGGCTTGGCTGGCTCGCCGTGGCGCTGGTCATCTTCGCCACCTGGAAGCCCATCAACGCGATCTGGGGCTCGTACCTGTTCGGCTTTGTGTACTGGGCGTACCTCTACATCCCCGGTCTGAGCCGCCGGACGCTGGAGCTGTTCAAGATGCTGCCGTATCTCATCACGCTGATCGTGCTGATCATCGTGTCGCTGCGCAAAAAGCGCGAGAACCAGCCCCCGGCAAGCCTCGGCTTGAGCTATTTCAGAGAAGAACGTTAAACAGGAAAAGCGGCGCAAGCCGCTTTTCCTGTTTCGGGAGAAGACTATGAAATCACTACTCATTCAAAACATCCGCACCCTCGTCTCCTGCGACGACGGCGACACGGTGTACGAGGGCGTCGACCTGTACGCCGAGGACGGGGTCATTCGCGCCATCGGCGCTTCCCTGCCCCGGCGCGCGGATACGGTCATCGACGGTTCGCACACGCTCTGCTACCCCGGTCTTGTCAACACGCACCACCACCTGTATCAGGTGTTCTCCCGCAACCTGAGCGAGGTGCAGAACATGGAGCTGTTCGACTGGCTCAAGACCCTCTACGAGATTTGGAAAAATCTCGACGCGGACGTCGTGCGCTTTTCGTCCCTCGTCGGCATGGGTGAATTGTTGAAGCACGGCTGCACCACCTGCTTCGACCACCACTACGTCTTTCCCCGCGGAGCGTCCGGTCTGCTGGACGCGCAGTTCGCCGCGGCGGACGAGCTGGGCATGCGGTTCCACGCCTCGCGGGGCAGCATGGATTTGTCCGTCAAGGACGGCGGTCTGCCCCCTGACAGCGTGGTGCAAACGGTGGACGAAATCCTGCGCGACAGCGCCGACGCCATCGAGCGGTACCACGATCCCGCGCCCTACGCCATGCACCGCGTGGCGCTCGCGCCTTGCTCGCCGTTTTCCGTGTCCGCGGACCTGCTGCGCGAGAGCGCCATGCTGGCGCGAGAGTACGGCGTGCGGCTGCACACGCATCTGTGCGAGACGAAGGATGAGGAGAACTATATGCTCGCGCGTGAGGGCGTGCGCCCGCTGGAGTACATGCGGCGGCTGGGCTGGGTCGGGGACGACGTGTGGTTCGCCCACGGCATTCACTTCAACGACGAGGAGCTGCGGCTGCTGGCGGACACCGGCACCGGCGTCGCCCACTGCCCCATCTCCAACATGAAGCTCGCCTCCGGCGTGGCGCGGGTGCCGGAGATGCTGCGCCTCGGCGTAAGCGTCGGTCTCGCGGTGGACGGCTCCGCGTCCAACGACGGTTCGAGTCTGATGGAGGAGCTGCGCGTGGCGTTCCTGCTCCACCGGCTGCACGCGAGTCAGAACGCGCCGTCGGGCTACGACATCCTGAAGCTGGCGACGCGCGGCAGCGCGCGGCTGCTGGGGCGCGACGACATCGGGCAGCTCGCCGTCGGCAAATGCTGCGACCTGTTTCTCGTGGACGCGCGGCGGCTGGAGCTGACGGGCGCGCTGTACGACCCCAAATCCGTGCTGGCGACGGTGGGACTGCGCGGCGCGGTGGACACGGTCGTCGTGAACGGAACGGTCACGGTGGAGGGCGGACGGCTCAAAGCCGTGGACGAGGAGCGCCTCGCGCATGACGCGGCGGCGAAGTGCGCGGCGTATCTCAACCGATAAAAAAGGACGGCTTGTGCCGTCCTTTTCGCGTTACAGATACCGGTCCATCTTGTGCCACCAGTCCTCCAGACGCTCCTCCGCCCGGTCCTGCTCGGCGCGGAGGTAGTCCTGCACCTTCTCGTGCCGCTCGCGCAGAAACGCGCGGAAGTCCTCGCGGCTCTCGCGGATGCGGGTGAGCAGCTCGTCCCGGTCAGCGGTGAAGTCGTCGCGCACCTCGTCGCGTACCTCCTCCAGCAGCGCGAAGGTGTCCATCAGTTCGCCCTGCGATTTGAGGAAGCCGTCCATGGGCTTTTTGTGCTTGGGATACTTGCCGCTGCGGTAATCGTCGATGACGACCTCGTAGCGCTCATACGCCCGCGCCACCGCGTCCTCCCACGAGAGATAGAGCTGGCTCTGGGCGTTCTCGCCCACGCGGCGCATGGCGTCGGGGTCGGCGCACAGCGCCGTCAGCTTCGCGGCGAGGGACGCCGCGTTCTCCTCGATGAAAAAGCCGTTTTGCCCGTCCGTGACGCCCTCGGCGGCACAGGAGCCGGCGACCATCACCGTCGCCGTGGCGCTCGCCGCCGCCTCGCGCACCACAAGACCGTTGGTGTCGAACGTAGACGGGAACAGGAACAGGTCCGCGCGGGTGTACCAGCCACGGATGGTCTCGCGGTCGGAGATCGCGCCGGTGAAGAAGCACACGTCGTCGAGCCGCAGCTCGCGCGCGGTCTCGCGTACCGCTTTGCCGTCCGCGCCGTCGCCGATGAACACCATGCGGAACGCCGTGCCCTGCGCCTTGAGCGCGGCGAGCGCGTCGAGAATGATGCGCAGACCCTTGTACCACATCAGCCGCCCGACAAAGAGGAACATCGGCACACCTGTGGGCAGGTCGTAATCCTTCGTCGCCGCCGCCACGGCCTCGGCGCCGACGCCGCCGCGCGGCACGTCCACGCCGTTCTCCATCACGCGCCACGCGCCCTCGTAGCCGAGGGATTCGAGGTTCTTCCCCGCGCCTTCGCTGACGACCCAGATTTCGTCGCAGGCGGAGACATTCTCCACCAGCGCCTTCGTCGCGCCGCCCTGAAGGAGCTTGCTCTTGATCGCCTTGGCGATGTCAATGTCGAACTTGGTGTGATAGGTCAGCACCAGCGGCACGTCCAGCACGTTGCGCAGCTCGCGGGCAAGGAACGTGCTGGCAATGGGACAGTGCGTGTGGAGCAGCTCCACGCGCTCGTCCTGCACGCGGCGCGCCGTTTCCGGTGAGAAGGGGTAGCCCGCGACGTAGCCCACCAGCTTGCGCGTGTCGATGCTGGGATAGCGAATGACGGGGTAGGCGTAGCCCTCGTCCGTCGCGCCGGGGACGCTGGGCGTCACCACTACAGCGTGACCGTGGTGCGCCTCGATGTTCTTCGCGTAGTTCACCACCGCGTTGGACACGCCGTCGATCATCGGCGGGAACGAATCGTTCAATAAGCAAATGGAATGCCGCATAATAACGTCTCCTTTGTTTGAAATCGCAAGAAGCAGTATAGCATGTTTTTCGGAAATATGCTATACTGTTTCGTCGAAAGGGGGCGTGATCCTTGCGAACCTTGGACTACGCCGTGCCGCCGGAGCGGGACGGCCAGCCGCTGCGCACCGTGCTGCGCGGCGACCTGCGGCTCTCCTATACCCTGCTCAAGAGTCTCAAATGGCGGGAAAACGCCATTCTCTTGAACGGCTCCCCCGCCCACGTCAACGCCATCGTCCGCGGCGGCGACCACGTCAGCGTCACGCTTGCCGAGCGCCGCGCGACGCGGGAGCTGTCCCCCTGCGATTTGCCGCTGGACATCGTCTATGAGGACGAGGACCTGCTGGTCATCAACAAACCCGCCAACGTCGCCATGCACCCTCGCCGCGGCGATCCCGACGCGCCGGATATCGCGTCCGCGCTGGCGTCGTACCTCGGCGACGGCTCCGCCGCGCACTTCGTCAGCCGGCTCGACAAGGGCACAAGCGGTCTGTTCATCGCTGCCAAAACCGGCTACATCCACGACCGGCTGCGCGTCGCGCTGCACAGCGAGGGGCTGCGGCGCGAGTACCGCGCCGTCGCCGTGGGACGCCTCACGCCGGAGCGCGGGACGGTCGAACTCCCCATCGGGCGCGCGGACGGCTCCATTGTCAAGCGCCGCGTGCGCGACGACGGGCTGCCGTCCGTCACCGAATATGAGGTGCTGTCCCAAAACGACGACTTTTCCTTCCTGCGGCTCGTGCCGCGTACCGGCCGCACCCACCAGCTGCGCGTCCACATGGCGGCGCTGGGGCATCCGCTCGCGGGCGACTGGCTCTATGGCGTGGAGGACAAAAATCTGATCGCCCGCCCCGCGCTGCACTCGTATGAACTGTGGTTCACCCATCCCGTCTCTGGCAAGGCACTTCACTTTACAGCGCCGCTGCCGGAGGACATGGCGGCGCTGTGCCGCCGGTGCTAACGCTCCGATCGCAGCAGCGCGTAGCAGCTTATATCGCAAATACCCTGATTGTTCCGGTCGGCGCTGCGCAGGGTGCCCTCGTACTTCATGCCACACTTCCGCATGACCATGCCGGAGTGCGGATTGTTCGTGTCGTGCCGCGCCGCCACGCGGTTCGCCCCCACCTCGTCGAAGAAGAAATCCATCACCGCGCTAAGCGCCTCGGACGTGACGCCCTGACGCCACCACGCTTTCCCGATGCAGTAGCCGATCTCCACCGCGTCGATGGCGTCGTCCAGCTTCACCGCGCTGATGCTCCCGATCGGGTCGCTTCCGTGGCTTTTGAGGACGATCGCCCACATGTAGTAGTTCGCCTTTTCATAGGCGGCAACCCAGTCCGCCAGTACCGCCCGGCTGTCCTCGACGTTCGTGTACGTCGACCATGTCAGGTATCTGGTCACGTCCGGGTCGGACGCCCAGTTCTGATACATGGCGTGCGCGTCGTCGACGGAGAACTGCCGCAGCACCAGCCGCCCGGTCTCGATGGTTTTCGTTCCGCAATGCTTCATATCGCGCACCCCGCAAGAATAGATGGTCACACTTTACCATACGCCGTATGGTCTTGCAAGGTTTTCCCCCTTGCGCATGGCGGCGAAAACCGATATAATATAAAGTCGAACAACATGAGGGAGGATTGACCCATGAGTGAGAACATCATTTATTGCTTCTCCGGCACCGGCAACTGTCTGGACATTGCCAAAAATATCGCCCGCGAGCTGGGTGACACCGATATCGTCATGATGCGCCGCGCCCCCAGCGTCACCGACGCCACCGGCGCTAAGCGCGTGGGCTTCGTGTTCCCGTGCTACGGTGGCGGCTTGCCCGGCGGCGTGGAGGATTCGCTCAAGAGCATTCAGGTCAGCGGCGACGCGTATAAATTCGCGGTCTGCTCCTGCGCCGCCTATCCCGGCACGGGTCTCGCCACCGTGGACGCGCTGTTCCACCTCGACTACTGGGAGGTGCTGAGCCACCAGTGCTCCTGCATCTGGCTGTTCCCGCACACGCTGATGGTTCCCCCGCTGACCGCGCAGGGCGCGCAGGACCGCTCCGAGCGCGAAGCGAAGCGCATCGGGCGCAGCGTCAAGGCCCTCGCCCGCAGCGAGAAGTCGCCCAGGGCGAACCCGCTGAACAAGGCGGAAAGCAAGGCGTTCGGCAAGCTCGCGGGCGGCAAGGCGAAGAAGTTCGCCGTCAGCTCCCTGTGCATCGGCTGCGGCACCTGCGCCAAGGTATGTCCCAAGGACAACATCCGCATGGTCGACCGCAAGCCGCAGTTCGGCACCGACTGCCTCCAGTGCCTCGCCTGCCTCCAGTACTGCCCGCAGGAGGCGATCTCGCTGGGCAGCATCACGCAGAAGCGCGAGCATTACCACAACGTCAACATCACCGCCGACGACCTCGCCCAGAGCGTCATTCACGTCGATTGATGGAGCGCGAGCAGTTGCGCCGCGACATTCTCCGCGGCGCGCGGGACGGTCTGCCCATCGGACTGGGGTACTTTGCCGTGGCGTTCTCGCTGGGCATCACCGCCAAGACCGCGGGTCTGAGCGCCGCGCAGGGCTTCATCGCGAGCTTTTTGAACCACGCCAGCGCGGGCGAGTACGCGCTCTTCTCCCTCATCGCCGCGGGCGCGGCGTACTGGGAGGTAGCGGTGGTCATCTGCATCACCAACGCGCGGTATCTGCTCATGTCCGCCGCGCTGAGCCAGAAGTTCTCCCCCGACACGCCGTTTTTCCATCGACCGCTGGTTGGCTTCGGCATCACGGATGAGATTTTCGGTCTCGGCGTCGCGCGTCCTGGCTGGCTCTCACCGGTGTACTTATACAGCGCATTCCTCGTCGCCGACCTGTTTTGGGCGTCCGGCACGGCGACGGGCATCACCGCGGGGAACGTGCTTCCCGCGAACGCGGTGAGCGCGTTGAGCGTCGCCATCTACGGCATGTTCCTCGCCATCATCATCCCGCCCGCGCGGAAGGACAGAGTCGTGCTGGTGCTGGTGCTGGTTTCGTTTGCGGCGTCGTTCGCGTTCTCGGTGCTGCCTGTGGTGCGGGAGCTGTCCGCCGGCATGCAGACGATCGTCCTGACCGTCGCGATCTCCGCGCTCGCGGCGCTGCTGTTCCCGGTCAAGGCGGAGGAAGGAGGCGCGGCATGAGAATCTATTCCTGCATCGCCATCGCGGCGGGGGTGAGCTTCCTCATCCGCGTGCTGCCGCTGACGCTCATCCGTAAGCAGATCACCAACCCGTTCCTGCGTTCGTTCCTGTACTACGTCCCCTACGTCACGCTGGCGGTGATGACCTTCCCCGCCATCCTCCACGCCGCGCAGACGCCCGTTGCGGGCGTGGTCGCGCTGGTCGTGGGCGCGGTGCTGGCATGGCTCGGCGCGGGGCTGTTCCCGGTGGCAATCTCCTGCTGCGCAGCAGTTTTCCTGACGGAGCTGCTTTTTTAAAAAAAACTCTTGACAAATCCCGCCAACTCTGTATAATAGTCAATGTTCGCTGGCGAACAGATAGCGGGTTTGTGTAATGGTAGCACACCGGACTCTGACTCCGTTTGTGAGGGTTCGAATCCTTCACCCGCTGCCACAAATGAGAAATCCCCGAAACAGTGATGTTTCGGGGATTTCCTTTGTCTATGCGGCTTTGCTGAAATTTTTTGCGCGGTCAAAATACTGCGCGGAAGCGCACAAAACAGACCGCCGGACGCGCAATTTTAACACCGGAATAGAAACGATAGTTGAAACTGCTGCCGCACAAGCTCTGCAAGACCGTCGATGCCGCGGCGAAGGTCTGTGTAACCGCAGGCGATACGCTTACAAATAATCCCTCATGGGCGTTACTCCTGATTGCAAAAAAGACGAACATCCGAAATCGGATGTTCGTCTTTTTTGATTTTAGCCTGATCGTACCGCTGACCTCCTGACTGCATTTGCAGAGAAGGGTTTCCCTTGAGGATCACATCCAAGACCATCAAGGCTTGAAGTGATTATACCCGTCAGGAAATGTTTCGTCAAGATTCAGCTTGATTGGCGTGCCGTTGCGCTCAGTTGCCGGTCACTTCCATGCTCGCAAACAGCGGGATCAGAGCGTTGTCCACGAGGAACGCCTTGACTGTAGCCGCCTGGCCGTTCGTATGGATCACAAGCTCCATGGTTCCGGATGCGGCGGGTACCAGTTCAGCCGTTGTCACACCGAGCATCTTGCCATCTGTGCCGTAGCACGCTGCCATGACCAGACCGTTCTTGTCGCTGCTGAGATGATAGGTCATCGTCACGATGCAGTCGCCGTTTTGCTGCTCGCTGGAAATCGTGTAGCCCTCAAGATAGAACTGATATTTCTCAGTCGTTTCCTCCATGACGTAGTTGTTTGCTCCCGTCAGCCCGCTTGCAGTGTAGCCGTTGCGTTCAATGGTCAATTCCTTGCTCACCTCGAAAGGCTCGTCGGAATCCTTCTGCAACGTGAGCGTGGAACCCGCAGGAGCGGCTTCGATCGCAGCACTCAGGCTTGCGAAGCTCCTGTCGCCCAGCTGAACGAGCACATCACCGTTGACCTTGACGTAACCGTCCTTGCTCGGGATCTTGTCGTCACGCAAATACGTGAACCGCCCGCTGCCTATGGTTTCATCACCTATCGTCAGCCTGTATTCGTAGCTCTCCCCTTCTGTCAGATCCAGGCTCTGATACGCCGTGGAGACAAATACGCCATAGCCGGAATCCGTATCAGCGCTGACCGACATGGTTTCAAGCTCATGACCGCCAACGGTAAGCGTGATCGCCGTACCCTTCCGGATCGTTTCATTCAGCCGGAAGAAGAAGTACAAACCATTGTTTACACGTACCGAGCCAATCGCATCGGCGCCAAGAATCGCTTTGACCTTGGTGGGTGCAACGGAAACGACATAACCAGTCTGAACGATATAGACGTCTCCCTCACTGGGGAAGCTGATCGCGGCGGATTTGCTCTCGCTCTGAACCGATTCGTTGTTGGCTATGTTTTGCGTACCGGTAACCACCATATCGTCCTTTGCGTACACCTGTAGTTTCGCACTTTCGCCGACTGTCAGATTGACCATCGTCAAACTGCCGCCGCCATTCATCATGCTGGACCAGGTATCCGCATCGAACTCAAAGGTGCTACCGTCGAAGCTCGCAGCAATGAACGTCGCGTCGGTGGTTCCGTTCAGTTTCAGGTTATCAATGAGGATGTCCTGAGCCGCCTGAACCTTGAGTATGGAGTCAGTCACTGTCAGCTTACCGGTCTTATCAAGGTTGTTGGCAGCGACCTTGCCTGTCTTGCTCTCCAGTTCAACATTTGTCGAACCGGTGATCGTGTTCTCCTGCGAGGTACCGAGCGTCAGATCCAGCAGGGCCTTGACCGACGCAGCAGCAACGGCATCCAGCGTCAGCGTTTCCACTGCGACCGTGCTGCCGGTGGATTCGACATCCAGCTTCGCGCCGTTCGTTTCGCTGACCGTATCCTTCACGCTGTTGAGCGTCCCGATGTTCACGGCTCCCGCGGCGCTCAAAGCGACCGATTTCGCCGCGTTCTCTGCGATTCCAGTCGCATTGAGCTTGTCGAGAGTAGCCGCTCCCGTTGCCGTCAGCGAGGAATCCTTGCTGTCAACAAACGTCCATGCGGCATTGCCAGACTCGCTCGTACCGATCAGGTTCGTGCCGCTCGCGGTCAGTGTGCCGCCGGTCACGCACAGTGTCGGGACCTTGATGTCGCCCGCCGCGGATACGCTTGCCGTGCTGTTGGTAACGCTCAACTCATTGCTCGTCAAATCGCCGTCGGTATACATGGCCACATTCGCACTGTCCTTTGCGGTCAGCTTGCCGATCTCGATATTCTGAGCAATGTGATCGTTATATTCGCCCACCTTGACCGAGCCGCCGGATGTCGTCCAGTCGGTGCTGGTCAGCTTGCCGTCGCTGTGAACCGTCAGACTTCCGTTCGTCGTGCGGACGTTCGTCGCGCTGACGTCGCCCTTGGCGTCAAGCGTCACGGTGCTGCCGTTAAATATCCAACTCTCGCTGCTCGTCAGAGCGCCGTTGGTGTTCATGATCACGTTTGCGGCGTTCTGCACCTTCAGCCTGCCGATCTCAATGTTCCCCGCGATGGGTTTGTTGGTCGAATCAACAGGCGTCCCCACGTTAACCGTGCTGCCGGAGGTCGTCCAGTCGGCGCTGGTCAGCTTGCCGTCGCTGTGAATCGTCAAGCTGCCGTCCGTCGTGCTGACATTCGTCGCGCTGACGTCGCCCTTGGCGTCAAGCGTCACGGTGCTGCCGTCAAACGCCCAGCTCTTGCTGCTGATGCTACTGTCGGTATTGATCGTAACCGTGCTGCCGTTCCGGGCGGTCAGCTGGTCGAGCAGCGCGCTGCGCTTGAGATTGGCCGTTACCGTGGAACCGTCCAGAGTCCAGCCATACTTCGCTTCTCCGTCGACGGTGTGATCGCTGCTGTGCGCCGCGTCAAGCGTAGACAGGCCGCCGATCTTGCTGTTCAGCTTGATCTCCGAACCCTTCGTCCCGCTCTTCGTCGCGGAAACATAGTCAGTCACCACAACGTCGCTCCAGGTATCGACGTTCAATGTGCCGCCGCTGAGCTTCCAGTCAACGCTGTTCAGACCTCCGCCGTAGTTGGCGTCCGCAATGCCGGCAACCGCCAGCTTCGCGCCGCTGCCGTTGTCGTTCAGCGCAGTCAGGTTCAGCGTAGCGTCTGTCAGGTCGATGTGGTCGATCTGCGCGTCCTTTGAGAGCTGAAGCGTCATCATGCCGCCCGTCATCTTGAGGAAGCTCTCTTTGTCGCTGTTCTCGGTCACCGTGACGTCACGGAGCGCGAAGCCGCCGGTGCGAGCCTTGACGTTGACGTTTGCCGTTCCGGAAACCGTCACGTCGTCGGTCACGAGAATGTCGTCCCAAACGATCAGATCGACTGTGCCGCCGCTGAAGCTCCAATCCTTGCTCGTCAGCTTGCCGCCGTCCACGGCATTCAGATAATTCGCGTAGCTGACGCTCTTGCCGTTCGCGTCCGCGAGGCCGGTGATCTTGACGTTGGAATCCGATGTGCCGATGTGGTCGATCAGCACGTCGCCCGCAACCTGCGCGGTCAGATCAGAGCCGTTGACCGTCCAGCGGACGTGCTCATTGCCGTAGTCGAGCGACTCGAGGTCGCCGTAGTCAGCAATGATTGCCACGTTGGCATTCTCGATCAGTACGTCGTCCTTGACCTGAGGCGCATTGCGGAGCGTCATCTTGACCTTGGCGTCCTTGATGTGCCAGCCGTCGTGCGTCGTGTCGCTCTTGAGCGTGCCCGCTGTGCTGATGAGGTTCAGCTCGGTGTTGGCCTTGCCGCTGCCGTCCACATCGAGCACGTAAGACTTCGCGCCATCGTTCTCGTCGCTTTGGAGCTCGATGTCGCCGACGCTGCGGATGGTGAGCTTGCTCTTCTTCTCGGCATCGTCATCCATGACCGTGATGGTCTTGCCGGTGTAACTCGCAACGCCGGTGCCGTTCGCGACCTTGTTGTCAACGAGTATCGTCGCGCCATCCTTCACCGTCAGGTGGTCGATGGCAACCGCCTTGCTCGTCATGGCGTTGAGCGTCGCGCCGTCCACTGTCCAGGAGGCTTCATCGCTGTCGTCGCTGTTGGTGATGTCGCCGTCAACGTTCAGGTTGACCGTCGCGCCGCCGCTGACCGAACCGGTCGTGCCGACGTCCAGCTTGCCATGGTTGACGTTCACGTTGACCGTGCCGCCCGTGACGGTAAAGCCGTCCACCGCCGCGCCGTCCGTGCCGTTGATGTTCAAGGTCACGTCGCTGCCGCTGAAGTTCCAGCTGTCCGCCGTCGCCTTGCCGCTTGCGTTGACTGTCACCGTGGCGCCGTTCGTCGCCGCAAGGTTGTCGAGCGTCAGGTCGGTGACCGTCGCCGTCAGGCTGCCGTCGTTGACGGTCAGCGTGCCGCTGCCGGTGAGCTTACCGCCGTTGAGCTTGAGCGTCTTGCCGTTGGTGTCGATGGCGTCGTTGACGGTGATTGCAGCCGCCTTGTTGTCGATGTAGCTGCTCATACCGACCTTGTAGGCGCCGGTGAGATCCTTAAAGGAGGTCTTGCCGCCGACATTCGTCTCCATCGGATTCGTCACCGTACCGAAGGACGCGGAGCTGTCCGCGATCAGGGTGAAGTCGCCGCCGGCGGTGATATTGGCACGACCGTCGTTGACGTCCGTCAATCCAGCCTTGCCGAACTCCAGCTTGAGCGTGACGTTCTGACCCGCGCTGATGGTATCGAGGTTGAAGTACATGCCGCCGGCATCCACCGTCAGGGTACCGTCGCTGTTCTTCGCGTACATCTTGCCGGCCTCAGCGTCGTAATAGGAATTGACGCCGTTCTTCGTCCAAATCTGGAGCGTCAGGGGCTGATAGAGGCTCGCGCCGTCGAAGTAGTAGGTCTTACCGCTCTGATCCGTGTAGACGTCATAGGTCTTCGAAGCGATCGTGCGCGTCTGGCTGGTCTTGGTGAATCTGCTGTCGGGCTTCACGGTGAGGCCGGACGCGTTGTTCACCTGACTCAGACCGCCGTCGATCTTCTCCCAGAGTGTCTCGCCGTTGAAGTAGTAGTCATTGCCGTCCTTCTCCAGCACCTCATAGGTTCTGCCGCTGAAGATCGCGGTCTCAGTGACCTGGGATGCGCCGGCAGGCAGCGTCGCCGCCGTCAGACTGCCCTCCTCGTTGAGCTTGTAGGCCTTCTCGCCGGTCACGTAATACTCGACGCCATTGCCATCCTGATAGACGCTGTACTTGAGCTGCTGATACAGGCTGTCGCCGTCATAGTAATACGTCTTGCCCTCCGCATCGGTGTAGAGCTGGTAGATGCCCTCGCCGATGGATTTGGTCACAGGGATCGGCTGATAGCCGGAGGCGCCGCTGACAGCGCTCAGGCTTCCGCCGCTCATCTCGAAGTAGCTGTCTCCGCGCTGATAAAGCGTGCTGCCGGAGTCATTGCGCAGGATGGTATAGGTCTCGTCATTCAGCGTGATCGTCTCATGAACCTCGGCGTAGCGCGTCTTGTCCACTTCGGTGTAGGCCACCGGCACCATGGTGAGCTGGGTGCTGTCGGTCTCACCGGCCACAGGCATACGCTTGCGCTCATAAAGGACGCCCTGCTCCGGATCGTAGTAGTAGGTGCCGTCGTCGTCCTTGTGTGAGTAAATGTCGTAGACCACAGCGCCGATTTCCACGGTGTTGTCCGTCAGCTTCATACCCACGGGAAGCTCTGTCTCTTCGACGACCTGAGGCTTGCCGTTAAGCAAAGCGTAATAGGTGTAGCCGCTCTCCTCTGTGCCGCTGCGATAATAGGACGTCTCCGCGACGCTGATGTAAGCGTCATAGCTTTTCGTACCATCGGTGCCGGTCGTGGTGATCGTCAGGCTGCCGCCGCTCGGCGTCAGGCTGCTGGTGGTCTCGACCGGCGTCAGAATGCTGCCGTAGATTCCGGCGTTCAGCGTGTAATAAGTGGTGGTCTGCGTGCTGGAGTAGACGTCATAGTTCTTGCCGTCGATGGTCTGGCTCGCGTTCTCCGTACTGCGAACCGCATCAACCGGGCGATCGCACTCCGTAAGAGCATTCAATGCGCCGGTGTACCAGACGTCGGTTCTGAGGTAGTAGGTCTGATCGTCGCTGGTGTAGACATAATAGCTCTTGCCGTTGATGGTCTCAGTATCGCCCTCCGTGCTCCGAACCGCATCTGCCGGGCGCTCGCACTCCACGAGCGCGCTCGTCTCGCCGGTGTACCAGATGGAGTCGCGCAAGTAGTAGTTGGTTACCTCGCTGAGCGTGCGGACGTCAAAGTACTTTTCGCTGGTCTGGCCGCCATCGACTGTCTTGACTGTGACCTTTTCTCCGGTCGAATGCAGCTCGTTTGCGCCGAAGCCGTACGAGCCTGCCTCGCTGAGAGCGTAATTGCGTCCGTAGCTGTCACGGTAGATAACGGAGGAGGTCGAGTTGGAGAGAACATCGAAGATAACGTCCGTCCAGAGCAGACCGGTCGTCTCATCAAAGTAGTAGTTCACTCCATCCTTGGTCAGGGCGCGGAAGGTCATCTCCGGCGCGTTCTCCTCGGTATAGACGTTCATGGTCACATCGGAGTAGACCGGCACGAAACCGTCTGTCAGCATGACCTCTCTGTCGTCCTCCACGCGCTGGTAGCCCTTGGTGCCAATGTCGTCCACGAACTCTTCTGCGTAGAACGAAGTCTCGTCCTCGGAGTAGTAGGTCTTCGTGTCGCCAAAACGGCTGTACTTGTAGAAATAAGCGCTGTAGCCGTCGTTGGTAGTAATGTACTGGCGGCTGTCGCCCTGCCTCTTGTAAAGGTAGAATTCCTCAAATACATCGCTGGACTTGACGTTCATGTAGCAGGCGTCGGGATCATTGATGTCTTCCACATAGCAGTAGTAGAAGGTCGAATCATCGCCCGGCAGCCGATACTTGGCATATTTGGGATTGTCGGCGTCGAGATCCGGCATCAGCTTATAGCCGGTCGCCTCCGCGGTGGTTTCGCCGGTCACCTTCATGAGCCTGCCGTCCGCATGGAAGAAATACTCGCTGCCATCGCTGCTCGACTTGAGCAGCTTGTAGGCCGTACCTTCGTAGACGAAGGTCGCGTCAGAGGATTCGCTGTCCACCGCGCTCAGCTTTCCGTTGTCGAAGCTGTAACCGGTTTCCGAAGCAGTGACGGTTGTAACTTCGTTCTCGACCTTCTTGCCGGTCACCTGCATCACCTTGCCGTCGCTCGTCTCGAAGTACTCCGCGGGGTTGGCGGCCTTCAGCAGCTGGTACTCAGTGCCGTTGTAGTTGACCTTTTCCGCTGCCACGGGTTCGGCAACGCTCAGCACGACGCCGTCCGCCAAAGTGAGCTTCTTGTTCGTGCTGTCGTAGGTGTAGCCGGTGTTCTCCGCGATCAAGGTGGTGGTATTGCCCTGAGCGCCGGTCTCGGTCGTATTCGAGACGACCTTCATCACCTTGCTGCCGATTCCGTCGATGGGCACGACGAAGAACTCGATGGTCTCGCTGGCGTCCAGCAGATCGTATTCGGTGCCGTTGTAGGTGACCTTGTTCTCTGTCGCGGTGACGCCGCGGATAATATCGGTCTTCTTCTCCAGCGTGCCGAGCACGACCGTGCCGTCGTCATAGCGGTAATCGGTGAGCGTTACGGTGTCATTCTCCCCATCCGTTACTTTCTGCATGACCGCGCCGTTGCCCAGAACGAAGTAGTAATCGTTCTGATTCTCTTCCTTGGCGTGCTTGAGCTGCGGGTACTGCCTGCCGTAGTAGGTGTAAGTCCCGTCGGTCTCAACGTTCAGGGTCTCGCTGCCGTTGACCAGCTTCTTAGCGCCGGTTTCAACCTTGCTCTGGCGGAAGGTGTAGAGCGCGAAGTCGCTTGTCTCGGCCGTGCTGACGTAGTACTTCGTCGTGTCGCTTGCGTCGGAGGATGCGTACACGCTGTAGCTGCCGGGCGTCTTCACCGTCTCCAGAGTGACCACCGTATCAGCCTGACCCGACTGTCCGGCGTTGGGATTGGGCGCTACCGTGGTCTTCTCCGTCACAAGCGTCAGCGTCTCCGTCAGCCACACGGGCGTATCGGTGTTCTGAACGGTCTGCGGCGTGTAGTAGGTGACGGTCTCCGTATAAGCCGACCCGTCGGCGTTATACATCATACTGCCGCGCTCATAAGCGTAGACGTAATCGTATTCCGTATGATCCTCCGTCTTGCGCTCGACTCTCTTCCAGTACTTATTGTAGCTCTTGCCGTTGATCGTTTCCCTCGCCTGCTGGGGCGCGCAATCGGAAACGGTTTCGTTTGCGCTCGTGACCTTGTTGAAGTTGGTGTCGTAGACCTCGCCGTCGCGCGTGTAGCGCGTGGTGTTGCCATTCAGGCAGACATAGAAGGTCCACGTCTCCTTCTTGTCGGTATTATCATCGTTCTTGCCCACAACCATCTCGTGGGAGATCGTCTGATAAATCTCAATCCACCTGTCATCCAGCGCAACGTGCATGTTCTCGCGGGTATGCGTGTCATAGACCTTCACGTAATCCGACGTCGGGAGCGTCACGGAGTTCTGGTTCCCGCTGCCGGTGTTCTCCGGATTCGCTTCCGCTTCCTTCTCCGCCACGGTCTTGGCACGGTAAACCTCGCCGTTCAGGACGTAAATCTCTTCCGTCTTGTCGTCCTTCGTGCGCTCATAGACCAGATAGGTGGTGATCACATCGTTCAGCGTCTCGCTGACGGTCTTCTGAACCTGCGAGTAACCCATGAGGCTCGGCGTCGTGGTCTGAATCGTGTAAGGCCGATAGGTCGTGTCGCTCACCTTGACGATGTAGCCGTTGAATGTCGCGGACATCTGCTTCTTAACGTAATCCGCAATGGCGGACTTGACCGCGCCTTCGACCTTCTCCATGCCCTCGTCCAGCGTAATGGTCTTGACCTTGTTGCTGTACCCGTTGGGCGTGACCGTGACCGCGCCCTCGACCTCCGTCAGGTAGTTGTCGAAGGTCTCCGTGCTGCCGGTGTTCGTGTAGCCCTCGGTGCCGGTGCTGGAGCCGACGATCTCCGCCACAATGATGCTTGTCGCAGAGTTGGAGTAATCCTTCAGCGTGCCGGAGGCGTCGATGGTATAGATCGGGCTGCTGCCGCCTTTATAGATGTCGCGGCAAAGCTGTCCGTCCTTATAATACTCTCTCAGTACGGTGCCGACGCCGGAGGCGGTATAGGTGCCGCCAGACCCGGTTGTCTGTGTGTAACCGCCAAGGGATCTGCCGCTGCGGTAGAACACGCTGCCGTTGATGTCCTTGACCAGATCCACGGCGTCCGTATCACAGACCAGCTCGTACTTGAAGGGCTGCGATACGAAGGTCACACCGGAGAAGCTGGAGCCGTTGCTGTTGACCTCGTCGCCGTTCTCGAACTTCACATAGCCGGTCTCGGGGCGGAACTCATAGGTGTGCGTTCCGCCGAGCGTCTCGGACTTGTAGTTGAGCGTGGCAACATCGCCGCTGTCCACCGTGACGGTCAGGCCGGGAGCGAGCTGATACTTGTTGCCGCTCGAATCCTTGGACGTGATCTTCAGGACGGTATCGGAGTTCTCCTCGGAGGTGATGGCCATGGTGTACTTGCCGTCGCTGCCCTTCACCACGTTCCAGGTGGACTTGCTGCTGTCCGCCGGAACGTAGATCAGGTCGCCGTAGACCATGAGCATGAAGTCGTCCTTGTTTCCGCCCACGGGATCCATGTAGTAATAGTAGCCCTTCTCGCCGGAGTCCTTGTCCTCGTACTTCTTGGTGTCGGGATCGTCGTACTCGCTCTCCTTGCAGAACAGAGGCAGCCACTTTTCACCCTTCTTCTCCACGCCGAACATCAGTGCGTAACCGCCGGGATCGTCACTGTTCTTCTCCGACATGATCCAGATGTCTCTGTCGTTCCGATAGGCGTTGTATTCGTGCCACACGCCGTTGAAGTCCTTCAGCTGGAAGCCCTTGACCTCATCGCTCTTGTTCGTGATCGCGTAGCACTCGATACCGTAGAAGCTGGGGAACCAGAAACCGTCCAGATTCGCGCGCTTGGCGCTGGTCTTGCCGTCGTAGTCGTTCATCTCGTGGATCTTGACACCCTGATAGAACTCGCGCTGCTCGCCGTCATTCGTGCCCATGATCTTGACCTTGAGCACGAGGACCGAGTAGCTCTTCGCGTCGTCCACATATTCGCGGAGTCTGCTGATGGAGCCCTTATCCGTGGCGAGGTAGTAGCGGTAGCCGCCTCTGTCGCCAAGGAGGATGGGATCCGAGGATCCGGTGGGATCCTTGCCGGTGGAGTTGTACAGGGTCACGCAGTTGCCCCAGTACACGCCGCCGAGGGTGGAGTCCACGGAGGTGCTGCCATCGGGATAATGCAGATCGTTGCTGAACTTGTGATAGCTGTCCATGCTGTCGATGCTGCCGGCCAGCTCAAGGGTATACGTGCCGCTGTAGTTCTGGTTCACGCGGAGCTCGCCGCGGTTGCCGCCGTCCAGCCGGAAGGTGACGCCGCAGTCCGGCGTGCCCGCCAGCAGCAGGTACTTGCCGTTAGCCAGCGTGACCTCCGTACCGACAGAGGCGAGGTTGGAGCTGGACGTGACCTTCCCGTTCGAGACGTTGAACACCTCGTACTCGCTCAGGCTGATGCTGCCGCTGCGCTCCGTGGAGGCGCGGATGACCTTGTCGGTCTCGTCCACAGTAAGTGTCATGCCGCTGGGCAGCGTGTAGACCTTGCCGCTGCAGTACTTCGCCAGATCGCTCTTGCTGTACGTGCCGGAGCCGGTGTAGGTGTCGCCGGTGAAGCTGACGGTACCGGGCGTGGCGATGATGGAGATGGAGCCGTTGGCAAGATACTGCATGTTGAACGGCGTGCCGATGGTCAGCGTCACGCTGCCGTTCGTGCTCGTGATGTTCCTGATGTCCAGCGTCTTGTTGAAGGTCTCCCCTGTCACAGTGCCGAGCTTTGTGACGGCGGTGATGCGGGAGAGCGTCAGGTCGGCGAAAATATCGCCCTTGGCGCTCATCGAGACCTCCGCGTTCTCTTCAACGCCGCTCGCGTTCTTGACCAGCGTCATCCACGCGGAAAGCACGCCCGTCGAAGAATCGCCGATGCCGGCGGCGCCGGTCACGGTCAGCTTATGCGCCCAGATGTTTGCCACGGCTTCGGTATGTCCGCTCATTCTGGCGTTGTTGTAACCGTAGAGATAGCCGCCGTTTTCGCCGGTCCACCTGATGTCGACGGTGCCCTTCTCGTTCTGGATGACGCCCTGAACTGTGACGTTGCCGGTACCGCGGGTGACGATGGTGACGGTGGGTACGACGTAGCCGCTGTTGCTGATGACCTGATAGCTGCCGTTGAGCGTCACCGTCGGACTGGACAGGCTCTCGTTGAACACGTCGATCTGACGGATCACGATGTCCGTGTTGCCCAGGTTCTCGATGTCCACGGTGGGCACGTACTGCACGTTGTAGATCTTCGTGCCGTTGCGCGCCACCACGTTGCCGTAGGTGTAGAGCCGACCCGCGGAGGAGTTGGAGATGATGATGGACTCGCGGCTGCTGATGCTGGCGCCGGAGGCGTGGACATTGCCTTCGCCGTCGATCACCACCGTGACGCCCTCGGCCGCGCCGCCCAGATAGTAGGTGGCTCTGCCCACATCGGTGGAGAAATTGTTGGTGGACTTCTTGTTGGAGCTGGAGGAACCAACAACGAAGCCTACGCGCAGGGTCTTGGCGCCCACCTTCAGGCTGCCGTTGAAGCCGTCGGCGCCGATGTTCACGTCCTGACCGCGAACCACGGTGTTGCCGTCGAATACGATCTTGCCGGTGGCGTTCACGGTAACGTACGCCTTGGAGTAGATCGTACCGAAGAGGGCGAAGACCTTGGAGGAGGACGTTGCGCTGACAGTGCCGCCGTTGAGCGGCGTGGTGGAGGTGCCGACGGTCAGCTTGCCGTAAGCGCCCACATCCGCGCGGCTGACGTTGACGCCGGTATTCAGCGTCACGTCGCTCTCCGCCTTGGCGGTCGCCTCGCCTGCCAGACCGCCCGCCAGAGCGGTGGAATCGGAAGCGAGAGACAGGCGGGAGACGCCGGCATAGATGTCCGTTGCGCCGCCCAGAACCCTTGCCCGGGTGCTGCCGCCGTCGGTTCCGATGTTGACGAAGGCGTTGAAGGTGTGCCAGTCGTTCTGAGTGTAGACGAAGGGCGCGCCCGCAAGACCAACCGCGTTGACGCTGCCAACGGTATTGGCGCTGGAACCGGTCAGAGCGCGGACGATGAGGACGCCCACCTTCGCGTTCAGATAGGAGCCGGTGTTGATGTTGGTGTAAACATTGGAGGTCACTCTGGTGGTGCAGTCAGAGGTTCCGACGCCGACCAGACCGATGCTGTTGCCCTTGGCGGAGGTCGTGATGCTGTCGTTGGTGCCGCCCTCGCCCTTCAGCGTCAGGTTGCCGAGCTGAGCCGTGACATTGGCTCCGCTGTTTACCGTTACGTTGATGTTGCGTTGCAGGCTGTTCTTCGCCGTCAGAACGCCGGCGGAAACGAGACCCGCGCTGTTGAGGTTGGTGATGGCGCTCAGGTTCGCGTCGCCGGTGCCCTGAATGAGCACGGAGTTCGCCGCGTCGATCACCGCGTTCTCGCCCACCCAGGCGTCCACCTTCTGGTTCAGGAGGTTCTGGGCGTACTTCGCGCTGGCGCTGAACGCGATACCGATGCTGGTGCCGTCCACCTTGGAGTTGCCCTTGACGTTGTCCTGTGCCGTAACGTTGACGTCGCCGCCGAGGGAGCGGACGCTGGCGTTGTTCCCGACGTATGCCTGCGTCTCGGTGCGGCTGTCGGTCTCCACGATAGCGGCGGAGATGCCGACGACGGAGACGTTGAAGCCTTCCCTCATCACCGCGTTGACCTTGGAATTGTTGTCAGCGGCGATGTTGATGTTCTCCCGAGCCACGACGCCTGCGTTGTTGGCGACGTACGCGCGAACGGTCTGGCGTGCAGCTCTGGCGACGCTGTCGCCGGCGTTGGCGCGGCCGACGAAAGCGGTGATGCCGCCGCCGCTGGCGCTGTAGACCGAGAGGCTGCCGGCCGCGACGCTCTCGCCGTAGGAGTAGGTCTTGCCGTTCGCCTTCACGTCAACGCTCTTGGCGTTGAGCGTGAACTCGCCGCCGTCGCCGATGTGCGCTTCGGTGACGTCCGCCGTCTGGACAGTCGCGAGGAGCATGGTGAGCTGGGCGTAGGTGATCTGGAACGGCTTCTCGATGATCGCCTGCGCGCGGGTGTCGGAGGTGGCGTTGACCGTCACAGTGCCGGTCACGTCGATGACGCCCTTGACGCCGCCGTTCTTGTGTCCGCCGATCCATGCGCTGTTGCGCATGGTCGCCATGGAGTAAGCCTTGGTGACGGAACCGGAGATCCAGGAGAGGCTCAGCTTGCCGCCGTCGATCTTAGCGTAAGCGCCCTCTTCCCCGGTGGCCTTGTAAGTGGAGTCGATCACCACGTCGCCGGAAATCTTGATGTTGCCCGCCACATCGAAGTATGCTTCCTGATTGATCGCCTGATAGGAGTAGATCTCGTTGGCGGAGATGTTCGCCACGGAGGCGCTAAGCTGCGGCGCGCCGACCTTCGCCTGCGCCTTGCCCTTGCCGGAGACCTTGACGATGACATTATTGCCGATCTTCGCGTTGCCCGTGCCGTTCACAGTCGCCTTGGCGTTGATGACGGTCTTCGCCATGCCGTAGTTGTTGCTGGCGCTGAACGCGCTGATGGCGACGCCGGAGGAGGCGATCTCGCTCTCGGCAAGCGTGTTGTGGCTGGTAATCAGGTAGAGGTTCTTGCCGATGTTGATTGCGGTGGCGTCGTTCACGGAGCCGGTGGTGTTCATGGACGCCTCGTAAGTGCCGCCCGCCTCGGAGATGGTGTTGTTGACGGAAACCTTCACCGCGGCAATATCGAAGTCAGGCTGATTGACGCCGGAGTTTGCGTAGCTTGCGCCGAAGACGTTGGCGTAAACGTCGCCTGTGACGTTCATGCCGCCGCCGTAGACCGTCGCCTTCACAGTGGCGTTCGTCTGTGCCTTGGCAAGGTTCACCTTGACGCTGACCGCCGCGGCCTCCGCAGCGTTGGCGCCAACCATCGCCAGAGCGCCGGTGCCGGTCGCTCTTCCAATGCTTGTGTCAGGCGACTCCACCTTGCTCTGGCCGCCGTCGGTGTTGAAGCGGGAGATGACGTAGACGTTGCCGGCATAGATATAGGTGCCGCCGACGTAGGCGTCCTGATAGGCGTTCAGCTTCGCATACGCCTCGTTGACGCCGACCTTGATGCCGGAGGCGGAGAACTTGCCGCCCTTGATGTTCGCCTCGGAATACGCCTTGCCGTTGGCGGTGACATTGATGTCGCCCGACACATGGATCGCACCCGAGCCGGTGCTCGCCGAAGCGGTGTTCCCCTTGTTGTTGGGATAGCCGATGCCGGCGTAGGACTGCACCCGGACGTCCGAGTTCGCCATGTTCACATCCACGCTCGCCAGCTTCAGGCCCAATTTGGGCTGAGCGGTCTCCGCATTCGCCTGCGCGTAATAGTCCGTGGAGATGTCGATCGAGGATGCGTAGATGTTGTTGCTGCCGCCCGCCATATAGGCGTTGAACTGGCCGTCGGCGTACGCGTAGGTGTAGACAACGCCCATGCCGGCGAGGCCAAGGGATGCGCTGGCGTCCTTGTGGCTCGCATGCGCGACGGAATTGCCGCTGGTGCTGATCGTGATTTTGCCCGTGCCCTCCGCAAATCCCGCGCGAGCGGTGTAAGCGTTGGACTTAAAGCTCAGCTTGGCAATCGCGACGTTGGCGCTTGCGCTGTATCCGCTCAGCTGTGCGCCGCCGGAAACGCCGATCTGCGCTTCCGCCGCGGTGGTCTTTTCGCCGTTCAGCACGCTCTTGACGCTCACGCCGTTCGCCGACTTCACCGTGGCGTCCTCAATGCAGGCGTACTGCACGCCGTCCGCGTCCGCCTCCACTTTGTTGACGAAGAGCTCCGCGGCGGAGAGGCTGAACTTTGCAGGACGGAAGGTCGCGTACGCCCTCACCGTGGTGGTGGAGAGGATGTCGATGGGCTGGTTGCTGCTGGTTGCCGCGCCGGTGGCGGTAACATAGCCGCTGCCGGTGATACCGGTCTTGATCGTCGGCAGGCTCTTCGCCGTCACCACGTTGGTTCCGGCATTTGCCGCCTTGAGCGAAACGTTGCTTGCCGCGCTGTACGCCACGGTGTAAACGGTGCTGACGCTGTCGATGTCGACGCGTCCGGCGTTCACCCTGCTGTCGTCGGTGTTCAGCTCCGTGATAAACGTACCGTTGGCGTAGGCGTAGAGCACGTTGACCGCCAGAGACGCCACGCCCAGGCCGACCGAGGACTCGATCACGTCCGCGTAGGCAAGGCTGGTCTGGTTGCTGCTCAGCGTGATGACGCCGCCATTGGTGGCAGTGAGCGTCGCGCCAACCGTGCGCGCCTTGTTCGTCGCGTTGCTGGTCGCGACCGCGACGTTGACCTGCCCGCTGATGAGGCTGAGGGACGCGCCGCCGTTGCCGCCGAGGAGCGCCGCCGCGCCGACGTAGTACGCGGCCTCGCCTTCCTTCAGACTGCCACCGCTGAGCATTGACTTGTCGTCGTTCAGGCGTGACTCGACCGTGATGTTGGCCGCTGTCACATCCGCATCGCGGATCAGCGTATCCTGCTCCGCCTTCTGGCTGGCGACCGCCACGTTGGCGGCGAGCGTCATGCCGCTGATCTCGACGGTCGGCTTTTCCGCCTTGGCAAGCGCGGTGGCCTCGCCGTCCGCCTTGATGACGACGTCGCCGCTGGCAACAACGCTGCCGCTGCCGGTGATGCCGGTGATCGCCTTGGAGCTCACAACGGCGACCGCCGTATTGGTCTGGATGCTCAGACCGCTGACGCCGAGGATGGGCGCCTGCGTGATCGCCTCGGACTTGGAGACGTATGCGCCGGTGAGCGATCCGTAGCCGTTGGTCGTCTGCGTGCCGTTGATCTCGATGGAGGCAACGTAGGAATCCTCCGCGAGATCGAGCACGGCCTCATAGGTACTCGACGCGCAGCTCGTCAGCACGTTGACGCCGACGGAACCGACGCCGACGCTGGCGGTCGGCGCTTCGACAAACGCCTTCGCGTTGGTCACGCCGATGTTCAGCACATGCACGCGGGTGGTCTTGCTGCTCTCAGTGCCGAACGCCGAGCCGATGGTGCGCACGGAGTTGATCGCTCTGGCGACCGCCGTCGCCACATTCACCTTCGCGCTGATCAGACTGATCGCAGCGCCCTGCTTGCCGCCGGTGCCGCCCAGTGTCGCGATGGCGTGGTTGTCGCTCTGGCCGTCCTTGTTGAGGAATGCGTAGAGGTAAACGTCCTGAGCCGTGGCGCGGGCGTTGTCAACGGTGACCAGTTGATCCGCCTTGAGGTAGGTCACGTTCACGTTGACCGTAAGGTTGACCGCATCGAGCGTGATGACCGGCGTGTTGACCTGCGCCTTGCTCATCGCGCTGCCCTCGCCGACCACGGTGATGACGCCGTTGGCGGAGGTGATGTTTCTCATGTCGCCCGTGCCGCCGGAAAGGTAAGCTCTCGCCTTGGTGCTGTTGTAGGCGATCGCCGCGTTGACGTCGACCGACGCGAGCTTGACGCCGACGCCGCCGAGGGTCGGGGTCAGGGTCGCGGTGGAGTTGCTGACCCACTTGTTCTTGACGGTGATGTCGCCGCTGACGTTCACGTTGCCGGAGCTCTCGAAGCCCGCGGCGAAGTCGCCCCTGGCAATGGTCGTGCCGTGGTTGACGCCGACACCGATCGCGCTGACGGAGAGGTTGCCGACATAGACCGTTGCGATGGCGGAGGCGTCGTTATAGACGTTCACGCCGCCGGTGATGGTCATGCTGCTGCCGCCCGCGATGGCGTGGCTCGTCGCCGCCGACTTCGTGATGGCGGAGTTCGCGGTGACGGAGATCAGCGCCACGGAGAAGGAGAGGATGAACGCCTCCGACATGGAGGTGGCGCCCTCGGGGATCGTCGCGGACTGATCCGCCTTCACGGCCTTCTGCAGGAAGTTCTTAACGTCGTTGCCGAAGGTCTTGTTGGTCGCCTTGACCGTGTTCTGGTAGGACTCGACGTTCACACCGCCGTAAACTCTGGTCGTGACGTTGGGCGTGAACTTCGCGTACTGCTTGGAGGCGATGGTCGAGTAGGCGAAGGAGACGCTGGCGCCGATGGCGCTGAAGCTGACGTTCGCCACGATGGCGTATGCCCTCGTCACACCGTAGGCGCGGACGTCCACGATGTTGCCCGATGCAGGCGCAGCCGCGCTGCCGATGGTGACGGAGCCGCTGCCGCTGCCGAAGACCTCCGCCCGGTTGCTGCTCTCATTGAGCGCGACGGAGAAGTTCAGCGCCACGGCGATCGCGCCGGCGGAACCGGTAATCACCACGCACAGCGCCTCGGAATCGAAGGGCTTGTCATATGTGCCGGCATTCAGCGTCAGCGTTGCCGCTTCGAGCTTCGCGCCGGTGACGTCGATGAAGGAGCAGTTGTTCGCCTTGAGCTGGCTGACCGCAACGGTCGCGCCCACGGCGACCGCGCCGCCAACGATTGCCGCCGCGAAGACGGTGGTGTTCCCCACCGCCATGCCGCTGACGTTCACGTCGCCGCTGGCAACGACGTTGGCGCGGTTGATCGCGGTCACGTTGTCGACGCGGTTGAAGCCCAGCGCCACGAGGCCGTTGACCGCCACGCCGCCGACCGTCACGCTCAGACCGACAACCTTGGTCTCGCCGGTGAAGTCGGAGCGAACGGTCACGCTGCTCGCGTTGATCGTGCCCTTGCTCGCGCCCTTGTGCTCGGTCGCGTACGCCTTATCCGTCGGATCGACGCCGATGTAGGTATACGCCTGCGCCTTGTTGATGGCGACAGCCACGCTGACGCCCACGCCGACGGCGCCGCCCGCGATGCCGATGATGATGGCGGTGGCATTGGAGCCGCTGTAGTCGGTGTTCAGAGAGATCGCCGGAGCGCCGAGAACGGTCACGCCGTCGCCGATGTAGGTCTTGACGGTGGTGTTGTTCTTGGCGACGGACGCGCCTGCCGCAACGCCTGCCGCGCCGCCCACGGCGAGCGTCGCCGCCGCGGTGGTCGCCGCGGTCTGTCCGTTGTTCTTAACGTCGATGCGCTTCACGTTCCGGATCGTACCGACGCCGCCGATACCCGCCTCGCTGACGCCCTGGAAGAAGGTCATGCCGACGGAGGCGCTGATGCCAGCGGCTCCGCCGCCGCCCGCGGCAACGCTGACCGCGAGGACGTGCTTGTAATTCATGGTGGACTCGACCGTCAGGTTTTCAACAGCGCTGTCGCCGCTGCCGAGCGCATCCTGAACGCTCTTGACGCTGCCGTTCATGACCGCCTTGCTCAGCGCGCCGACGACCAGGATGCCCGCGGAGACGTTCACGCCCACGCTGCCGCCCGCGCCCGCGGTAACGGCGATCAGGTTGATGGAGGTGTTGTCGGTGCTCAGGCCGCTCGACTCGCCGTTTTCATAAACGGCGTTTCCGTCGGCGTCCTTAACCGGCTTGCCCTCGCTGTCCTTCTTGACCTTGCCGTTCTTCTGGTTGTTGACGTTGGCCTTGTTTTTGGTGACGTATTCGTTTGCCTTGGCGTTGATCTTCGCGTTCGTCACATCGTCGCTGGTGGTGGCGGCGTTGCTGCCGCTGCTCGCCCAGACCTTGATGTTGCCCGCCGCGGCAAGCTCCGCGCCGTCGCCGACCTCGGAGACGACGTTGGAATTGAGGATGCCGACCGCCACGCCGACGCCGACGCCTGCCGCGCCGCCGACGGAGACCGTACCGGCGACGACCACCGTATCCAGCACGTCGCTTGCGACGACGGAGATGTTGCCGTTTCTGGCAATCACCTTCGCGCCCGCGGCGACGACCGCGCTGGTGGCGTCCTTGTAGCTGCCGTTGTTCCGGATCGCGTAGGTATTCTTGTTGTCCGCCTGATCGAGCGTATCGTCGTTCATGCCGGAGTCGCTGACGGGCGCCTCGTCGGTTGTCTTATTGTCGCCCTTCTGCGCGTCGCTGCGGTAGCGGACGTAGATGCGCTGCAAGCCGTAACGGTCGGACTCGTTCGTGATCGGGGCGCTCGGGCCGGTCTTGTCGCCGGTGTAGTACGCGCCGTCGCACTCGTAGATCCACTTGCCGTTGCTGTTCTTGTAGTACGCCTCGAACTGCTTGCCGTTCTGATCCGTGTAGGTGTAGCCGTTGTAATTATCGTCCACGTTGTCCTTAGCCGCGCCGCCGCTTTCCAGATTGCTGTAGGCGGAGCCGTTCTTGGTGTAGAACGTGAACTGATCCGACTCAATCACCTGGATCAGCGTACCGGCGTCGACCTCGGTGGTCTGAACCAGCTTGCCGTCCTTCTGCTGGAACACGCCGGAGAGCTTCTCGCCGCCGTTGTTCGATACGGTGTAGCCGGTGATGTTGCCTTCGCTGTCACGGATGGCGTAGAGGTCATGGACGTAATAGATGTGAGCCGGATCCTCCGCCTCGCCGTCCGCCGGCTTGGTGTACTCAGCGTCGCGGTAGACCAGATACTCAAGCCTGCCGTTGTTTGCAACGGGGTTGCCGTTCTGATCGACCGTGTAGTAAATGCTGTAGTCGCTGCTCTTCTTCACCGGATGCTCGTAGAGATCCTGACCGTACTCGCCGTAACCGGAGCTGAAGCCCTCGGCGGTCTGGCCGTCGCCTGCGAGCAGGCCGTTCTGGCTGATGTCGTCGGGACGGGCCACGTCCTTCAGCGCGTTGGAGTTGCCCTTGGAGAACGCCGCGTCGACCTGAGTCTGCGGGTTGGGGCCGTCGCCGGAGAAGAGGCTGTTGCTGGCGTCCTGGCTCATCTTGGAGCCCGCGACCACGACGCCGACGCTGACGCCGACGCCCGCCGAGCCGCTGCCCGCGATTGCCGCGGACACGTCAACGAGGTTGCGGTCGGAGCTTGCCTCGACCAGCGCGTCATGATAGGCGTCGATGACGGATTGCGCGCCGAGCCTCGCCTCAACGTTGTTGTAGCTCAGAGAGACCAGAGCCGCAACGCCGACCGCGGCAGTGCCGCCGAAGGAGGTGGTGAGGATGACGGCGACGAGGGTGTAGTTGTCGTTCGCCATGACGCTCACGCTGCCGTTCTGAGCGGTCATCTTGACGTTCGCGCCGGTGACAGCCTGCGTGTTGAGCTTCATGATGATCACGTCGACCGTGCCGCCCACGCCGGCCGTGCCGCCGAGCGAAACGCCGAGGCCGTCCGCGGAGAGAACCTCCTTGGAGTTGGCGGCCACATGGATGTCATTGCGCGCCGTCAGGATGGCGTTGTCCGTGACCGAAGCCACGGTGGAGTTATAGAAGTAGGTGACGAGAACCACAGCGGTGGCGCCCACGCTGCTGCCGCCCGCGATGCACGCGGCGACGTTCAGCAGGAACGAGTCGCTGTTGGCGGCCACGTCGATGCTGCCATTCTCGGCAGTCACCTCGCCGCCCAGCAGCGCGCCGGTCGTGCTCTGGAACACCATGGCGTTGATGCCCGCCGCGACGCCGACGCTGCTTGCGACGGCAAAGCTGATGCCCAGCAGCCAGAGGTCGTCCTCATTGTTTGCATTGACGGTAACGTCCTTGCGCGCCATCGCGACCGCGATCGCGCCGAGATCCGCCTTGACCGTCTTGTTGAAGACCATCGTAAGGACGGTCGCGCCCACGCCTGTCTTGCCGGAGATGGCGAGCGATCCGGCAACCTCGACGATCAGCGTATCGTCGTCCGCCTCAACGTAGATCTCGCTTTCTGCGGCGTTGGCGCCCTCCGCAGCCTGTGCCGCCGGGTTCTCGCCCACAAGCGTATAACCTGCGTAGAGCTTTCCGTCCGGTCCGATGATCGTATGGATGTCGTTCTTGACGACCAGGGTGTCGATGACGCCGGAGATCGCCGCGCCGCCCGAGACGGTCGCCGCGACGGCGACCTGAATCATGGTCTCGCTGGCAGTTGCGCTGAAGATGATGCCCCTGCGCTTCTGGTCGCGGTTGGTGGCGGTAGCGACGCCGCTGCCCGTGACGCCCTTCGCCACGATAACGACCTTTTCGCCGGCGTCAGCGCCGACCTCATTGCGCATCACGATGGTGCTGATCGTCGCGCCCACGCCTGTTTTGCCGGATACGGAGATACCGCCGGCAATGTCGTAATACCTCGCATTGTAGTGCGCCAGATTGGCGACGCTGCCGCTCGCGGTGATGCTCGAACCGGTGATCGCCGAAGTGTCGCCGTCGACTCTTACCTTGCCGATACTCGTCATGATCTTCGAGCTGCCCACGACCACGGGGATGACGCCGGAGACGGAGGTACCGCCGCCGGAGGTGCCGAGCGCCACTGCCACAAGCACGGTCAGATCCCGACCGTTCGCGGCGAACACGACGTTGCCATTGCCCGCGATCACGCAGATGTTGTCGCCGGTCTTGACAACAACCTCGCGGCTGAACACGTCCACACTGATGGTCGCGCCGCCCGCTGTGCCCTTTCCGGTCGCCGCAATGCCCGCGGAAACAAGGATGATGGTCGAGTCGCTGCCAGCTTTGACGCTTACGCCGCCGTTCACGGCTTTCAGCGTCACGTTGTGGTCGATGAACGTGCTCGTTCTTGCCTTTGTGACAAGCACGCTGAACACAGCCGCCGCGCCGGTACCCTTGCCTGTCGCGGAAGCGGAGGCAAGCACGTGGATCAGGTTTTCTCTGGATTCCGTGTCGATGTCGATGTTGCCGTTCGTGGCGATCAGAACCGTCTGTCTGAGATCGCTACCATCGGAGATTGTTTTGTTTCCGGACGTAGTGGAGTTACCGATAAAGGTTCTCACATCGATGTCGTTGATGATCACGCCGAAGCTTCCGCCCGCCGCGACCTTGCCGGAAGCGGAGCCGCTGCCGCTGGCCGTAATCATGGTGAGAGCCGTCGTGATGTCCGCTTTGATCTGGATATCCTTCGCAGTCAGTTTCACGCCCTTGCCGACGTTGGCATAGAAGCAGGCGCTCGACCGAATGACGTTGATGCCGCCGCCGACGGTCGCCTTGGCGTCAGGCGCGGTGCTCGCCGCCATCGCGACGGTGATGACCAGCGCGTTCACGTCGCCGTGCGCGTTCTGGTGGTAGCCGCCCGCCACATTCACAACGCTGTCGTCGCGGATCATCGCAAATGCCTCGTCGTTGTCGTACACGAAGGCGAAGCCGACGCCCACGCCTGCCTTGGTGCGCCCGGCACTGAGGCTGCCGCCGATGATGCGGACGTCCGCGTCGTTGCGCGCCTCGACCGACATGGCGTCATCTGCTTCGCTGCGGACGTTGATGACGCAGCCGCTGCCGATCTGCGAATGGATCCTGTTTTCCATGAAAACGAACGACATCGAGCCCGCCACAGACGCGGTGGAGCTCTTCGGGTTCATACCGGAGCCGGAGATTGCGCCCGCAATGCTCTCGGCGTAGTAGTTGACCGAGGAAAGGAAGTTGAGCAGGTCGATCATGCTCATGATCTTGTCCGTAGAAACGTTGATCGAGACCTTGTAGCTCTTGTCGTCCTCACCCTTGTGGATGTCAATGAGACCGAGCTCCGCCTGACCGCGCTCCTCCTCCGTGAGGTCGGAGGAATCGCTGATGAAGCTGGTCAGAGGATTGGCGCTCTTGTAATCGTCCATCGTGACTCTCGCCTTTTCAGCCCTGACGACCAGCGTGTTGGCGTCGATCACCGTGCAGTTTCCGACGCGGGCGAAGGCGCTGTCTTTCGACTTGATGTACGTGAAGGACGCGCCCACGCCGACGGAGGTGCCCTTGCCGACGCTGACGCCGCCGGCGCGGACGGCGACTCTGCCCTTGTTGTTCGCGGTCACCTGCACATCTCCTCCGGAGATCGACGCGTGACGTTCGGCAGTGCCGCCGTCATACTCCTCTATTTTGCCGGAGCTGTCCTTCCATATGATCTCCTCGCCGACAAGAGCCCAGGTGGTCGTATAGGTTCTGGCAAGCGAGATGGCGCCGCCGATGGAGAAGGTGCCCTTACCCGCCACGGCGCCCGCGAGCGCCTGCGACGCGAGCCAGCCGGCATATTTGCCGTCAATGTTCTGCGTCATACTGGCGTTGATGTTGAGCTTACCGTCAGCCGTGTAATACTTGCCGCCGAGGACGTACAGCGTCGCGCCGTTCGCGTTCCGATAGATCGCGTACTCATCGCCGCACCATGCGACGCTGTTCCCGGTGCTGGTGTAGCCGGTCGCGTCAGCCACTTCGTTCTTGTCGCCGAAAGCGATCAGAACCGCGGTGGGCTTGACCTCAACGATGCTCTCGTTCTTGTTGATGCTGACCGCAATACCGGCAGCGATGGAGTTGGACCTGTTCTTCAGGCTCATTGCCGCGCTGGTTCCGAGCGTACGGAAGTTGGCGCGCAGATCCGACTGGACGAGAATGTTCGCCGCCGTAATGCTGCCGCCCACCTGCGTTTTAAGACGGTGGTCGGTGATGTTCAGACCCACAGCCGCGGCGATCTGATACTTGCTGGTACTCGAACTCTGCGGGGAGGCGATGCCGGTCTTCTCACCGGTGGCGTCGTTGTTCACGCCGCCGCTCTCCTCGTTGGCGGTATTCGTGCCCTCGTTGATGGTGCCGCTCGCCTGGTCGGTGCCCGGCGCCTGAATGTCCTGCGTGACCAGCGCGTTGGTCGATACGGAGTTGGAATTGCTCGCGTTTGCGCCGGAGGAATCCTTGTCCTTGGTCATCTGACCGTTGATCGTACTGGCGGTCTTGTTGTTGTCGTTGTTGTGCGAGGACGAATCGTTGCTGCCGCCGCTGAAATAGTCGCCGGACAGCAGCTTGCTCGCCTGCGTCTCGATGTCGTTGATCGTCTGGTTGAACTTGTTCAGCAAACGCCCGATGTCCGCGCCAAGCGCGGTCGCCATCGCATGGCTGTTGTCCTCGGCGATTGCCTCGGCGCGGATAACGGCGCTTCCCGCCACATTCGCGCTGCCGTCAAAGCGGGCGACAACGTCGGAATTGACGATCTGCACGGACGCCGTCGCGCCGACCTCGGTGCGCTTGCCGGAGGCAAAGCAGCTCGACTGCGTCAGCGCCTTGGCGGTTTCCGCAGCGATGACGCGCATGGACACGCTGTCCGTGCCGTCCGGCTCCGTCGTCCTGATGACAGTGTTCGGCGCGACGTAGGCGCTGATGTCGTTGTACGCCAGACCGATCGAGCTGGAGGCGTCGATCGTGATGTCCTTGATGTCCTCCTGCTGCAGGTTGCCGTTCGCATCCTTCGGCGCTCCCGCCAGCGGGTCGGTGCCGGAGACGGTGATCGTCTCGGTCTCATGCGCGGCGCTGCTGTTGACGTCGAGGGTGCCGGTCGTGAGCTTGCGGCCCTCACCGACGCCGGCCAGCGCGTTGACATGGCTGATCGTCAGCGCGAACGCAGCGCCCACGCCGACCGTCGTGCCCTTATTCTGCGCCAGGTTCTCGGTGGATTCCTCCTCCACCGGCTTGCCGTTACCGTCCTTCTTGACGTCGGCCCACTCCACCGTCACGGTGACAGCCTCGTCGGGCATGATAAAGACGTAAGCGGTACCGCCATCCACAGCGATCGTCTCTTCAATGGTGACGATGTTCCTGCGCTCACCTTTGTAGGTATAATAGAGGCTCTTCAGCTTGGCGCCGGTCTTCTGCGTCACCTCGACGATGGCATTGTCGCCGATGCGAACGTTCGCGGTGCTTCCGGACTCATCGTCGTCCGCGTTGTCACGGACGGCGATATTGTCGCCGCTGACAGAGACCGCACGGGTATCCTCCTCGATCTCGACGTTGATGACGACGTTGGTGCCGTCCGCGCGGTCGGTAAGGTCAAGAGCGCTCACGTTGATGGTGTACTTACCGTCCGTCCCGCTGATGGAAACCTCGCCTTCGGTCTCCTCGTTCGTCTCGTTGTAGACCTTATCTTTGTCAGGAACAGGATCGTCATTCGAATCTCTAACGACGCTGCCGTTCTCGTCCGTCTTGTTCTCATACGTCTTAACCGACTTGGAATAGGTATACTTCGCAGCCTTGGACGTGTCGATCTTGTAGCCCTTCGGCGTGGTAATCGTGACGGTCTTGCCATCGGGGCTGAAAGCGGCGTTCGCGTTCTTGTTGGAGAGGACGACCTTGATCTCATGCTCGAACGCAACCGTCGTCTTGGTCTTCTCATCTTCTTCCCCGGACGATGTAAGCTTCGTCACGTCAACGTTGATCGACAGGCCCTTGTCGACGGCGCGGTCAACCAAGCCGTCCACCGTAAAGGTGTAGACGCCCTTCGTCTGTACTGTATCAGTATTGATCGGAGCCGTTTTCGTCGTTACGCCAAAACTGCCGTTTACTGCTTCGCCGTCGTTCTTGGTGTAAGTGTACGCGACACTGTCCGCAAGCTTGTAGCCCACATCCGCGGTGATGGTGACGACCAGCTTGCCGGCGTCGTTCAGGGAGAATTCGACATTTGCATGAGAATCGGAAAGGATCACGTCCGCCATTTCCTCCGTGTAGGAGACGGTCTCCTCACTGCTGCTCTCCGTGTCCGTACCCGAACCCGCGCCCTTGTTCTTGTTGGGCGTACCATCCTTGTTCAGCGCGGCGGTCGCAGTGGTTTCCTCGCGCTGATCCGCCTTCGCCAGGATCACGGTCTCGCCGGAAACAGCGATGTCGTTCTCCCCTGCCGCGCGCGGCGCGATGATGGCGTTGGAGGTTCCGTTGATGATGGCGATGGCAACCGTGCCGGCGACGCCGACCTTGCTCGCGCCCGCGCCCGCAACGGCGGTTGTGACGAAGCTGTGCGCCGTGGGCTTGACAGCCTCTTCCTCAACGGAGATCTTCATATTCAGCTTTTCGCTGACGGTATCAAGCGCGGCGTTGGTAAGGGCGCGGCCGGAGGCGCCGACCACGTTCTTTAGCTGAGCCTCCAGCTCGCTGCTGATGCCGTCCTTGAGATCCTGCGCCATACCGAAGACGTCTACCACGCCGTTGGTCAGCTTGTTGACAGCGTTTTTGCCGACACCGATCAGCGCGTCCTTCGCGGCGTTTGCGACAGCCTTGCCGACCGCTTCGAAATCGAACTTATCCACGAAGTTGGAGAGATTGGTGAAGATGCCGTTGTGAACGATAACTTCGTCGCCGTTCTTCTCCTCGCCGCCGGCAACCAGCAGCTTCAGGTCAGTGGCGGTCTTGGTGATGTCGTTCCAAGCCTTGACGATGCCGCCGGTAACCTTGGCGTCCTCAGCGTCGGACGCCTTCACGCACCAGATCGCCTGCACCTGAGCGGGAATACCCTTGATCGTCGTGACCATACCCTGAACGATCGTGTAACCGTTCTGGATCGGGGCAACGGTCTGATTGTAGATCGACGTAGCCTGATCTATGAGGCCGGTCGCGTAGTCCGTCACCGTCTGCGTCGCCGAGGCGGTAACCGTACCGGTCAGCGTATTGAAGCAGTTGGTGATCAGCGTCTCGATCTTATCGGCCTTGCCGGACAGGTTTGCCTTGGCGGCGACATACGCCGCGTTCACCTCGCCGGAATAATCATGCGTCGCAAAGCCAAGCGCCTTATCCGCCAGCGTGCCGGCAGATTCGACCAGATCGCCCAGGGAGAGCACCAGCGTACCGGTCTTCGTAACCAATTCACCGGCTGCGTCGCTCACGTTCGTCGCGGCGGTCTTGATGCCGTTGTTCTCAAAATCGAACAGGTTCTCGATGCTCTTGACGATGCCCGGGTTGCCGTTCTCGCCCGTCGTGCCGTTGATCGCGGCGCTGAAGACGTCAGGCAGTCCGTACACATCGGTTCCCAGCTTGGTGATCGTTTCCACCGTCTTATTGACGGTAGCTTCCACGCTTGTGATGGTTTCCTCAACGGACAGGACAGAAGCTTCCGCCTTCTCGATGGACTCGATCAAATCGCCCAGCATATCGTCCTTGATCGTCTCAAGCGCATTCGTGGCGCTGCGGATCAGCTTTCCGACGATGGTCTCCGGCTTCTCAGCGTCCATGTCGCCTTCGACGTAGACGCGCGCCATCAGTTTGTTTTTAAGCTCAACGCCCATACCGCTGACGGACTTTTCGCCGGTGATGACCGCAACCAGATTCTCCACCGTAAGGAGCTTCTTGACCTCCTCCTCGGCGACGTCCTTGATGAGCTTCTCCACTTCCTGCGCCAGCGCACCGCCCGTGCTGCCGAGCGTGTTGGTCAGAAGCGTGGTGATATGGTCCGTGGTGAACTTATCGGTAAATGTCGTGTAGCCCTCGCCGTAGACGTTTTCAAACGCGGCGTAGATCTCATTCACCTTGTTCTGGATCTCCTGCGCGCGCTGCTGGTACTCGCCAATCAGCGCGATGCAGTCCATCACGTCGCCGTAGCACGCCATGACCTGATCGACGCAGGCGCTGATCTGCGCCTCGTTGTCCGTGTAGACCGCGGTCACATTGTTCTTGATGGCGGCAATGAGTGCGTTGAACTGCTTAACAACCTCATCATACTGGTTTTCCACCGCGGTGAGATTGCTCTGCACCGTCGCGTACTTATTCAGCAGGTCGCTGTATGCGGTCTTGGTCTCGCTGTAGATCTTCTGGAGCTCGGCGTCGTCAGACGCGGCGTCAATAAAGGCGTCGGTCGCGTCAGTCAGAAGTTCCTTGAGGTAATCCTCATTCAGCTCCTCGGAGATCAGACGGTAGCACTCGCGGATCGCTTCGATGGTCTGGTCAAGCGTCGTCTCCCCGAGCAGTTTGAACTGCGTCATGTCAAGGGCGCTGTTTGCCAGACTCTGCGCCTCGCCGGGCAGAGCCAGGATATTCGCGACCAGCGCATTGTATTGCTCGCGCAGAGCAAGCGCGTCACTGTAGAGACCCTCCACCGTATTCTTGAGGGCCATAATGTTGTTGACGACCTCCGTGACGCTGCCCTTAACGGTATTCGCGTCATCAATGACCGTTTTGATCTCTGTGTAGATAGCCTCGAGATCGCTGAGATTGGTCTTGGCCAGCTCTGTTTGCAGCGCGGCAAGAATAGCGCTCTTCAGAGTTTCGGGCGCTTTTTCCAGCTCTTCGATAAAATCATTCAGATTGCCCATGACCTTGGTCACGGGATCCTCGGAGCTGGTAAACAGGCTCTCGTACGCCGTGCCCGCAGAGGCGGTCTTGACGCTGTCCGCAACTTCGTTTGCCAGTTCGGTCAGAACGGTATCGCCCAGATCGAAGTCGAGGGAATCGACCAGATCATAAATGAGCTGATAGACCAGCTTCGCGACCCAACTGCTGCCGAGGTGCGCCTCAGCATCCGCGCTGTGGTCAGCAGTCGGCGCGTCGTCGTCCTCCTCACGGACGTCGTCGATCAGAACGGCGCGGACGTAGAGATTGTCAGCTTCCACCGTCGCGTCGCCGAGGGTGGCGTCGTTGGTGAAGCTGTAGACGTTCAGCGCGACCGCGACGCCAACGCCGGTGGCGGACTTCGCCGCACTTGCGTCGGCAACAACCGAAATGGTATGCAGCGCATATGTCTCGACCTTGACGGAGCCGTTGGCGATCAGCTCATGCAGATCGTCATACTCCGGCTCGTCAGTATAATGCGCCTGAACGGTCACACCGCCGCCGAGCTCCGCCTCGTTTTTGCTGGAGGTGATGTTCAGCGCAAAGCCGGCCGCTACGGAAACACTGCCCTCGCCGGTCTGCGCCATCTGGCGGTCGGATGTCAGGCCGGAGACTGCGCTCTCATTCACGTTGTCGCTGCCAACGTTCTTCGAGAGCTTCGTGCCTCCGGACAGGATGCTGTCCGCCTGCTTGTCTGAGCTTCCTTCCGCATCGCCGTCCGAGTCTCCCCCGTCCGGATCATCCGATTTCTTACCCTGCGCGCCCTCTGCGCTCGCCTTGCTCGTCACGTTTTCACGCGCGCTCTGTTTTGCCTTCACATTGACGTTCTTCGCGGTCACAGAGCGGTAAAGCCGCGCTGTCGTGCTGTCGTTCGCAACGTTGATGGCAAACGCGCCGCTGACGGACACGCTGCTGTCCGCGCCGGCGGGCGCCGCCGTGGAAGCGTCCGCGATCAGGGTGCGGTCGTTCAATGAGGTTGCCAGCACAGAAGTATCCAGCACGGTATTGAGAATACCGCTGTTGCCCGACTTGCCCGCATACGCCATAACGTTCGCGCCGGAAATGTTGAGTCCGACCACAGGCGCGACGGACGTGCCGCCGGCCGCGCCGGCCTTCGCGTTGATGGCTTCGGTGAGACTGTGCATCGCGGTCACGGAGAACGTACCCAGATAAACTTCCCTACCGGATGTAAGTCCGATCGTGATCGGAGCAAGCGTATGGATGCCGGCCAGTGCCGAGGAAACGGCATCCTTGTCGTCGGCATCGGGAAAGTTCTCGACAGCGTTGCTGACATTGGGGATGATCTCACTGATGTTGGGAGCCGTGCCGCCGACGATCTGAACATTGTCCTGGATCGCGGAAACCACGTCCGTACCGGTAACGGCAACGGCAATGCCCGCGCCGACGCCGATCGCATCCTTGTCGCCCTGCTCCGCCGCGGCATCCGCGGTGGTGGTGAATACCTCATAGGATTCGGCGTTCAGCGTAAGCGCTGTGTCTTTGTCATTTTTCGCGCCGGTCAGCGCCAGCTTCGCGCCGTCATAGATCAGCGCGCGCGTCTCGGCAGACGCTACGTTGACCGCTATCGCGCCGCCCACGCCGACGTCCGCGTCCTCGGACGCACCGGCCTTGGCAACGCACTCGGCGATGATAAGATCAGCCTCGCTGCCGGAAAGCGCCTCAACCTTCACGCTCTCAGCGGCCACCGTCGCGCTGCGCAGGATCGCACGGTTGGAGTGCTTCATATAGTCCACCGACACGGCGACGCCGATGCTGTTCGACTTCTTCTCGCCTTTCGAGAAACTGCCCTTGACGGTGATGTCGCCCTTGATGCTCCGGCCCTCCGCCAATTCGGGAACGACCAGAACGAACTTGCCGTTGTCCGCCTGCTTGACCTTGATCTTATACTCCTTGCCCGTGTCGTCCTTAAAGATCGCAACCAAAGCGTTGGAGGCGAGTTGATACCCGTCGGAGGCTTTTGCTTCGATCTCAACAGCCTTGCCCGCCTCGACCTTGGCAGCTGACAGCTCGAAGGAACCGCCCTCCGTCTCCGCGGCCTTGACAGCGACAGCGTCCGCAGACTCGCTGTCGGAGGTTTCAGCAGTGTAATACTGTGCGCTCACGGTGACCTTGTTCGCGTAATCGCCAGAGGCAATCGCGTCGCCGGGCACCTCAAACACATAGCAGAAGCCACCGCCCGTCTTCTCACGGCGGTTGATCTCAAGCTCCTTTTTAACGCCACCCGCTGTGCGGTATGTCGCTCGAACGCTGCCCGGAACAAGGTTCTTCCCATCAGGGATCTCAATGGAGACGAATCTGCCGGTCAGTTCTGTAATATCGATTTCCTTTGTTTCCTTCGTCTCTTCGCCCGTGCCCTCGAACGTCACAGTATCCGTTATCACCGGATCGTCGGCGACGCCGACCTTGGAGGCGTTGGCAATGTTCTTCAGCTCGGTGGAGCCGTTGGCAAGGATCTCAACGCTCTTGCCAGTCACCGTACCGAGGGTTGAAACCTCGGCGAGGTTCTTGTTCTTCACGACGGAGACGGCGAGCGCGCCCGCGATCTGCGTCTCGCTCTTGGAGGTGGAGGTATTCTGTTCCTTAGTCGCATCGTCGGTGGAGGACGTGGCGTCATTGAGCAGGTCGCTCATGCCGGAACCGTTGTCCGTGCTCGTGTTGGAACCAAAGCCGGCGCTCTTCTCGTCCTTGATCTTCTCACCGGTCCTGATATCGACCAGCACGCCGTTTCCATTGAAGTCGGCAAGCGGATCTCCGTCTGCATCCACTCCGTATTTCTCTTTGAGCTCATCCGAAGAAAGCTGCTCGAACTCGGCAGTGAGCGTCACCGGCTTTTCGGGCATCTTGAAGCTGTAAGCTTCCTTGTCATCCTTGGTGATGACAGTGGTCGTATACTCGCTTGCGCCGTCCGGGAGATACTTGTAGCTCAGGGACTTGAGCTTATAGCCCGCATCCGGCTCAACGGTGACGGTCACGGTATCGTCCTTATTCGCCTTTGAGACGGTAGAGATCAGGCCGTGCTCCGCCTCTTCTGTGGTAATGGCGAGCGTCTTGCCCTGGACTGCCACAGTCACGGCGTCCAGCTTGTTTTTGGCATAGCTGCCCGCCTTGCTTACCTTGTTCGCCACGAGTTCAATGGTATCCTTGACCATCTTGATGACGTCGTCGAACTTGATCTTGTCGTTGTTTGCCGCCTGATCCTCTTTCTCAGGCTTTTCGGAGGTGGCGGTGGTCTCGACGGTATCCTTGGCATCCGACATCACGCTTACGTCGCCGTCCGCGAGGATACTAGCCTCGTCAGACACGGTGGCGCTGGTATCGGTCAGCACGACATCAACGGCGAAGAAACCGCCGCTCTCTGTTTTCTCGCTGCCCGCATTCGCGGTCGTCGTGACAGCAGCCTCAGAATTTGCGCTGACCACAACGTCACCGCCGGCAGCGATCATTGCGCTGTCGGTGATGGTAGTAATGGTATCAGTATTTACGACGGTAACGGCGACGGCAACAGGCAGTGTATCGCCGCTCTGCGCCGCGGCGGTCGAAGTCAGCTTGCTCTCGGAAGTGATCGCAACATTCCCCTCCGCGACGATGCTGCCGCGCACAGTGGTCGCGATGTCAGAGAGCGCCACGCCGACCGCGACGGGAATAAAGAGATCCCTGACCTCGCCGTTGCTCGCGTCGATCGCGATCTCACCCGAGGCCTTGGCGCTCACGTCCTTGCCCGCGGTGATGGAACCGTCGATATTGACCAGTGACTGGCCGATTTTGACGCCGATAAAGTTGAAGTCGTTGAGCTGCGTCGTTCTGCCGTTCAGACTCAGGTCGATCAGCGGCCTCGTCTGAACGGTGGCGGCGGAAATGTCCACGCTTCCGCCGGCAACGATGCTGGTGCCTGCGTTGATGTTGACAGCGGCCTCGCTGACCACGTCGAACAGGCTGGCGTCAACATCCAGGCTGGCGTTGGCGACGGCGTCCACGGCGTCGCTGATCTCCTCGGAGACGTCAGACGTCAGGGACGCGAATTCATCCACCACGTTCTTCACACGGTTCAGATAAGCGGCGTCGTTGCCTTCCTCATAGACGACCTTGATCGCGTCATCGACCTTGTCCATCACCTCATTGACCTTGGCCTGCACCTCGGTCAGCTTGGTCTGGGCAGATGAGATAGCGTCCTTCAGCTTTTCGGCATTCTCACCCGTGAAATCAGTCACGCCGGTGCCGATGCTCTCAAGCTTCGTCTGGATCGAATCAATATAACCGATCAGCTCATCCGCCTTGAGTTTCAGCTCGTCAGCGTAGTTCTGCACCTTGGTCACGGTCTCATCAGCCTTCTGTACGGCGCCTCTGGCGGTTTCCACATATCCGTGCGCCGTCGCGGCCGCGGAGTTGATCTGACCGTTGATGCTGGTCTCGGCGTTCGTCACCGTCGTCTTGAGACTGTCGATCTGCGTAGTGACTGCGTCCGCCGCGTTCGTCACGGCGGTGCTCGCCGCGGCAAGCTGCTCCTGCGCGGCGCTGTTCGCGCTGTCGATAGCGCTGTTCATCGCAGTCACCGCGCTGTTGATCTGCGCGGCGATGTCTGCAACGCTCTGCTGAACGCTGGCAACCGCCGTCTTTGCAGTGGTGACGGTTTCGCTCGCAGCGGTCAGCGCGGTCGTTGCGCCGCCGATAACGGTGGTCTGCGCGCCGCTGATCGCCGTCTTCGCGTTGCTCACAACGTCGCCGGCGGCCTTTGCCGCATCGCCGGTGCCGCTGACTGCGTCAGTCGCATCAGACATCGCGCTCTGCGCGGCTTCGAGCAGGGCTTCCTTATTCTTCAGCAGGTAGTCCTTGCCGGCGCCGAGCAGCGCTTCGAGCGCAGCCTCGGTAGTCGCGGAATAGGCAAAGCCCTCCGGGATCTCCGTGCTGTCCTCCTCCTGGAGAAGGTACAGGCGTACCTGATCCAGGCTGAGCGCGATCCCCTCGTCCACGCTGAAATCGCCCGCTTCGCTCTTAATGAGCTGAACCGCCGCGCCGGCGCCCTTGACGGACTCCAGCTTTTCCAGCGCAGCGGACAGAATGCTGTCAATGCCGGAGACGATGGTATTCGCCGTCGTCCGGATAATGCCGCTGTCCACAAGCTGCTCCTCAAGGCTGTTGACGACTCCGTCCAGAGCATCCACATTGAGGTAATCCGTCACACTGCCGAGCGCGCCGGACATACTCGTGCTGACGCTCCCCATGTTCGTCCCGATGCTGGTCAGCGTGCCGGATGCAGTGCCAAGCACATCGGTAACATCTGTCAGCATATCATTGATGTTGCTGACATAGCCTCCCGCGTTTGTGATCACAGTACCTGCCTGCGTCAGGTAGGAATCCGCTCCGGTGAGACTGCTGTTTACCGTACCGATCGCGCTGTCCGCAAGACCCTTGGCGGTGCTGATGCCGTCCTTCGCTCCGTTGGCGGCGTCATTCGCAAGAGCGGCTCCGTTCGCCAGAGCGTCCGTTGCCGCCGTTTTCGCGGTGGTGATCGCATTGCTCAGATCGTCCAGCTTGCCCGTGGCTGCGGATGCCGCGCTGCTGACCGCACCCGTCGCGGTCTGAGCCGCAGAGTCAATGCCGCTGTCGATCAAATCAAGCGAATCTTTCGCTGTATTGACAGCGGAACGGGCAGTGCCGATCGCGGTGTTCACGGTAGAATACATCTGCTCCACCGCAGTGCGCAATGTACCGGTCACTTCGCTGATGATGGTCTGCGTCGTTTCAAGCACGCTGTCTCTTGCGCTCACGATCGTGCTTTGAACGCTGTCGACCGCATCCTTCGCGCTGTCAAGCGCGTTGTCAGCGTCGGCAAAGAGTCCGTTCACAGGATCCTTTACCTTCTCTTTATAGGTCTTTTTCAGACCCTCCACCGCATTGATGGCATCCTGAACATAATCGACCAGATCGCCGGCGAAGCCGTTCACGCTCTCCGCGGCGCCCGCCACGGTATTCGCGATGTCAAGCACGCCGCCGAGGCCGATGCTCTCCATCGTCAGCGTCGACTTGAATGTAGTATCGTCGTCAAACGCCGCGATTCCAACGTCGCCGGATGCGATGATCGTACCGACGGAGTTGTCGGTCAAGCCGAGCGTCAGCGTCTTTCCGATGATCGCCACATCCTGCACGCGTACCTCGCCGTTGACGGTGACGTTATCCGCCTTCAGCATGAGAACAGGCACACCGCTCGCGTCAAGCTGGCGCACGGTCAGGTCGTCGTCCGCCGCGATCAGGACGGTGGTGAACTGCACACCGTCAGGATTCAAAAACGTAAGCTGATCGACGGAGTTTGCCGCCTTGATCGACGAAGAGGAGGCATAGACCTCGTCACCGTCTACATCATAATAATATACGGTAAAGCTTTCGCTGATCGTATATGTATACTTCTTATAGTTGCCCTCGCCGGATGTGATCGGTTCGCCCGCGTTGTTATATGCGGTCGCGGTAAGATGACCCGCGATGCTGACGACAGGTTTGTCCGTGACGTCATCGACAACGTTATCCATATCACGCACGGTCAGCACAACGCTGCCACCCTTGAGGGAATATATACCCTTCTCCGCGGAGTAGGAATTGCCGGTCGTCTTGCCGAGGCTGCCCGTCAGGCGGAGCGTATCCTCACCGCTGCCGCCGTCAAGCGTCGCGACGCCCGTGCCGCCCACGTCATACGAAATGGTGTCGCTGCCGTCGCCGCCATATACGGCGCCCGCTCCGGTCAACGTGACCGTATCGTCGCCAGCGCCGGCGTTGACGTTCACAATGTCTTCCCCACCGGCTTTCACAACGATCGTATCGTTGCCGCTTCCGCCGCTCACAGAGACGGTATCGGTGCCATTGCCCGCGTCAACCGTCAGCGAACCGCCGTCGACTTGCGCGATGATCGTATCGTCGCCGCCACCCGCGTTGATCGTCAGCGTACCGCTGTTGGATGCGACGCTGAACACATCGTCATCGTCGCTTCCGGTTACCGTCAGTTCCGCAACGGTGTTATTGATCACAACGGTCTCCTCATCGAGCGTGACAGAGACTTTCGTCGTCAGAAACGTACCGTCTGGATTCACTGTCGCGGAAAACATACCCGGGGCTGTCAGGACATAGGAACGCCCCTTTGCGTCGCGGATATCGACCGTTCCGGAGAATTCAAGATTCTCCAGAACCACCTTGATCCCGTTGATCATCCAGTCGCCGCTCATCTCCGCGCCTTCAGTCGATGTCAGCTTCACAGACAGCTGTTCAAGCTGCTCGTCCGTCAGCGTATACGCTGTATCGCCGACTGTGAAGGTCTTCTCGATCTTCACGCCCTGCGAATAGGACTCTGCACTGAGATCATCCACATTGATGACGATTTCATAGTCCGTGCTCGACCCGTTTTGGATCTTCAGCAGCGCCTCATTGATTGCATCCTGTATCGTGGAGGCAGTCTCCCCTCCAGAGGGTGCGTTTCCAAGTATTGTCGAACCGGAAGGCTCGTCGCCCGAAACACTCGGGCTGCCGAGCAGCGTGCTGCCCAGCGTCGCCTGTGCCGTATTCAAAACGCTCTGCGCGGCAGAATCGAGCGCGCCTGCGACAGATTCATCCATCGTATCCACGCCCTGATCCGCGGCAGAGTCACCGGACAGAGTATCCTGGTTAAAGGATTCTCCGCCGCTTTGGCCTGCATCCTGCCCGACAGCAGGCATGTTAGCCGTTGTTTCTTCACTGGAAGACACGCCGCTGGTCTGGTCGGTGCCCTGTACCGCAGCAGGTGCATCGTCCGGCGTTTCCTCATCCCCCGTCGCAAAGGCGGGTGATGCCGCCAACGACGCAGATAAAATGAGGCACGTCAGTAAAACCAGCAGCTTTTTCCAGTTGTTTTGCACGTGCATCCCCACCTTTCTTTGAGATTCTGCTATATCCGGTATTGCGCTACAGTTTTTGACTGACAGTGACAGAACGGTACTGTCATTTTGTTTACCATTCTTCAAATTCATACACCCCCGTTCCGTCAATCAGCCAAGAACCGATTTCAAACTGCTCAGCAAGTCAGCCGCATCCGCTGCCACATCGGGAGAATCGGACTCCGCCGCGGCCTCCAGATCAGCTTTTGCCTTTTTATATTCTTCTACCTGCAAGTAACATATCGCGCGATTATACAGACTCCGTGCCGCTGCGGGTTCGCCCGCATCGATTGAGGAAGTAAACTGACCGATCGCCGTCTCGTAATCCTCCATCGAAAAACTGCAAACGCCGATATAGAACCAGATGTTTTCCTTCGTTTCATCCAGTTCACAGCACTTTAACAGCACCTTTCTCGCTTTTTCATACTGTTGCGTCGAAAAGCCGGCAAGACCGACCCAGTAACAAAGATCTGCTGTCGGCTCGCCTGCCTCCATGGCGCGGCTGCCGTAATCCACCGTGTCGTTGTAGTTCCCGAGCAGGAACGAGCAGAGTGTGATCTGCGTCAGCAGATCATAGGATTCCACATCGCTGATCTCCAAAGCGGCTTTCAGATCATCCAGCGCCGCTTGATACTGACCGACGGACAAAAATGCGGAACCCCGTAGATTATAAAGCTCAGACTCGATCCACGCATCCCGTAGTCCGCTTTCGGCTCCGGCGATAAGGCCCAATGACGCCGATTCGATCACATCCGTAAATTCGCCAAGCTGCAGCTCGCAGCGCGCCTTCAGACGATACAGCTCGTCCTTTCGGCAATAAGTCTGATCCAGTTCCACGCTCCTCGCAAGCAGCTCAGCCGCCGATGCGTACTCCCCCATCATGTATCGGGAGAGCGCGACCCACATGGCAGCCTCCTCATAGCCTTCCGTGTCGATCAAAGGCGTACCGATTTCGATGCAGCGGGCAAAATCATCGCTGAAGTAATAGCAGATCGCCGCTTGAAGCGCGTTCAGTTTCGGGTTTGCCGCGCCATTTTTAATGGCTGATTCAAAGTCTGCCGCCGCAAGAGCGCTCTCGCCGAGCGCCATACGCGCGGAACCGCGCAGCGTATAAAGCGCGGCACGCTCGTCATTTCCTTTCTGTTTCAGACCTGCCGTGCAGCTCTCCACCGCGCCGGCGTAGTCGCCAAGCTGATACTGGCATTTCGCAATGTTGGAATAGAGCTGCATATCCGTGTAGTAATAGCTCTTTCCGAGCAGCTTGCGGAACTCTTCCGCCGCCTGCCGGTAATCACCGGCGAAGTAATATTTCGCGGCGTTCGTCTCCGTCTCAGACGGTTCGGGCTTTGCATAGGATGCTGCGGCGCTTGTCTCGGTATCGGGTTCAGACTCGATCAGGATCAGTTGGTCGCACTGATCGATCTGTGTCTGCAAGAGCTCCGTGTCCTCATAGCCCAGCTCCAGTGCAGTCTGAAAATCAGACTTTGCCGCTTCATAATTCTCACCGTAAAAGAGGATGACTCCGCGCAGGGCATACAGTTCCGCGAGATCATCCTGCTCCGCCGCTTGAAACGCAAGCTCACAGGATTGCATCGCTTCTCCTATTTTTCCCTCAAGGAGCCTGCATTGCGCAAGGCGACTGTAAAGGCTCACCTCAGAAACCGCCTCAATGGCGTCTGTCGACAGGATCTGAAGGTATGCATCCTCAGCCTCGGAATAGCGGCCCAGAAGGAACAGGACGTTGCCCTTCTCTGCGAGCGCCGTCACAGTTTCTTCATCGGATACAGCAAGCGAAAGACACTCCTCCGAAAACGCAAGCGCTTCCAAATACGCGCCGTCGTTCAACGCCTGCTCACAGCGGAGATACGCAATCAAGAAAGCGTCGGAAACGCTCATTTCCAGCGCCGAAGCATCGTTTCCATCGGATATGTTGGCCACCGCGGGACGGTCGACGTCAGACTGTTCCTCCACGGACGCCGGTTCCCCGGCGTCGGCGTTTGTCCTTCCGGGCAGTGCCGGAACCACCAACGTCGAAACCATAGCAATGCTCAGCGCCATTGCAACAAGCCGCTTAAACCAGCTCTTATTGAAAACATGAGGTTCCGGACGGAATTCCGGAGCTATCCCCTCGTTGCTCATCGGGTCTCTCCTTGCTTTTCCCTTGGGGACTGTCTCCAACCTTCTGGGGACAGTCCCCCATCGTTCAAATCGTCTCAGTCAAGCTGAGAATAGGCGCGATACAGGAACGTAACGATCTGACCGCGCGTGCAGCTGGCGTCCGGGCCGAACGTTGTCTCTGTCTGGCCAGTCGTGACGCCGTTCTCCGTCGCCCAAAGCACCGCATCGTAATAATATGCGCTTTCCGCAACGTCCGTGAACACATTCTCTGCCGTATCCTTCCGTTCCGTACCGATCGCACGGTACAGGAAGGTGACGACCTGGCCGCGGGTCACAGTAGCATCCGGAGAGAATGCTTCCTCGCCGGTTCCTTGAGTGATCCCCTGCTCGACTGCCCACAGTACCGCCTTATAATAGTACTGTCCGGCAACAACGTCAGTGAAATCCGTAGATGCCGCAGTGGGTTCAGGCTCACCGGCAGCTCTCCAAAGGAACGTAACGACCTGCGCGCGGTTGCATGCGTCTGCGGGGCTGAAAGTATCCTCACTGGTGCCGCTGGTGACGCCTTTTTCAAGCGCCCACTTCACGGCATCATAGAAATATGCCGTCGCGGGAACGTCTGTAAACCAGCGATCCAGACGCTCAATGACATAGTACGAGAAGTGTTCCGTCGTAAACGAGGCGTATTCCCCGTCGTATTCAGATTCGATCAATGTTGCAGCGCCGTCGTCAGCAATGTACCAGACGTTCACAGTTCCGGCATTTTCAATCGGAACCGTGACGGTAGCCGTTCCCTCGCCAAACGAGGAAATCGTCTTTCTGTTGGACAAGATCGTCGCGCTCACAACCACGGGAGAATCTATCTTCTTGGTCGCTTCACGCTGTGCCGTTGTCATGGTGCGCTCCGCAGCAATGCCAATGAGCACCCTGACCTGGATCGAACTGCCGGCAGCCTGCTGCTCCACAGCCTTGAGCGCTTCATTGTCCAGCGTGACTGTCGCGTTCGGCATAATGAGCTTGAGCGCTTCCGCGTCAGATTTCTCAACGTTCGAAATCGTTTTCTTCGACATCGAAACGGTCGTCACTTCCGTTCCGGCAGCCGACAGATCGATCACAAGCTCCTCGACTGCACCGACCTCGGCGATGTCTTCGCTGCTGATTTCGCCAAGCGTAGCGGTGTTTCCGCTCTTGCTTGCACGGATATTCTTCAGCGTAGCAGTCTCTTTTCCAGTGTCAGTTACTTCGGTTGTAGTGCCGCCGGACACGCCGCCTGCACCGCCGCCTGCGCCACCACCTGCGCCACCGCTTGCACCGCCGCCTGCACCGCCGTCAACGCCACCTGCACCGCCGCCTGCGCCACCGCTTGCACCACCGCCTGCACCGCCAGCGCCGCCGGTCGTATCGCCGCCGGTCGTATCGCTGCCGCCTGTGCCGCCGGTCGTATCGCTGCCGGACGTGCCGCCGGTCGTATCGCTGCCGGACGTGCCGCCGGTCGTATCGCCACCGGTCGTGCCGCCGCCGATCGTAACGTCAATCGGCGTGCTGGAATCGGAAGACGTAAACTGTGGGATCAGTGTAAGATCAGCCTTCAACTCTACAGCAGTGGATGTGCCTGTGGGATGGTAATTGGCGCTGTTCGCACTGTCTCTCCAGCCCGCGAAGGTACCGCCGCCAACCGCGTACGGCAAAGAGGTGATCTGTGTATCCGTCACCGTGATCGTTCCGCTGCCGATCGCCTGAGCGTTCGTCAACTCGAATTTTGCAGTACCATTGCCGACAGGCAGCTTGTTGTCCTTGAGCGTCGCCGTGTAGCCGTTCATGGTCAATGTGCCCTTGGTAAGCGTTATATTCGCATTCGAAAGGTTCTCGCCGAGTGCAACCGTTCCGGTGCCATTCAGGATCAGGTTGCCGCTTTCGCTCAGTTTCAGGCCATTGGCTGTGCCGTTGGTAACGGTCAACGTACCTCCGGTGATGTTCATCGCCGAGACCGTACCGCCGGAAACCGTCTTCGCTCCGGTGCCGCTGACGGTCATCGAGGCAACTGTACCGCCGGAGACGCTCGCCACACCGGTGTCACTGACGGTCATCGTCGCTATCGCGCCGTTCTCACTCACATTTGCAACGCCGTTTGTAACAGTCATCGTGGTGACCGAGCCGTATCCGCTCACGGTCGCCGTACCACCGCTGACGGTTAGGTTATCGTAAATCGTGCCGTATTCGCTCAGCGTGACCGTGCCTGCGCTGACGTCCATATCATGAACCTTGCCGCCAACACTTGTTGCGGAGCCGCCCTTGATATCCGCCGTGCCGCCGGTCTTGACCTCCATCGTTCCGGTCACAGTTCCACCGGTCACGGTTACAGCTCCGTCGTCAACATCCACATCCTTGATCGTGCCGCCGGAAACCGTCTTTGCTCCCGTACCGCTGACGGTCAGCTTGTCGGTGATCGATCCACCGGTCATATTCAGAATACCGGTACTGCCGAACGATGCCGTTGTGACCGTACCGACGCTGATATCCGCCGTGCCGCTGCTGACGGTCAGTGTTGTGACCGCACCGCCAACAGAACTGTTTGTGCCGCTCATAATGTTGGCTGTGCCGCCCGTGACCGTCAGCGTGGTAACCACAGCGCCGCCGCTCGTGCTGTTATCGGCACTTGTGATATTCGCAGCGCCGCCGGTCTTGATCTCCATCGTACCGGTCACCGTGCCGCCGGTCATGTTCAGCGAAGCAGTACCGATTCCAACTTCCACATCCTTGATCGTGCCGCCGGAAACCGTCTTCGCACCCGTACCGCTGACGGTCAGCTTGTCGGTGATCGAGCCGCCGGTCATCGTCAGCGCGCCGGTGCTGCTGACATCCATCTTGGTAATCACGCCGTTGTTGATCGTCGCAGTACCGTAGGACAGGCTGTACTTGGCATACTCCCCGTCAGCCAGCGTCGCCGTGGTGTTGAACGTCACATCACCGCCGGACTGAGTGACGGCATCCTTGGTTCCGTCTGTGTTATAGACCTTGGCAGAGCCGCCCACCGAAACCGTACCGCCGCTGACATTCATATGATCCGTGACTTTGCCACCCATCATTGTCAGCGAGGTCGTCGCGTTCTCATCCTTCTTGCTGACGATCATCCTGGTAATCACACCGTTGTTGATCGTCGCAGTACCGTCAGACAGGCTGTACTTGGCATACTCCCCATCAGCCAGCGTCGCGTCGGTATTGATCGTCACCGTGCCGCCGCTCTGAGTAATGGCGTCAGTATCCGAAGCTGTGTGGTAGACCTTAGCGTGCTCCGTTACGGACACCGTGCCGCCGCTGACGGTTAGGTTATCGTAAATCGTGCCGTATTCGCTCAGCGTGACCGTGCCTGCGCTGACGTCCATATCATGAACCTTGCCGCCAACGCTTGTTGCGGAGCCGCCCTTGATATCCGCCGTGCCGCCGCTGACGGTCATTTTATCGGTAACATCGCCGCCAGTCATGGTCAGCGTGCCGGTGCCGCTGACGTCCATCTTGATGATGGTTCCCTTGTTGATCAGCGCTGTGCCGTCGGAAAGGTCATAACTGACATGATCTCCGCCCAGTGTAGCGTCGCTCGTCAGCGCGCCGCCGATCTGCTCAATGGTCTTGATTTCAACCGTGTCCGCTTCTCTCTTTTTTGCTCCGGTGTTATAGATCTTGGTGGGTGTCACAGTTTCGCCCTGCGTCAGATCCGCCAGGAAAACCTCGCCGTTGCTCACATACAGCGCGGAGCCGTTTGCTCTCGCATTGACATCTGTGCCAACGAGCCTGACTTTGCCACCGCTGACGCTGACGAGCGCTTCCTCGGAGAAATGGTTAACGTGCTTGACCACACAGCTCGTGAAAATCACACCGTCCGACCCAGTGTTCTTGATATCAACGACCGGGACGTTCATCTCCTCACTATCGTTCCACTTCGGCAATTCATCGGTCTGAAGCGTCGCATAGCTGATGGATGCAGTGGAACCACCGTCAGCGCTCAATGCGGTTCCGCCCGCATAAGCGCTTCCTGTCCACCTCGTCTGTCCAACCAGCTTCAGATTTGCAGCGTTTGCACTGTCGCCGGTCAAGGCGAGAGACGATGCGTTTGCCGTATCGTTCGCCATGCTCAGTGCGGTCGCACCTTTGATCAAACCGACCACGGTCTTTTCGCTCGCAGTCGACACTCTCGCGCCCACAAGCTTCATACCGACGCTGTCGTTGCCCGTGGCTTCCGCGTTGACCGTACCCTGCATCTCGACCGTTGTTCCGCTGCCGAAGTCAAGCGCGACGCCGTTCGCATTGCTGTTTGTGACGGCCCAAGACGCCTGAGTCGCAATGACGGGCGCCATCGTGATGTCCGCGTTGGAGACCTGAATGCCATAGGCAAGACCGCCGTTGACGGTCAACTCGCCCTCTGTAGTAAGCTTCGCCTTGGCGGTGGCGCTTTCGCCGTCCACCTTGATGGAATCAAATGCGCTCCCGGACTCGAGCGTCACGTCCGTCTTGCCCAGTATCAGATCATGTTCGTCACGCGCGCCGGCGAGAATCATCTTGCCGACATACGTAACCGCATCGCTGTCACCGTAGCTGCGCGTCCAGGTTCCGGCATCGGTCGTGTTCACCGTCAGACTGTTGCTGGTCTTGAACTTCGGGCCGACGACGTTTGCAAAGCTGCCTTCGATCAGCATCTCGTCAGCGTTCGCAGATTCCACATAGAGATACGCATTTTCACCGGAGAAATTCTTCTGAACACCCTCGGTTACGTTGTCCACCTTGGCATACCGGCCAAGGTAAACAGACGCATTTTCGATCTTAACGGTCTCAACATCGCTTGTTGCGTTAAGGATCTTATACTCATATCCGTCGCCGCTGACGCCATCAATACGAACGACCGCATTGCCCTGCGCAACAAGAGCGTACTTATCGCCTTGGATCTTTTTGTCCGCTTCTGTTGCGGTCAGAGTCACGTTGCCCTCTTTCACAAGAACAGCAGTCATTCCGGTGTTCTCACAGATAACGGAATAGTTCTCCAGCGTAACATTGGGTGTCGTACCCTGAACGTACAGACCGGTTCCGCTCGGAACGGTGATCGCACCGCTGCCCTGTGACTCAGACCCGGCTTCACCGAGTTTGAAGTTCGTCACAGTACCGCCGTTAACGTCTACGCCATAGGCGCCGGCCGCTGTGCTGCCGAAGCTGTTCGTTCCGGCGAGGTTCAGCGTACCCATGACCTCAGCCGCCGTGCTGCCCTCTGCGGTGCTCGAGACAGCGTATCCGGTCAGGTTGAGTACGCAGTTGGTTCTGACACGCAGGCCGTATGTGGTGCCGGTGATCGTCTTATTTGATTCCGTACCGGTTAGTGTGACCGTGCCGCCATTGACATAGGCACCGGTTTTTGCTCCCGTAAAAGCGTAGTCGGTCAGCGTGACCGTACCGCCTTCCACGTTCAGCGCGGCCTCGGTATCCGCTGTCGAAGCGGTGGTCGTCATCGTGCCGAAGCCGTTAGCGGTATCGTCAAACACGTTCGTCACGGTGCTGTTCGCGCTCTTGAGACCGTTGATCGTACCGGTGAAGGTGTTCTCGCCCTTCAGATTCAGCGTGCTGCTGCCGCTGACGTCCGCGGCGGACTTGCCGGATACGGCAGCGCCGTCGAGCGTGACCGTGCTGGCGCCGTCGATCTTGAGGCCGGCCGCGGAGTTGTTCGCGTCTGTGATCGTCACGTTGGTCATCGTCACAGTCGAAGCGCCGGTGACATACGCGCCATAGTCGTCGTCTGCGTCGCTCGCGCTCTTATCATAACCCGAGATCGCGTAGTTGGAGAGCTTGATGTGAGCGCCGCCCTTAACCGTAACGCCGGTTCCGTACTTGTAGCTTGCCGCTTCGCCCTCTTCCAGCCTGTCGCCAATCAGATTGCTCTTTGTTTCGCCGGTCAGCGTTCCAATCAGCGAGACGACATTCTCACTGCTTCCAACGCTGTCAACGACAACGCCGTCGACCTTGCCGTAAATCGCGTTGGTACGGAGGGTGACGACCGTGTTCGCGTCACCCTTGACGTTCAGCGCGGTCTCCTCCCATTTGTCGGTTTCGTCCTTGCCGATGTTGACCGGCTTGGTCGCATCCTTCTCCATCGTGAGCGAGACATTGCTGGTATTGCCCGCGCCGTCGTTGATCTCGATGCCGCTGAAGCCGGCGGACTGCTCGACCGAGCTGCCGTTCTTGTCGCTCGCCAGCTCCACGGCGGCGCTGCCCTTCTCATCGGACAGGGTAATCTTCCACTGCATGCCGTCGTCGCCATAGCGCGTCATACCGCCGGTGAGGATCGCTTTATTCGCTCCGTAAACGCTGGTGCTCTCCACGGTCGAGCGGATCGCGAGGTCGCCGCAGGTGAACACCTTGCCGGTGACGCTGTCGAACGTGCCCGACAAACCGATCTGCGCGCTTGCGGCTGTACCGGCATCCATATGCAGCCTGTTCTCCTTATCGGATTCGCCGGTAAACTTGGCATAGACATCCGTGCAGTTCTGAATCTTGATCGTGCTGTTCGAAAGCGTGCCGGTCGCAAGACCGCCCGCGCTGTTTACACCGACGCTCACCTTGTCCTTCAGGATCAGATCGGCGTTGGTTGCGTTGAGCTGCTCCTGAATACTAACCACTTTATTGCCCAGCGTCAGGTCAACTTCGCTGATGGAGAGCTTTCCAAACGGGCCGCTGAGGATGAATTTGGACTCAGAGATCGCAGTTACGCTGCCCGCGCCCTTGATGGTAAGATCCTTGCCGTTTCCTTTGATACCGCTGGCGCTGCTGATGTCCTCAACCGTCAGATCGCCCGACATCGTGACATCGCCGGTGATCTTTTTGAAGCTGCCCTTTGCGGTAACCTCATTGCTCGTGTTCACAGTGAGAGAGCCAATCTTTTCGTCTGCCGCATAGCCCTCTACCGTGCCGGTAACGGTGCCGTACACAATCAGCACGGCGTTATTCGACACATAGGCGTTTTCTACAATACCTGTGTTGGTTACTTCTACCCTTGCGCCGTTGGTCGCCTTCAGCGCGGCAATCTGGCTTTTGACATACACATTGCCGCCGAACGCCTTCACCACGCCCGCAGTACCGTTCTCAGCTTTCACATTAATATTAACGGTAGTGTCTTCCGGCTGTGCATAGACGGTTCCGCTCGAAATCCTGATCGCATACTCCGACGGGAATTCGCAAAGGACATGGCATTTCGCATCGCCGCCCGACAAGGTCAGCGTCGCCTCTTCATCCCTCGCGACGACATAGGCGTGACCGGGCTGCAGATCTGCGCTGTCTTCCTTGATGGCGCTGGTAGTGGTCTCTCCCGTCGCCGTAATCACCGTTTTGCACGTTTCGGGAGCATTCCCCTCCGCAATCAAGGCAAAATAGCCGCTTGCCTGCGCGAAGGTGCCGCGAATTTTCACAGAGTGGTTTTCCGATCCGCCCGTATAGTACAGGATCGTGTTCGTACCGATCACCTTGGAATCACTGGCGCCATGATTGCTGGAATACGTCGCGCAGATCGTATTGCCAACATTGTCGGTGATCGTGCCGCCGTCCATCAGACGGAGCTTGACGTCCGCGGCGTCTTCATACGCCGTGACGGCAGTTCCCTTCTCATTGACAACAGCATTGTTGAGGGTGACGTTGCCGTTGCCGGTCACAGTCAGGTGGCTGCCGTTGCAGCAGTAAATCTTATTGGTCGAACCCATGCTGACCGTTTCCGTCGTGGTGACGTCGACGTCCCGGAGCAAATAAATATCACTGCCCGTACCTACGCCGGATGCAGTGGACTCGCCGCAGGCATCCGAAAGCGCATCGTTCACACTGCCGCCCTCAGCAAACTTTGCATAGAAACGTCTATGGCTCAGCTCAGCATCCGACCTCTTCCAGACCAGCGCCTCCGCCACAGCCCAACTGGTAGACAGGCAGGCATAATAGATGTCTTTCTGATAGAACTCGTTGCTTGAGGTCTCGTTCGAACGGCTGCTCAAGCCAGGATCCAGAACGATGGCGAAATTGCTCGAAAACTCTTTGGTGTCGAGTCGGCTGCCTGCATCAATCGAAAACAGCTTTTTCCCGTTGATGGACAGTCCGGTTCCGGCATTGGTCGGAACAATCTCATATGTAGCAGCTCCGGTAAGTCTCAGCAGGCTGCCCGGATCAAGAAACAGGATCGTATCCGTAATATCATACTTTCCGCTTCCATTCACAGTTGTGGAAATCGTATACTGCCAATAGGCTTTTGCACTCGGTGCACCGGATGAAAGCGTTGTGGGCGCATCCACGGTTGCGTAAGCAGTCCCACCGTAGGCGATAGTCGACTCAGTCGGCAGACTGCTGCCGCCGTAGTTGATCGTCACTGCCGCCGTCGGCGTATAGTCCGACGTTGCGCGGACGGTGACGCCAGCCAGCAGGCTCAGCATGAGGCAGATGGTAAGCAGGACTGGGATCGTTCTCTTCGCATTCATTCTGTGCTTCATACGACTATCTCCTTTTTCGCCCGAAGGCAGTTGTTACTGTTTTCGGCTCTGCCGAACCGCCGTATCACAGAGGCTTATTATGTTTTGCCCCGCAAAACATAGAAAAAGTTTCCTTTTTCTAACACGGGTGCCGCTTGTGAAAGGCTTGTTCAACACACCAAAGAGTATAATGGTTCCCGAGATCCAGACCACAGTTGAGAAAAAGAGCGTGAACATGGTATGATACAAAAAATGCAAGGAAGGAGCACATACCATGGGATACAGACGATACACAGCACAGTACAAGGCAAAGATAGTTCTGGAAGTTCTTCGGGGTGAGAAAGAACTCGGCGAGATCGCGGCGGAAAACAACCTAAACCCCAACATGGTCCGCAACTGGAAAAAGGAGTTCCTGGAAAACGCCAGCGCCGTGTTTGAAGATCCCCGTAAGGCGGAGAAGGAGGCAAAGAAGAAAGAGGCTGCCCAGCGCAGAGAGACTGCCCGGATGCTCAAGACCATCGGGCAGCTGACGCTGGAGCGGGACTTTCTTCAAGACTGCTTTCGCCTCTCGGGAGA